>CAZRPJ010000029.1:0-35677 GCA_964601965.1 uncultured Croceivirga sp.
ATTGACCAATGATTTCTTTCTTTTGCTCTTCGATATCTGCTTCGATAAGCGCTTTATGAGAAACAACAACGTTTTTAAATTCGTGGTTGATTTTTACCACCTTGAATTCCATTGTTTTGCTTACATACTGATCGTAATCGCGAATTGGCTTCACATCAATTTGAGATCCCGGTAAGAATGCTTCAATTCCAAAAACGTCCACGATCATACCACCTTTTGTTCTGCATTTTACAAAACCAGTAACGATCTCTTCTTTGTCATGAGCTGCATTCACACGGTCCCAAGCCATGATAGTTCTAGCCTTTCTGTGTGAAAGAACTAACTGACCTGTTTTATCTTCTCTAATATCAATAAGTACCTCTACTTTATCTCCTACCTTAAGGTCCGGATTGTAACGAAACTCATTTAGAGAAATTACTCCTTCTGACTTGGCGTTGATATCAATAATTGCTTCACGGTCTGTCATGTGTACAACAGTTCCTTCTACAACCTCTTCATCAGCGGTATCAACAAAGTTTTCAGCAACAAGTTTTTCAAACTCGTTTAACTTGCTATCGTCTACTTTTTCAATACCTTCCTCGTACTTATCCCAGTCAAAGTTTTCTAAGAATTCTTTAGGATCTTGTTTTGGAGCTTCTTGTGCTTCTGTTGCACTGCTAACGTCTGTAGTTGTTTCGTTAGCTTCTTGAGTTGCTGTTGCAGTTTCTTCCACTACTTCAGCTGCTTTTTTTTCTTCAGCCATCTGCTGATTAAAATTTGTATTTCATACACTTACAAGACTTAGACGCTGGTATGAAAGTGGTTTTCTTTTAATTTTTTTCCTTTTCTATCTTGTATGCGTCAAAAAAGGAGTGCAAAAATACAATTAATTCCTTGTTAAACAAACCTTTACTTTAAGGAATCTAAATTTAATGCCGACTTAAAAAAAATTCCGTGGCAATGTGACTTTTATAACTATCTTGTTTCTTAAGAGTAACCATTTAAATTAAAAGACAGTATGAGCGCAAAAGCAAAATATCAAGCCGTATTAGATTTAGGCCAACAATTAGGAATTCAAGGAGGAGACGTTTCTGAAGATGGAGGTGTCCTAAAGGTAAAAGGGGAAGCTAGTACCCCGTATGAAAAAAACCTTATCTGGGATAAAATAAAAGAAATTGGAGGTGAAAGTCCTGCTGATATTAAAGCGAATATCACTGTAGCAGATGATTCTGTGTACCACAGACACACCGTGAAAAGTGGCGAATCATTAAGTAAAATCGCCAAACATTACTACGGGGATGCAATGAAATACAACAAAATTTTTGAAGCAAACACTGACCAGTTAAAAAATCCAGATTTGATCCACCCGGATCAAGTATTAGTGATTCCAAATCTTTAAGGAACACTTTTTTGATTGATGATGATTAAAAGGCGCTTTTGCGCCTTTTTTTAGTTTTTTTCTTCGATGATACGCTTTGCTAAATTCAGTATCCGTTCAAATTGCTCATCTAATCCCATATCGCTATTATCAAATTCTACAGCACCCTCTGCTTTTCGCAAAGGTGAAGTATCCCTAGTAGAATCTAGATAATCACGTTCTTGAACATTTTTTAAGACCTCGTCAAAATTCACATCTTCCCCACGATCTAGTAATTCTTTATAGCGCCGATATGCTCTCTTTTCAGCAGAGGCCGTCATAAACAATTTAAAAGCTGCTTGGGGGAAAACTACGGTACCAATATCTCTACCGTCCATCACAATCCCCTTGTCCTTACCCATTTCCTGTTGTTGTTCAACAAGCTTTTCACGAACTTCTGGAATAGCGGCAATTTTACTAACCTGACTGGATACCTCTAAGGTTCTTATAGCTGGTTCTACGTTTTCACCGTTTAAATGAATCTGGAATTCTCCCGAGGCTTTTGGTCTTTTAAAATTTACCTCTAACGTAGGAAGAGCAGCCAATAACGCTTCTTTATTTAAAACTCCATTACCTACCCAACCATTATTAATGGCAAACAAAGTAACCGCCCTATACATAGCTCCTGTATCTACATACAGATATTCTAATGCTTTAGCCAATCGTTTAGCAACTGTGCTTTTACCAGTTGAGGAATGCCCGTCAATAGCAATTATAATCTTGCGCATGCATCAAAAATACTGGAAATAATTTCCTTGCTACAATTTCTTAGGGTTCTTGACACGTTGCTTGGTAACCGCAATTTCAATGACTTCACTCATATCCGAGACATAGTGAAATTGAAGTCCTTTCAAATACTCTTCCTTGATCTCCAAAATATCCTTTCGGTTGTCTTCAGAAAGAATAATTTCCTTAATCCTGGCGCGCTTTGCAGCAAGAATTTTTTCTTTAATTCCTCCCACAGGCAAGACTTTTCCGCGTAAGGTGATCTCTCCTGTCATGGCTAAACTTTTCTTGACCTTTCTTTGAGTGAATAAAGAAACCAACGAAGTTAGCATGGTAATCCCAGCACTAGGGCCGTCTTTTGGAGTTGCTCCTTCAGGAACGTGAATGTGCACGTTGTAATTTTCAAAAACAGTACTTTCTATACCAAAGGCAGATGCGTTAGATTTTATATACTCCATTGCAATGGTAGCAGATTCCTTCATGACCTTGCCTAGATTTCCTGTTATATTTAAAGTACCCTTCCCTTTAGAAAGAATAGATTCTATAAACAAAATATCTCCGCCAACACTTGTCCAGGCTAAGCCAGTTACTACCCCAGCTACCTCATTGTTTTCGTATTTATCACGCTCTAATCTAGGTGGGCCTAAAACCTCTTCAACGACCGCATTAGAGACTTTTACTTCATACGGTGTTTCCATGGCCATATTTTTCGCCGCATAACGCACCATTTTGGCCAATTGCTTTTCTAAACTTCGAACGCCAGATTCACGGGTGTACCCTTCTACAATTTTTTCTAATTGCGGTTTGCCAATTTTGAGATCTTTGGTGGTTAAACCGTGCTCTTTTAATTGTTTTGGCAATAAATGTTTTTTGGCGATTTCCACCTTCTCTTCAATGGTGTATCCGGTGACATTAATAATTTCCATTCTATCCCGTAATGCTGGCTGAATACTGCCCAAATTGTTGGCAGTAGCAATAAACATCACTTTAGACAGGTCATACCCCATTTCTAGGAAATTATCGTAAAATTCATTGTTCTGCTCAGGATCAAGTACTTCTAACATTGCAGAAGAAGGATCTCCCTGATGTGAATTAGAAAGTTTATCTATTTCGTCTAAAATAAACACAGGGTTTGAAGTTCCTGCTTTCTTAATGCTTTGTACAATACGTCCAGGCATAGCCCCAATGTAGGTTTTTCTATGCCCACGAATCTCTGCTTCATCGCGAAGACCACCCAACGACATTCTAACATACTCGCGGCCTAAAGCTTCTGCAACAGATTTCCCCAAGGAAGTTTTACCAACCCCAGGAGGGCCATACAAACAAAGAATAGGAGATTTCATATCATTTCTAAGCTTTAAAACAGCTAAGTATTCTATAATTCTCCTTTTTACGTCTTCTAAACCGTAGTGATCTCTATTCAGAATCTTTTCAGCACGTTTTAAATCAAATTGGTCTTTAGAAAAATCATTCCAAGGTAAATCAAGGAATAAATCCAAATAATTACGCTGTATGGAATACTCTGCAACCTGAGGATTCATTCGTTGCATTTTTGCCAACTCCTTCTCAAAATGGGTTTTTACTTTTTTATCCCATTTCTTTTTCTTGGCCTTTTTGCGCATTTCTTCAATCTCCTCATCATACGAAACACCACCTAATTCTTCTTGAATGGTCTTCATTTGTTGATGCAAAAAGTATTCTCTTTGCTGTTGATCCATATCATTCCGGACCTTGGATTGAATGTCATTCTTGAGTTCTAATTTTTGCAGCTCAAGATTCATATATTTTAAAGTAGCCAAAGCGCGCTCCTTTAAATCATGTATCTCTAATAACTCCTGCTTTTCCTTTACGCCTAGATTTAAATTAGAAGACACAAAATTGATTAGAAAAGAATTACTCTGAATGTTTTTTATAGCAAAGGTGGCCTCACTAGGAATGTTTGGATTATCCTTAATGATTTGATAGGCCAATTCCTTGATGGAATCTATAATGGCTAAAAATTCTTCTCCCGTCTGATCTGGACGTATTTCAACAGCTTCCTTAATGGTGGCCGTCATATACGGCTTCTCAGTAATAACCTCTGTTAATTCAAACCGCTTTTTGCCCTGTATAATCACTGTGGTGTTTCCGTCAGGCATTTGCAATACCCGAAGGATTCGGGCTACGGTTCCAATGGCATTAATATCCTTTGCAGTTGGGTTTTCAACTGCTTCATCTTTTTGAGAAACTACCCCAATTACCTTAGAGCCGTTATTAGCGTCTTTTATTAAGTTAATGGATTTATCTCTCCCCGCTGTGATTGGAATTACCACGCCGGGAAATAATACAGTATTTCTTAACGGAAGAATGGGCAAGGTCTCAGGTAAGTCCTCCCTATTCATCTCTTCCTCATCTTCTGGGGTAAGTAAAGGAATTAATTCTGCGTCCTCATCCAATCCTTGAAGGGACATATTGTCAAGAGTTTTAAATTTTATCGTGCTCATTATTACTTTTCGGTCATTCTGTCATTAAAAGTAGTTGTTACTTAGGGTTTCAAGTAAAAATTCCTTACATCATTCTTCTGATAAACAACTACTTACCTTATTTTTTACGGTATCAACTCTTTCTAAGGAACAATCATTATGCCACAGCTTCAAAAAAAATTTCGCAAAAGTGTAACAGTTGTTAAATTTCACCATCTCTAAGACAAACCATTCACCTTTTGAGCCACCAGAATGAAAATATTGACGTGTTGTTGCAACAATGCCTAGAAGGCAAGCAAAGAGCACAGATGGAAATCTATAACCGGTACTATAAAGCCATGTATAACACCGCATTACGTATTGTAAAACATACTGCAGAAGCTGAAGATGTCATGCAAGAATCTTTCTTAAATGCATTTACGAAGCTACAGACATTTAAAGGCGATGTAACATTTGGTGCCTGGTTAAAAAGGATTGTCATCAACAACAGTATTTATCATTATCGCAAGCAGCAAAAGAATAAAACTGCTGACTTGGATGATATAATGTATAAGGTCGAAGACAATGATGGAATTGCCTATGATGAAAATGGTTATACGGAACTGAAGGCTCAAAAAGTGATGGAAACCATGAATAGTTTAAAAGACAATTACAGAGTTTCTTTGACCTTAAACCTCATTGAAGGGTATGATTACGAAGAAATTAGTCAAATAATGGATATCAGCTACGCCAATTGTAGAACGACGATCTCTAGAGCCAAAGAAAGTCTACGAAAAAAGTTAGCAGTAAACGCTTAGTTATGAAGAAAGATAATTTAGATGATTTGTTTAGCAGGCTTCAAAATGATTTCGATTTTGAAGATCCAAGCATGGGACACCAAGAGCGGTTTTTAGAGAAACTAAATAACGCGCAAGGAGTGGCCAGCTTGCCTAAAAAGAGAACTTGGTGGAAACCACTCTCTATTGCAGCCTCTATCGCTTTAGTATGTGTTCTAGGATTGCAAGTCTTTAACAACCAACCTTCTATTAAAGAACAAGTTGTAGAGATTGCACCAGAAGCCTCTGAAACAGAATTTTATTTTGCCAGTTTAATTGAAGAACAAGTGCAATTGTTAAAGGAGGAAAAGTCTCCCGAAACAGCAAAACTGGTAGATGACACTCTAGCCAAATTACAAGAACTAGAAGAAGATTACGAGCGCTTAGAGCGCGAACTGGTAAACGGTGGGAACAGTAAATTAATCCTGAACGCCATGATTACCAACTTCCAAATTAGAATTGACCTTTTGGAAGAAGTATTAGCCAACGTAGAAACTATTAAGAATTTAAAACCACAAGATGATGCGAATTTTACTATCTAAATATGTATGTCTAACATTGATGTTGTTGCCTTTTGCTGCGCTCGCAGTAACTGGTGGTGGCGGAATGAAAGGTAGATATACCAAGGAAAAAACCTTAAAAAAGGAGTATGATGTTAATGCAGATGCCCTTTTAAAAGTGAAAAACAGTTACGGAAACCTTAATCTAACCTCATGGGACCAAAACAAAGTGGTCATTGAAGTGCATATTAAGACCAATGGAAACAATGAAGATAAGGTACAGGATCGTTTAGAAGAGATCGATGTAGATTTTCAAAACTCTGCCAGTATGGTATCTGCCATTACTCGATTTGGAGATCGCAATAACAACTGGGGCTGGAAATGGGGAAAACGCAACAATGTAAGTGTGCAGGTTAACTACACCATTAAACTCCCAGTAAAAAATAGCGTAAGTCTTTCTAACGACTATGGAAATATATACTTAGATCGTGTAGATGGCCATGCTAAAATTAGCTGTGACTATGGAAAAATGGAAATTGGTCAGCTAAGAGGTCGTAACAATGAACTACGATTTGATTATACTTCGCGTTCTACTTTTGAGTATATTAATAGTGCCGAAATCATGGCAGATTACTCTGGATTTACCGTAGAAAAAGCAGGAGATTTAAAAGTAAATGCAGATTACACCAATGCCGTAGTTAGAACCATGGGAGACCTAAACTATACGTCTGATTATGGATCTATGGAAGTGGGTGAAGTTCAAAGTGTTTCCGGCAATGGAGATTATATTGGAATCAAACTCGGAAAAGTATCCGGTAGTGTTAGTATCACTGCAGATTACGGTTCCGTGAAGATTGACGAAATGACCGCTAGCGCAGGAGATATTAGTATCCGTTCTGACTATACAGGAATTAAAATTGGGTATGCGCCAGAGTACTATTTTGACTTTGAAATTACTACAGAGTATGC
The DNA here is from genome assembly GCA_964601965.1 of uncultured Croceivirga sp. Taxonomy (GTDB): domain Bacteria; phylum Bacteroidota; class Bacteroidia; order Flavobacteriales; family Flavobacteriaceae; genus Croceivirga. Next base: position 6,869 of record CAZRPJ010000029.1, read on the forward strand.
CGGTGTAAGCGGAAAAGACAATTTTGAAATGAGCATCAGTAAAGAAAAATCGAGCGAGCGCTATTACAAAGGATATCATGGCAAAGCCAACTCCGGCAATAACGTGAGCATCGATAGTGAATACGGTGGCGTATCATTCTATAAAAATTAATCAATCATAATAGCTAATTCATCATGAAAAAAACAATGACTTTATTATTCCTGGCATTCACCCTTATGGTGTCTGCTCAATGGAAAAACAAAACCATACGTGGAAACGGAAATGTGGTAACTATAGAACGTAGTGTTGGTGAGTACGAAAGTATCTCTTCGGCCGGTTGGTTCGATGTTATCTTGGTAGGAGGTAAAGAAGGTACCCTCTCTATAGAAGGCGAAGAAAACCTCCTTGAATATGTAGAGACCGAAGTTAAGAACGGAAACCTTACTGTAAAAGTTGAAAAAGGATACAATCTTAAATCTTCTGGTAGAAAAGGGGGTATTACAGTGACCATTCCTATCGAAGAAATAAATGCAGTAAGCCTCGCAGGTTCAGGAGACGTTATTTCCAAAACAACAATAGAAACAGATTCTTTTAAAGCCGCACTGGCAGGTTCTGGGGACGTAAACTTATCCGTAAAAGCAACTAGTTTTAAAGCCTCTCTTTCGGGATCCGGTGATATGGAACTTGAAGGTTCTGCAGGCACCTTTAAAGTGTCGGTAGCGGGTTCTGGAGACATCGATGCTTTTGGTCTTACCGCAGATTATGTAGAAGCGAGTGTTGCGGGTTCTGCAAACCTTAATGTAACCGCAAACCAAGGCATTAAAGCCCGTGTAGCAGGATCAGGAGATATCACTTACAAAGGCAACCCAACTAAAATAGATAGTAAAACCTCGGGATCTGGAGATATCTCGAGTTACTAATTCACCAATCAAAAAAAACAAGAAAATGAAAAAAATACTCACTCTAGCATTGGCAATTTGTATCGTAGGGATCACCAATGCACAATGGAAACGCGTTAAAGGAAACGGGAATACAGTAACCATTGATCGTTCTGTAGGCGAATACGATAAAGTCGCATTAGCCGGTTGGTTCGATGTAGAATTAGTCGATGGTTCTGAAGGGCAGTTAACACTAACTGGAGAATCGAATCTCCTAGAGTACATAAAAACAGAAGTGAAAGACGGAAAGCTCACCATAAAACAGAAAAAAGGGGTGAATCTAAAACCTTCTAATTGGAATGAAGGTATTACAATCATTGTTCCTGTAGAGCAGATTGATGCTGTTTCCCTTTCGGGTTCTGGTGATATCGTTGGCAAAACCGTTTTAAAATCAGACAATTTTAAAACTTCCATATCCGGATCAGGTGATATTACAATTGAGGTTGAAGCTAAAAGTCTAGATGCTTCTATGTCTGGATCAGGTGATATTCGCTTATCTGGAAGAACCACCGATTTTGAAGTATCTGTGTCTGGCTCTGGAGATATAAGAGCATATGATTTACAAGCAGATTTTGTAGATGCGCAAGTTTCAGGATCAGCAGATATTAGAGTTACAGCCAATGAAATGCTTAAGGCACGCGTTTCAGGATCTGGAGATATAAGTTATAAAGGGAATCCTAAAAAAATAGATACCAAAAGCTCTGGTTCTGGAGATATCTCTAGCTACTAAAAACATATCAGAAAACGACCAATCATTAAACATGAAAAGCCCTGATGAATCCATCAGGGTTTTTTATATAAGCGATATAAGAGAAACGCCCCCACAATAAAAAATAAGGCAAAAAAGAGTGCGGCGTTCTTCATAGATCCCGTGATTTGTATGATATACCCAAAAAGAAAGGTGCCAATAATAATTCCGATTTTTTCAGAGACATCATAAAAGCTAAAAAAAGAGGTGGTATCTGTAGTTTCTGGTAGTAGTTTGGAATAAGTAGAACGTGACAATGCTTGAATACCGCCCATGACCAGGCCAACCAATGCCGCACCTATATAAAAGTCCATAGGACTTACCATGGTATAGGCATAAAGACAGATTAAGAACCATAAAAGGTTTACTACAATGAGCGTTTTTATATTGCCAAATCGCTGCGCTGCCCAAGCAATGATATAAGCACCGGCTATAGCAATGAGTTGAATTAGTAAAATGCTTGCAATTAGGCCTGTTTGTCTATTTTCATCAGAGCCCCATTCAATTTCCTGTTCACCAAAGTAGGCGGCTATTAACATAATGGTTTGTACGGCCATACTATAAACAAAAAAGGCCACCAGATAACGCTTTAACTTTCTTTGTTCTCCTAATTGGTTCCAAACGAGTTTCAATTCACGAAACCCATTTAAGATGATATTCTTTCGCTCACCCTCTTTTTTGTAACCCTGGGGTAGGTAGTAAAAACTAAATTGACTGAATAGTATCCACCAGAGTCCCACTGTAACAAACGAAATTTTCATTGCCATAACTGCTGCTGGCACTTCTGGAGTGTCTTCTAAACCAAAGGTGTCCGGTGACATGACCATGTACAGGTTAAAAAGTAGTAGTAATACACTGCCAATATACCCCATAGAAAACCCCTTCGCACTTAATCGATCTTGCTGGTGTTCAAAAGCAACATCTGGTAGATAGGAATTGTAAACTGCGAAACTGACCCAAGATCCTACAAGACCAGCCATATAACACAGTAAACTCCAATAGATATTTTCTAAAGAAAACCAGTACAGGCCTATGCAACCAAAAGCCCCTAAATAGGTAAAGAATTTTAGAAAGATCTTTTTGTTTCCTAAATAATCCGCTATTCCTGAAACCAGTGGTGTTATTAAAGCAATGAGGATAAATGAGATGGAAGAAACATAGCCAATCAAGGGGGCACGTTCAATAGCTACCCCAAAAACTTCCACTGTTTCTACCTCAGCCATGCGAAACAAGGCTCCATAATAGATAGGAAAAACCGCGCTGGAAATGGTTAGATTGTAAACAGAAGTGGCCCAGTCATAAAAAGCCCAAGCATTGCGTAATTTCTTGTCTCCTTTAACTGCCCAAACTTTTGCCATGTCTAAAAATAGAAAAGCTGTTCTAAATGAACAGCTTTTGCAATGATTTATTTGTAGATCGCTTACTTAAATGAGGTTACCCCATACTTGGCAGCTTCTTGCTTTGCCAAAGGTGCCCATTTGGTTAAGTTGGCAATTCTGGTATCATTAGAAGGATGCGTACTCATAAATTCTGGAGGAGCTTCTCCTCCTTGCGCTTTCATTCTTCGCCAAAGATTGGCTGCTTCGTCTGGGTTATACCCAGCAATGGCCATGATTTGTAAACCTATACGATCTGCTTCTGTTTCATGACTTCTGCTAAAAGGTAACATCCCTCCCACTTGAGATCCTATGCCATAGGCTTGCATCCAAGCATTCTGTGTTTCTGCAGATTTACCACTTGTAGCTACTGCTACGCCTACCGCACCTACCTGTTGCAAGGTTCCGGCACTCATACGTTGCGCTCCGTGATCTGCTAATGCATGCGCCACCTCATGACCCATAACCACTGCGATGCCGGTTTCGGTTTGGGTAATGGGCAATATACCTGTATAAAAAACAATTTTTCCTCCCGGCATACACCAGGCATTCACTGTCTTATCATCTACCAAATTATATTCCCACTGGTAATCTTTTAAATAGCCTGGGTAACCGTTCGCGTTGAGCCAAGTTTCGGAGGCTCTTGCAATGCGCTGCCCCACACTTTTAATCATGTTAGCTTCTTTGGTTCCCGTCACCACCTTATTTTCAGTTAAAAACTGATCATATTGGGCAAATGCCGTTGGAAATATCTGCTGATTGCCATAAAAATTAAGGGTCTTTTGACCTGTAAAGGGATTCGTTTTACACGCAACCACAAGCAAAAAAACAGGTATTATCAGAATAAATCGTTTCATGGTATTTATGTTTACTTTTATTTCTTCAATTGGTTGATCCTATAGCCACTTTCACGTAACTATAGGTACTCACTTTACTTCCGTAAATTACAAAATCATTCCTACTCTTAGTTTATAGGAACCTTAGAAGATGAAAAAGTCACATTTTTAACTTCCTATCAAATGAAGCTCAGTAATGTCTTTACTGACTTCGATAGATGCCTTTCCATCAAAATTAACAGAGGCTAAAGGCACTAGTTCATTGTCTACCTCAATCTTTTCAATTTTAAAAGGCAACCCATGAAATTGAATTTTAAAAGTGTTGTAAGAGGTTATAAAGCTCCCATCTTTGAACTGTTGCATAATAAGTTCATTAGGCTTTCCTTTTAACCTAAACTTGCGCAGACTATAACGTCCTTTTTTATGGTCGAAGCCTTCTAATTGATCTTCATAGATGGTAGAATTTTCGGTCCCTTCTTTGTAATACACATCTATCATGAGTTCCTTTATCTCCTTTTCACCTACATATTGCTGCACAGGATATTTAGGAATTACCGCTCCTTCTTTTATAAAAAGTGGAATTTTATCTAAGGGGGCAGAAACCCATTTTTCAATCATTCCATCTACCAATTCTTCTGTCCAGTAATTATACCACTTGCCTTTAGGAATATACATTCTTCTGCCTTGCGAGTTAGGCTCTTGTACTGGACATACCAAAATATGCTCCCCAAAAAGGAATTCATCCGTTCTAAAATGTGTCTGCGAATCTTCTTGATCATAATAAACCAACGATTGCAACATAGGTACCCCATTGGTCACATAATTGTAAAATGTGGTGTATAGGTAGGGTAAAAGCTGATAACGTAATTCAATAAATTTTCGAACAATATCTGTAATTTCCTGTCCAAAAGACCAAGGTTCTTGGTCCCCGTGATCCCCACTAGAATGCACACGACAAAATGGGTGGAATACTCCTAATTGCACCCATCTGGCAAATAATTCACCATTGGGTTGTTCTGCAAACCCTCCAATATCAGACCCAACAAAGGAATAGCCACTCATGCACATGCGCTGCATTTGTACATTGGCGATCCACAAGTGCTCCCAAGTCGCGACATTGTCTCCTGTCCAAGTAGCACAATAGCGTTGTGTTCCTGCATACGCTGCTCTTGTAAGTACAAAGGGCCGCTTTGGAAAAGTATATTTTTTAAGTCCTTGATAGGTAGCCCTAACCATTTGCATACCATACACATTGTGGGCTTTTCTATGGCTACAGGGATGACCATCATAATCATGCCGCACATCAAGGTTGGCAGTTTTGGTAGGCACTTCCATAACCGCAGGTTCATTCATATCATTCCAAACACCGTGTACACCAATATCTGAGATCATTTCTTTGTAAAGTCCTGCCCACCATTCGCGCACTTCTGGGTTTGTAAAATCTGGAAACTTACATTCTCCTGGCCAAACTTTTCCCTTAAAATGAGGGCCATCTGCACGTTTACAGAAGTAATCATTATCCATGGCTTGTTGATAGACCCAATAATCGCGATCTATTTTTAAGCCCGGATCGATCATGGTAACTGTCTTAAACCCATCTTGTTCTAGCTCCGCCACCATTTTCTTTGGGTTAGGAAACCTTCTGTGATTCCATGTAAAGCAACGAAAGCCTTCCATATAATCGATATCTAAGTAAATCGCATCACATGGAATTTTATGTTTTCTAAAATTCGTTGCTAGTTGTTTTACCCTTTTCTCGGGATAATAACTCCATTTAGATTGATGAAAGCCTAATGCCCACATAGGAGGTAATTCAGGCACCCCTGTGAGATCTGTATACGCTTCCACAACTTGAGAAATTTTGGGTCCATAGAAGAAATAGTAGTTCATTTCACCACCATCTGCCCAAAAACTGGTAAGATTTCTCTTTTCGTGAGCAAAATCGAAATAGGTACCAAAAGAATTGTCAAAGAAAATTCCGTAAGCACTTTCATTATGAAGCCCCACATAAAAGGGGATTGACTTGTAAAGAGGTTCTTGATCTTTGCCGTAGGCATAAGAGTCCGTAACCCAGTTAGAAACACGTTTCCCCTTTAAATTTGTATGGGACGCCTTATCACCCATTCCATAAAAACTTTCTCCATTTTGGGTAACCTTGGTCATTTTAACCACGTTTCCTCCGTAATCATAATTCTCTTCCCAATGAAAGCCTGTATCATCCTCGTTGATAGGCATATCATCTAGATCATGAATTTGAACTTTTAGATTACTCTTGTTAATATAAATCCTGATTTTAGAAGTTTCTACAACATATTCAGGGATTTCGTCTTTTACTTCCAGGTTGTTGTAACCTGTAATAACTTCTTTGCTTATGGCATATGAAAAGTCTGGCTCAAAAGCATGTTCAGTAGCATATCGAAAACGAATCATGCTATCTCTTAAAACGGTAAGTTCAAGGATAACTCCGTTTTGAGTGGTAAAATAGAGCTTGTCGTTCTCTTGCTTAAAATCTACTATATGGTTGGGAAAAAGATTGCCTCTTTTTTCTATTTCTGTATTGGTAATCATGATATATATGATTTTAACAACACAAAAGAAAGCTATTCCCTTGACTTAAGGAAAAGTACTTTTAAACAAATCTTCTACTACAAGGTTATAGTTAAGAAGGATCTATTTATAAACTAAAACACCTAAGGGTGGTAAATTAAGTTCTACAGAATAATCTCGGCCATTCCAAGAGGTTGCAGAAGGTTTTACTGTCTTTTTCCCGGTACCGCTTCCACCATATTTTTTATCATCACTATTAAACAAAAGTTTTAGCGATTTGTCCTTAGGTACACCTACTTTATATTTTTTTCTTGGAACTGGCGTAAAATTAGCAACTATAATTAGGTCATTCTTGGAGTCATGCCCTTTTCGAATGTAGGTTAGGACTGAATTTTCTGAGTCGTTCCATTCTATCCATTCAAATCCCTCTTGGCTAAATTGCTTTTCGTATAAAGCTGGCTGACTTTTGTAAAGACTGTTCAAATCTTGAATAGTGCCTTGAATGCCTTGGTGAAATTCATAATCTAAGAGATGCCAGTCTAAACTTTCTTGGAAATTCCATTCTGAAGTTTGCCCAAATTCGCCACCCATGAATATTAAGTTAGCCCCTGGGTGTGTAAACATATACCCGAATAAGAGTCTCAAGTTGGCAAAGCGTTGCCACTCATCCCCTGGCATGCGATAAATTAAGGATTGCTTCCCATACACCACCTCATCATGCGAAAACGGCAACATAAAATTTTCCGTGAAGGCATAGGTCATACTAAAGGTAATATCCCCTTGATGATGCTTTCTGTAAACAGGTTCTTTTTTAAAGTATTCTAAGGTGTCGTGCATCCATCCCATCATCCATTTCATTCCAAAACCAAGTCCCCCAAAATGTACCGGTTTAGATACTCCGGAAAAGGCTGTAGATTCCTCAGCAATGGTCTGTACCCCCTCAAAACTGGCGTAGACTTCCTGGTTCATCTCTCGAATAAAAGACATGGCTTCTAAATTTTCATTATTGCCATACATATTTGGCTCCCATTCGCCATCTTCCCTGGAATAATCTAAATATAACATGGAGGCAACTGCATCTACACGCAAACCGTCTGCATGAAATTGATCTAGCCAGAAAACGGCATTACTTATGAGAAAAGCACGTACTTCATTCCGACCGTAATTAAAAATAAGGCTTTTCCAATCTGGATGGTATCCTTTTCTACGGTCTGGATGCTCGTAAAGATGCGATCCATCAAAAAATCCTAAGCCATGGGCATCTTCCGGAAAATGAGAAGGAACCCAATCTAAAATCACCCCGATACCTGCCTGGTGAAATTTATCTACCAAAAGCTTGAAATCTTCAGGTTTTCCAAATCTTGAAGTGGGTGCAAAATATCCCGTTAATTGATACCCCCAAGAAGGGTCATAAGGATATTCCATGATGGGCATAAACTCTACATGGGTAAAGCCCATTTGCTTTACATAGCTTACCAATTCTTTAGAAGCTTCAACATATGACAAAGATTCCCAGCCATTTTTCTTCTTCCAAGAACCAAGATGCACCTCGTACACAGAATAAGGACTGTCTAAGCCATTATATTCCTTTCGTGTGTCCATCCAACTTTTGTCTTTCCAGCTATAGGAATCTTCCCAAACCAAAGAGGCTGTTTTTGGAGGTTGCTCGCAATAGCGTGCAAAAGGATCTGCTTTTTCAGTGATGATATCATTATTATGAGAATGAATGCGGTACTTATACTTGGCACCTTGTTCTACGCCAGGAATAAACCCTTCCCAAATTCCACTTTCATCCCATCGAACGTACAAAGAATGCTCTCCAGCAGTCCAATAATTAAAATCTCCAATCACAGAAACCTCTTTGGCTGTTGGGGCCCACACAGCAAAATACGTACCCTTTACGCCGTCTAGTTCCATAAGATGAGAACCTAATTTATTATACAAGCGAAAATGCTTTCCAGACTTGAATAAATCAATATCAAAATCACTAAACAAACTATGCGGGATAACCTTTGCCATTGCTTTAAAACATTGTTCATTGCAATATTAGGCATCTTTTCTTTAGATAACTAAAACAGATGAAAAACAACCACTTCAATTTTTTTGGAACGCTTTTTGTTCTACTGCCTTATGTTAAAAGAAATTATAGAAACACAAATCAAAAAAATCAATAATCATGAAAAAAATTAAACTACTCTTTGGTGCTCTTTTAGTGGCACTCGCTGTGGGATGTGAAGGCCCAGCAGGACCTCCAGGACCTCCAGGATTTGATGGGTTGGATGGATTAGATGGCCAAGACGGTGTTAACATCTTAGGTCAAATTCTAGAAATTGAAGGGTCTTTTGCCCCTGAAAATGATTTTAGCCTCTTCTTTGAATTTCCTCAGACCGTAGAAGTCTTCGAATCTGATGTGGTATTAGTATACATACTATGGGAGCAAGTAGACGATCCTAATGGAGGAGACCCTATAGATGTATGGCGATTGTTACCACAAACTCGAATTTTAGATCAAGGACTGTTACAATATAATTATGATCACACCTTTATCGATGTTAGCATCTTTCTTGAATCTGACTTTGATCTAGGAACCTTATTGCCCGGCGATACAGACAATCAAATTTTTAGAATTGCAGTACTGCCAGCTGAATTTGTTTCACAAACTTCTTTAGACACTTCGGATCTTTCTGCCGTAATGAGTGCTATGGAAATGCAACCTTCTTCCGTGGAAAGAGTAACCATACAATAAGGATTAAACAACATCATTTAGAAGCCCGTTTCATTAGAAATGGGCTTTCTTTTTGATTTTCAAAGCTGTATTTTTGAAAGGAATTGCTATGGACCTCGTCCAATAATAAAAAGAGAATTATGGGAAAAAATTTAGCCGTCCTCACCTTGTTGGTATTGACTTCATGTATGGGTGTTTCGCAAGAAAGCTCTAAAAAAATTACTCAGGACAAAGAAGAAGTAACCTTTCCTGTGACTAAGACAGACGCAGAATGGCAAAAGGAGCTCACAGAAATGGAGTATTATGTGCTAAGAAAAGCGGCCACAGAATATGCTTTTACCAGTGATTTACTGGATATTAAAGAGGAAGGGGTTTATGTATGTGCCGGATGTGCCACTCCTCTATTTAAAAGTGAAACCAAGTTTGATTCTGGGACGGGCTGGCCAAGTTTCTATCAAGAAATTGAAGGAAACGTCGCCTATGACGTAGATTATAAAATTGGGTATCCTAGAACAGAAGAGCACTGTGCTACTTGTGGAGGGCATTTAGGCCACGTATTTGAAGATGGCCCTGCTCCTACTGGGAAACGTCATTGTATTAACGGAGTGGCGCTCGATTTTGTGCCAGCTAAATCCTAAAAGATTTGAAGAAATACAAAACGGAACGTACCGAACAGGAATGGAAGGATTCCCTTACCCCAGATGAGTATTACGTTTTGCGCCAAAAAGGAACAGAACGACCATTTACCGGTAAATATAATTTACACTTCGAGACTGGAAACTATCACTGCAAAGCGTGCAACGCCCTTTTGTTTGAGAGCGATCATAAATTTGAAAGTGGTTGCGGTTGGCCTTCTTTTGATACGGCTGTTGAAGGTGCCATAGAATACGTGCGAGATACTTCGCACGGCATGATCCGTACAGAAACACTGTGTGCCAATTGCGGAAGCCATCTTGGTCATGTATTTGATGATGGACCACGCGAAACCACTGGGCAACGGTATTGTATTAATTCCATAAGCATCGGATTTAATCCTGAAAACGAAAAATGACCTTTGCTTCTTCATATTTGGCAAGCGCACTTTTCGAATTTAAACGTTACAAAAACTACGGGGATGTTGTATTTGACCAACTAACCGAAGAGGACTTTTTCTGGCAACGAAGCCCACAAGACAACAGCATCGCCATTATCGTAAAACATATGTCGGGTAATATGCAAAGTCGGTGGACGAACTTTCTAAAAGAGGATGGCGAGAAAAGTTGGCGCGAAAGGGACCAAGAATTCACCGCTCCACCAAAAACATCTAAAGAAGTGATTGTGTTATGGGAAAAAGGTTGGAACAGTCTTTTTCAAGCTTTGGACCAATTAACAGAAAACAATCTAGATGCAGAAATTACCATAAGAGGGGAAAAACATAGCATCCCGCAAGCGATCAACCGCCAATTAGCGCATTACGCCTCTCATGTTGGACAGATCGTTTTTATTGGAAAAACCCTTAAAAAACAGGAATGGAAATCGCCCACAATTCCAAAAGGAGGTTCAAAAGATTTCAATAAAAAAATGTTTGGGGAAAACTCCTAACTCTTCACTAAATTTGCACCTGCTTTCTTAAAGCTAAAGCAGATCTAAAAATATTATTCGCATGAGTCATTTTGATGTTATTGTATTGGGAAGTGGTCCGGGAGGATATGTTACAGCTATTCGGGCTTCACAGCTAGGTTTAAAAACAGCCATAGTAGAAAAGGAGAGCCTCGGAGGCGTATGTCTTAACTGGGGTTGTATCCCAACCAAAGCATTGATTAAATCTGCTCAGGTTTTTGAATACCTAAAACATGCGGAAGACTACGGTCTAAGCGCTAAAAAAGTTGAGCATCATTTTGATAAAGTAATTGAACGCAGCAGAAACGTGGCTGACGGCATGAGCAAAGGTGTTCAGTTTTTGATGAAAAAAAATAAAATCGAGGTGCTCAATGGCTACGGACAGGTGCAACCAGGCAAGAAAGTGGTGGTGAAAGGAGAACATGGAGATCCAGCGGAATACACGGCAGATCATATCATTATTGCCACTGGGGCTCGTAGCAGAGAATTACCCGCCCTACCACAAGACGGCAAAAAGGTTATTGGATACCGACAAGCAATGACTTTAGAAGAGCAACCTAAGAAAATGATTGTGGTAGGTAGTGGTGCTATAGGGATGGAATTTGCATATTTCTACAACTCCATGGGTACAGAAGTAACGGTAGTAGAATACATGCCAACCGTAGTACCGGTAGAAGATGAAGACATCTCAAAACAATTAGAACGAAGCTTTAAGAAGGCAGGCGTTAAAATAAAAACTGCTGCGGAAGTTACCAAGGTAGATACATCTGGTGAAGGTGTAAAAGCCACTGTTAAAACTGCCAAAGGAGAGGAAGTGTTAGAGGCTGATATCTTGTTATCTGCCGTTGGTATAAAAACCAACATTGAAAATATTGGTTTAGAAGAGGTTGGCATTGCCACTGATAGAGATAAAATTCTAGTGAATGATTATTACCAGACCAATATTCCAGGATACTACGCCATTGGTGATATTACCCATGGGCCGGCTTTGGCACACGTCGCATCTGCTGAAGGGATCTTATGTGTAGAGAAAATCGCTGGAATGCATGTAGAGCCTTTGGACTACGGCAACATTCCGGGTTGTACCTACTGTTTACCTGAAGTGGCCTCTGTGGGTCTTACAGAAAAACAAGCCAAAGAAGCGGGCTATGAACTAAAAATTGGAAAATTCCCTTTTTCTGCAAGTGGAAAAGCAAAAGCTGGAGGTAACTCAGATGGTTTTGTAAAAGTAATTTTTGATGCAAAGTATGGCGAATGGTTAGGATGCCATATGATTGGTGCTGGAGTTACAGATATGATCGCTGAAGCTGTGGTTGCAAGAAAGTTAGAAACCACTGGTCATGAAATCTTAAAGGCCGTGCATCCGCATCCCACAATGAGCGAAGCAGTGATGGAAGCGGTAGCCGATGCATACGATGAGGTAATACATTTATAATGCTAAAACTTTTTAGAGCTACTGCCATTTTAGAGGGCATTTCTTATTTGCTATTATTTGGCTTAACAATGCCATTGAAATACTGGGCAGGTATTGGTGAGCCTAACAAAGTAGTGGGTATGGCTCATGGGGTACTTTTTATTCTTTTTGTAGTCCTAGCGGGTATTTTTAGTTGGGAACGCAAATGGGGAATTAGACGCTTTTTAATTCTTTTTATAGCAAGTCTTCTGCCCTTTGGAACCTTTTATGCAGATAAAAAGTACTTACAGCAAACAGCCTAATTAGTCTTCAATAAAACTTTGAATGGCAAGGGTATAGCTCTGTAAGCCAAAACCTAGAATTACCCCTTTCGCAACGGGTGAAATATACGATTGATGCCGAAACTCTTCTCGAGCATAGGTGTTGGAGATATGTACCTCTATCACAGGGGTTTCTATCGCTTTAATGGCGTCGCCAATGCCCACTGAAGTATGGGTATAGGCTGCAGCATTTAATATGATTCCGTCGTAGCTAAAACCAACTTCCTGAATCTTATTAATGAGCTCTCCCTCAATATTTGATTGATAATAAGACAACTCAATATTTGGAAACTTTTTTTCAAGGGACTTGAAAAAATCAGCAAAGGTTTGATTGCCATACACCTCAGGCTCTCTTTTTCCAAGCAAATTCAGGTTAGGGCCATTTATTACTATCAACTTCATGACCGCTAAGGTAGCTATAAGCATACCAAAAGCGAAAGCTTTGCTCTCGCTTTTGGTAGTTTTTAAATTTTATAAGAAAATCACGAAGCCTACAAGCGCTTGAAATACGCTATCTGCATCTGCCTCGTCAAGGGTTATATTGTAGCGCAAAGCAGGTTCTATTGCCACTTGGTCACCTATAAAAAAGGCATAACCTCCTTGCAAACCAAACCAAGAAGCCCCGTTACCATCTGTAGAAACTCCTGTTAGATCGGCACCTAAAGGAATAGTACCATTTAAATAATATTTTGCTCCAAGCTTGTAGACAAGCGTTCCATCAATAAAATCTCCAAGATCTTGATAACCAAGACCCGCTTTAATGGCCAGATCATCCATGATAAAGTACCCACCATCTACACCTACAGACCAAGCGGTGACACCATCACTTGAACTTAATGAAAAACTGGTGTTACCGGTTGCCAAAGTACCAGTGTTGGCTTCTAAAAATAATTCACCTTTCTCTGTTTGTGCCATTAGTGTGCAAGTGACGAACATCATGGCAAGCATTACAAATTTCTGCATGTCAAAAAATTTAGTTGTTGTTACACAAAAATACATTGAGAAAATCGTCTTACAATAAGTATAGAAAAAATTTACACAGATTTAAAACCGAATCAAAACACCTCCGGTAACTGCACTCCAAGAAAGCACATCATTCTCTATTCCTAAATAGGTGAAATTCAAGGCCGAAGTTGGAGACAAATCAAAAGACAGCGTAGGGCGGTAATAAAATCCTCCTTCTGTGAATTCATTTAGACCAAGGGCGTAGCCAATATCTGCTCCTATATTTATTGATTTTGTTGGATATAGCCTAAAAAGACCTGCTAGCGGTAAAAAAATAGTGTCTTCTCCTCTAATCGATACCTCTACGGGTCCAACATCTTCGGTTGAATCTAACCCAAAATAATAATTTAGGCCTGTTGCGAAACCTACGTCAAGAGCTTTGGAAACACCCCAGTGCTGATATAGATCGATACCAAGTCCCAAATTGGCAAAATCAGAGGCATCGCTTAAAGTAGTGGCGGCGTGAAAGCCTGCTTTAAAGAAAGATCGGTCTACGTATTGTGCTTTAGTTTGCTGCACAAGCACCAAAAAAAGTGCAAAGAATAACAGTCTTTTCATCGGTTGTTTGGTTTAAGTTATTTCTTTTAGGTTATTCCTTTTAACGCAAAGTTTTGATTTTTAGTAGGATTCCAATTTAGAAACTTCAATTATTTTTGACCCATGATATGGAAGCAACGCCTTGAAGATTACCAGCATTACCTTAAAATAGAACGCGGGCTTTCTTCTAATTCTATTACAAGTTATTCTAGGGATATCTTAAAATTAATAGCTTTTATTGAGCAGCATTCTATCAAAAAAAACCCTCTAACTATTGATGAAGCAAGCTTGCAACAGTTTATTTATGATGCGGCTAAAAAAATAAGCCCCAGATCTCAAGCACGACTGCTCTCTAGCCTTAAAGGGTTTTTTAATTATTTGGTTTTTGAAAATTACAGAGAGGACAATCCTATGGAACTCATAGAAGCGCCAAAGCTTGGAAGAAAACTCCCAGACACATTATCTCAGGAAGAAGTTAACGCTCTCATAAATGCTATAGACTTATCTGAACCGCAAGGAGAGCGCAATCGAGCTATCTTAGAAACACTTTATGGATGTGGACTGCGGGTGTCTGAACTCTTAAATCTTAAATTGTCTGACTTATTTTTCGAGGAAGGTGTGCTTATGGTTACCGGGAAAGGAAATAAGCAGCGTTTTGTTCCTATTGCTGGGATTACAAAAAAATACATTCAATTGTATTGCGATCATGTACGTAATCTGCAACCCATTGAAATTGGCCATGAAGACATTGTATTTCTCAACAGACGTGGCAAACAATTAAGTAGGGCGATGATTTTTGAAATCATAAAAAGGTTAGGACAAAAAATTGGTCTTAACAAAAAGGTGGGGCCTCATACTTTTAGACATTCTTTTGCGACTCACCTCCTAGAGAACGGAGCAGATCTTAGAGCCATACAACAGATGTTAGGCCATGAAAGTATTACCACAACCGAGGTTTATGTACATGTAGATAGAAAACATCTTTCGCAGGTGCTTCATAAGCACCACCCTAGAAGAGAAAAGTAACGGCTACACACTATTTAGGAGTAGTTTTTCCTAAAAGGTCTAATAATCAGTCGTGCCTCTCTGTCGAACTTCACATAATTGTAAACCCAATTAATAAAAACAACGAGACGGTTTCTAAAGCCAATTAAAAAATAAAGGTGTACAAACATCCAAACAAACCAAGCAAACACGCCTTGAAACTTAATATTAGGAAGGTCTGCCACTGCCTTGTTTCTTCCAATAGTGGCCATACTGCCCTTGTCCTTATATGCAAAAGGCTGCAAGGGTTTCTCTTGTTGCAAACGAATAAGGTTATCGCCTAATTTTCTTCCTTGTTGTATGGCAGGCTGTGCCATCATAGGGTGCCCATAAGGATATTTATCAGAGGTCATTTCTGCAACATCACCAATTGCGAAAATATGATCGAACCCTTTTACTTGGTTAAATTCATTAACAAGCAATCGTTTAGAACGAGAAACCAATTCTTCCCCATCTAATCCTTTAATATTTACTGCTTGTACTCCAGCAGCCCAAATTAGAGTAGCCGTTTCAAATTGGGTATCTTGGTTGGTGGTCGCCAATTTACCATCGTAGCCAGTAACGCGGATATTTTTCCAGACATGTACACCAAGATTTTCTAAAAAATCCTCTGCTTTCTTTGATGCTATTTCACTCATCGCAGGTAGCAACCTATCGCCTCCCTGAACCAAATTTATTTGTGCCCTTCTGGTATCTAAATCAGGGTAGTCTTTTGGTAAAATTCCCTTTTTAATTTCGGCCAAAGCTCCAGCAAGTTCTACACCCGTGGGGCCCCCACCAACAATTACAAAATTCATCAACGCCTCCCGCTGGTGAAAATCATCGGTTAGTAGTGCCTGTTCAAAATTTTCAAGAATTAAACTTCTTAAATTCAAAGACTGGGGTATGGTCTTCATGGCCATACTATTCTTGGCAATAGAATCATTCCCAAAGAAATTAGTTTTTGTTCCAGTAGCAACTACTAAATAATCAAATTTAAGTTCCCCAATTGTGGTATGAACCATATTTTGTTCTACATCAACCTGTGTAACCTCAGTTAATCGAAAGTAAAAATTGGGGTAACCTTGGAGCACCTTTCTAATGGGGTATGCAATTGAATCAGGTTCTAATCCACCAGTAGAGACTTGATAAAGGAGCGGTTGAAACGTGTGATAATTATTTTTATCCATTAAGACCACTTGGAACTCTTGTCGACTTAATTTTTTAGCGAGGGCAATACCTGCAAAACCACCACCAATAATAACAACCCGCTTAAAGCTAGACTGGGGAATATTCATTGCATCTGTTTAGATTACAAAAGTACGTAAATGCGGGTGGGTGTGCCTAACTTACCCATTCAATTTAGTATCTTTAAAATTCACAATAACACCACTCAAATGACTAAATTCTATTCTCTTAGCATTGTAGCATTTCTTGCTATTCTTCCATTGTTCGGACAAAAAACAAAAGCAGAAGCATTAACCAGTATAGATGCCAAAGCGGCCATGTATGGAGATGTGGCTTTACAAATTTGGGATTGGGCAGAAATGGGGTACCAAGAAGAAAAAAGTTCAGCCCTCTTACAAAAAACATTGTCAGATGCGGGCTTTACAGTTAAAAGTGGCATAGCAGAAATCCCCACTGCGTTTGTGGCTGAATATAACCAAGGAGGTCCTGTGATTGGAATCTTAGGAGAATTTGATGCCTTACCAGGGTTGTCTCAGCAAGCCGTCGCAGAAAAAAAGTCAGCAGGAGGTGAGGCAGGTCATGCTTGTGGTCACCATTTATTTGGTACTGCTTCTGCGGCCGCAGCGATTGCAGTAAAAGATTGGCTCATAGCCTCTGGGAATAAAGGCACTGTACGTTTTTATGGATGTCCAGCAGAGGAAGGTGGAGGCGCCAAAGTATACATGTCTAGAGAAGGTGTTTTTGATGATGTAGATGTAGCCTTGCATTGGCATCCTAGCAGTGTAAATGCAGCGAGTGCAGCAGCAGCTTTGGCGAATATTTCTGCCAAATTTAGATTCCATGGAATTTCTGCACATGCCGCTGGAGCCCCACAGATGGGTAGAAGCGCCCTAGATGGTGTAGAAGCAATGAATGCCATGGTAAATATGATGCGAGAACACATTCCGCAGGAGGCTCGTATTCATTATGTTATTACAGATGGTGGAAAAGCACCGAATGTTGTACCTGATTTTGCAGAGGTGTATTATTATGCACGACACAACCGAAGAGATGTGGTAAAAGGAATCTTCGATAGAATTGTTAAAGCAGGCGAAGGTGCTGCACTGGGTACTGGTACTACCATGGAATATGAAATTGTAAATGGGGTTCATGAATTACTTCCCAACTTGGTATTACAGAAATTGGTGCATGCTAATTTGTCTGCAATAGGTGGGCAAACCTATACCGCGGAAGAGCGTGAATTCGCAGAAAAAATCGCCTTAAGTTTAGGACAAAAAGAATTGAATGAAGCAGCAGCCAAAGGGGTTTTACCTTTTAAGGAAACGGCAAGGGCTTATGGCTCTACTGATGTTGGAGATGTGAGCTTTGTTGTCCCTACTGTTGGTTTTGGAGCAGCAACTTGGGTTCCTGGAACTCCAGCACATAGTTGGCAAGCTGTGGCAGCCGGCGGTACTAGTATTGGTAAAAAAGGGATGGTGATTGCCGCGAAAACACTTACTGCTTCTGCCATTGATTTATTCACGGACACTTCTAAGATAGATGAAGCTAAAGCGGAGTTCAACGAACGCAGAGGTGCTGACTTTACGTATGTTCCTTTGGTAGGAAATCGCGCTCCAGCCTTGGACTACAGAAAATAAAATCGTGCATTATAGATTCAGGACCTTTTGCATCTTTAGAAGAATTTAGTTTCCAACTTTTCTAAAATTCTTTGAAGAATAGTTAGAGCACGCATGAAATTTACCTAAAGAAGTGTAACATTTTATTCATTTTACCTACTAACCTACAACTACCAACCGCTTGTGAATAAAGAACTGGAGCATCAATTTGTTACGGAACTGCAGGACAATCAAAACATTGTCCATAAGGTTTGCAGTCTCTATACGCATGATAAAGATGCGCACAACGACTTATTTCAAGAAATTACAATTCAACTTTGGAAAGCATATCCCAAATTTAGAGGCGATTCTAAATTTAGTACATGGATGTATAGGGTGGCGCTTAATACCGCCATTACCTTGTATCGAAAATCCAAAAAAAGAATTAGAACGCAGGACTACGATTCTGTAATATTTAAAATTAAGGCGGATGAATATGATGACACTCAAGAGCAACAGCTTAAGCTTATGTACAATGCAATTAAGCAGTTGGGTGATATTGAAAAGGCACTTGTTTTCCTCTACCTAGAAGACAAAAACTACACCGAAATTTCTGAAACACTGGGTATCACAGAGGTGAATGCCCGGGTTAAAATGAATCGGGTTAAAAATAAATTAAGAACCATATTAAATCCCTGAACATGATGGATGAATTGGAACTCTTAAAGAAAGACTGGCAAAAACAGGAGCAACAGCTCCCGAAGTTAAGTTTTGATGAGATTTATAAAATGATTTGGAAAAAATCTAGTTCGCTGGTGAAGTGGATTTTTTACATCTGCATTGCCGAATTTGTTTTTTGGCTTATTATCTCCTTTGTACCTATTAAAAGCAGTGAAATTAATGGCGAAGGAGCAAATTTTGTGGAGGTAACCGAATGGACCTTGCAGATTATTTCCTTTTTAGTAATTATTTATTTCGGGTATCAATTCTATCAAAACTATAAGAAGATATCTGTCACGGACTCTGCAAGAGACTTGATGAAAAAGATTATTAAAACCAGAAAAACAGTTATGCAATATGTCTGGTTTAATGTGGGACTTTTTGCGTTAACTATGGTAGTAGTGCTATTAGAGGTTTTGGTGTTTGATCCGCCCAAAGAACTAATGTCCAGAATTTCTGAAGCAGATTCCACACTTCTAGCCTGGCTGCTGGTTGGCTTATTCTTTGCAGTGGCTATAGCCTTTTTTGGTCTCTTATTTTGGCTATTCTACCACTTACTTTATGGAATCTTGTTAAAACGACTTAATGAGAATTACCGAGAATTAAGGAAACTAGAGGTCTAATTCTTTTCCTTGTAGCTGTAGCGACGTTTTTGATGATCTGCTTCGTAGGCTGCCAATTCTTCTTGCGGAATCACATGTAAAAATGAAGGATGTTGCTCAATAGCATATTCCAGTTTTTCTACAATTTGCTCAATAGATTCGTTGTCGTAATCTATTTCAAGTGGAGGCTTAATAAGCATAGATTGTAGAATCCCTTTTTTCTTGATGTACAAACCCTTTTTATCAAAAGAACGTCTAAATCCATCAATGACTACGGGCACCACAATAGGCTTATATTTTTTAATAATATGTGCAGTTCCCTTGCGCAATGGTTTCCAGGGTTTAGTGGTTCCTTGCGGGAACGTAATGACCCAACCATCATCCAAGGCAATTCCAATATTGCTAATGTCACTAAACTTTACTGGTCTATTTACCTCTTGGCCATCTGCACGCCAGGTGCGTTCAATGCTGATAGAACCTGCATATGCCAAAACCTTGGTTAATAAACTTTTCTTCATGGTTTCCTTAGCCGCTACATAGTAAATATTAAGCTTTGGTTTCCATAAATAGGTGATATTTCGGATGGAATCTTCTCGCCCGCTTAAGCTTGCATTAAAGACATGAAACATAGCCACAACGTCTGCAAAATACGTTTGATGATTGCTTACAAATAGGACTTTTTTATCGGGAAGATTGCGAATAACTTCTGAGCCTTCAATAGTTAAACGGTTGAATCCTTTGTACCGAGAATGCGTCATTAGACCCATAATACGGATCAACCATTTTTTTAGAAAAAGATTGTGACCAAAGGGGGTGCTTTTAAAAATATCCATACGTCATTCGTCGAGGCCAAAATACAAAATAAGTGCTAAAGCACCTGTTTCAGTAAATCCTTAATTTCGCTTAGCATCATAGCAGTGGCTCCCCAAACAGTGTAACCATTTAATTTAAAGGCTGGTACTAGAATTTCATGAGCATAGGAAGTACTGAGCGTCTGATGAATTAAATTAGAATCATCTAAAAAATCTACCAATGGCACCTCCACCAACGCTTCTACCTCTACTGGATCCATAACAAAAGGAACTGGTTTTCTGTACAAACCAATAAAAGGTTGCACTAGAAAATTACTAGGTGGGATATACACCTCTGTTAATTGCTTTACCATTTCAATACTTTGAGTAGGCACCCCAACCTCTTCGTAGGTTTCACGAATAGCAGTACTTAAGGCATCTCTATCCTCCTGTTCTTCTTTTCCCCCAGGAAAACCAATCTGATTAGAATGTACTCCTGGGTAGGATTTTCTGAGAATTAAAAGCAAATACGTCTCGTCTTCTTTGGGATAAAAAAGACTCATTACCGCTGCTTTCTTTGGCTGTTTATTTTTGGGATATCCTTGTTCGCGAAGGCGCTTACGTACTTCAGGTTCCATCTTAAAATGAGCATTCACTCCCGGCAACGGCAGATTTTTTAATTTTACCACCTGTTCACTAAAAAAGGAAAACTTCATGAGATGTTCTACTGGTAGGTTTTTAGCAAGTTTACTATTAATTTTTGTAGTGAGTTGTGGTTCTAAGGACAAAAAGGTTTCTGATACTCCCGAAAAAACACAAGAAGTAGTACCTGTTGAGGCTAATGAACCAGAAGCTAAAATAGCACCAATAATAGAGAAAGACACCTTTAAACTCAATGAAGAAAACGCCATAGATTTCTTTTTCGACTACGCTAAAAACCTAAAAGAAAATAAAGTTAGGCTTACCACAAGTATGGGTAGTTTTACCATTGAACTATACAACAATGTGCCCTACCATCGCGCAAATTTTATTTACTTAACTAAAAAAGGATATTTCAATAATACTCAATTTCATAGGGTGGTTCCAGAATTTATTATTCAAGGAGGAAATTCAGATGATAAGGAAACCAGTCAAAAACGAAAAGCAATAGGGCGCTATCTTTTACCGCCAGATACCCGAAAAGGGCACAAACACCATAGAGGCACCATTTCTATGCCCAGTAGTGAACGTGACAATCCGCACAAATTGGCTTCTCCTTTTGAATTTTTTATTGTGGTTACCAAGCCTGGCTCCTACCATTTAGATGGTAGTTACACTCCTTTTGGGCGTGTAATTGAGGGCATGGATGTGGTAGATAAAATAAACCAAGTTCCTATAGATCAAGGAGAATGGCCCATGCGCAATGTTTACATAGAAAAAGCCGAAGTACTTTAAGAATTCTTGGTCCTATAAATATTGGGTAATCGAATACTAAATCGTACCGCTAACAACCTTATTGCAATCACCAAAATAATGGCGATTACATAGCTGTATTTCCCAGGTAAACCAAGAAGCACCAGTAAAAAGAAACTTGCTCCACCTAAAATACAGGCCGTTGCGTAGATCTCTTTATGAAAAATTACGGGGATCTCATTACAGAGTATATCTCTTATAACACCACCGAAACTAGCAGTCATAGTTCCTAAGGCAATACAAATAACAGGTGCTAAATCTGCTTCTAGGCCTTTCTCAATACCAATCATTGTAAAAAGACCAATCCCAATAGTATCGAAAAGAAAAAGGGATCTTCTTAAATACTTAAGTCTGCTTGCAAACAGAATTGCGAAGATTACGGTTAAGCCTATGGTGACCATATAGGTCATATCGCGCATCCAAACAACGGGAGTATTGCCAATTAATAAGTCCCTTAAAGTACCCCCACCAATGGCGGTAACAAAGGCAATGATAAGCACCCCAAACAAATCTAATCTTTTATCCATGGCTACTAGCACCCCCGAAATAGCAAAGGCAATAGTTCCTAAGATGTCTAGAATTTGATAGAACATCTGTTACATTTTTTGAGTGTAATAGTTATAGTCTTTGATAACCACATCTACGAACTCTATTGGTTTTAATGGCGAGGACACCTTCATAACAGTACGCAAACGCTGGTCTAGAGAAACAATAACATTATGATCTCCATTACGTTTGGCCTTTTCGTAAAGTTCTTTTATGGTTTGCACTTCTGCATCTGTAAATACGGTCACTTGAGAAAAGGTAGGCTTATAGTCTTCTGGTAATTCTTTTAGCAAGGTATCTTTTAATGAGACCCTTTTGCGTTCACTTATTACTGTAGTTCCCGCTGCAATATCTCCAATACGTTGTCCATTTCCGCGAATTAAAATGGTAAGAACAGCTGCTGCTCCAGACGTAAGACTTACATCAATAATTCTTAAAATCCACCGCACAAAATAATTGGCAAAACTAGGTTTAGAACCATCGAGTTTTACCACACGCAAATTCATTAATCCTTTACCAATTGTTTTCCCATCAGAAAAGGTTTCAAAAAGCAAATAGTACAGAAAAGCGGGGAGACTTGCCACCAAATAAAGCGCCCAAAGATCTTCAAAATCCACATTAAGATAGGCTAGAAACAGTAGCACCAAAATGATATAAACGGTAATAATAAAACTGTCAATGATATAAGCCAACATCCGTTCACCTAGATTAGAACTGTTCTGATCAATGGTTACATTTTGGGCAGTTTCTATTTGAAATTGGTTCATTTTTTTGGTTTCTTTACAAGTAAACGCACAAAATTAATGCGAGAGGCGGCATTCGTAAAGCAAAATAAGGATAAATGGGTTGCATTCGAAGAGGCTCTTGCCAGTAGACGTGAACTTTCTCCAGACCAACTTTCGGATCTATATGTTGAGGTAACAGACCACTTAAGTTATGCCAAGACCTTTTACCCTAAAAGCAATACCCAGCGCTACCTTAATTCCTTAGCGTCTCAGGCGCATCAAAAAATCTATAAAACTAAACGCGAATCGAAGAATCGTATTGTAAGTTTTTGGACCAAGGAATTTCCAACCATGTTTTATGCCCATCAAAAGGAGCTCCTTATTTCATTTTTGGTATTCGCCTTTTTTTCTGTGGTTGGCGCATTTTCTGCTGCAAATGATGGGGACTTTGTAAGATCAATTCTAGGGGATGGCTATGTTAATATGACTTTGGATAATATTGAAAAAGGAGATCCCATGGCCGTCTACAAACAAATGGGCGAGTTTAATATGTTTCTTGGGATTACCATTAATAACATTAGAGTAGCACTATTTGCCTTTGCCTTAGGTATTTTTTTAGGGATAGGAACTCTTTGGATTTTACTACGTAATGGAATTATGCTAGGGAGCTTTCAATATTTCTTTTATGACAAAGGATTGCTTTGGGAATCTGCCAGAACTATCTGGATTCATGGTACTATTGAAATAAGCGTCATCATCATCGCTGGATGCGCTGGTTTGGTGATGGCTAACGGCATGCTTTTCCCCGGCACCTATACCAGACTAACATCTTTTAAAATGGGAGTAAAAAACGGATTAAAGATTGTGGTGAGCACCTTGCCCTTTTTTATCCTTGCTGGTTTTTTAGAAGGTTTTGTCACAAGACATACCGAAATGCCAGACGGCTTGGCCATATTTATTATTACAGCCTCACTGGCTTTAATTCTTTACTATTACGTAATCTATCCATTTCAACTACATAAAAAACAAACCAATGCAGTCAAAACCAATACTAGAATTTAAAAAACAACGTGAGCTGGGTGACATTTTAACCGATGCCTTTAACTTCATTAAGTTCGAATTTAAACCCTTCTTTGGCACTCTGTTAAAAATTGTAGGTCCCTATCTTTTTACAACCATGGTCTTTTTGGGCTTGTATTTCTATGCGTTTAATGATGTCTTTAGTTTAGATGTCTATGGGCAAGATGCGATTGTAAATCCAGTAATTATGCTCATTGCAGTTTTTGGATTAATAATTTCTGCAATCGCAATGTACGCCCTTACTCAAGCAACGGTGCTTTACTATGTAAAATCGTACATAGATACCAATGGACAACCGGACTACCTTACCATCCGTAAAGCGGCCTATGCGAAGTTCTGGAGTTTTGTGGGGTTGTCCTTTTTAGTGGGACTGGTATTGGTTGTTGGATTTATGCTATGTTTTATTCCTGGCATTTATCTATACCCTCCTTTAATGCTTTCTTTTAGCATTCTTGTTTTTATGGAAAAAGATGTCACAGAATCCTTTTCCTATGGATTCACCTTAATCAAGGATCATTGGTGGATAACCTTTGCAGCCCTCTTGGTGTTAGGAATTATTATAGCTGTTATTGGATACATTTTTCAAATACCTGCGGTAATTTATCTGTGGGTAAAAATGGGTGTTTTTTCTGGCGAAATGGATGCGGAAAGTATGGGAGGTGTTTTTGACCCAGTCTATATTATCCTAAATCTGTTAGCCTATATGGTGCAATTTATTCTTCAAACAGTATCATTGGTAGCCGCGGCCTTAATATTCTTTAATCTTAACGAAAGGAAAAACTTTACGGGTACCATGGAACGAATTCAAAACTTAGGGAGCAAGGAAGATTAGTTTATGGGGAAGTATTTTGTGATCCTTTCTTTGCTTTGGTTTGGCTGTTGCTTTGCAGTTCAACAAGATAGTACCGCTGTACAATATGATCATCAATCACGAAATACAGTCCCTTTTACGCAAGAAGATATTGAATCTTTTACGCAAGACAATGACTATAATTATGAACCTCAAACAGTAGATAATAGTTGGTGGGTGGCACTTAAAAATTGGTTTTACAACCTTTTAAGAGCGTTTTTTGAATGGCTTTTTGGAGTGGATGCTGCACCAAATTATATTGCTGTTTTCCTAAAATACCTTCCATACCTTCTGTTAGGAATTCTTTTGTACCTAGTCATTAGATTCTTCTTGAAGGTGCACACAAAAAACATTCTCTTTACTAAAAACAATGAAGGTTCTGTGTTTCTTTCTGAAGAGGAACGCATGATTAAATCCAATGATCTAGGTCTACTACTTAAAGAAGCTATCGAGCAAAAAAATTATAGATTGGCTGTTCGGTACTACTATTTAAGCATCCTCAAGCTATTATCTGAACGTGAATTAATTCATTGGGAAATTCAAAAAACAAACGATGACTACATAGCAGAACTATCCACATCATCCTTGAAGAATTCGTTTAAATCTGCCACCATTCTCTACGATTATATCTGGTATGGTGAATTTGATATTAGCCATGAAAAATTTACGGTTGCCCAGGAAAATTTCAATCAGTTAAGAAAAGCGATTAACACCTATGAGTAAACAAGCCAAAATATATGGGATACTTGGTACTTTGGCGGTGCTATTGATACTGGTTATTGAATACAATAAGCCAAAAAAGATTAATTGGTTTCCCTCTTACGTAGCGAGTCATAAAATTCCTTACGGCACTAAGGTCTTGAACACGCTACTACCTAAATATTTCTCAAATACGGAACAGGTTTATCGAAGTCCTTATGAATTTCTTTCTAGAAATGATAGCATACAAGGCACGTATTTCTTTGTCAACCAAAGCATCGAATTTGGAAATACAGATTTAGAGGAATTATTAGACTGGACGGCAGCAGGAAACCATTTGTTTATAGCGGCCGAATCGTTTGAATCGAACCTTTTAGACACCCTTAATTTAGAGGTAGCAAGTTTGTATGATGCTTCTTCATTAGATCTTACCTTCAAGCATTTCCTTTCAAATCCGGAATTAAGCAAATACACCGCTAGTTTCAAAAAAGACTATTACACCGCTTATTTTAGTACCATTGACACTCTAAAAAGTGTCGTATTTAGTGAAGTAATGGTAGACAACGACAGTGTGTCCACTCCTAAAAGAGAAATTACGGGCATTCAACAATCTTTTGGAGAAGGCATCATAACCCTATCTACATTTCCTGAAGCTTTTACCAATTACTTTTTATTAAAAGAAGAGCAACCGGGTTATACCAGTGGTTTGTTAACTTATATTGATTCAACTGAACCTCTTTACGTAGACAACCATCACAAAGCGGGTAAAACCTTTTATACCTCGCCCATGTACCTCTTTTTAAATACGCGCTCCTTTAAATGGGCGTATTATATGGTTTTGATTGGTGCACTGGTGTACATCGTTTTTGAAGGGAAGCGAAAACAGCGGGCAATACCAATCATAGAACCCATAAAAAATCAGTCTCTTGCTTTTACTAGGACCATTGCCAATATGTACTTTGAGAACAATAGGCAGGCGGATATAATTCAGCATAAAATACAGTATTTCTTAGAATACATTCGAACTCGATTTTATCTTTCAACAGATAAATTGGATCACAAATTTTTTCATGCATTGGCGCTAAGAAGCAATCACTCAATAGAAGAAGTTGAGGCCTTTTTTAATAAACTAAAAAGCTTGCAAGGTGCACATACCATTAGTAATAATCAACTAATTCAATTAGAACAACAAATACAGCAATTTAAAGCGAAAGTAGATGGAACAAAATGAAGATTTAAATTTTAATAGTCGCATTCCTCTTAAAGAGCTCCACGAATCTGTGAATGCCATAAAAGGAGAATTAGGGAAAATTATCGTAGGGCAAGAGAATTTTATAGAACTCCTAATTGTTTCCCTTTTTGTTGATGGTCATGTATTGATCGAAGGTGTACCAGGTATCGCGAAAACCGTAACGGCAAAACTATTTTCCAAAGCTTTAAAAACCGGTTTTAGTAGAATTCAATTTACTCCGGATCTTATGCCAAGTGATATATTGGGAACTTCCATTTTTAACGTAAAAACATCCGATTTTGAGTTTAAAAAAGGCCCCATTTTCTCCAACCTTGTTTTAATTGATGAAATCAATAGAGCCCCCGCTAAAACACAGGCCGCGTTATTTGAAACAATGGAAGAACGTCAAGCAACAGTAGACGGGACAACGTATAAGTTAGGGCAGCCTTTTATGGTTTTGGCAACGCAGAACCCTGTGGAACAGGAAGGAACCTATGCGTTGCCCGAAGCGCAACTCGATCGGTTTTTATTTAAGATAAAAGTAGCATATCCTTCTGTGGAGGAAGAAGTCAAAATTATTCAAACCCACCACGAAAGGAAGACTGCCAAACCCGAAGAGCAAATTAAGCCGGTGGTTTTACCAAAGCAACTCAAGGAGTACAAAGAAAAGATCCATGAGGTTCTGGTAGAGGAGAAAATTATTCGCTACATAGCCGAAATAATTTCCCATACAAGAAACCATCCTCATTTGTATTTAGGAGCCTCCCCCAGAGCCTCTATTGCTGCCTTACAGGTCGCCAAGGCATTTGCAGCTATTAATGGAAGGGATTTTGTAATACCAGAAGACGTTAAAAAGGCACTCCCTCCTATTCTAAATCACCGTATTATTTTAACTCCTGAAAGAGAAATGGAAGGGATGACTCCGGAAGGTGTTATTGAAATGATTGT
Source organism: uncultured Croceivirga sp. (assembly GCA_964601965.1). Lineage (GTDB taxonomy): Bacteria > Bacteroidota > Bacteroidia > Flavobacteriales > Flavobacteriaceae > Croceivirga. The sequence goes on from CAZRPJ010000029.1 coordinate 34,344, forward strand.
AGAGTCTGTAGAAATACCGAGATAATGGGATTCCTGCGATCCTTATACATACATACACGCTTTTTTTATTACCTCAGTATATTAGTGGCCAGTTTTGTGCTTTCTTATTGGCTGCCCTGGTTATATCCCATTAGTTGGCTGCTCACTTTCTTGCTACTCGTATTATTTTTTCTAGATATTTATTTGCTCTTTAAAACTCCTAAAGGAATTACAGCTAGCAGAGAGGTTCCAAAAAAGCTGTCCAATGGGGATTATAATTCATTAACAGTTTTCGTAAGTTCCAAATATCCTTTCAAGACACAGGTAGTTATCATAGATGAACTCCCTATTCAATTTCAAAAGCGAGATTTTTCATATACCGCTGGTTTATACAAGGGTGAAAAAAAGTCTTTTTCTTATGGACTAAAACCTTTAGAACGAGGCAACTACCTATTTGGTCATTTGATGGTATTTGCTTCTAGTCCGCTGCGATTTATTAAGCGCAGGTATACTTTTGAAAAAGATAGGTCTGCGCCCGTCTACCCGAGTATTATCCAAATGCAGCGGTACGATTTCTTAGCAATATCCAATAGGCTTACTGAAATTGGCGTGAAAAAAATTCGTCGCATTGGTCATACACAAGAATTTGAACAGATTAAAGAATATGTTCCAGGTGATGATTTTAGAACCATTAATTGGAAAGCTACTGCAAAAAAGCGGCAGCTCATGGTAAACCAATACCAGGATGAACGGTCGCAACCCATTTATTCCTTAATTGATGTAGGCCGAGTTATGAAAATGCCTTTCAACGGGTTAAAGCTAGTAGATTATGCTATTAATGCTACCCTTGCTTTCTCGAATGTAGCGCTTAAGCGAAAGGACAAAACAGGGATGCTCACCTTTTCTAATGAAGTACGAAACTTTGTCCCAGCAGCTCAGAAAATAACGCATCTCAATACTATACTAGAGACACTTTATGCAATTGATACCGATTTTTATGAAACAGATTTTGGTCGCTTGTATGGTCAAATCAAAAGGAAAGTAACCCACCGTAGCCTATTACTTCTTTACACTAATTTTGAGCATATTTCGGCGGTTAAGAGGCAACTTCCTTATTTATTAGCCTTAAACAAGCAACATCTCTTAGTGGTAATATTTTTTGAAAATACAGAGCTGGAAGAATTGGTTTCTACCAACGCAGAGGATATTCAGAGTATCTATCATAAAACAATTGCCGAAAAATTTATTTTAGAAAAAAGGCGAATTCAAAAAGAACTCAATAATTATGGCATTCAAACCATACTGACGAAACCTGAGCAGCTTACCCTAAATACAATAAATAAATATCTTGAGAT
>CAZRPJ010000030.1:0-17350 GCA_964601965.1 uncultured Croceivirga sp.
ACCTTGGTATTCATAAAATTTTGCCTTGGCACCAAGGGGCAGGAGTATTTTTTATTATACACACAAAGTGGATTATACGCCTTGTTAAAATCTATGATAAGGTGGTCTGTATCGGGAATTCTCAGATCTAAATAACGCCCACCACCGTAGGTTTCCTCTCCGTTTGTTAAATCTAAAAAAGGGAGAAATAAATAATCTTCAAATCCCTCTTCTTTCATTAAATCTAGTCCTTGATAGACTTCAAGCTCAAAACGTTGTCCGTTTAAATTAAAGGAGGCAATACCATACACCACTTCTCTAGTTTGCCTATCTGTGGTAGATGGCATTAAAAAAGGTTCTGCATCTGGGGTTCTTTTAAATTGTGCTTTTATAACGTAAGAAGTGTCTGCAGGAAAGAAGGCTAGTGCTTCAAAATCCTTACGATACCGATCTGGCAAAGGGGAATGCTCAGGATCTCTAAAACTTTCATTTTGTTCTTGTTGATAGTCCAGAATAGCTTTTAACTTATCTGGCATTTCTTGCTGTATCTTTTTTTCCTGATCATGGTACTTTTTACCTTGTTGGCAGCTCACCAATAAAAACATACCTAGCAACAACACGTATTTCATACTGCAAAAATAAAACAGGATTTTCTTAAATAGGAATTGTACCTTTTCCCAAACTTTCAGTCCCATGAAATTAATAGCATTCTTTTCGTTTTTACTAGTAGTTTGTTGCAGTTGTACAAACAGAAATAATACCGCTGAAACAGTCTCAGAAAGATCGTTGCCCGTTTTAACGCCCAACCGATACAATGTTGGATTCCTCATCATGGACGGTGTATACAATACAGAATTTACTGCCCCCTATGATATCTTTCAACACACCCAATACCGAGAAAATATTAAGGCTATGAACACATTTACCGTAGCCAATACTTTAGAACCCATTACTACCTTCGAAGGACTAAAAATCTTACCCGATTTTAATTACGTCACAGATTCGCTGCCAAGGATAGATATTTTGGTAATTCCTAGTGCAGAACATCACCTTGACAGCGATTTACAAGATACTACGATGCTTAATTTTGTTAAAAAAGTGGACGAAAAAGCGCTATTTATGACCTCACATTGCGATGGTGCCTTTGTGTTGGCAAAAGCAGGTTTGTTAGACAAGGTAGCATCTACGACTTTCCCGGCAGATGTAGGTAGGTATCAAGAGATGTTCCCGCAGCTTGAAGTAAAAGACAGCGTACTTTTTGTACACGACGGAAAGTACATCACCTCTGCAGGGGGAGCAAAAAGTTTTGAAGCTTCCTTGTATTTAGCAGAGTTGCTATACGGCAAAGAAATAGCGGAATCCCTTGCTGGTGGCCTTGTTATTGATTGGAACTTGGAGGAAGTTCCAAGGTTTATTCGTCCTTAATTTTATAGCGAGCGTCCTTGAAATATTTGTCTACCAAAGTATTAAACTCAGGAGTGATCCGTAATAAAGCAGTATTGGGTATACTGTAAATCTCTTCTTTTGTGGCCAATCCTTTTTTCAGAACTTCTTCTAAATAAAAAAGTGCGGTACCATAATCTTCATTTTTAGCCGCGAGAGAAGCAACCTTGAAATAATTTGTATTGACTTTTGGATCGGTAATCGTTTTCAACATGTAAAGAAAGACCAAGGCCTCTTCATCTACCACTTTTAAATTAGTGACCAGGTCAATATTATCCTCAATCAAGGCATTTACGTATCCTCGTAAGCGGTAGCCCATTAATTTCTCTGAAAGGTTCACCCCTTTACTGTACCCGTCAATTTTATCCATTTGAAAAGTCCACCATCCAAGATTGTTAAAATTATAAGTCAGCACGTCTTCCTCTAAATAATATGCAAAGTCTTCACGTAAAAAGGTTTCTTTAAAAAATGCTGCCTCTTCTCCACGTTTTTGATTTCTAAATTCTTTCTTTCGCTTTAATTGTTTTTTCATTTCACGCAAGGAATCCACGGCCGTGAGATTTCTAAAAGCGTTTATAGTTTCTGCCATGGCTCTATTGGCCACTAAAAATTGATTGGCATTAAGAGCGCTCGTAATATCATTTAAGTCTGCTTTAAAGGCAGAGGAAATAAAAAGAGAATCCTTGGGCATATTTCCCTTGGCCATAGCGGAAAGATTAAAATAGCGAAGCGCTTTTTCCAGCTTTGGAGCAGTATCTGTTTCATCTGTATTAGAAACCAGCAAGCTATTGGGAAACTTTAAGCTATTAAATACTTTTTCATCTTTTAATAGCGTAAAATAATTGTAGTTCTCCTTGGCTACAATACCCACAAATTGAAAGGGATTTTTTGCATTTAACAGCTCTACGTTTGCCAGTGCTGCATTTTCCACCACAGTACCTTCTATATCTTTTAAGAATATAGGCACTAGATTGGCAAATCTTCCTCCAGCCCCTTTGCCTGCAGTATAAATTCTAGATTTATTAATAGGAAATATGCTGATTAAATGATCTAATACCCGTTTGGTACGAATCATATTTTCTGAAAGCGATACCGTATCCCGAACGGAATTATATCCTACTACTACATATCCATACTTTTCTGCCAGTGTTGTATACTTAAACATTTGCCGTTTTACATCCCCTTTCATATTAAAAACAGCTAGTAATGGCCATTTACCTTTCATCTCAAAACGCTGTGGAAGAAATAAAGCATAGGAATCTGGAATGCTATCGTGTACTTTTAAAGAATCGACAATAATCCCCTTTTTAATGCGCATTTCTTGGGAATAACTGGACAACGCAAGAAGACTAGCACAAAGAAGCGTAGTCCAAAAGTTTATTTTAGCCATACTCAATGTGCAGCAAAAACCTCGCCAAAATTTGGGAATTCCAACGCGCATCTTATGATTTAAGTATTGGAGCATTTGAAACCACGCTGGAAAGTATAATATGCGTCCTTGTTTCACCATAGCTTATTAATTGATCAATAAATTGCTCTAGGTGCTTTTGGTCTTCAATTACGACTTCCATTATGATATTTTCGTTTCCAGTAATACGGTAACAATTTATTACTTCTTTAAAAGTATCAACTTTATCTAAGAAGGGACGTAATTTACCCACAAAAGCTCTTAAAGTGATCATGGCGCGCATTTGATATCCTAGTTCACCATGAGCAATCTGGGTGGTATATTTTTCAATAATCCCTAAATCTTCCATCTTCTTTACGCGTTCTGCAACTGCAGGCGATGTAAGCCCAATTTTTCTTCCTATTTCGGTGAAACTAACCCGCGCATTTTCTTGCAAGCAACGAAGGATTTCTTTGCTTAAATCATCTAATTTAAAATTCAAGGTTTTCTGCATTAAATATTTAAATACTATTGAAAATTAGTATAAACACTTTAATATTTAAAGATAATGAATATTTTTTCATTAGTAATTTTACTATACTTAATTAGTAGAGTAAAATGAATTCTAAAGCGTATTCTTCGCTTCCTGTTTATAAAAATTCTTTGGCGTTGCGCGACCTTAGCGACGCTCTGGGTCATTATTTCTCTTCTGACAAACGGACTTACTCAAAAAAAACCTTGGGTTTACGAACGATCATTGCCGAATCCATCATGAAAGACGCTTCTTTGATACCGGTAACTATTGAAAAGGCATATATGAGTAGTTCGGTAAACCAGCGCATGCAAAATGCTGGTTTTATTAATATCATTACGCGCAATATTATTTCGTATTGTAACGGACTTGAAAAAGATGGCGTGAAAGAAAAAGAATATATTTCGTTACTACGAAAGGAATTACGAACCTTTCGAAAATCCTTTAAACAGTGGCGTTCCTCTTTGCTAGACGAAGGGATTTAAATACAAACCCTTTGTAATTTTTACATATTTCTTCGGTATTGCCCCCCAACCTCAAACAAAGCATTTGTAATCTGCCCTAAGGAACAGTATTTGGTAACTTCCATTAGTTTTTCAAAGGTATTTCCATTCGCAATCGCTACTTGCTGCAATTCAAGCAATGCTTGTTCTGATTCTTTGCTATTTGCTTGATGCAGGTTATTAAGTGTTTGTAACTGATCTTGCTTCTCTTCCTCGGTAGCCCGTATTACTTCGCTTGGTAAAATAGTCGGTGACCCTTTTGAACTCAAAAAAGTATTGACTCCAATAATAGGGTATTCGCCGGTGTGCTTTAGGGTTTCGTAATGCAAACTTTCTTCTTGTATTTTGGAACGTTGATACATAGTTTCCATGGCACCCAATACGCCACCTCTTTCCGTAATGCGATCAAATTCAAGCAGCACAGCTTCTTCCACCAAATCTGTTAGTTCTTCAATGATAAAAGAGCCTTGTAATGGGTTCTCATTTTTGGCAAGCCCTAGTTCCCTATTTATGATTAATTGGATGGCCATAGCCCGACGTACAGATTCTTCGGTAGGTGTTGTAATGGCTTCGTCATACGCATTGGTGTGCAACGAATTACAATTGTCATAAATGGCGTATAATGCCTGTAATGTGGTCCTTATATCGTTAAAATCTATTTCCTGAGCATGCAAGCTCCTTCCTGAGGTCTGAATATGGTATTTAAGCATTTGTGCACGTGGGCCAGCTCCATATTTATCCCGCATTGCTTTGGCCCAGATTCTTCTGGCAACCCTACCGATAACTGCATATTCTGGATCTATACCGTTAGAGAAGAAAAAAGACAGGTTAGGACCAAAATCATTGATATCCATGCCACGACTTAAGTAATACTCTACATACGTAAAGCCATTAGATAGTGTAAAGGCCAGTTGAGAGATAGGATTTGCGCCTGCTTCTGCAATGTGATACCCTGAGATTGATACCGAATAAAAGTTTCGAACATTATTCTCAATAAAATACTGTTGAACATCGCCCATTAATCGCAGCGCAAATTCTGTGGAGAAAATACAGGTGTTCTGAGCCTGATCTTCCTTTAAAATATCTGCTTGTACTGTTCCGCGTACTTGATTTAGGGTGCTCGCTTTAATTTTATCATAGGTCGATTTTGGAAGTACCTGATCTCCCGTAACCCCTAAAAGCAGCAATCCTAAGCCTTCATTTCCTTCTGGCAATGCTCCTCTGTAGGTAGGTTGTGGAACTCCTTTTTTCTTAAAAAGTGTTTTTATTTTATTTCGAACCTCTTCTTCTAACCCATTTTTAAGAATGTATTTCTCACAATTCTGATCGATGGCGGTATTCATGTAAAAACCAAGTAGCATGGGAGCGGGACCATTAATGGTCATACTCACAGAAGTAAGCGCATCTGTTAAATCAAAACCAGAGTACAATTTTTTGGCATCGTCCAAACAGCAAATAGAAACCCCGGCATTACCAATTTTGCCATAGATATCAGGTCTATGATCTGGATCATGCCCATACAGAGTAACTGAGTCAAAAGCTGTAGACAGTCGTTTGGCCGGCATGTCTAAACTTACATAATGAAATCTTCTATTGGTTCTTTCTGGGCCTCCTTCGCCTGCAAACATACGGGTAGGGTCCTCGCCAGTTCGCTTAAAGGGATAGATCCCAGCTGTGAAAGGAAATTGCCCTGGAACATTCTCCTGCAACATCCATTGTAATAAATCGCCCCAAGAACGATATTTAGGAAGCACCACCTTTGGAATTTTATTGTGCGAAAGTGACGTACTTTGCGTAGTAAGTTTTATTTCTTTCCCTCGTACTTCGTAGCTAAATTCTGAAGAGCGATAACGTTCTACCTGGGCTTCCCATCCAACCAGTAATTCCCAATTTCTGGGGTTAAAGTCTAGTTGAAGTCGCTCGAATTCTGCTAGTAAAAAAGTTACAATTGGTAATGATTCTTGAGATGCGTTTGCCTTAAACTTATCACTATGTAAACCCGTTTTCTCTACATACTCACTCAAGTTTTCAGCAGGCAATTCTGTTAGATTACACAAGCTTATGAATAGGCCATATAGTTTTTCTGCTAAATGTGCCTGCTTTTTTACCCATGCATCATATGTACGGTTGTTCTCTGAAATTTCAGACAGGTAGCGTGTTCTAGAAGGAGGAATTACAAATTGCTTTTCTGTAGTATTGTTTTCCTCTTTGAACTTAGATGAAAGTGTAGCGTTCGTTTTATCTGTGATTACCTGGATAACTGCGCTGTAAAGTGCATTCATTCCTGGGTCATTAAACTGAGATGCCATCGTACCAAAAATGGGTAAGTCATCCTCATTTTTATCCCATAAAGAATGATTTCTTACATATTGTTTTCGCACATCACGTAACGCATCTAAGGCACCTCGTTTATCGAACTTATTAATGGCTACTAGATCGGCAAAATCTAACATGTCTATTTTCTCTAGTTGGGTGGCCGCTCCAAACTCCGGAGTCATCACATAGAGGGAAACGTCACTAAACTCAAGAATTTCGGTATCTGATTGTCCTATTCCAGAGGTCTCTAAAATTATAAGGTCAAAGGCAGCTGCTTTCACTACGGATAATGCCTCTCCTACATGTTTAGAAAGGGCAAGATTAGATTGTCTAGTGGCTAGGGAGCGCATATACACCCTTTCATTGTTGATAGAATTCATTCGTATTCTATCTCCCAAGAGGGCTCCTCCTGTTTTCCTTTTAGAAGGATCAACGGAGAGAATGGCAATATGCTTTTCTGGAAAATTAATTAAGAACCTTCTGATAAGTTCATCGACCAAACTAGATTTTCCAGCTCCTCCGGTTCCAGTGATTCCTAAAACAGGAGGCGTGTTTTTAGTCGGATTGATTGATGAAAAATGTTTCGTAAAATCATCCGGTCTGTTCTCTGCCAAAGAAATTAACCTTGCTAGCGTGCTTGGCTTTTTTTGTAAAAGCTGTTGTTGTAAAGTCTTTTGGTCTTGACTCTCTAAAGGAGGAACAGGAAGATCACACTGTTGTACCAGATCATTAATCATTCCTTGTAACCCCATTGTTCTCCCATCATCTGGCGAATAAATTCTAGTAATTCCATACGCCATTAATTCCTTTATTTCCTTAGGTAAAATAACTCCGCCACCGCCGCCAAAGATTTTAATATGACCACAATTCCGTTCTTGTAACAAATCATACATATACTTAAAGTACTCATTGTGTCCTCCTTGATAAGAGGTCATAGCAATCGCATTAGCATCTTCTTGAATGGCACATTCCACCACTTCTGCCACACTCCTATCATGACCTAAATGAATGACTTCTACCCCTGTAGCTTGTATAATACGGCGCATGATGTTTATCGCTGCGTCATGGCCATCAAAAAGAGAGGCCGCCGTTACGATACGAATCTTATTTTTTGGGGAATATGGGGTAATAGACTCCATTGATGAACTAGAATTTAAACCCTTGCAAGTTACGATAAGTGCAATAAAAACTCAATTATAATTAGAATATTACAAAAATTACTCGCTTATCGGCCTAGTTTTTTTGAATCGATTAATTTTAATCAGTTTTGAACCTATGAAGCTCACCATCCTAATTCACTGTCCAGACCAAGCGGGAATTATACATGCCGTTACTAACTTTTTATACCGAAAAGAGGGTAATGTGGTGTATTTAGACCAACATGTAGACAAAGAAGCCCAAGTGTTTTTTATGAGGGTTGCCGTGGAATTCGAAGCTGAATTTTCAAAAGCCCATTTCGAAGAAGAATTTACAAGGGATCTGGCTGCTCATTATAAAATGCAATGGAGCTGTCATTTAGATGATCATCTGCCGCGTATGGCATTGTTTGTTTCTAAATACAACCATTGCTTATATGATCTTTTAAGTAGGTATCAATCCGGGGAACTCGCCGTTCGCATTCCTTTCATAATTAGCAATCATGAAGATTTACGATACATAGCTCAACAATTTGGAATTCCTTACCACTATATCCCAGTTACGAAGGAAACGAAAAAAGAAGCAGAAGAAATACAATTAAACCTATTACAGGAACATCAAATAGATTTTGTAGTACTGGCACGTTACATGCAAATTGTATCCACGAAACTTATTGAGCACTTCCCCAATAGAATTATAAATATTCATCATTCTTTCTTACCTGCCTTTGCAGGAGCCAAACCGTATCATGCTGCCTTTAAAAGAGGCGTAAAAATTATTGGCGCAACTAGTCATTATGTAACTGAAGAACTAGACGCTGGACCAATCATAGAGCAAGATGTTACCGCCGTTTCTCATAGTCATAGCATAAAAGATTTTATTGCCAAAGGCCGTGATTTGGAAAAATTGGTATTGGCACGAGCAGTGCAACTTCATACCCAGCGGAAAACAATGGTCTATAATAATAAGACCGTAATCTTTACCTAATATTTTTCTTTTTAAAAAAGGGAAGGGTTAACGATTTTTTAAACTTAAACCTTACAATAATCTTTTTTACTCTTCGTTATAACTTCAAGAAAACAAAGCAATTATAACATATTGCTAATGTTTAGTTAACCTTGACCAAGGTCAGAAAATTGAATTTTGTTCCGAGTTATTTGAGTTAGCATTTTTTTGAGTTAGTTAGTTTAAAAGCCAGTGAAACCCACTGGCTTTTTTAATTCCCAACTGTTTTTTTCTTCGCTTTATTCAATAAATGAGTCCCCATTTTTTACCATCTAAAAGGTAAACTATGATCGGGGCTTACGGTTTTTAGCGTTTTCTTAACATTTTGAGGTATGCTATTTTATAACTTGTTAACAGTGCTAATTCATCAATCAATCAATGCGACCATTCCCTAGATGTGTTGTTATCCTTTTAATAGCACTCCAAAGCTGCTTGCTGTGGAGCACCTCTTTGAATGCCAAAGAACTACTCTCCCATGGAGTTGTATTTCAAGATTCATTGGAATGGGCAGATTACTACTACAACATCCATCGTTACAAGCAAGCAATCCCTCTTTATCGCAAAAACCTAGATACTATTCCAGCAGAAAAAGCAAAAATTCTAAAAAAACTGGCCTTAAGTGAAGCGGCTCTCGACCAACCTGAAGAGGCTATCACCTATGTTCATGAATACCTTCGACTAGATTTTAGGCCCTCATTTTTAATGCATGAAGGCTTCGACGCTGTAAGAACCACTGAACAATTCAAAACGGTATCAGAAAAGGTACTTCCAAAAATTACAATATGGTCACTCCTTTACTTCTTTGTAGCGCTTATTGGCTTTTATGTGATGGGCATGCTTTTGGTAAACAAAAAGATTGATAAGAACGCACGAATTTTTATTGCGCTCTTTGTTTTTATTCACTCCATATTCATCCTGAACATTAGTATTAACAGAGCGAATTACATTTTTGAACTACCTCATAGCTATTTAATGTCTACCTGGTCTTCCTTTTTATATGGACCCTTATTGTATTTGTATTTTAGAAGGGTTACTCAAAAGCATACGTTTTCTAGGATAGATCTACTTCATTTTTTACCTACGATAGGCTTACTACTTTACCTTATTCCAAATGTTTATGCCTTTACCGGGAGCGAAAAAATACAACAAATGCTTCTTCGTTTACAAAATGGAGTGAGCCCAGAAGATTCCAGCAAGTTGGTGCTCTTAGTCACTTTAAAAGCAGTCTCTCTTGCGGTTTATGCCTATTACGTACATTTAATTTTAAGGAAGAACAAAGACATTGACGGGAAACAAGTAAAAACGAGACTTTGGCAGAAAAACATCTATAACATACATGTGGCCTATGTTTTTACGTACATTATTTATGGTATTTCTATTTCCTTAGGCAATCCTTTTCCAATCCTTTTGCACATTCCAATAATTTTAATGGCTGCCATGGTAGTCTATGTTGGATATGCCGCCAACGTACAACCCAATGTTTTTAGTGGGGCCTATGCCTATTCTAACAATCCCTTATTTCCCAAGTACGTGAAGTCTGGTCTCACTCAAAGCCTATCTTTTGAACTTAAAGAACAACTCACGCATCTCTTTGAAGAAGAAAAACTTTATCGGCGCAATGATATAAACCTAGATATGGTAGCCGATAAACTAGGAACTACTAGGCACAATGCTTCCCAAATAATAAACGAGCATTTTAATAATAGTTTTCATGAGTTTGTAAACCGTTATAGAATTCAAGAGGCCAAATATCTTTTGGCGAAAAAATCAGGACTGAATATTATTGATATAGCTTATGAAGTGGGGTATAATAATAAAGTAACTTTTAACAAAGCCTTTAAAAAAGAAACCCAACTTACCCCCTCTCAATATCTTAAAACTGCTCAAAAAAAAAAGAGTCCTAGTTTATCAGAATTTGGTCATTATTGATGGGCTTTTCCTTGAAAATAGCTCGTGAAATTTACTTTTAAGAAGCAAAAAAACGGTCTCAGAAAAACCTGTATTTCATTTTAATGGGAATTGTTTGAATTAGTCACCGAATAGCTGGGACCGTTTTATTCTTTTAAACCGTTTAGGTAGCCTATCACCTCTTCATTAAAAATCATGGGGCGCTCTACGTTTACAACATGACCACAATTGGGAACCACAAACAGGGCTGCTGTTGAATGGGCACGTGCGATTTTTTCGATTGTAGGTAGAAATAAATAATCCTGCTCACCCATGACATACAAGGTCGGGATTTTAATATCTGCCATTCTAAAAAAACGTAAGAGTGGATTAATTTCTGACGTGAGCTTGAACCAGCGAATAAATTCTTTCTGATAGAGTTTTTTAGCTTCTCTCACAAAGAGGGAACGAGACTCTCTATGATTCTTTTTTGGCATAATAATAAACGCAAAAAACTTGTAGAGCCATAAATAAGGTACTATAGACTTAAATATGATACCCAATCGCATCAATACTTGCGATCTAAAGTTAAGTTTCATTATAGCACCCCCCATGATCATGCTGGCTACTCTTTCCGGATATTTTTCTGCTAAATTTCTTATGAGGATGGTACCCAGAGAAATACCCACAAAATGAGTTTTCTCAATATTTTCATAATCTATTACCTCCACAATATCATCGGTAATACTATCAAAGGTGTATTTATCATTAAATGCATCTTTAATATTTGGTTTGGAATTCCCATGCCCGCGAAGATCTAGCAGCAAAACATTAAAGTGCTGTTTAAAGTCCCGTAACTGCTTATACCATATAGTAGAACTCCCTCCGGCACCATGAACGAAAGTGACCCATTCCTCGGAAGTTTTGTGCACGTATTTAGAATAATGAAGCAATACTTTTTTTATTAAATGTACGTTAAAAATTTACCAACAAACTTCTCTTATCAGGCATCAAGTATTAAAACTTGGTTAAAATTAGACAAACTGCCTGATTTTTAGCTGTATACCACGTCTACTCTACAGGTTTCCATCGTATTTAAATGTACATTTGGAGTAACAAATCTATTACTATGAACAATCAATATTGCAAAATTGGCCGTGTAAAGCCAATTACAAGTGGTAACAGCGCCGTGGCTGTTTTAGAACACAGGTATCACCGTTTCTTAGAAAAAGCTAGCAATCCTTCTGACTTTGATATTAGATTGCGCGACTTCTTTGAAGCCAAAGCAAATAGTCTAAAAAAGACGCTAGAATCTTTGGTTTAAAGTTTTTCTAATTCACTTTTCATAGCCATTTGCAGTTCCTGTGCTTTTCGTGCAGCAACAGATGCAAAATCTTCTTCTTGGGACGCATAAATTATGCCTCTTGAAGAATTTATGAGTAGGCCAATCTCATTTGTTATTCCATACTTGCAAACGTCCTGCAAGCTTCCTCCTTGCGCGCCTACCCCGGGAACCAATAAAAAGCTATTGGGTATCCATTCTCTGATTTTAGCTAAATGGGTTGCTTTTGTTGCACCCACGACATACATAAGATTTTTTGAATTCTCATAAGACTGTGACGTTTTAATCACTTCTTCATACAGTACGGAAGGTCCTACTTCCTTTGTCTGAAAATCAAAAGCTCCCTCATTCGAAGTCAATGCCAGTAATATGGTATGCTTGTCTTTAAATGCTAAAAATGGTTCTACAGAGTCCTTCCCCATATAAGGAGCAACAGTAATAGAATCAAAAGCCAGTTCTTCAAAAAAAGCCTTGGCATATCGTGTCGCAGTATTCCCTATGTCTCCTCTTTTTGCATCTGCAATAGTAAACTGTTCGGGGTATGTATCATTCAGGTACTGCATGGTTCGTTCTAGAGATTGCCACCCTTTTAAACCATAGGCTTCATAAAATGCTAGATTGGGTTTGTAAGCCACACAGAATTCTTGCGTTGCATCTATAATGGCTTTGTTGAAAGAAAATATAGGATCTTCTTCCTGCAATAAGTGTTTTGGTATTTTTTCTAAGTCGGTATCCAATCCTACACACAGGAAGGATTGTTTTTTCCTTATTTGCTGAATCAGTGCTTGAATCTCCATTAAAATATCTCCGAAGCTTCTTTTAATTTTTCCGTATTCTCTACCAACATCAGCTCATCAATAATCTTTTGAATATCTCCATTAATGATATTCTGTAAGTCGTAAAGTGTTAATCCTATTCTGTGATCAGTAACACGCCCTTGGGGATAGTTATAGGTTCTAATCTTCGCAGATCGATCGCCACTACTAACCTGTGAATTTCGCTTAGCAGCATCCTCTGCCTGCTTTTTCGCCAGTTCTAAATCGTACAATCGAGATCGCAACACTTTAAAAGCCTTGTCTTTGTTTTTATGCTGTGATTTTTCATCCTGACATTGCGCTACAATTCCAGTAGGTAAATGGGTAAGCCGCACTGCGGAGTAGGTGGTATTTACAGACTGCCCGCCGGGTCCGGAAGAACAGAAATAATCTATTCGTACATCTTTAGGATCTACTTGCACATCAAACTCTTCGGCCTCAGGGATCACCATCACGGTGGCAGCACTTGTATGCACACGTCCCTGAGTTTCTGTCTGTGGCACACGTTGTACACGATGTACCCCGGCTTCAAATTTTAAGGTGCCATAGACATCTTCGCCCATCACTTCAAAGTGAATCTCTTTGTAGCCGCCGGCAGTACCTTCATTTAAATCAATAATATTAGTACGCCAACCTTTACTTTCACAATATTTGGCATACATACGATATAGGTCTCCTGCAAAAATACTAGCCTCATCTCCACCCGTTCCCGCACGTATTTCCATGACCACATCTTTTTCATCCTCTGGATCCTTAGGGATAAGAAGAAACTTAATTTCGTCTTCTAATTTTGGTAGCGCTTCTTTGGATTCTTCCATTTGCATCTTGGCCATTTCTACCATTTCTGCGTCGCTTCCATCGGCTAATATCTCCTCGGCTTCTTTTAAATTATCTGTGAGATTTATGTAAATCTCACGCTTATCTACCAAGGTTTTTAAGTCTTTGTATTCTTTATTAAGCTTAACATATCGCTTTTGATCAGCTATAATATCTGGTTGTATTATTAGGTCAGAAACCTCATCAAAACGTTGTTTTACTATATTCAATTTATCAAGCATAGTCCTGTCTTCCTAAGAATGCGAATTTACAATTTTTGTGGGTACCCAAAGGGTGATAAAAGCTTAGTCAATAACAAAAGTAGTCCCTAAAGTAAGGATGGTTGCATCTAGATTGGTAGAACGGTCATAATACGCGAAGCGAAGATCTATGGACTTTAATCCGAAGATTAAAAATCGGGTGGCTGTAAAAATGTCCTTGTATCTAATCCCCATGCCGTATTGATGGGCGTTGTATTGTGAAAGGTCGAAATCTGAGGTGTAAAAGGTGGTAGTAGAAAGCGCTTCTTCTTTCTCAAAAAAGTAATCTGCAGCCGTCTGGGTATAGTACCTGTAGTTGGGATATAAGGTAAATCTATCACCTAATTTTAAAGGAATCTCCAGATTCGCAGTATGTGATCTAATTCCCCAATCGTCATAGTAAAATCTGTAATAAGTCCTCACTACCGCCCAATCATTTAGATAATAATTTAAACGCATTCCCAAAGGCACTTTAAATCGCTGCTCAGGAAGACGTTCCACGTCATCTGCCAATTGAAAATCTTCAATGAAAAAATCGCCGACATCCCCAAAATATATACGTTGAAATGGGGTGCTTAAAAGTCCATTCTGAACCACCAAATCTGTAGTAAAGGAAGCTTGAAGACGCTTAGACAGAATCTGAGAAAAGGTAAGTGAAAGCGAAAACGAATTTCTACCCTCATTTTCAAACGGAACAAAATTAGGGTCGTATCCCGGAGCTGCTCCACCAAAGCTTTCTCGTAATTCTATGGGATACTGTGGATTCCAGCTATCTAGATACACTTGTCCGTTTACAGATAATTCGGTGTTTTTCTCATTAAACAGGCGGGTGTACCCGGCACCAAAGCCTAATGAGAAGTAATCATACTCTGCAGAAACATAGACTTTGGCATTCCATAGTTGGTTGCGGTCTTCTGAGCTGTGGGAGTAAGTTGGACTAAAATAGGCCAAAACATCCCGCCTAGAAGCCCCAGAGGAAGCATCAAATGCATTGGCTGTTCCTTGACCATCAAAGGGGTTAATATTACTTGAGGAGGCGGATGTATACGCAGAAATTCCGGCATCTATGGTAAGCACGTCGTCGTCATTCAAAGGCATTTTAAGCACAATAGTAGAGGTAGCATCTGTAAGTTCTTCGGTACCTTCCCCTCCTGTGACCGCTGCATTAGGACCATCTTGACTGTAGTAACTAAATAGCGTTTCTAATTCACTGGTTTCCAGTACTCTTTTTTTGTAAGTGGTCGGAGGCTCCTGAGAAAATCCACTGATTCCGAAAAGAATAACTATTATGTAAACAAAACTCTTCAAGTTTTTTTATTACTAGTCTTTGTTTGTTAATTGCAACCGCAGCCTCCGCCAGATTTTCCTCCGTTTGCACCAGCAGCTGCTTCTCTATAAATCTGAAAGGTGGTTTCAAAACGTTCAGAGCTTTTAAATCCTAGAAGCATCTCTTCATCATTTAAATACACCTTATCGTATTCCCTTACGGCCACGCAAGAGGTGCTGAGAGCGAGTAATAATAGAAGTCCAATTAATTTTTTCATTACGTTTTTATTGGTTCGTATCAAATGTGATCCCAGAACTTTTATGAATCTTATTTTCTGCATCAACTAACACCACCTCTACTCCATTTAATTGGTTAATAAGATGAATACCGCTATCTCGTCCCATTATGAAAACCGCTGTTGCCAGCGCATCACATAACTCGGCTCTTTTGGCAAAAATGGTCACACTTTTTATTCCTCTTACCGGATATCCTGTTCGTGGATCAATAATATGAGAGTATTTCTCTCCTTTAAAGTAGATAAATTTTTCATAGTTTCCAGAAGTTGCTACCGAAGATTCAACAACCGGTAACCAAGAAAAAACGCGTTCTTTATTTACTGGGTCCGTAATACCTACCATCCATTTTTCACCTGTCTCCTTTGTGCCCCAAGTAGACAAATCCCCAGACGCATTTACAATGCCACCCTTAACACCTTTAGAGATTAATAATTCCTTCGCGCTATCGGCGGCATATCCCTTTCCAATGGCACCAAAACCAATCTTCATTCCAGGCTCGGTTAAAAACACGGTGCGCTCCTCCGGATTTAATTGAATCTTTTGGTAGCCAATTCGATTTACAGAATTTTTAATAACCTGGTCCGAAGGAAGCTGGGACATTGATCCGTCGTACTTCCAAATAGTATCCACAGATGCATAGGAAATATCAAACGCTCCATCTGTTATTTCAGAAATCCTTATAGAACGCTCAATAAGCCCAAAAAGCTCCTTGCTAACCTTTACAGGTTGAATACCTGCATTATTGTTGATTTGAGAGGTTTCTGAGTTGGGATCCCAAGAGGAGATTAGTGCTTCTATTCGTTTAATTTCTGAGGCCGCTTCGTCAATATTAATATATCCTATGGCTTCTGTAGGAGCCACGACACTTATTTCAAAAGCGGTGCCCATTAATAATAGGCTCTTTTTAACAACAATATCTCGTTGTTCCTGAGCTTTCAAACCAGAAACAAAGAGAAGTAGTGCAAAAAGAAGCTTTAATTTCATTTCAAAAAGGCATCTATGCGTTTTATATATTTTGAAGGATTTAACCGTTCGTAACCCATGGTGCCCTGCACTTTTGCATTTTTATCCATGATAACAACCAATGGAAAATATCCCTCTGGATTGTAAGTGCTGGCTAGGTTCTTATTTGCCGCAGCTAACGCTTCCGGGAGTTGGTTTTTTTTCTTTTTAGGAAAATCTGCTTTGTAAAGGATATAAGCACTTTGGGCCTTTTCTTTAAAGGCCTCAGATTGCCATATAAATCGTTCTAATTTAATACAAGGTGCGCACCAGTCTGATCCAGAAAACACAAGTAACAATGGCTTCTCTTCCTCTTGCGCTTTTTTCTTGGCTTCTTCAAAACTAGGTTGCCAATCTTGCCCTACAAGCGTCGCAGAGCACAAAAAAAGGAATAAGAAAACGAATCTTGCTACCATGTTATATACTATTGGTCTGAAGAACGATCATAGGCAAAACCACCAATTTCTTGTTGAGACCAACTCGTAATTCTAATATCTATAGCAATATTCTCTTCAACCAAAAGAAGCACTAGATCTACACCCACATTATCTTTAGGCTTATCCAAGGTGGCTCTAAAACGATCGAACGTTAAATTTTGAAGGTTGGCAGTTGTGCCTCTTGCCCATAGCGTTCCTGCTGGACTTAGGTCTTTGTCGGCTTCTGTTTCAGAAACCGCGTTATAAATTTGCCCTCCTCGATTACCTCTCGTAATCCAAACATTGTTCGTTATTCTATCTTGATTTTCTTCTAAAGTTGGGTCGGCGCCTCCTGGTTTTTGAAAACTAATGGTTGGGCCAGACCAAATGGTGGTCTCCGCTAATGAAGGCACCTCTACTGGTGGAATAGGCTCGCTCGTATTTCCATCATCTTCACTACAAGAAGTGACAAGAAATAGTAAGCAAAAAATTAGACTGGGAATTAGGAAGTTTTTTCTTTTCATAGCATTTCATTTTTGTGATATAAAAAGAACGTGATTCCAAACAATATCGTATTAAGTATAGACGAACTCCCCAAATTCAGAGGAAATTGTCAGTTTTTTAACAGGATTGGGCGCTACCTGACCAATAATACGTGCTTCCACATTAAATTCTGAAGCTACTTCAATAATATCTTGGGCGATGGACGGGTCTACATAAAATTCTAGACGATGACCACAATTAAAGACCTGATACATCTCTTTCCACTCCGTTTTCGATTCTTCTTGAATTAACTGAAATAAGGGCGGCACAGGAAATAGGTTATCCTTAATAATATGCAGATCATCAATAAAATGAAGAATCTTGGTCTGGGCACCACCACTGCAATGGACCATCCCATGAATTTCTGCTGCGCTATATTTTTCCAATAAACGCTTCACGATTGG
>CAZRPJ010000030.1:17450-34508 GCA_964601965.1 uncultured Croceivirga sp.
ACGAAGCCAAACCAACAATGACGTCTCCTGCACTAATATTGGCATTGTCAATAACCTTATTACGTTCCATTCTGGCGGTCACTGTAGAGTCAACAATTATCGTACGTACTAAATCGCCCACATCTGCGGTCTCTCCACCCGTAGAGTGAATAGTAATACCGTGTTTTCTTAGATCTTCAATAAGCTCCTCTGTACCATTTATTATTGCTGATATGACTTCTCCAGGAACTAAATTCTTATTTCTCCCGATTGTAGAAGAAAGCATAATATTGTCCGTAGCTCCAACACAAATTAAATCATCAATATTCATGATCAATGCATCTTGGGCAATCCCTTTCCAAACAGAAAGGTCTCCAGTTTCCTTCCAATACATATAAGCCAACGAAGACTTAGTGCCCGCACCATCCGCATGCATCACTAAACAATGCGCTTCACTTCCCGTTAAATAATCCGGAACGATTTTACAAAAGGCCTTTGGAAACAGCCCCTTGTCAATATTCTTTATGGCATTATGAACATCTTCCTTGGATGCCGAAACTCCCCGTTGTGCATATCGTTTGCTAGTATCTGAAGACATAAGTAGCTTTTGCGCAAAAATAGAAAAAGGAAGTTTGAAGTATGCAGGGAGCGCGCCTTATTCTTACTTTTATTGAAATTAAAGATTAAATGACCTACCGCCGATTCCTTGTTGTCCTTATACTAGTTACATTCGTTACAGGGTGTAATCAAAAAGAAAAGAAAGAAGATAGCTCCTGGCGAACTAAGAAACTCGCCATTGAAAATCAAGTTCACAACACCCTCCTGGCTGTTGAAGAAGAACAAGGATGGAATCTCCTTTTTAACGGGAAAGATCTAGAAGGCTGGCATTTGTACAACAAACCTGATTCTACCAGCTATTCGGCATGGGAAGTGAAAGATGGTGCCATCTACTGCAATGCGACAGATGAAAGCAGGGTGTTTGGCGACCTAATCACTGATCATTCTTTTGAAAATTACGAGCTAGTTTTTGAATGGCAAATGGCTTTAAGGGGCAACGGTGGTGTTTTTATTAATGTGCAAGAAGCACCTGAGTTTGCCGCCACCTATGTCACCGGACCAGAATATCAACTTCTAGAACCGGCACATTCCGATACCAATACACCAAAAAAGAGACCTGGTTGCCTTTGGGGCATTGCCCCCCAAATAAATACCGTGGAAGCCAAACCTACTGGCCAATGGAATTCTGCTAAAATTATTCAGAACAACGGAAAGATTGCCTTTTATTTAAACGGCAAACTCACTGCTTCTGCAGATTTAAATTCCCCTGAATGGCAGAAACAATTAAGCGAAAGTAATTTTGCTAATAATCCCAATTTTGGGAAAGCAACCAAAGGAAAAATAGCGCTTCAAAATTGGTACTTCGATGCTTGGTTCCGTAATATGAAAATTAGAAGCTTATAAGAATCCACAGCAAAACCCCAGCGAGTTAATTGTAAGAGGTTCTAAACTGCAGCGGTGTCTGCTTGGTTTTTGTTTTAAAGAGTTTATTAAAAGATTGGGGATGCTCAAATCCTAATTGGTACGCTATTTCACTGACCGAAAGTGCCGTGGTAGATAGTTTTACTTTGGCTTTTTCTATCAAGGCATTGTGGATGTATTGCTGTGTTGTTTGCCCGGTTAGGCTTTTTAACATACTACTCAAATAGTCTGCACTTAAATGTACCTGTTCTGCTAAATAATTCACCTTTGGTACTCCTTGTTGAGCTGCAGTTTCATTAGAAAAGTAGGCTTCCATAACAGATTCTAGAGTGTCTAATATTTGATGATTGGTTACTTTTCTTGTCAGAAATTGTCGTTTGTAAAAGCGCTCCGCATAATTGAGCAAAAGGTCTATTTGACTTATGATAATATCTTGGCTAAACTCGTCTAAATTTGCTTGATATTCTGATTGAATGTTCCCGAAAAGACCTTCTACAATTTGCTCTTCCTTTTCCGATAAAAAAAGTGCCTCTCTTACCGAATAATGGAAAAAGGGATATTTCTTCATTTTATTTGCCAAGGGAGTTCCAAAAAAGAAATCTGGATGGATGGCTAAAATATGACCCGATGGTTTATGGGTGGTAAGATCTTCTTCTATTAATTGCACGGTGATTAATTGCTCTGGAGCAAAAAAAGTCATGACGCCTTCATCAAAATCATACGATTGTTGTCCATAACGAAACTTACCTACCACATTTCGTTTGAGGGAAATGGTAAAAAATTCTTGAACCCATCTAATTTCATTGTTGACGGCCGTAGGACGAATTTTGGAATAATCGATTAAACTAATTAAAGGGTGTTCGGGTGATTTAAGTTGATGAAATTTATGTAAATCACTGATCGTTTTAAGCCTTGTGATTGCTGTATTCCCCATCTGAAGTTCTTTTAAAAATCCCCTTAAGGCACTATTGCCTTAAGAGGATTGATAGTAAATTAAACCTTTAGTTTTAACATGTCTCCCATACCGAAGGCAGTATACAAGCCCTGGTGTATGTTTTCTAATTGCTGGTTGTAGGGTGCAATATGGTCTCCCATACCCATTTTATCTACGACCGTTCGCGCTGGTCGCTCACCCGCGGGCGTCTCAATTAGATGAACAATGGCATCCGCCACGTTTTGTGGGTCCTGCGCAGGGTTATTGGCCAGTGCTCCTTCAAAACTTTCAAAAGCTTGTTTGGGGGCATCTACCATAGGGCCATAGCTTTCATCTTCTGAACGATCTGAAGGCTGCATTAAACTTTCAAAAAATCCTGTTGGGTAGCCTCCTGGCTCTATCAAACAAGAATCCACTCCAAACCCAGAGAGTTCTACCCGATAGTTTTCGGCCATGGCTTCCAAGGCCCACTTAGAGGCATTATAAGGACCATAAAACGGGAAGGTTATTCTTCCTAACAAACTAGAAATATGCACTAATAATCCAGATCCTTGCTTTCTTAAGAACGGTAATGCTGCGCGGTTTACGCGTTGCACTCCAAACACATTTACATCAAAGAGTCTTTTAAAGTCTTCAATAGTGAATTGTTCTTGAATTCCCAAGACCCCAATTCCGGCGTTGTTGACCACCACATCTAGGCCATTTAAAGCTGCTATTGCGGCTTCAATACCTTGGTTAACACTGGCATCGTCGGTGACATCCATTTCAATAACTTTCGCTCCCAAGGAAGTTAATTCTTCGGCCGCGTTTTTGTTCTTGGTAGTTATGTTTCGCATGGTTGCTACCACCTCATGCCCTTTTTGTAGCAAGGCTTTTACTGCTAATGCACCAAATCCGCCATTTGCTCCTGTAATTACAATCTTTGCCATTTATTTTTGTTTTTAATTGATTCTTGTACAAAGGTGCTTTAAAGCCGGTAATAAAAAGTAGCCGAATCCTTGAAGGTAGTAGCCAAATTTTGTTTTATAAACTTGGTAGGCTAGTCAAGTGGTCTTCTGCCCAAATTTTTTTGGAGGTGGGTTGGTCCATATTACCTCCTGAAATTATTACCAACACCTTTTGCTTTGTCTGTTGCTTACCTAACCACTCTACCACCGCCTGCATAGGCATGGCACATGTAGGTTCTAAGCGACACTTTAAGAGGTGCGTTAGCCATTGCGTCCAGTAAATTATACGATCTTCGGCTACTTCATAAAAGTCGTCTAGCTGCTTTAAATATTCAAAAGCAATGGCCCCAGTGGCCATAGTCATTGCACCATCAGCTAAGGTATCCGGAATTCCAGGCAAGCGTTGAATAGTTCCCGTTCTTATAGAATTGGCAACATCATTTGCATTTAAAGGCTCCACTCCTATCATTTTCGCTTTGGGCGCTAAGCCTCTGGTAGCAATAAGACTTCCTGAGGTTAGACCCCCACCCCCACAAGGGGTAAATACTGCATTAATATCTGATACCTCCGTTAAAGCTTCGAGAGCGGCAGTCCCTTGCCCACAAATAACCTGTTCGTGATTAAAAGGTGGAATCCAATAAACCCCTTCCTCTTTGGCTGCTTCTCTTACTTTCTCATCGGTGATATCACGTGTTTCACTTAAAACCACTTCTGCACCATAACCACGGGTAGCTTGAATTTTAACCTGACTAGAATAATCAGGCATAAAAATAGTGGTAGGTAACCCGAATTGTTGTCCAGCATACGCTATGGCCTGTGCATGGTTACCAGAACTATTGGCCACAATTCGCAATGGGGTTTGCCCCGTCTCTTTTAACCAGGCAACTGTATTGAGCCCACCTCTGGCCTTAAAAGCACCTATTTTTTGAAAATTCTCGCACTTAAAATAAACCTCATGACCCAACCACTGGTTTAGTAATCCGGAGGATAAAATAGGGGTTTTATTAATGTAAGGATCAATACGTTCTTTAGCAGCGCGAATATCTTTTAAGTCCAACTTCATGACTTAAAAATATGCAATCCCAAACATTCAAAAAACTGTACGTTCTTTATTTTACAAAAAGAAGCTCTCGGTATTTAGTTAACGGCCAAAGATCATCCGAAATAAGACGCTCTAAGGCATCTGCATGGTGCCTAATCTTCTCAAAAAACGGCTTCACAGTCTCGCAATAGGTTTTCGCTTTCTTAGCAATGGAATCCATCTTATCGGTCCTTTGCTTAGCGTCCATCATGGCGTCTGTTTGTTTTTTAATCTCGGTAAGATGTTCACCAATCTGTTCAATAAGATTTAATTGAGATTCTGCCACTTTTTTATGCGCCGCTCCATACACCTCTTTTAATCCACCCACGTTTTCTAACAAGATATTCTGATATCGAATGGCGGCAGGGTAAATATGATTGTACACCAATTCCCCCAAAATACGGCCTTCTATCTGCAGGTGAAATACATAATTCTCTAATTCTACCTCCTGGTGGGCTTTAAGCTCAACCTCATTCATGACGCTTGTAGCATCAAATAGCGCTATACTTTCTTTGCTGGTCAGTACCTGTAGCGCCTCCGGCGTATTTCTATTGTTACTAAGCTTTCTTCTTCTAGCCTCTTCTTGCCAATCAAAACTATAACCGTCTCCATCGAACCTTATTCGTTTAGAGGTTTTAATATATTCACGTAAAACGTTAAAAACAGCCTCATCTTTTTTCAAGCTCTTTTTATCAATAAGCGCATCTACCTCCTTCTTAAAATCGGTTAATTGCTTGGCTACAATAGTATTAAGAACCGTCATTGGTTTCGCGCAATTCATTTTAGATCCAACACCGCGCATTTCAAATTTGTTCCCTGTAAAAGCGAAAGGAGACGTTCTGTTCCTATCGGTATTATCTAGTAATATTTCGGGAATCTTTCCAACGACATTTAGCTTGAGCTCTGTTTTTTCTTGGGGCGAAAGTTTCCCTTTAGACACCCCTTCCAACTCGTCTAAAACTCCTGCTAATTGAGCCCCAATAAAGATTGAAATTATGGAAGGGGGCGCTTCATTGGCTCCTAGACGGTGATCGTTACTTGCCGAAGCAATGGAAGAACGTAACAGCTCTTCATAATTGTCTACGGCTTTAATAGTATTCACAAAAAAGGTAAGAAACTGTAAGTTCTTCATTGGGGTGCTCCCCGGACTAAGAAGATTGGTTCCTGTATCTGTTGCCAAGGACCAATTGTTATGCTTTCCGGAACCGTTGATACCTTCAAAAGGCTTTTCATGAAACAAAACTTTAAAACCATGCTGGTCCGCAATGTCATCCATTACATCCATTAGCAGCAAATTATGATCTACCGATAAATTTGCCTCTTCAAAAACAGGTGCTACCTCAAACTGATTCGGGGCCACTTCATTATGTCTGGTTTTTACTGGAATACCAAGAATCATACACTGCTTTTCCAAATCACTCATAAAGCTAAGCGCTCTACTAGGAATCACTCCAAAGTAATGATCATCTAGCTGTTGGCCTTTCGCAGCGTGATTTCCCACCAGTGTTCTACCAGTCATTAAAATGTCTGGCCTGGATTGTGCAAGCGCTTTGTCTACAAGAAAATACTCCTGTTCCCAACCCAAGGTGGCGTATACCTTTCGAACGTTCTTGTCAAAATATTGTGATACCGCTGTTGCTGCCTCATCTACTGCATGCAACGCGCGGAGTAAAGGTGCTTTATTATCTAATGCCTCGCCGGTATACGAAACAAAAATGGTAGGTATACACAGGGTTGTTTTATAAATAAATGCAGGTGATGTAGGGTCCCAAGCGGTGTAACCACGCGCTTCGAATGTATTTCGAATACCACCACTGGGAAAACTAGAGGCGTCCGGCTCTTGCTGCACCAATTGACCTCCTCCAAACTTTTCAATCGCCTTGCCGTCCTGAAGTAAATCAAAAAAGGCATCGTGTTTTTCTGCGGTTGCACCAGTTAAAGGTTGAAACCAGTGTGTATAATGGGTGGCCCCTAAAGACAAGGCCCAGGCTTTCATGCCTTCTGCCACTTGATTGGCAATCTTTCGGTCTATTTTACTACCAGAAAAAACAGCAGATTGTACCTTTTCATAAGCTTCTTCCGTTAGAAACTGCTGCATTTTATTATCATTAAAAACGTTCTTCGCAAAAAGATCAGAACGCTTAAATTCTTCTGAAATCTCCTTCATTTGGCGGGCATTACTTTCCGCAAGTGCATCAAATCGCATCTTCATAACCTGTATTTATAATTGGGGTTCAAAATTAAGAATTTAGTAATATGAACGAAAAAAATTAGTTTTTCTTCAATGAACCCCAAAAAAAATAGGGGTATATAAAATTTCAGTGAAAATTTAGCTATTTGACCCTTAAAAAAATACGCTAACTGAATATTAAACCATATTTTTACGGCTTCATTAAAATAAGATAAATAACCAAGTTATGAGCAAGGCAAAATTAGAGTACATCTGGCTGGACGGGTACACTCCTACCGCCAACATGAGAAGCAAAACCAAGATTGAAGATGATTTTAGCGGTAAGTTAGAAGACTGCCCAATCTGGTCTTTTGATGGTAGTTCCACACAACAAGCAGAAGGTGGTTCTTCTGACTGTCTATTAAAGCCAGTGGCTATTTACCCCGATCCTGCCCGAATTAATGGATACTTAGTAATGTCTGAAGTATTGAATGCTGATGGTACTCCTCACGAGTCTAACTCTCGTGCTACCATAGACGATGAGAACGATGATTTCTGGTTCGGATTTGAGCAAGAATACTTCATCATGGATACCGAAACCCAACTTCCTTTAGGTTTCCCTATTGGTGGATACCCTGGTCCACAAGGACTATACTACTGTTCCGTAGGAGGTAAAAACACTTGGGGACGTGATTTAGTAGAAAGACACGCTGACCTTTGTATTGAAGCTGGACTCAACTTTGAAGGTATTAACCAAGAAGTAGCAGCAGGACAATGGGAGTTCCAAATTTTCGCCAAAGGTGCCAAAAATGCCGGTGATCAAATTTGGGTAGCGCGTTACATGTTAGACCGTCTTACAGAAGAATATGGGTACTACATTGAATACCATCCAAAACCTATTAAAGGAGACTGGAACGGTTCTGGAATGCACGCTAACTTCTCGAACAGCACATTAAGAACTGCAGGAAACAAAGAAACTTATGATAAAATTTGTGAAGCATTCCGCCCTGTAGCCAAAGAACATATCGCAGTATACGGAGAGTACAACGATCAGCGTTTGACTGGTTTGCATGAGACTGCTTCCATTAATGACTTTAGTTATGGAGTTTCTGACCGTGGAGCGTCTATTCGTATTCCTATTATCACTGTAGAAAAAGGATGGAAAGGATGGTTAGAAGATAGAAGACCTGCTTCTAATGCGGATCCATATAAAGTAGCAGCTAGAATTGTAAAAACAGTAAAGTCTGCTGACGTATAAGACACCAATTAATTAGTTGTTGATTATAGTTAAATGACCGTCCTAGCAATAGGGCGGTTTTTTATTGGTTGGATTTTAATGGGGAATTCATCCAGTACTCTTGAGTAGAATCAGGTTTAAATATAGACTGACTTTGAAAAATGGGACGATCCTTCTTCATGAAAGTTTCTTTTGTTGGGAGGGTCACAGAATCTGTCTGTAGTTGTTGGGTGAAAAACTCTCTATATTGGTAATACTCTTCAAAAACAAAATCGTTTAAAGTATTTCCATTCGCATCCATAATGTTTGAAAATTCAAATTGAAACAGATCTTTAATGGAAGCATCTGGCAAACTATTTTGACCGCCCAAATCTTCAAGAATAGAGTTTATTTGTTCTTTATCCAGATAGACTAAAATGCCGCTTTGACTATTTCTCATGTTTTTGATGGGTATTTTTCTTTTACCCATTCGAAGTACAACATTGGGCACTCCTTTTTTCACCGAGAAAATAGGTGAATTGTTCGTTTTAACTACAAATCGATTCTCGGTGAAATCAAAAATCACATCTTCTACCTTAAAATAGGACTTTCTCACCTTGAAAGCATTGTGAACGGAAATATAATTGGGATACATCTTTTCGCCGTAATTCTGATATTCTATTATTATTTCATAAAGAAGATTAGGCTGTGCCCTATTTTTTGCATCCGGTGATTTTGAGCGAGAGGTATAATCTAACATTTTATACTCCATCTTATGAATGGCATAGTTAG
Organism: uncultured Croceivirga sp.; assembly: GCA_964601965.1. Lineage (GTDB taxonomy): Bacteria > Bacteroidota > Bacteroidia > Flavobacteriales > Flavobacteriaceae > Croceivirga. The sequence goes on from CAZRPJ010000030.1 coordinate 26,049, forward strand.
ATTGTGAGATGTAGATTGTTCCCTTAGCTCTAATGTCTAGTATATCTTTATTGGTAGCATATTCCTCTCTCAAGAAATCCTTGTTCGTACTTTCTAGTTCAATTACAAATAGTTTCTCATCACCAATTTCCATGTCTTTTTTCCTTTTTAAACTGTGATTTCTAACAAGATCTTTTTCTAGAATATCCACGTAGGAAAATGTCTTTACATCATAATTTCTAATCGCATCATGAATTCTGAGGATGAAAAATTCATTGCCTCCAAAAGAAAAAAGCTTGGCATTATCTATTACTTTGTTTTGCGTAGCATAATCGTATGGTATTTCTAAAGCTGGATCTCGTTTAAAATTAGAACTCTGTTTATAATCAATTATTTGGGCCTGTGTAGTCAGGTAATCTCTTTTGGCTATTCCAAAATCAAATACCTTCAAAATGGATTCATTTAAATTAAAGTAGGTCCCATCCTGCTCCTGATAATCTCGATAGTATCCTGTATAACTGAAAGGAATAAGACTGTAATTTATAGGTATCCTTTCAATTGCTCTTTTTATAATTTTTCTTGGAGATGGTGGCCTTTTTCTTTTTGCAATCAAGGTAGTTTCTTCCAGCACTAAAGCCTGGGGTTGTAATTGTAGAACATTTGTAGAATTACTAACTAATTCAGTAAAGGACACCTCTTTGGTTTCATACCCAAGACACGAAATTATAAGCGCTTCGTCTAGTCTCATAAAACGTTGCGGTATTCTAAAACTGCCATCTTGATTTGAAACCACTCCTAAAGCTTTTGTTTTAAGACGAATTGTTGCGAAAGCGACAGGGGATTTTGTGTTTTTATCTAATAGAATGCCTGTAATAAATTCTGATTCTTGCGCAATAGTTGGCCATCCGGCGAATAAAAAAAGTAGGCAAAAAAATACAGTCTTCACATTCATAGTACTCAATTATCAATCTTTCTTAATGGTGTGTTCATCCAATAATTCGTGTCTAATTCAGGGAAAGTATGCTGTGAGGGATGTCCGAGCGACCGGTTTTTATTGACGTATTGAAATGATGGAAATAACGACCTTTGTGTTGCTTCAATTTTTTGTGTGAAGAATTCCCTGTATTGTTCTAAAACCTCTTCTTCTCGCACCCCTAGTCCATTGCCTTGAGCATCTTTTAATTCTGCCATCTCTATAGCCAACCCACTTAACTGATTTGCTTTGGCATCTGCAAATAACGCTTCTAATGCAACCGTGCGCTTTTGTGGGGCTTTAGGAAAAATAAAGACCCAAGAAGAGGGGCCTGCTTCATAACCGCCAACAATGGGGAGTTTTTTGCCTTTGTAGCGTACAGAGAACCTTCTTGGGGTGTTGGAAGCTGGGCGGTTGAATGTTACCTTCATTTCTTGCTTGGACCAATTGAGTTTCACATCATCTATCCTAAATTTAGGAGGCCTTCGCAACGTAAATTGATTGTGAAATGAAATATAATTGAGGTACATTTTTTCCTGAAATTGCTGATACTCAACAATAATTTCATACAGCAAATCTTTTTTGAAAAGATTGAATTTGGATGGAGAATCATCATCAAATTGCTGTTTGTACATCGCATATTCTAATTTGCGAATGGCAAAACTATTCTCGTCTATATAAATACTTCCGCGTGCTTGAAACGGCGTTTTGTTTCGTCTAAATGAAATCTTATACACCGGTTGGTCTCCATAATTGGTTCGTTTTACAGCTCCAAAGCGGTGATTTCTTATAAAATCCTGTTCTAATTGATAAATGAAGGAATAAGTGCGTACTTGATAGTTTCTAATGGCATCATGAATAAGCAATAATACCAGTTCATTTGCTGCATATGTGGCGCTAAAATCTGCGTTGGAGATGAACTTATCGCGCGTGTTATAATCGTAGCGTTTGGCCGCAAAGGAATCTACCGAAAACTCAAGATTTTTTTCATAGGTGTACAATCCGAAATTTAGATCGTGATAATCAATCGATTCAAAACCATTGTCAACCACCTTCACCAACGCTTCGTTAAGATTGCTGTAGGTGCTTCCTTTCCACTGATAATCCCGGTAGTACCCAATTAAGTTGAAGGCATTTGCATCGTAATTGTTGGGTATGTTTTGAATAGCATAACGAATGATCTGTTTTGCGGTGGGTCTTCTCCCACGCCTTCCCTGTACGGTAGTTTCTGCTAATTGAAATAAAGAAGGAGTAAGATAAATGAGATTGGTAGTTGCTTGCTCTAATTGTGACAAAGGAATTATCTGTGATTGATATCCCATGCAGGATATCTCCAAGGCGCTCCCTTTTTCCTGAAAGGACAAGGGTACACGAAAACTTCCATCTTCATTAGAAATGACTCCCAAGGCTCGTTCTTTCAAACGAATAGTTGCAAAAACAATAGGCTCATTGGACGTTTGGTCAAGCAATTTTCCTTGAAAGAATTGCCCACAGAGAATGTGCGTACAACCAGAAGAAAGGAATACAATAAGGAGTAAAATTCTTCTTTTAGATAGCATTGTGAACCGCAATAGCAATTTCAAAAGAAATTACTTAATTCTTGCGGTAATTAGAAGCACCTCACTTTTAAGGTTGTGTTAAAACCTTCCCCAGGAATTAATTCAAGGTGAGTACAACAAAGGCAATGTACGTGCCCAATAAAATAATACCATCACGCCATCCTAAACGCAATCCTTTTGGAAAAAACACTAATGGTAAAATGAGGAAAGAGACACCAAGCATCCAAAAGATGTCATTAGTGAGCAAGCCCTGATCTAAGACAGTCACTGGTGTAATAATAGAAGTGATCCCTAATACTGCCAGCAGATTAAATATGTTAGATCCTATAAGATTCCCTACGGAGATGGCCTTTTCCTTTTTTAGTACGGCAATAACTGATGCGGCCAATTCCGGGATACTTGTACCTACAGAAACGACTGTTATCCCAATCACACGTTCACTGACCCCTAAGGAAGAGGCTAGGTTTTTAGCGCCTTCTATCAGTAATTCAGAACCACCCCAAAGGGCCACCCCTCCAATACCTAAGAATAGGACTGCCTTGTACAAAGGCAGCGGTTCATCGTCTTCTGGGAACTCGTCAATCACGGCTGTTTTCTGAAAACGCAGTAAGTACACGAGAAATAGAAAAAGTAAAACCACCATGATGGTTCCTTCGGTTCTATTGAGAACACCATCGAAGTAAATAAAACCTACAAAGAGAAAGGACGCTACCATCATTACTGGCCAATCTGTAGTGTAGAAGCTCTTTCTAACATCAATACTTCCTAAAATAACCGTTACGCCTAAAACTAAACCCAGATTCGCAATATTAGAACCCACCACGTTTCCTAAGGCCAAATCTGGAGAACCATCTAAGGCAGCTTTTATACTTACAATAAGTTCAGGTGCTGATGTAGCAAAAGAAACTACCGTCATCCCAATTACAATTTTTGGTATGGTAAGTTTTAAAGAAAGGGCTACGGCCGACTTCAACAACCAATTGCCGCCCAAGATGAGCAGTACTAGTCCTAAAACAATAAAAAGTAAATCGAGCATGGATAGCGCTTTTGCGCAAATATAACCCAAGGAATTTTGGCCACAGGAAAAAGCTATTAACAAAAAAACTATAAATTTCGTTAAATAACTATAAATGTAGTTGTATAACTATAAAATTCTTTTTACGTTTACCGCATTATTAATTGAACCATGCAAAAATTAACGAATAAGGAAGAAGAGGTAATGAAAATCCTCTGGAAGCTAGAAAAGGCTTTTGTCAAAGAAATATTAACGCATATTGAAGGAGACAAACCTCATTACAATACCCTTTCTACCATAGTGCGTAACCTTCAAGAGAAAGGTTTTGTAGATCATGAAGCCTTTGGAAATACACACCGTTACTTTCCTACGGTTCCTAAAGAGCAGTACCGTAAAAAATATATTTCTTCTTCTATTGTGGATTATTACGATAATTCATACAAGAGTTTGGTTTCTCATTTTGCCAAGGAAGAGAAAATTAGCGTGGAAGAATTAAAAGACATTATTAAACTAATAGAAAAGAACAACTAATGGAACTCTTTGGAATTTATCTTTTAAAAGTATCTGCTCTATTGGTCATATTCTGGGGCATATACCTCCTCTTTCTACAAAAAGAGACCACCTTTAAAAGCAACAGACTTTATTTATTTTCTGGCATCCTATTGGCCGTATTGCTACCCCTTTTAAAAATTAAGCAAACCATTTTTGTAGATCTCACAACATCTGCAAGCAACGAAGCCTTAACCGCCGGTGAGATTATGTTGGAAGAACCCAGTGGTTTCAATTGGATGGGAATCCTACTACTAGTCTATATAGCAGGTTGTTTGTTTTTTGCTGCCCGTTTACTACTACAACTCGTTAGTATAAAAGGTCTATTTAAGAATGCGCATATCTGGCGTGAACAAGACCTAAAACATGTGGAGACTAGTAGACAAATAGCGCCTTTCTCTTTCTTTAAGTCGCTTTTTTATCATCCTAAAAACTACAGTGACTCTGAACTAAAAGCCATTCTCATCCATGAAAAAGTGCATGCAAGGCAATGGCACAGCTTAGATGTTCTGGTAGCAGAAGGTTTAAAAATTCTACTATGGTTTAATCCCTTAAGCTGGTACTATCAAAAAACTATACAGCAGAATCTAGAGTTTTTGGCAGACGCAGAAACCGTAGACCAGTATAACAAAACGTCGTATCAATATTTAATGGTACAACAGGCAACAGGTGACTCCTTGGCCATTACAAATTCATTTTATAATTCATTAATCAAAAAACGAATAGTCATGTTAAATCGAAATCAATCTAAAAAGATTCAAGCTCTTAAAGCCTTCTTAGTAATCCCAATGCTTGCCCTTTTTCTTGTAGGCTTTAATACTGAAAAAGTGTATCAGTTTAAAACCTCGTCTACCACCGAAACGGTAGAGAGCCTGGCCTCAGTAGAGCTCACAATTAGCAAGAATACCACCGATGCAGAACTCATGCGCATGAAAAAGGATCTTGCTAAGGACGCCATAGATTTTAGTTACACCACCGTGCGCAATGATGCGAAAGAAATTATTGATATTTCTGTACAGATCTCTGGGAAGGGTGCCAATGGAGGCAGCTTTAAAAACTCACATTCTGCATCTGATGAAACGAATGGAATAGCTCCGTTAGTTATTTTCATCGATCGTGAAAACAACCTTGTTTCCATTGGAAGCAAAGGTTCGTCTGAAGGGCGTACTGCCAGGATTAATCTGAACAAAGGAAAGGTTTGGATAAGTGCAGATGATGAAGACCATCAAGAAATAATCATAAAAGAAGAAAATGGGAAGCAAATTGTGATTATTGACGGGGAAGAGGTGAGTGAAGATCAATTACATAAAAATACGGTGAGAATTCATATGAATGAAGATGGAGATCACGAAGGATACCGCTACAAAATATTGACCGATGGTGACGCCAAGAAACAAAAACAAGTAAAGGTTAAAAGAAAGCAATCAAAGAAAGATAACCAGGTGACTATTATTAGAACGGATACTGATGAAGACACAGTTGAAGTGGTAGATCCTGAAGGTGGTTTCTTCTTTATTGATACGGATGGTGATCCCTTGTATGTAATTGACGGAAAAATAGCCAGTAAAAAAGATGTCAAAAAATTAGATCCAAAAGATATTATGACCATCGATGTTAGAAAAGGCGATGCCGCCGAAGAAAAGTATGGTAAAAAGGCTAAAAATGGGGTTGTAGAAATTATAACCAAACAATAAATCGACCAAAAAATAGCGTTTTTTAAAGATCAAAAGCCAACCAATTGCGGTTGGCTTTTTTGTTTGGAAATAAACGAAATGGTCAAAAAAGGCCTTTTTTGACCCAAAATCTCCCTTGGTTTTTAAAAAAACACCAAAAAACCCCCTTCATTTCCTACAATTAAGCCTGTAAAAGGGGTGTTTTCTTTACAGTTGTAAAGCTTCACCAAGGCGAGTGGTTAATATTTATAATCATAACTATTTATTTGCTTACATATATGTATTCAATTAGATTAAATTGTTTCAAATTATTTGCAACTATGATAAAACTCATTTTATATTGAAAACTCAATCATCAACAAAGGAGTTTAATCACATCAAAAACCAAATCATGATAACCATTGTAAAATTGTTGCTCACATTTATCTTTTCTATTCTGGCGGTACTACTGTGAGCTAGTCATTTCACCGCCAGTGATTTCCATTAGAAATCAAAAACCTTATTGTCCAACCCTTTAAATTCTGAAGCCTATGTTAACATTCTTAGGAGTACTCGTTATTGTCTTTGGTTTAGCAACCCTTTTGCTAAAGCCATTATTTAAAAATTCGAATCTGTTGAAATGGTTCAATCCACGAAGAAGTTTGCAGATTGTCTTGGTGGGGATCATATTAAGTATTGTCACTGGAACTTTCTTTTATGCGGAGCCAGGAACGGCCTATGCCGTGCAATATCCTTGGGGAGGCCAGAAAGCAGTATTTAGACAAGGGATTCATACCAAAATGTGGGGAAGACTGATACCCATTCAATTTGAATTACCCATTAAATACGTCATTCCAAATGGGGAGGGTGATTTAGGAGAGCAGAGTGAATATGCCAATGTCGATAAAGCGAAATATTGGGCGTTTAGTGATGCAGTGAAAGCTCGTATTGCCACTTCTGTGGTCATTAGCATTAATACAGAAGATGAAATGCAATTTTTATCTGTTGCGGATAGGAATAAAACCGAGAAAAATCTAATACGCTCGCGTATCATTCCCAATATTGACCAAAGCATTAAAAATACCTGCAAGCTCATGGATGCACAAGACTATATTTCTGGTCAGGCCTCTGATTTTGATCGGTATTTTAAAGATCAATTAGAAAATGGAATGTATGTTTTGGAGGAGTATGCAGCGAATCAGTCTAAAGAAATCATTGGGGACTCTTCTACTGTGCGTACTGTAGTAAATAAAGAAAGTAAACAAAAACGCTTTCGAATAAAATTCAAAGATGGGCTACCCGTGCGCGAAAAAGGCAATTCTTTAAAAGCATACGGACTAACTGTAGTACAGGCCGTAGTTACGGAAATAGATTGGGAGCAAACCTTTGATAAACGCTTGCAATTGCAAAAAGAAGAGGTAGCACAAACCCAATTAGAAAAGCAGCAAGCAGAGCGTGAGTTTTACCGTGCACAAAAAGAAAAGGCACGCGGTGAAGCCGAAAAAGCTGCTGAGCGTGCACGTCTTGAAAAAGAGCAGATTCAGAAAACGATTGCTGCTGAAACCGAGGCGAAGGTTGCCGAGTTTAATCTTATTAAAGAGAAAAAACAGTTTGAAGTTGAAAAATTCAAAGCGCAAAGCAAGAAGGTAGCCGCAGATGCGGAAGCGTATCAAAATGCTAAACTGGTGAGTGCAGGGCTCACTCCGCAGGAGCGAGCAGAGTGGGAATACAAAACAGCTGTGGGTGTTGCTGGACAACTTAAGAGTCTGAACCTTCCTGAAATTTATATTGAAGGAAATAGTGGCAAATCTGATGGTAGTACGCTCATGGAATCATTAATTGGAGCCGAATTAGCCAAGAAAATGATCGAAAGTAATCCCAAATAATGACTAATAGTAAAGGCCCTTACTCCGGTAAGGGCTTTTTTTGTAGTTTGCGGTGGTAACCACCAAAGAAACCAATTTGTTTAAAATTCTTGCCAAAATAAATAAAGCACTGTTGCCTTCTTTTACCAAGCAGCGATTGGATTTAGCCAAAGCGAAAAAATGGCAATTGGCCATTATTGGCTGGAGAGCCTATGTAACGATGAAAGCTTTAGACTAATTAATAGTTAAGCAACGCGTTTATTGAATATCCTGGCAGCTTCTCATGCCCTTTTAAAAACGACAGGTGTATTAAAAAGTTACATTGCACTACTTCACCTCCTAACTGTTCTACCAATTGACAAACGGCAGCTGCTGTGCCTCCAGTGGCCAAAACATCGTCATGCACCAACACTTTTTCTCCCTTGCTAATCGCATCGGTATGAATTTCTAAAGTATCGGTACCATACTCTAGCGCATAAGAAGATGAAACCGTGGTATAAGGAAGCTTCCCCGCCTTACGCACAGGCACAAAACCCGCGTTTAAATTGCTTGCCAACTGCGGGGCAAAAATAAAGCCACGACTATCTACCCCAACCACCTTATCAATTCGTTGTCCTTCAACCAATTTATAGAGTTCATTAGCGGCATGTTGTAGTGCTTTTGCATTCTGTAATAATGGCGTAATATCCTTAAAAATGATTCCTTTTTCCGGAAAGTCCTCAATATCTCTAATGAATGCACCTAAATCCATTGAAAAGTAGTTGTCTGGTTTTGTGATAAATTTAAAAAGAAATATATTTGCACCCCATTTAAAAAGGCCTCGTGGCGCAACTGAATAGCGCATCTGATTACGGCTCAGAAGGTTGCA
>CAZRPJ010000031.1:0-19142 GCA_964601965.1 uncultured Croceivirga sp.
ACTTTTGCATATTCGTATAAATCGTTGAGTGATAAGTTTCCTCTAACAAAGTCTAGTCCTTTGCCTGAGGTAAAAGAAGCATACCGTTCTGTGAGCAGCGAGTCATATGAAGAAGAATTAAGAACAGCATCAGCTACCAATAGGCCTCTGGCAAAGGTATCGGCACCGCCAATATGTGCAATAAAAATATCTTCAAGATCCGTTGAATTTCTTCGGGTTTTGGCATCAAAATTAATACCACCTCCTTGCAAACCACCTGCTTTTAATAGCACTAGCATCGCCTCTGCTGTTTCTAGAACATTATTAGGAAATTGATCGGTATCCCAGCCATTCTGGTAATCTCCTCGATTGGCATCAATGCTTCCTAACATACCGGCATTTGCCGCCACTTGTAATTCGTGCTGAAACGTATGTTGGGCTAGGGTGGCATGATTTACTTCAATGTTAAGTTTAAAATCGTCTTCTAAGCCCTGCTCTCTTATAAAGTTAATAGAGGTTGCTGCATCAAAATCATATTGATGTTTACTAGGTTCCATAGGTTTGGGTTCTATAAAGAAAGTACCTTTAAACCCTTGTGATCTGGCATAATCCCTAGCCATTCGCATGAATCTACCTATATTGTCTTGCTCTAATTTCATCTCCGTATTTAAGAGAGACATATAACCCTCACGTCCTCCCCAAAAAACATAGTTTTCTCCATTAAGTGCCATGGTCGCATCTAACGCAACTTTTAATTGCGCACCAGCCCTGGCTACTACATCAAAATTTGGATTAGAAGCAGCCCCATTCATGTATCTAGGATGAGAGAATAAATTTGCCGTACCCCATAGCAATTTCACCCCAGATGTCTTCATTTTTTGTTGTAGGTAATCTACCGTCTTTAAAACCCGCTTTTCAGATTCTGCAAGGGTAGTGGCCTCATCTACAAGGTCGTAATCATGAAAACAGTAATACTCAAACCCCATTTTAGTAATAAATTCAAAAGCGGCGTCTGCTTTCTCCTGAGCAGCCACTACGGGGTCCGAAGCAACAGCCCATGGGAAGTTTTTCGTACCAGGTCCAAAAGGATCCCCGCCCGTTCCGCAGAGGGTGTGCCAATACGCCATGGCGAACTTAAAATGCTCTTTCATAGGTTTCCCCGCCACTAGCTGTTCTGGATTATAAAATTTAAATGCTAGCGGGTTGTCAGAATCTTTACCCTCATATGGGATGTTTCCAATACCTTTAAAATATTCTGTGTTGCCTAGGGTTGCCATAATCTATATTTCGTTGTTTAGTTGTTTGTTTAATTCCTTTTTCCACCGCATGTACGCGAGGGTGTACGCTTCAGTATTTTTTTGAGGTTCAAATGTTTCTAAATGATCATTCTTAGTAAATCCAGCAAAGTGTTCAAGACCATTGGCTGCAATAGTACAAGCTCTCGCTGCCCCCACAGCCCCCGTAGTATTGTGTATGGCTATAGGTTCCATTAAAAGACTTGCAATAGTATTTGAAAATAGCTGAGAACGAAACAGATTGTCATTGCCGGCCCTGATGACTTTTGGAACTACATCATCCTCCTTTAGAAGTTCAAAACCATAAACAAAAGCAAAAGCGATCCCTTCTAAAGCAGCACGACAGAGATGTCCTTGGTCATGTCTATTTAAATCTATATGAAGCATGCGAGCCCCCAAGTTTTTATTGCCTAATAGGCGCTCCGCACCATTTCCAAAAGGTAGTAAAACCAAATCGTCTGAACCAACAGGAACAGACTGCGCCATTTTGTTCATGGTGTCATAACTAGAGACCGATAAATTATTTAAAAGCCAACGGTATTGAATCCCCGCCCCATTAATACAGACAAGTTTTCCAATACTCGTGGTATCCTGTAGCCCATGGTTTACGTGAGCGAAATTATTGATACGGTCGTATACGTTGGTTTTTAAGGTGTTGGAAATGGCATACATCACGCCTGACGTTCCTCCAGTAGCGGCCACTTCCCCAGCATTAAAAACATTTAAAGCAAGTGCATTGTTTGGTTGGTCCCCTGCTCTGTATAAAATAGGAGTTCCTTTTGCTAATCCGCTGGCTTCAGAACCCATAGCGGTCACCTTGCCTTGAACCCCAAACGGAGTTACCAAATCAGGAAACAGGCTTCGATCAAATCCATAATGATCAAGAATTGCCGTGCTTATATCTTGTTCTTTAAAATCCCAGAAGATACCTTCAGAAAGTCCGGACACCGTTGTACTTGCTTGTTGAGACAAACGAAAGGCAATAAAGTCTCCTGGCAGCATGCATTTATAGATTTGGCTGTAGACTGCTGGTTCATTTTCTTGTACCCATTTTAATTTAGAAGCTGTAAAGTTTCCTGGGGCATTTAATAAATGATTCTTACAGGTTTCTTTTCCGATCCCTCCGTAGGCTTGTTCACCTATGGCTACCGCTCTACTATCGCACCAAATAATTGAATTTCTTAAAACAGCACCTTCTTTGTCAATCAAGACGAGGCCATGCATTTGATAAGCGATGCCAATTCCAAGTATCGTTTTAGGATCACAACCACTTTGGGAAAGTATTTTTTTAATCCCCTTGCATACATAGTTCCACCAATCTTCCGGATTTTGTTCTGCCCAGCCTTTGTGTAAGGCTATCATAGGCATCTCTTCTTCAGGTTCTTGCACCACTAATTTTTGAACGCCAGTTTCAGCAGCGACGAGCGCAATCTTAACCGAGGAACTCCCAAGATCAATCCCTAAATAGTACATGACAAAGATTCTTTAAAGAGAATTGTTTTAAATGTATTGAAAAAACTGCGGATGGATTATCTTTAAACAAATCTTTATTATAAAGCCTATGGACTTGGTGGTTGGTATTGATATTGGAGGAACCAAAACAAAAATCGGACTCGTAGATGGCAACGGAAAATGTCTTTGCCAGACTTTTTTTAGAACCAAAGAGTTTCCAGATTTAGATGCCTATCTCAATCAAGTAAAAAAATCGTGTGACGCGTTAATTGCTGAACTACAAGAAACTCCCACAATTTTAGGATGTGGCATAGGAGCGCCCAATGCTTCTAGTAAAAGAGGTACCATTGAAAACGCAGCCAATCTATTATGGAAAGGTACGGTGCCTATTTTAGAGAAATTTCAGGAAAAATGGGACGTGCCCATGCGCATTATGAACGACGCCAGTGCGGCAGCTTTAGGCGAATTGCTCTTTGGGCGTGGAAAGGAAATGACCGATTTTATTGCAATAACATTGGGTACAGGATTCGGAGCAGGCATTGTGGCCAATGGGCAACTCATTGACGGTTATGATGGATTTGCAGGTGAATTGGGACATGTAGATATGACCATAGGAGATGGTAGACTTACTGGTTTAGGAGTTGAAGGCGGATTGGAAGCCTACGTTTCGGCAACGGGCTTAAAACGTACCATTGTGTATATGCAAAGTCATTATTTAGACGAGAGTCGTTTTCGTGACATTGCCTACAACGATCTTCATGGAGAAGACATTACCCAAGCCGCAGAAGAAGGGGACGCTATTGCCATAAAAGCGTTTGATTATACCGCTAAAATTATGGCGCAGGCCTTGGCCAATTTTACCGCTTTTACACAACCCGAAGCCTTTATTTTAATGGGCGGTCTAGTGAACAGCGGTAAATGGATTTTAGACCCACTCGAAAAATACTTAGATCAATTTTTACTGAAAGTTTATCGTGGTAAAGTAAAAATTTTAGAATCAGGCATGGAAGGGAAGACAGCCGCTATTTGTGGGGCAGCCGCATTAATCTGGGAAAAAAATCGTTGAAATTAATTCTTTCTATATCTTTGTGGTGTTGTGTTGTATTCACCAATAGGTGAATCGTGTTACACCCAAGGGTGATAACCAATGAAAGGCTTTCCTAACGGGAGGCTTTTTTTAGTTAAGGGAATTCTGAATGAATGATATGATGCACCAAAGAAGCCGCTAATTTGGCGGTACGCCCATCAACATCGTAGGCTGGGTTCATTTCTGCAATATCAAGACTTATTAATTTCCCAGAAGCAGTAATTGTTTCTAAACTTTCTAACACAACATCTGGAGAGAAGCCAACAGGAGAAGGAGCACTGACACCTGGAGCGTAGGCCGATGAGAAGCCATCGAGATCTATCGTTACATACACATGATCTACCTTGTCCATAAAGGCCCTTATCCAAGTATTCAATTCTTTCACAAACTCTATCCGAAACGTATGTCGCATCACGTAGGTGACATCAAGTGTAGCTGCAGTTTCGAAAAGAGTTCGGTCATTGGCATCTTTTCGTATTCCTAGGCATAGGTAATGAAAAGGTTCATTTTCATTTGATATTTGAAAGAACGGAGTACCAGAATTTGATCCATTCGCATCACTTCTTAAATCAAAATGTGCATCAAAATTAATGATCCCTATGGAAGGTCTTTTATTTTTAGAAAGCAGGTAGTTACGTATTCCATTAAAATGGCCGTAGGCTATGTCATGCCCGCCTCCTAAAAGGATGGGAAATACTTTTTTCTCTAACAAACCCGCAACTTGGTTGCTTAAGAATTCTTGGGTTTTATCTAAACTATTCTCCGAAAAGCATACATCACCTACATCTAGTAAAGTTTGCTTTGCTTCTAAATGATTGGGCATTTTTGCTAGCGCTGCTCGTATGGCTGCGGGACCGTCTTTGCTACCAATTCTTCCTTGGTTTAAACGCACTCCCTCTTCACAAGCATAGCCTAAAATTCCAAATTGTTGTGAACGGCTGGTTACTTCATCCAGTGGTGAACAAAGCACCTTCTCGTGCAAATACAATTCCTGATCAGATGACCTACCAGTCCAGTTAGACGCTAAAGGGGGAGAATAAAAAGCCATAGGTCTAAATTAGATCATCCAGTAGGGTATCTGCTACAAAATGTGGTAAAGTAACTTGAAGTTGTGGTGTTCGCTCCATTTCACGCTTAATTGCAAAGAGGGCTTCTTCGTTTCTTGCCCAACTTCTTCGGGCAATCCCATTATTTACATCATAAAAGAGCATCTTTCTTAAACGATTGGCGGCCTCATTTGATCCGTCCAACAGGAGTCCAAATCCTCCATTCATAACTTCTCCCCAGCCAACACCTCCGCCATTATGAATAGAAACCCAAGTAGCGCCTCTAAAACTATCGCCAATAACATTGTGAATGGCCATATCGGCGGTAAATTTACTGCCGTCATAAATATTACTTGTTTCTCTAAAGGGAGAATCTGTGCCACTAACATCATGATGATCTCTGCCTAAAATAATGGGACCTTTTAATCTACCTGATGCAATGGCATCATTAAAAGCTTCGGCGATTTTAATCCGTCCTTCGGCATCTGCATAAAGAATTCTTGCCTGAGAACCCACTACGAGTTGGTTTTGTTCCGCCTCTTCAATCCAAGTAATATTATCCTGCATTTGTTGTTGGATTTCCTTAGGAGCGACTGCCTTAATTTTTTGAAGTGTTTCCAGAGCAATGGCGTCGGTTTGCTGTAAATCTTGGGCTTTTCCAGACGCACAAACCCATCTGAAAGGTCCAAAGCCATAATCAAAACACATGGGCCCTAAAATATCTTGGACGTAAGAAGGATATCTGAAATCTATTCCATTATCGGCCATAATGTCCGCTTCCGCTCTGGAAGCTTCCAAAAGAAACGCATTGCCATAATCAAAAAAGTAAGTTCCTCTATTAACATGTTTATTTATGGCTTTTACCTGTCGTTGGAGAGATTCTTTGAGATGTAATTTAAATGCTTCCGGGTCTTGAACCATTAAGGTATTTGCTGTTTCAAAATCCAATCCCACGGGATAATAGCCACCGGCGTACGGATTGTGTAATGAGGTTTGATCCGAACCTAAATGAATAAAAATACCTGCCTCATAAAAATGTTCCCATACGTCAACAACGTTGCCAATAAAACCAATAGAAACCGTTTCTTTTTTATGAATAGCCTGTTTAACACGAGTTTCTAATTCTTTGAGAGTGTTTATTAATTCATCGACCCACCCTTGCTCAAAACGTTTTTTTGCAGCCTGCGGATTAATCTCTGCACAGACAGTAATGCATTTGGCTATGTTTCCGGCTTTGGGTTGCGCACCGCTCATGCCGCCAAGCCCAGCCGTTAGAAATACTTTTCCTTCTGAACTTTCACCAGGTTTCAACACCTTTCTAAAGGCGTTCATTACAGTAATGGTGGTCCCATGAACAATACCTTGTGGTCCAATATACATGTAAGAGCCAGCAGTCATTTGGCCGTATTGAGTGACACCAAGTGCGTTGAATTTTTCCCAATCATCGGGTTTCGAGTAATTAGGAATCATCATACCATTTGTAATTACCACACGTGGGGCTTCTTTGGATGAAGGAAACAACCCCATAGGATGACCAGAATACATATGCAAGGTTTGTGTATCTGTCATTCTAGCTAGATACTTCATCGTAAGTAAATACTGTGCCCAATTCTGAAATACAGCGCCATTACCGCCGTAGGTAATGAGTTCTTCTGGATGCTGCGCTACTTTTGGATCTAGGTTGTTTTGGATCATTAACATGATTGCAGCCGCCTCTTGGCATTGCGAGGGATATTCGTTAATAGGTCTGGCATGCATGGGGTAATCTGGTTTAAACCGGTGCATGTAAATTCTACCATAGGTCTTGAGTTCATCGGCGAATTCTATTGCCAATTCATTATGCCATGCTTCTGGAAAATAACGTAGTGCATTGCGAATCGCTAATTTTTTCTCACTGTCAGAAAGTAGATCCTTGCGCTTGGGTGCGGGATTCTCCGAAGTCGCGATCTTCTTTTTTGAGGGTAACTCACTAGGAATACCTTGCAGAATATGAGCTTTAAATTCCATTCGTAATAACTTAAGTTTAAAGTACCTTCTGGCCATTTTTCCAGACCGATGACGGTAAAAGTTGTCCTTGTTTGTAGGTGATCTCTTGATAGTTCTCAGTAGGGAAAGCGACGATATCGGCTTTTCGTCCAGATTCGAGTACGCCAACATTGTTGAGATTTAAGGCCATGGCCGCTCTGTATGTGATCCCAGCTAAAACTTCTGCATTGCTCAATTTTTCAAAGGAACCTAAAATAGCTGCTTGTGCTAAAAGATGTCCCATAGGTGCAGAACCTGGATTGTGATCACTAGCAATCGCAAGGCAGGCTCCCGCATCGAGTAATTTTCGGGCAGGGGTAAAATTGCAGCCTAAACCTAAGGAAGCTCCTGGTAACGCCACTGCAATGGTATTACTTTTTGCCAATGCATTAATTTCAACCTCAGTACTGGCCTCTAAATGATCGGCACTTCGTGCATTGAGTGTAACGGCCAATTCACTTCCCCCAGTAGAAAATTGATCGGCATGCAAGGTAATTTCAAATCCTTGAGCTTGTGCTTCCCTTAGATAGGGGGTTATTTCAGAAACAGAAAAGGCACTTTCTTCTACGAAAGCATCAATTCTAGTGCTTAATTGTTCTGCTTTAATCTGTGGCAAAAGCTCTTGAATCAATACCTCTAAATAAGCTGCTGGACTATTCCTCCAATCCTTTGGAACCATGTGTGCTGCTAAGCAAGTTGCAATAAGATCTGGTTTGCATAGGGCATCCGCTTCTTTAATAGCACGTAGCATTTTTAATTCTTCCTGCACCGTAAGGCCATAGCCACTTTTTACTTCTAGGGTAGTGACACCTTGTTTAAGATGGCTTTTACTTCTTTCAATAATTCCCTTTACAAGCGTTTCTTTGGTGCATGCTCTGGTTTTAGTCACCGTATCCCAAATTCCACCACCAGATTTAGCAATTTCCAGATAGGTTTTTCCAGCATTTCTCATGGCGTAATCGGTAGCTCTAGATCCCCCAAAACAGATATGCGTATGAGCGTCAATAAAGCCAGGTAGTGCTACAGAAGGAGTTGTAATACGCTCAATATCTTGTGCTTCTGCCATTAAAGTGCTGAAGTCACCAACTTTAAGAACGTGCCCATTTTTTACCAGAATACCGGCATCCTTTATAGGTTCCAGCAATGAGTCTGGGATGGCACCTTTTGTGGGAAGACCGGCCATGGGAAGTAATTCTGTGAATGGGCCTATTAATTTAATTTTATCCATGTCAAATAGTTTCAAATTCTTCGCAATGCAAGGTTTCCCAAGTAATGTTCTTTTCCCGCATAAGTTGTTCAATTTCTTTTGGGATCGCAGCAGATTGAATGAGTTGTAAGGCTTCCTGAATATCATCTGAAAAAACACGATCTTCTTCGGCAAAGGCAACATGTTTTCTTACCACTTGATGTGCTTTGTCTAGTAATATTCCCGATTTAAGGGGCTTCCTAAATTCAAAAGCTTGTGCCGCGGTTAATAGTTCAATCGCTAAGATTTTTTCAAGATTCTCTAATATTTGTAATGCCTTTCTCCCACTTATAGATCCCATGCTTACGTGGTCTTCTTGACCCATTGAAGTAGGGATGCTATCTGCACTGGCAGGAAAACATAGCGATTTATTTTCACTGGCAAGTGCTGCAGAAGTATATTGAAGTATCATATACCCTGAATTAATTCCGGTATCTTTCATAAGCAACTCGGGTACCCCATGACCGCCTTCTAACGCCAGGTATATTCTACGATCGGAAATATTTCCCAATTCGGAAGCAGCCAGTGCAGCATAGTCTAATGCCATCGCTAAGGGCTGTCCATGGAAATTTCCGCCGCTTACCGCTTGGTACTCATCTAGAATTACAGGGTTATCTGTAACAGCATTTAATTCTATTTCTACCAATTCTTTTAAATGGAGCCAGGAGTTTCTAGACGCTCCATGAACTTGGGGCATGCATCGCAATGAATACGGATCTTGGACGCGGTCACAGTCTACATGATCTTCTAAGATCTCTGAACCTCTCAGTAAGGTACGAATACGTCCGGCTACATGCTGGTTTCCTTTAAAGGGTCTTAAGGCATGCAAGGCTGCGCTAAAAGGACTAATAGAACCTTGTAGACCTTCTAGCATCATAGCTCCAATAATATCTGCTTGTTTTAAACAGTTTTGAAATCTTGCTACAACTAGAACTGCATGTGCTAGAATAAATTGAGTGCCATTAATAAGGGCCAGCCCTTCTTTTGGAGCTAAAGTCAAGGGTTGCATTGCATGCAGCGCTAAGACTTCTTGACCACTAATTTCTTTGTCCTGAAATTTAATTTTTCCTAAGCCCAACAAGGGTAGAAAAAGATGGGCAAGAGGCGCTAAATCCCCGGAGGCTCCCACAGACCCTTGGGAAGGCACCATTGGTATCGCATCTGCTTCAATGTGCCAGAGGATCCGTTCTAAGGTCTCCAATTGTATTCCAGAGTGTCCTTTTGCTAGCGAATGCAATTTTAAAATCAGCATTAATTTTGCTAATTCAGTAGATAAGGGTGTGCCCACCCCTACGCTATGGCTTTTTAAAATATTGGTTTGTAATACTGCAGTTTCCTCTTTTGAAATAGAGGTAGTACACAATGGTCCAAAGCCTGTATTTATGCCATACACTGGGGCTCCTCTTTCTACCATGGCAGAAACATGCCCCGCACTCTGTAATACTTTTTCTCTTGTAGTATTGCTAAAAACACCTCGTAAGGTTCCTCGAGCCAACTGCAATGCCTTGGCAGCAGTGAGATGCTCTTCTCCATATGAAAAAGTCTGTAGTTGGTTCTGCATCATACTTCAAAGCTATTCCCTATTTTTGATAAATGCCAATACATATTATATTACTATATGATAAACAAAAGTTATCAAATAGAATTAAGACACTTCGTTTATTTTCTGACGGTTGCTGAAGAATTACACTTTAGAAAGGCTGCTGAAAAGCTCTTTATAACACAACCAGGACTCAGTAAGCAGATTAAACAGATGGAGCAAGAATTGGGCGTTGCCTTATTCACAAGGGATAATAAAAAAGTACGACTTACCGCTGCCGGGGCTTACTTAAAAGGGGAGAGCGTAAAGTGGATCTCACAATTGGAAAAAATGAAGCGACAGGTAAACCTTATTGGCAGAGGTGAATTAGGAGAAGTGCGAATTGGATTTTTAGGTTCTGCTATGCAGCACGTAATTCCTAAGTTGTTATTGAATTTGCAAAAGGCATTTCCTGAAGTTCATGCTAGCTTGGATGAACTTTCGAACAACGCACAGATAGAAGCGGTTCTAAAGGACAAATTAGACATTGGTTTTGTACGGTTAGAAAAAGTACCACCCACACTAGCATTGCGCCCAGTTTTTAAAGACACCTTTTCGCTAGTAGTTCCTCCCAGTTTGGGATTGGATACGCATAATTTTAAAGGACTGCATCAGGTTAAAGATGTGCCATTCATTCTTTTTTCCAGAGCATACAGTCCGTTTTATTATGAAACTGTATTGAGTATCTGCGACGATGCTGGATTTAAACCCAAGGTTTCTCATAAATCGGTGCATGCCCATACCATTTTTAAATTGGTTGAAAATGGCTTAGGAATTGCGATTGTTCCTACCGCTTTACAGAACGGATTTGATATGAACGTTCGATTTTTAGAATTAAAAAAAATCAAACAACGTGCGCTTTTATCTGCCGTATGGAAAAGCGATAACAGAAATCCCATCTTAAATTCATGTTTGCAGTTTTTGTTTAAGGAGGAAAAAGAAGGCTAATAGGTATTTTTGAAGAAAACTTATGGCCATGATTTTTGATCTTATCCAAAAACGCAGAAGTATTTTTCCACCTCAGTACAACGATACACCCATTGCTAAGGAACTGTTATTAAAAATACTGGAAGCCGCCAATTGGGCACCCAATCATAAAAAAACGGAACCTTGGCGCTTCAAGGTGATACAAGGAGCGGCAAGAAAAAAACTGGGTGTATTTCTCTCAGAAAAATACCTGGAAACCGTAGAGCGCCCCAAGCAGATTAAGGCAAAAAAATTATTGGAAAATCCTCAAAAAGCTTCCGCAATTATTGCCATATGCATGCAACGCGATCCAAACGAAAGTGTCCCCGAGTGGGAAGAGATTGCGGCAACTGCCATGGCCGTACAAAATATGTGGTTGTGCTGCACGGACTTAGAAATAGGTGCTTATTGGAGTTCGCCAGGTCTCATAAAATACATGGGTGAGTTCTTTGAATTAGCTCCAGGAGAGCGTTGCCTCGGATTCTTTTATATGGGCTATTATCAAGAAGCTCCCGTGGCGGGCGAGCGTGACTCTATTGAGAATAAAACAGAATGGATTTCCTAAGAGAACGTAAATAATTCTGGTAGATATTTGGCTGTTTTCCAGAAAAAGAGTCCTGCGTAAATTAGGGTTATAAGAAACTTTAAAAAAGTACCAGTTAAAAAGCCAATAAAGGAACCAAAGGCAGCTTTTAAAGCACGATCCTTATCGGCATTGTTAGAAAGTTCTCCGACCAAGGCTCCTACAAAAGGCCAAATTATAATACCAAAAGGTCCCAAAATAGGGAATACAATAGCAACCAATAGGCCTATAATACTTCCCCACATTCCTGCTTTGCTCCCTCCAAATTTTTTGGTACCAGCCGCCGGAATAATATAGTCTAAGACCGTAACCCCCAACGCAATAAATAGCGTAATTCCTAGAAACCACCAATTCTCTGGTACCGCTTTGGTGAGATGCAATAGTAATAAACCTACCCAACTAATCGGGGGTCCGGGGAGCACGGGTAAAAAGCTCCCTAAAATGCCTACTAGCATTAAAATAAAACCTAAAAGTAAGAGTACAATATCCAATGAAAAGGGCTTTTGCTATTAGACTAAAGTACGGGCTTTTTGTTACATAGAAATATTTTATAACTAAAAAATTAGTTTAAACTAAATAATTAGTTATATTTGAAAACTAAAAACTTAGTTCTATGAAGCAATTGACCAAGGCGGAAGAAGAAATCATGCAATTGTTGTGGAAATTAGAAAGGGCCAATGTAGCATCACTTATTAAAGAATTGCCCGAACCAAAACCAGCATACAATACCATTTCTACTATTGTGAGAATATTGGAAGATAAAGGGTTTGTAGATCATGAAAAAATAGGGAAAGGGCATTTCTACTTCCCCTTAGTTAAAAAAGCAGATTACAGCAATCAGTCCATAAATAAATTGGTTAATGGATATTTTCAAGGTTCTTTCCAGACCATGGTTTCCTTCTTCATGAAAAAGAATAATATCAGTTTAGCTGAATTAGAAACCCTATTAGAACAAATTAAAGAGGAAGAAGAATGATTTCATATTGTTTACAAATAGTGATTTTTCAACTAGGGTTTTTACTGGTCTATGATCTTTTTCTTAGAAAAGAAACCTTTTTTCAAAGCAATCGATTTTATTTAATAGGTTGCTGCGTCCTTTCGTTGATTTTACCTGCAGTTTCCTTTGTTGAATTAGGCCTTTTGGTACCAAATAATTATCGGGTCTACGTTCCAGGAACGTGGCAATTAGATGCGTTACTAATAACCACAAAATCTGGTCCTGTAAACACTTTCTGGCAGAATACACCATGGTATGTTATACTCTATTTTTCAGGGGTGATCTTTATGACTTCCCTATTTGGATTTAAGTTGATGCAATTGAATAAACTTCTAAAAAGTGGAACAGTTACAAATTGCCGGGACTATAAAATTGTCATGATTCCAGAAAGTAGACTCGCCTTTTCTTTCTTTGGTCATGTATTTTTAGGTGAGTTGTTTTCAAAAGAAAAACGTGATCAAATTCTGTCTCATGAATTAATTCACATACGCCAAAAACATTCGTTTGATTTACTTCTATTAGAGTTATTACGGATCGTATTTTGGTTCAATCCATTGGTGTACATTTATCAGCATCGCTTAGGTGAACTCCATGAATTTATTGCCGATACTCAGGCTCAGGAATTTTCCAGAAAAGAACGTATTCAACTGCTATTATCAGAATTATTTCAAACAGAACGCACCAGTTTTGTCAATCATTTTTATCAAAAATCATTAATCAAAAAACGAATAGTTATGTTATCAAAACAAAAATCTCGAGCCACTGCGACTTTTAAATTTCTAACTATAATTCCCTTGGTATGTGGAATGGTATTCTATGCTTCTTGTGAGGAGCTATCTAAGTCAACTTCGACTGAAGATAGTGCTACTACATTGGTTGCCAAAGAAGTTATGATTCCTTTTGCCGAAATTGATGAATTGCCTATTTATCCGGGTTGTGAAGAGGCGACGGATGTAAAGGCCTGTTTTTTAGAGAACATTCAGGAGCATGTGCGTAAAAACTTTAACTATCCAAAAGAGGCCCAGGAATTGGGAATAGAAGGTAGGGTAGCAGTGATGTTCGTTGTAAATACAGAAGGAGAAGTCGCTAATATTCAAATGCGAGGCCCTCATAAATTACTTGAAAATGAAGTTGAACGAATCATTGCAAAAATTCCAAAAATGCAGCCAGGAAAGCATCAGGGACAAACCGTAAATATGCCTTTTTCACTACCTGTCGTATTTAAACTGCAGTAGTTTACTTGTCAAAATATCGTAATTTTCCCCAAATTCTAGGGGTTTTATGCAGCGATGGTGGTTCTTACTAATCCTTCTTATTGGTGGTTCTTGCAAGTACTTTCAGTCTGGTGAAGAGCAAACCAACAAAATGGTGAGCGAAGAGCTAATGGCTATAGATTGGAATGATGTAGACCAATACCCGCTCTTTGACGAATGCGACGAGCTTGCTCAGAAAATAGAACAACGCGACTGCTTTCAACGCGAGATGCTCGCCCGATTTGTTGCAGCTTTTAGCGATACCGTATACGAAGTAGATCAAGAAATAAAGGATACCTTGTTTGTAGATTTTGAGGTGGACGAGGATGGCTTTGTAAACATCATTGAAATTGAAGAAAACAATGAAATAGAGCGTTTGGTCCCTGGGTTTAGAGATGAAATAAGAACCAGGTTTAAAGACTTAACGGTCATTCCTGCTCATAAAAGGGGTATTGATGTAAAAATTAAATTTCGCTTGCCCATTATACTAGACACAGAAGAATAAATTGACAGAAGAGAAGATCATATTAGGTATTGATCCTGGAACCCAAATCATGGGATTTGGAATCATTAAAGTGGTGAATAAAAAAATGCAATTTGTTCAGATGAATGAATTGATGTTAAAGAAATACACGGACCCCTATTTAAAATTAAAACTCATTTTTGAAAGAACCCTAGAGCTGATTGACACCTACCACCCTGATGAGATTGCCATCGAAGCGCCTTTTTATTCTAAAAATGTGCAATCTATGCTCAAACTAGGGCGCGCTCAAGGAGTGGCAATGGCCGCTGGTTTGTCTCGGCAGATTCCCATTACAGAATACCTCCCAAAAAAAATTAAAATGGCTATTACGGGAAATGGGAATGCCAGTAAGGAGCAGGTAGCGAAAATGCTGCAGGGGCTTTTGGCGATAAAGCAACTCCCTAAAAACCTAGATAGTACCGATGGTTTGGCGGCCGCAGTTTGTCATTTCTACAATGCAGGTAAAGTAGAAATTGGGACCACTTACACCGGTTGGGAAGCTTTTGTAAAGCAAAATCCCAAGAAAATTGGGTAAAATGGGGGGCATTTATATTCACATTCCCTTTTGCAAGCAAGCGTGTCATTACTGCGACTTTCATTTTTCAACGAGTCTTGCAAAAAAGGCGAGCATGCTTACCGCTATAGAAAAAGAACTAACCATACGTAAGAATGAGTTTTCTTCCGTGGAGGTAGCGACTATTTATTTTGGCGGAGGTACGCCTTCACTCCTGAGCGCCACTGAAATAACACAGCTTATAGATTGTGTAAAGGAAAATTACAAGGTGGTGGCTGATCCTGAGATTACCTTAGAGGCCAACCCAGATGACTTACAATTGGCTACCATAAAGGCATTAGCAGAGACAGCAGTGAATAGATTAAGTATTGGGATTCAGTCTATTTATGATGCGGATTTAAAAATGATGAATAGAGCGCACACTTCTGAAGAAGCCAAAAACTGCATTACTATGGTTCAAGGCTATTTTGATAATTGCTCTATTGACCTTATTTATGGTATTCCCGGTCTAACAGACGCGCAATGGGAGCAAACATTGGCTTGGAGTGTAGCTTTGCAAGTTCCGCATATTTCAGCCTATGCCTTGACCGTAGAACCGAAAACGGCCCTTGCGCATTTTATTAAAGAAGGCACCGTTGCAAATGTAGATGACGAACAAGCGGAGCGGCAATTTCAATTTATGGTCCGTTATTTAGAAGAACAGGGTTTTGTGAACTATGAGATTTCCAACTTTGGCAAGGAAGACTTTTTTTCTAAAAATAACACTGCGTACTGGCAGGGGAAACCCTATCTAGGTATCGGTCCTTCTGCGCATTCTTTTAATGGCACTAAGCGCGGGTGGAATGTACGTAATAATCCTGGCTATATTAAGGCAATGCAACAAGGAAAAGTCCCAATCACCTGGGAAGAATTAAGTACGCGAGATCGCTACAATGAATATGTAATGACCGGTTTACGCACCATTTGGGGGATTTCATTAAATGAAATTGAAGACCGTTTTGGGCGGCCTTACCAAGAATATCTCGTAAAACAATCAGAGAAATATGTCAAAGACCACCTGCTTTTTTGGGATGGTGATACCTTACTCACTACTAAAAAAGGTAAGTTTTTGGCAGATGGGATTGCTTCAGATTTATTTATGCTTAACTTGAAATAATGTTGGCAACCATACATCATGGATCTAAAAATTTTCAAGTGAATCTAGCGGAACCGTTGGATATTTCCATTCCAGTCGCTAAGGATAAAACGGGTGTTCGGGCATGGTATCGAGAAGCAGCACGTATTTTTCCCTACCAAGAAGATAATTTTATTGGCAGTGTGGCTCATGGTGCAGCCGTTAATTTTAATGATATTGCCTTTAACCCTCATGCTCATGTGACGCATACAGAGAGTGTGGGTCATATAACCAAAGAATTTAATTCGGTTAATGAACTGCTTAAAACCTACTTTTTTACAGCAGAGTTGATAACTGTAGCCCCTGAAAGACTACATTCAGATTTTGTGATTTCCGAGAAGCAATTAAAATACGCCCTAGGAAAAAAGAAGTGTGAGGCACTCATTATAAGAACCTTGCCCAATACGAAGGAGAAAGTGAACAAAGATTATTCAAATACTAATCCTCCTTACCTTTCCGAAGCTGCTGCTCAATTCTTAGTAGCTAAAAACATTCTGCATCTTTTAATAGATTTACCATCGGTAGACAGGGAAAAAGATGAGGGCAAATTAATTGCGCATAAGACTTTTTGGAATGTAGATGGGAGCATACGTTACAATGCCACCATCACAGAATTAGTTTATGTGGAGGATGCGATTAAAGACGGCAGTTATCTTTTAAACTTGCAAGTAGCACCCTTTGAAAATGATGCCGCACCTTCAAGACCCATTCTATTTAGAATTCAATAATGAAAGAAAATAAGTAAAAGATGGACGGATTTATTGAAGCTATTCTAGGACTATTATTGGGACTAATAGGTATGTATTGGTTCTATGGGCTTTTCAATAAAAAGAAAAAGCAAGCATTAGTAAAACATCAGTCAACAGTTATTTTAGATAGAATAAAAAGTGTCTGCAAGCTAGTTTCTGTAGAAGGAGATTTTGCAGAGATTTATCGCTACGAAAACATCAAGGACGGATTTTTAAATCTTTTAAGTAGTAAAAAGAAGGCTTTAGTGGTTATTAATGCCAAGGCGCAAGTGGGCTATGATTTAAAAAAACTAAAACTGGAGGCCGATTTAGATAGAAAGCGCATTATACTAACCGCTTTTCCAGAACCAGAAGTATTATCTATTGAACCAGATATACAGTTCTATGATATAAAAAATGGGTTATTTAACTCCTTCTCTTCGGACGATCTTACAGATCTTAACGCCAAGGCTAAAGAACACATTAGAGATAAAATACCCGAAAGTGGTTTGTTAGAAACAGCTAAGAAGGAGGCTTTGGAGGCAGTGATGATTATTGAAAAAATAGTAGAGACCATTGGATGGCGCTTAGATTACTCCGCCTTGGAACTATCAAACAGAGAAAAACAATTTTTAGAGACCGAAACATCATGAAAAAAATAGTTGTCTTAGTTGCTATTTGTATCTTTCCAATACTAGCAAAAGCACAAGCCCAAGAAATGAAAACGTTTGATTCTACCTTTGCACATGTAGTGTATTTCTGGTTTAAAGACCCAGATAATGCTCAAGAACGAGCGTTGTTTGAGGCCTCTTTAAAAAGATTTCTAGAATCCTCTAAGTATGCAAAAACCAATTTTATTGGAACGCCGCCTAAGGCAGTTCGTGATGTGGTAGATGATTCTTTTACCTATAATCTCATTGTCACCTTTGAATCTGCAGAAGCACAAGAGGCCTACCAGAAAGAAGAGGCACATCTTACCTTTATAGAAGAATGCAAAGCCTATTGGGACAAAGTAGTAGTATATGACGCCAACGGGATACCCCAATGAACGTAGAAAACGTACGTGAATATTGTCTCTCTAAGCAAGGGGTAACAGAAAGCTTTCCTTTTGATGAGTATACCTTAGTATTTAAAGTAATGAATAAGATGTTCGCTTTGGTCCCTCTAGAGCGAATACCTTCACAAGTAAACTTAAAGTGTGACCCAGAATGGGCAATTTCTTTAAGGGAAGAATATGATGGTATCATCATCCCAGGATATCATATGAGCAAAACGCATTGGAATACATTATTTTTGGAACAAGTTCCTCCAGAATTTATTAGAGAATTAATAGACCATTCGTATGATTTAGTGGTGGCCAAATTATCTAAAAAGCTAAAAGAGGAATTAAAAGGGCTATAGAATAAAGTAATATTTGTAAGAAAAATATTACTAAATTTATCGATACATTATTACCATTCACCGAAGGTAAATGATGATTTATCCCCCCCTAGTGCTATTTTAGATTGAATTATACGACATTTGTAACGTTAAAATATATCTAGTTGTGAAGGTATTGTTTATAGAAGATGATATGATTGAATCCATGAAGCTGCAACGCGCAGTTTCTAAGTTTCAATACAAGCATACGATTGTTGAAGCCAAAAATGGTGAAGAAGCCCTTGAAATTTTAAAGCAAGGAGATTTGCCAGATATTATCTTATTAGATCTAAACATGCCACGCATGAGCGGTATAGAATTCCTAACCGTTCTAAAAGGAGACGAGCGTCTTAAATATTTACCTACAATCATTTTGACCACATCTGAAAATAGAACAGATTTATTAGAATGTTTTAAAATTGGAATCGCTGGTTACGTGATAAAGCCCTTAAAATATGAGGATTACGAGGTTAAAATAAAAAAGGTGTTCGATTATTGGGAGATTAGCGAGCTTATAAAAGGCTAACAAAAATCCGCGTTTCACAACATTATTTTTACAAAAAGTAGTTCAATTCCTACATTTATCTCATAATGCAAACGTATTATGAAAGGAATTGTATTTACTGAATTTTTAGAAATGGTAGAATCACAGTTTGGTCTTGAAACTGTAGACACCATCATAGAAAATTCCAACTTACCATCAGAAGGAGCATATACTGCCGTAGGCACCTATGAATTTTCCGAAATGCTGCAATTGGTTACACAATTAAGTGCAACTACCAATATGCCAGCAAACGATCTGTTGTATGCTTTTGGACTTTATTTATTTGAAAGTCTTTTAAAAGCACATCCAGAAGTGGTGAGCAGTTACAAAAATCCTATTGGACTTCTTTACTCTATTGAAAACCACATTCATGTACATGTAAAGAAGTTATACCCAGATGCGGAACTTCCAACATTTAAAATATTGGAAAAAACCGATACTTCATTGACCATGGTTTATAGCTCCTCTAGAGGACTGTATGCCCTGGCCCACGGGTTAATTGTTAAAACTTTCGAGCACTTTAATAAGAGTGCGAACGTAGAAATGGAATTATTAAATGAGCAGGGAACAGAAGTCAAGTTTGCCATTGTCCAGCAAAGCTAAGGATGAAGTTGCCCTATTGCAACGTGCATTAAATCGCGAGAAGCGTGCACGTAAGGCAGCAGAAAAGCTTTTGGAAGATAAATCCAAAGAGCTTTATGATGCCTCTTTGCACCTAAGAGAAGCGAATGG
>CAZRPJ010000031.1:19242-34313 GCA_964601965.1 uncultured Croceivirga sp.
GAGAAATACGTAAATATTAATGCCAGTCTTATTTATGATGAAAAAGGCGTGCCTGTCGCTGCACAAGGTATTATTAGGGACATCACCAAAGAAATGCAGATTAAAGAACTGCTAGAAAATCAGAAAAAACAACAAGATGTCATTGTAGAAAATTCCTCTCTAGGAATACTATTAGTGGTAGACGGAAAAATCATAAAAGCAAATAGAACTTTTACAGAATTAATTCAATATTCAGAATTAGAATTAAAAAAGATGTCTATCGATGATATTTCTACCATTGAAGATGTAAGTCTTTACCAAGACATTTTAGAAAACAATAAAAAAGGAGAGAACGATAAATTCTCTATTGTTCGCAAGTTTCACAAGAAAAATGGGCAATCTATCTGGGGCAAGACTTCCGTGAGCACGGTAAGAAATCAAAAAGGTGAAATAGACTATAAAGTAGCCATGATTGAGGATATTACCAATGATAAAATTGCGGAGGAAAAGATAAAAGCTTCTGAACAGCGGCTTTCTACACTTATTACAAACTTACAAACGGGTGTGCTTTTAGAAGATGAAAACAGAAAACTCATTTTATCTAACCAGAAATTCTGCAAGCTCTTTAATATTCCATTAGAACCTCATAAGCTAACAGGTGTAAACTGTAAAAATGCGCTGGAGAAATACAAGCATCTTTTTGTAGATCCAGACTATGTGGTTAAACGGGTTGAATACATTTTGGAGCGCAAAGAATTAGTGCTATCAGACGAGCTAGAGTTAGTAGATGGTAGAACTTTTGAGCGGGACTACATTCCATTATTTATAGACGATGTTTACAAAGGTCATCTGTGGACCTACAACGACATTACGTTCCGTAAAATTTATCGCAAGAACCTAGAAATACAGAAAGAGAAATACAGTAGCATTATTGCTAATATGAATTTGGGCTTAGTAGAAATTGATACCGATAGTAATATTAAAATGGTAAACAATCGGTATACGGAGATGATTGGCCTTTCTCAAGATGAATTGTTAGGTAAAAACGTATTAGACGTGATGAATTTAGATGAGGACAACCTCAAAATTATTCAAGCACAATTCGAGAAACGGAGAAAAAACAAATCAGATTCATACGAGGTACAAATTCTTGATTCCAAAGGCAAGCGCAAGCATTGGTTAATTAGTGCCGCACCAACTTTCAATGAAAACGGCAAAATTGTGGGATCTGTTGGGGTGCATCTAGATATTACCAAGCAAAAAGAGTTAGAGCTTCAAAAGCAAGATTTAGTAAATGAATTAGAAGAAAGCAACAAAGGCTTGCAGGAGTACGCACATATTGTTTCTCACGATCTAAAATCTCCCTTACGTAGTGTTACCGCATTAGCCACCTGGTTGTATGATGATTACAAAGATGTACTAGATGAAAATGGGAAGTACAACTTACAAATGATGATGGAGAAGGTAGAGGGCATGGATAAATTGATCGATGGCATCCTTAAATACTCTACGGTAAACAGCGATACCCTAGACAATACAGAGGTAAATGTCAATGAAGTTATTAAAGAGATTTCAGAGATTATTTATATCCCAGAACACGTAAATATAAAAGTGGCCAACAAGCTACCTATTATCCAGGCAGACAAAGTGAAGATTCATCAATTGTTCCAGAACTTTTTAAGCAATGCTGTGGTAAATATTGACAAGAAAGTGGGGTTGGTAGAGGTAGGAAGTGAAGAAACTAAAACCCATTGGCAGTTTAGTATAAAAGATAATGGGGTTGGGATTCCTAAAGAATACCACGAAAAGATTTTTAAAATCTTTCAATCTATTGGGAATAATGAACGGTCCACAGGAATTGGACTTTCAATTGTAAAGAAAATTATAGACAGATATAACGGAAAGGTGTGGTTAGAAAGTGAAATTGGCGTAGGAACCACCTTCTTTTTCACCATAAAAAAGTAACTAAAAGCAAGAAGTCATGAAGATCAATCAAGCCAGAAGAGAAAAAAATGGAAACTGGGAATTTAACCAGGATGAGAAGTTGACAAAGCCGTTGGTTTTCATATTTGGAGACCGGTTTATTTTAGAATCCGAAGGGATTTATGAAGAGATACGGGAATTATATCCTGATGGAGAATTGGTCTTCGGGAGTACTTCCGGAGAAATCATGGAAACCCATGTATACGAGGAATCCATTACGCTAACCGCAATTGAGTTTGAAAAGACGCAGTTTAAAATCGTTCATGAAAACGTTTCAGATTTCGTAGATATAGAGAAAATGGGTCGCGCAATTTCGGATCAGTTCGAAAAAGAAGGCTTGCGCCATTTATTCATTGTTTCTGATGGAAGTTTTGTGAACGGAAGTGGCTTAATTGAAGGATTAGAATCCGATAAAGAATTTAAGGCTACCATCACTGGAGGACTATGTGGTGACGGGGCTCGATTTGAAAAAACCTTGACTTCGTATAATGAAACTCCAAAACAAGGACAGGTGGTTGCCATTGGTTTCTATGGGGATAGTTTAGAGGTTTCTTATGCCAATTATGGTGGATGGACTCCTTTTGGTCCTGAACGTACCATTACCAAATCTGTTGGGAATGTGTTGTATGAGATAGATGGCAAACCAGCCTTGGATTTATATAAAACCTATCTAGGAGAAAAAGCCAAAGAATTACCGCAAGCTGCGCTATTGTACCCCTTAACAGTACAACAGTCAGAAAGTGAAGAACCATTAGTACGTACTATTTTAAATATAGATGAAGAAGCCAATTCTATGATCTTGGCGGGCGATGTTCCTGTTAATTCCAAAGTGCAGTTAATGATGTGCACAATGGACGATATTGCAGAAGGCGCATCTAACGCTGCAGAATATGCCATGCGCGATAGAAAGAAAAGTCCTGAATTAGCTATTCTAGTGAGTTGTGTTGGAAGAAAACTAGTACTTGCTGGTAGAACTGAAGAAGAAATAGAAGAAGTGATGGAGATTGTTGGTGATCAAGCAAAAATCACCGGGTTTTATTCTTATGGAGAAATGGCTCCATTTGCAGGAAAAAACGAATGTCTCCTGCACAACCAAACTATGACATTAACCTTATTGAGTGAGTAAATGCATTCTTTGCTGAAGCGTCAAATAAAGAAATTTTTGCCAGAGGGCTTAGAGAATTGTCCAAATATGGAACAGTTCTACGAATCCGTGCACAAGTCGTATAGTGATTATGACGACAAGTTGGCGATGATTCAGCGTGCCACTTCATTAAGTTCTAAAGAATTGTATGAAGCCAATAAGCGGTTAAATAAGGAAACAGAAAGTCAAAGAAAAGTTTTAGAAGCCCTTAGTAAGGCGGTGGCCTTTATGGAAAGTAAATCGGTTCCGGCCAATGGTGAATTAGGGTTTGACCCTCAGCAATTGTTGGAAAATATTGAACGCCAGACCAATAAAATTGTGGAAATAACGGCCGAAAAAGACAATCTACTACGAAGTTTAGAGCAACAGAATGAGTCACTTAATAATTACGCTCATATGGTTTCTCACGACTTAAAATCGCCCATACGAAATATCCATTCCCTGGTGTCCTGGGTATTAGAAGATAGTAATGAAGTCTTAGTAAACGGTTCCAAAGAAAGCTTTGAACTTATTTTTCAAAACCTTTCTAAAATGGACAGTCTAATTGATGGGATCTTAAAGCACGCAACAATAGATTCATTGGAAGAAAAAATTAAACCTGTTGATCTAAATAGTCTAGTTCGAGAAATTGAACGAACAATTTTTGTTCCGGACCATGTTAGAATCAAAATAAAAGGACAATTACCCACCTTACATACGGGTAAATACAGAATAGAACAACTGTTTAAAAATTTGCTAACCAATGCTGTTACGGCCACAGAAGACTTAAAAAATGGACTTATTACCATAGAGGCACGTGAGCAAGAAGACAAATGGTTATTCTGTATTGCAGACAATGGAAAAGGAATTCCCAAGCACTTGCAGACCGGTATTTTTGACATGTTCAAGAAACTAGAAAACGATGCAAATGCCACTGGAATTGGACTAGCCTTGGTCAAGAAAATAATTAATTATTACAAAGGAGATATCTGGCTTTCTTCCGAGGAAGGAATGGGAACCACCTTTTATTTCACTATAAAAACTAAAATCTAATGGCAGAGACACCCAATCTTGACTATATCAAGGAAATTGCCGGTGGCAATGAGGAATTTGAGAAAAAGTTTTTATCCATCATTCAAATGGAGTTTCCTAAGGAAAAGGAAGACTACCAGACTCTTCTGGAGCAGGGAGAGTTAGAGGAATCTGCCAAAGTTGTGCACAAAATAAAGCACAAACTAGGGATTCTTGGCCTATCGCAAGGATATAAAATGGCCATACAATATGAAGAAGACTTAAAGATTAGTAATACAGCATTAAAAAAGGAATTCGATGAGGTTTTAGACTCAGTAGAATCCTTCATTTTAACAATAGAGTAAGGTGAATTGCATAATTGTAGATGACGAAGTAACGGCAAGAGCCATTGTTAGTGAGCTGTGCGAAAAAGCACCAGAACTTACTGTGGTTGCTCAGTTTCCAAATGCGGTGGAGGCATTAAAATACCTGAATACAAACCAGGTAGATGTTATCTTCTTAGATATTCATATGCCTTTCTTAACGGGGGTAGATTTTATACAAACCTTAAAGAATCCTCCTAAAATCGTATTCACTACTTCAGACAAGGAATTTGCAATTGCTGCGTACGAGTATGATTTTATTGTTGATTATCTTATAAAACCAATAACCCCAGAACGTTTCTTAAAGACCATAGGCAAATTAAAAAAGTCATTTCAATTGGCTATGGTGGGAGAAATGGGTGGTGCTTCCCCATTAGAGGCACAGAAAGAAGAAGATATTTATATAAACATAGATAGACGCCTAATTAAATTAAAACTAGGCGAAATATTACTGGTAGAAGCCAAAGGTGACTATATAGAAATCACCACGACCAGTACCCTATATAGAGTACACTCTACTCTGAAAAAAATAAAAGAAAAACTACCGGATTCCCTCTTTATGCAAATACACCGGTCCTATATAATAAATTTCACTAAAATCATTGATATTCAGGATAATAGCGTTTTAATTGAGCGTAGCGTCATCCCAATAAGCAGATCGCAACGCCCCAATTTAATGCAACGCTTAAACCTGCTGTGAAAAGGAGTATTTAATTGTAATATTTATAATAATGGCGTTGGAAATTAGAGAGAATCGAGGGATATTCGAGGTGTTAGGTAATGTATCTTCCCAAAATTTAGGAGCCCTAAGAATTTATTTTGAAACCGTTTTAGATGAAAACGAGCATATCGTAATTAATCTAGAATACGTGAATTCATTAGATTCAAGTTCTGCATTGTTTTTTGAAAGCTTGTACAAAGACGGTGCAAGTAGAAATAAAGCAATCTCCATTGTGGGGAGGCAGAATTTTAATATTAGGGAGATCATGAACCAAACAAATACTTCGTACATCTTAAGTTCGGATAGGATTTAAACCTAAAAAAATAGAATTTCAAAAAGCGGTGTTTACGTGTTGTAAATACCGCTTTTTTTATGGGCTTTTACTCAATTTTTTACACTAGAAAATTCATTATATAAGAAAAGTATTACATACAATACAGAGGCCCTTACCACACTAAAGTCCTGTTTTACAACATTGAATTTATACAACGTAATAATAATCCTACATTTCGTTTTAATAAATACTACAAATCTTATTACCATGAAAATTCTAGTTGTTGATGATAAACAGTCCCTAAGTGAATTAGTGGCTCAAT
This sequence comes from uncultured Croceivirga sp., assembly GCA_964601965.1. GTDB lineage: Bacteria > Bacteroidota > Bacteroidia > Flavobacteriales > Flavobacteriaceae > Croceivirga. The sequence continues at coordinate 25,039 of CAZRPJ010000031.1, forward strand.
TTTTAGGACAATCCTACAATGTAACTACCGTAGAAAATGGTTTAGCCGCCATGAACTGGTTGCAAGATGGCAATTTACCAGATTTAATTATTACGGATTTAGAAATGCCAGAAATGGATGGGTTTGAATTAATTACCCGTGTAAAGCAATCTGGCTTGTTTTCAGATATTCCAATCATTGTATTGAGTTGTCGTGATAATAGTAGCGATCGAATTGAGTGTTTACGCTTAGGCGCAGATGATTATATGGTAAAACCATTTAATCCCGAAGAATTATTAATTCGGGTAGATAAGTTGCTAGTTAGACAATAAACATGGAAGTACTTACAAGGAAAGGGACGGCCATTTTATACATCGGTGCCAATAAAAGGTTTGCCGATGAATTTTGTCGTCATTCGGAATCAGTGTCCGTAAGTCCGGTAAACTCTATTGAAAACGCCCTTAGGTGGCTGCATAACAATAGTAGTTTTGAAAAGGGCAAATGGATGAATATCCAAAATTCACTGGATGCCATTTTATGTGAAAAGCAATTGTCCGATTCGGATATTGCGCAATTTCAAGAATACCTAAATCGTGTTTTTGATCCTGCAAAGAAAATTCCACTGGTCTTACTTTGCGATACGGTTTCCAAAGAAGAAAAATTAAAAGCGCTAGAGAATGGGTTCGATGATATTTTCGTGCATCCCATTAGTTTCGAGCAGGTTTTAGAACGTATTGAATTCTTAAAAGAATTGCGTAGTAATTTAAGATCTCAGGAAATTAAAACCGCGCATGACGCCATAAAGAAATATAAAATTGGGTTCTGGAAACGTAGCTTTGACATCCTTCTTTCCGGAGGTGTTTTGTTATTGGCTTCTCCATTTTTATTGCTCGTTATTTTAGCCATTCGGTTAGAGTCTAAAGGAAAAGTATACTACATATCAAAACGTGTAGGAACGGGTTACAAGATTTTCAACTTCCTAAAACTTCGTTCCATGTATCCAGACGCCGATAAGCGTTTGAAAGAATTTCAGCATTTAAATCAATATGTACATGATGATGAGGAAGATACCACTCCAACTGCATCAGAAGTGCTAGAAGATACTGTACAAGGAAACGGTACAAAACTCATAAGCGATGATGCGGAGGTAGATGAAAATGTACATAATGAAAAAAGGAAAAAAAGCGCAGAAAGCGCTTTTGTAAAGTTCGATAACGACCCACGAATAACCAAAGTTGGCAAGATCATACGAAAACTAAGTATTGATGAATTGCCCCAGTTAATTAATGTTCTTAAAGGAGATATGTCTATTGTAGGGAATAGACCTCTGCCATTGTACGAAGCAGAAATGCTAACTACAGACGAATGGACTGAGCGATTTAATGGCCCTGCCGGGATTACCGGACTATGGCAAGTAGAAGCCAGAGGACGTAGCTCAAAAATGTCGCCAGAAGAACGGAAACAATTAGACGTAAAATACGTGGAGTATGCCAATAGCAAATATGCTTTTCTTATAGACATGTGGATCATCTTAAGAACCTTTAAAGCAGTATTCCAAAAAGAAAATGTGTGATAATGGGGAAAAGATTCGGGGGAATATTAGCAATTATTTTAATTGCAAACTTTTCATTTGGTCAATCTATAAATGATTTTGTTCAGCGAGGATTAGAAGCGAATGACATTTCTAAAAGACTGCCTCCACTAGATAGTCTTTTAAATATTGCAAAAGAAAACTCGCCTCGGTTAAAATTCTTTGATGCCGATTACGAATATTGGGACGGTCAGGTAGATTTAGCCAAAAAAGCGTGGTTACGTAACATTAATTTAGAAGCCGCCTATGGTTATGGAATCTTTGATAACCTAAGTAACCAGCAAATTGCAGGGGATCCTGGCAGTCAAACCTTATTTTCTACTGAGCAAAGTAGGTACACGGTGGGTGCTTCCATAAAGTTGCCACTTTCTTCCGTTTTTAATCGTAATAGAGAAATAAAGAATGCCAAGGCCGAGGCAGAAAAGTCCAAATACAACAAGGATTTTGCTATCTGGGAGTTAGAACAGCTTATAGTAAGACAATACAACGATCTAATTCGCGCACACCGCCTCTTTTTTATTTCAAATTCCATTGTAGAGACCTATAAAGTGCAGTCTATTAGAGCAGAAAAAGATTTTGCCAATGGGGTTATTAATGTTACAGAATATACCCGTTTACAACAGATGTTAAACCAGGCCATTAGTTCCTTTGAGTCACAGCGCGCAGAATTTTTGATTGCGCTTAAATCCTTAGAGGGTACAGTGGGCATAGAGATTGAAATTTAGCGATGAAAAAGTTTAACCTACTCTTTTTTGTTCGTTTACTGCTTAGGCATGCTACCCTCTTGGTGGTAGTACCTATTGTACTCGGTGCATTGGTATTTCAACTTACTAAAAATGAGCCCAAAGTATACAATTCTAAAGCACGGGTATACACAGGTATCGCATCGGGGTCAACGATAGAATTAGATAATACCAAGTTAGATTTTAGGGCAACAAACACCGCCTATGACAACCTTCTCAATTTAATTAAGGCAAGGACCACTATAGAAACAGTTGCGCTCAAGCTTTTCTCCCAGCATATGTCTTTAGATAGTGCAGACACCAAAATAATATCGAAAGAAAAATACGATGCCCTCATGGAAATGGCTCCTGAGGAAGTAAAGGCTTTAGTGGTTAAAGGTGATGCAGCCAAAACGTTTGAAAATTTTCAAAAATTAAAAGAATCTAACCATACGAATTTCATTTACGAGCTTATTAACCTAAAGCATCCAGATTACAGTATTGAAAAAATTATTGGTAGAATTGGAGTTAGACGGATCTTAAGCAGTGATTTTGTTGATATTGAATTTGAAGGGGATGATCCTGCTATATGCCAAAACACCCTTCTGATTCTCTGTGAAGTATTTGTAAAGTTAAACGCGGACATTAAAGTAAATCAATCCGATGCGGTGGTAAAATACTTTGAAGGTCAACTGCAAGAGTCCACTTTCGACTTAAGGGGTGCCGAGGATGAGTTACTAGCCTTTAATCGCACGCATAATATTATAAACTACTACGAGCAAACCAAGCATATTGCTTCGGAAAAGGAGCATTTTGAGTTGGAGTATCAAAAAGTCTACATCAAGCATCACGCCGCCAAGGCAGTTTTACAAACCCTAGAATCTAAACTAGAAACACACGAAAAAAAGCGCTTATCCAGTGAACAGATTATGGAGTTGCGAAATGAGCTCGCAGACGTGAATTTTGAGATTTCAATGAAATCTTTAGGTGTAGAAGGAGATACGGTCAAGCAGGGACAAAACGCGAGAGATGTAGTGGCGCTAACCCAAAGAGCTGTAGAATTAAAATCGCAGCTTAAAGGCCAGGTAGACCAATTATACACCACTGATTACGATGAAAAGACGCTTGCTACAACAGACATTTTAACGGATTGGTTAGAAAACACCATTCAATACGAAGGTTCCAAAGCGCAATTGCGAGTGATGGATCAAAAACGGTTAGAGTTTGAAAAACTGTACCAGGTATTCTCTCCTTTAGGAGCTACAATGAAACGTCTAGAGCGTAAGATAGACATTGCAGAAAGGGAATATTTAAGCTTGTTGCATAGTTTAGGTTTGGCCAAACTGCGTCAACAGAATGTAGAATTAAAATCGAACTTAAAACTAATAGAAGTTCCATTTTTCCCAATTAGTCCAAAGCCCAGTAAACGTATGATTCTTGTTGTGGTGGCGGCAATGGCTGGCTTTGTATTAGTAGCGTTTACCATTTTAGTGCTAGAATTTTTAGATGGGAACCTCAACACAGCACCTAGGGCAGAAGACAAAATTGGTTTAGAGGTTTCTTCCATCTTTCCAGTTATTAGTGCTAAGAAGAAAAAGATTGACTATGCTTATTTGCAGAACAAAGCTGTGAATGCCATTTCCCGGAATGTATTATTAAATCAGTTTAAAAAGGAAGAGTCTAATGAACCAGTAGTAAATCTCTTTTTTTCCACACAAGAAGGAGAAGGGAAGACCTTTGTTTGTGAGCATCTTGTTGCCAAACTCTGTGAGCTAGACTACAATGTCTTACACATCACCTATGACGCGCAAGATTTTGGCCTTAATCCATCATGTTATACCCGCTTGATGTATCCTATAAGTGATCAACTCTATAAAATTTCTTCCATTATTGAGTTCGATAAAGAAAATGTAATTAAGGACTTTTCGGCATTTGATTTTGTAATTCTAGAAATCCCTAGCATTATCAAAAATCCTTTCCCAGTAAAACTAGCCTCCACTATGGATTATACCTTCTTGGTTACTCGTGCAAATAGGGCTTGGGGAGAGGCAGATAAGAATGCCTTAGAACTCTTTAATGAGGCCACAACAGGGCCAGAACCGACCATTATTTTGAATGGAGTAAAAGTACTAGAAATGGAAACCGTCCTAGGAGATTTACCTAAGAAACGGTCGCTCATTAGAAGATGGATAAAACAAATTGTACAGTTTAGATTTTTCACTAAAAAGAGCGTGGCCTAATGTGGAAGAAGCTTCAAAATATTAGCAAGGAAAAGAACATCTCTTCGCTCTTAACCAATCTGGTCATTGCCTTTTTGGGTTTGGTAAGTTTTATGCTTCTTACACGCCAACTACCTAAAGAACAATTTGGAGATTGGGTACTTTTTATAACCCTAGCCACTTTTGTAGATCTATTGCGTTTTGGGCTTACTAGAACATCTGTAGTTCGACTTTTAGCTGGTGCAGATGCGCATTCTTTTAAAGTCTATTTAGGCTCAAGCTATAAAATAAACCTCTTGTTACTGGCGCTCATTGTTTTAGTATGTTGGTCGGTAGCGGGTATTTCATACGGTCTTGGTATTAGCATGAACAATGGGTATCTCTTGTTCTTTACATGGTACCCCGTGTTGGCTCTTTTTAACCTGGGGTGGAATACGGCTTCGGCCCTCTTTCAGGCAGAACAAAATTTTCATAGGATGATGCTTGTTCGCTTAGCCAATATTGGTCTTTTTGTGCTGTTTTTACTGCTAAATATGTGGGTCTTTAAACTTGGCCTTCTAGAAATTGTTTGGGTAAACCTTGGTGTAAATCTTATATCAAGTACCTGGTGTACCTTGAAAAAATGGGATGGGTTTAGTTACTTAAAATACGCCGAAAGTAGTGCCGAAAAAGAACTGATCAATTTCGGGAAATACTCCATGGGCACATTAGTGGGTTCTAGTCTCCTTAAAAGTGCCGATACATTAATTATAGGGTTAAGCCCAGTCTTAGGTTCTGCAGGAATCGCCATGTATGCCATTCCATTAAAGCTTACCGACTTATTAGGTATCCCATTGCGTAGTTTTACCATGACTGCCTACCCTAGAATGTCTAAAAAAAGCCTAGCCGGTGATCTAGAAGGAGTTAGAAAAACATTTTATGCCTATTCTGGAGCCATTACCTTACTCTTTGTACCAGTAGCCATTTTTTGCTTTGTTTTTGCAGAGTATATGATCCTTTTTTTGGGAGGGTCTGAGTATAGCAACGAACTTCCTTTATTAACCATGGTATTTAGAGTATTCACCGTATATACCTTGTTATTACCTATAGATCGTTTTACGGGAGTTTTATTAGATAGCATCAATAGACCCAAACTAAACTTGTACAAGGTCATTTTTATGACCCTGTCTAACATTTTAATAGATCTGGTCGCTGTATTTGTTTTTCAAAGCCTGGTGGCCGTAGCCATAGGAACAGTGTTTTTTACCTTATTGGGAATTTTCCTTGGTTTTTACTTTCTAAGGAAAGAAATACAAATACAATCTCGGCAGATTTTACCGGAAGGGATCTTTTTCTTTAAAAACCTTAAGACATACCTAGGCTAATGAATCCTTTCGAAAGAACATATGGAACGGATCATTTAAAGCAACCCTTGCCTGTGGCCATCTTACTTTCGGTGGCTATTCTAAGTGCTCACTTAACAGCTAGTAAAGGGCTTGTAGCGGGAATAGGAATGATGATATTGCCCATTGGTATTATTTATCTAGGGGTACTGTTTCAAAGACCTAAACTTGGTTTGCTCACGATCTTTGTACTGAATTTCTTGATACTAGGCCTTGGCCGATATGTGCCTATGACTTGGGGTCTTCTTATAGACGGCCTTCTCTTCTTAATGTACTTGGCGTTGTTTTTTAAGGCTTTTAAAATCAAGGTGCCATGGGATCGGGCCAAATCACAGCTTACGATTTTGGTTTCTGTTTGGTTTGGGTATGCCTTATTTCAAGCGGTTAATCCGGAAGCGGTAAGTTTTGCAGCATGGTTTTATGCTATGCGTGGTTTAGCACTGTATCAATGGATGATAGTACCCTTGTTATTTATTCTATTCGATAAACCAAAAGACCTAAAGCTCTTTTTTATTATTTGGGGAATCATGTCTTTTTTAGGAACTCTAAAAGGGTGCCAACAACTTTTTTTAGGAGTAGATCCCTTTGAGCAGAAATGGCTTGATAATGGCGGGTCGTTAACTCATGTGTTATTCGGAAAACTAAGAATATTTTCTTTCTATTCAGACGCAGGACAGTTTGGAGCTTCTCAAGGCCACGCGGGCGTTGTTTTTGGTGTTCTAGCCATATTTGCGAAGAGTAAAAAGTTTAGAATCTTCTGCGTGGTGGTAGCCTTGGCAGGTTTATACGGAATGCTCATTTCAGGAACCCGCGGTGCTATTGCCGTTCCTGCTGCAGGGGGAATCATGTTCTTGATTCTTAGGAAAAATATCCCAATTCTGATAGCCGGAGCCATCATGGGTATTGGGGTGTTCGTATTCTTTAAGTACACCACCATATTGAATAACAATGCCCAAGTTAGACGTATGCGCACTGCCTTTGATCCCAACGATGCTTCTCTTCAGGTGCGTTTGGCGAACCAACGAAAATTAAAAACCTATTTAGCTTCTAGACCTTTTGGAGGGGGTATTGGTTCTACAGGGAACTGGGGACAGCGTTTTTCTCCACATACGTTCTTGGCCAATACGGCTACAGACAGTTGGTTTGTTGCGATCTGGGCAGATACTGGGGTAGTGGGATTGTATTTACATCTCTTCATCTTATTCTTTGTATTAATCACTGGGGCGTACAATGTCATGTTTAAAGTGCGGGACGATTGGCTGCGCGGACAAATAGCAGCGCTCGTATGTGGCATGTTTGGCATTATGGGAGCCTCCTATGGAAATGGGGTTTTTGGCCAATTTCCTACCTGTATTTTAATGTATACAGGCATGGTATTTATGTTCATCGCTCCAAAGATGGATCGCTATCTCTTAAAGCAAAAAGGACTTTTAAACGAATCAGAAACTACAGCGTCATGAATACACAACCGCTTGTATCGATCATAACAATTAATTATAACGAATCTGGGGTTACTCTAGAGATGCTTCAATCTTTGAAGGAATTAACATACCAAAATTTTGAAGTGATTGTGGTAGATAATGCATCTCCTAATGATAATCCAGATATTATTAAAGAAACCTATCCAGAGGTACACCTAATAAAGAGTAAAGAAAATTTAGGTTTTGCGGGTGGAAATAATTTGGGAGTAGAAGCTGCCAAAGGAGCCTATCTGTTATTTATAAATAACGATACCATTGTACCTCCCAATTTTATAGAACCCTTGGTAGCTACTTTAGAAAATGATACCACCATTGGTATGGTTAGTCCTAAGATAAAATTTCATTGGGATGCTTCCTTAATTCAATATGCGGGATACACCCCTATGAACCATTGGACCATACGCAATAACAGCATTGGATATCACCAAAAAGACGAAGGAGCTTTCGATGTGCCTGGAGAAACATCTTCCATTCATGGTGCCGCGATGATGGTGCCGAAGCGTGTGGTAGACGCCGTGGGAATGATGACGGAGATTTACTTTTTGTATTACGAAGAGCACGACTGGGCCGAAATGATCAAAAGGGCGGGGTATAAAGTGTACTATCAGCCTAAGTCGTACATTCTACATAAGGAATCGTTATCTACAGGAAAATTTAGTCCACTCAAGACCTATTATATCGCAAGAAACCGAATCGTTTTTGCGCGAAGAAACTTTAAACCAGTACAACTGTTTGTGAGTCTTCTGTTCCAAACATTTGTATCCATTCCTAAAAATACGCTCACCTTTTTGGTAAAGCGTCAGTTCCAACATTTAAAAGCTTTTTGGAGAGCGATTCTTTGGAATTTAACCCATTACAGAATAATACATACCTAAAAGTAACCCCATGAAAAACCTAAGAAAATTACTTTTTGTGCTTGCGGGAATAAGTCTATTTTCCTGTGTTACGGAAAACGATCTAGATCAACCAGCTGTGGATGATGAAATTGTTAGCACAGACGATGACGGCGGTATTGATGACCCCTTGTCTTCATTAAATGTTTCTGCTTCTTTTGATTATCCTACCAGTAGAAATATCTCCCTGGAATTGGAAGCGCCTCAATTTTTAAGCGGTGCTACCTTTTCTATTTATGGAAAAATAGGAAATCAAGATAGCCTCTTAATGACTACAGGAACCTTTAATAACAGTGGTTTGTTCCGCAAAGAGTTAACTGTCGCATCAAGAATGGACAGCTTATTAATTTATACCAATTACATTGGGTTAATTGATAACATTCGACTGCCAATTAATAGCTCACAAATTAGTTTCGATTATGTGCAATTTTATCAGCGAGATGGGAGCTCAGGGAAAGGTGTAGAAAGACCAAAACGCGCGAGTATTACGCAAAAGAATGGGCAAGTAGACTATACCTTTATTGATACCTTTAACTTCTTAGGTGTCCCAGATAATTTGGCATTTGCCGATGTGATTCAGCAAAATCTGCTAGACGATATCAACGCTTCTTTACCAGAAAATGTTCCTGGGGGAATACCAGTTTCAAATCCAGAATTTTTGGCTGGCAAAGAAACAAGTTTAATCATCACAGAAGAAGCAGATGTGTGGGTCACTTTTGTCTCAGAAGGCGCAGGATATAGAAATGTTTTAGGATATTATACCCATACCTTAGGAAATGAACCGGCTACGGTAGATGATATTACAGAACATAGAGTCATTTTTCCTAACGTCTCTTTCTTAGGATCTGGAGGAGGTTTAATTTCAGGAGACCGGGTTTATTTAGGGAGATTTCCTGCCAATACGGTCATTTCTTGGTTCTTGGCTGCCAATGGTTGGTTTGGTAGTGGGGTAAGTGATGGAAATGGGGTGTATTACTCCAATCCAGATTTTAATCCAGAATCTACAGA
>CAZRPJ010000032.1:0-21930 GCA_964601965.1 uncultured Croceivirga sp.
TTGGCTGTTAGAAAACAAACATAGGTCGCATTTGTTTTCCTTTTCGGTTTACAATGTAATAGGTAATACGATTAAAAAGCGCCACTTTGGAAGACATGGACTCATAGAACTTCTCTTCAAATAGTTCCATTTCCTGTTCTATGGGCTCTCGTATTTGCGCAGCGACTTTCATGAAGTTTTCAAAGATACTTAACCCTTGGTTTTAACTTCCTATTATCCTAGAAATTATCGTTTAATGATACGTTTTACGATATGAAAGAATTCCATAAAAAAAGGTCAGGTATTCCAATTAGAGCTTTGTACAGGCTTTTCATGGAACAAAAGGTGCAGGAGATTCGTCCGAAAATCAATTAATGCCTTGAGCATGCACCACCGAGCACAGTAATCTTCTCATGGGCGGAACCTCCTAAAAAATAGCTCGCTGCTTAAGTTTTATTAGCGAGTTGGCCACAAGCGGCATCTATATCCTTACCACGGGATCTGCGGATTGTTACCGTTATATTGTTACGCTCTAACGTTTGAACATACCGTTGAATAGCCTCTTCAGAAGCTTGGCTAAACATCCCATCATCTATGGGGTTATATTCAATAAGGTTTACCTTAGAAGGGGCAAAACGACAAAATTGAACCAAGGCATCAACATCTTTTTGGGTATCATTGATACCTTCCCAAACAACATATTCATAGGTGATGCGTTTTTTGGTTTTCTGATACCAATAGGTCAAGGCCTCTCTAAGATCTTTTAGCGGAAAGGTGGCGTTAAAAGGCATAATGGAAGTACGAACGTCATCTATGGCCGAATGTAAGGATACGGCAAGATTAAATTTCACCTCTTCGTCTGCCATTTTTTTAATCATCTTTGGAACGCCAGAGGTAGAAAGGGTAATTCGTTTGGGAGACATTCCAAGACCTTCTTCGGAGGTAATCTTATCAATAGCTTTTAAAACATTGTTATAGTTCATGAGAGGTTCACCCATCCCCATAAAAACAATGTTACTAAGGGGGCGGTTAAAGTAAAGTCTGCTTTGGTTGTCGATAGCCACCACTTGGTCATAAATCTCATCCGGATTAAGATTTCGCATACGTTTTAAACGAGCTGTGGCACAAAATTTACAATCTAAACTACAACCTACCTGGCTTGAAACACAGGCAGTAGTGCGTGAATCTGTAGGGATAAGAACAGATTCTACGATAAGTTGGTCATGCAGCTTTACCGCATTTTTTATAGTTCCATCATTGCTGCGCTGCATTTGATCTACCCGAATATGGTTAATTACAAAATGGTCCTCTAACATTTCTCGGGTAGCTTTAGAAAGATTGGTCATTCCCTCAAAAGAATGGGCAGATTTTTGCCACAACCATTCATAGACCTGATTGCCTCTAAACGCCTTATCGCCTTGATCTACAAAGAATTGCCGCAGCTGTTCTTTAGTAAGTGCTCGTATGTCTTTTTTTGCTGTTGACATGTTGCAAAATTAGGAAAGAAAAAATCCCGATGGTTCATCGGGATTTACTCGTCTATAAAGGCTCTTTTCTTTAAATAATAAGCATAGCATCTCCGTACGAATAAAAACGGTATTGCTCTAGAATTGCTTGCTTGTAAGACTTCTTCATAAGATCATGGCCCATAAAGGCAGAGATCATCATAAGCAGAGTAGATTTAGGCAAATGAAAATTAGTAACCATACAATCTGCAATGCTAAAATCATAAGGAGGGAAAATGAATTTATTGGTCCAGCCTTCAAATGTATTAAGTGTTCTACCAGATGAAACCGCACTCTCTAAACCACGCATCACTGTAGTCCCTACTGCGCAAACCTTCTTTTTATTGGCTTTTGCGTTATTTACAATTTCAGTGGCTCTTTCATCAATTACCAATTCTTCACTATCCATTTTGTGTTTAGAAAGATCCTCTACTTCTACGGGATTAAAGGTTCCTAATCCCACGTGAAGCGTTACTTCTGCAAAATCAATTCCTTTTATTTCTAAACGCTTTAAAAGGTGCTTAGAAAAGTGAAGCCCTGCAGTAGGCGCTGCAACGGCCCCTTCATGCTTTGCGTAAATGGTTTGGTAGCGATCTTCGTCTTCGGGCTCTACATCGCGCTTAATGTATTTTGGTAGGGGTGTTTCTCCTAATTCTCTTAACTTTCTTCTAAAGTCTTGGTAAGAGCCATCATATAAAAAACGTAGTGTTCTACCACGCGAAGTAGTATTATCAATAACCTCTGCCACTAGACTTTCGTCTTCACCAAAATAAAGCTTATTACCAATTCTTATTTTTCGGGCAGGATCTACCAATACGTCCCAAAGGCGTTGTTCGTCATTCAATTCTCGTAACAAAAAGACTTCAATTCTAGCTCCTGTTTTCTCCTTATTTCCGTAAAGACGTGCTGGAAAAACCTTGGTATTGTTTAAGACCATCACATCTCCTTCATCGAAGTAATTAATCAGGTCTTTAAACATTTTATGCTCAATTTGACCTGTTTCTCTATGGATGACCATTAATTTGGACTCATCCCTATTCTCTGCAGGATATTCGGCTAAAAGTTCTTTAGGTAACTCAAAATTAAAATTGGATAATTTCATACGAGACTTCAGTTTTTTTCAAAGAGCGCAAATATACAATCTGGGCTAAGGGGTTGTCAAGTAAAACGACGATTAATTCTAGGCTTCGCTTAAAGCAATTCCAATTTCCTTCATATCCTTCCAAAAGTCTGGGTAGGATTTAGAAACTACTTCGGCCTCTTCCATGGCAAAGTCTATCTTTAACGCCAAAGGAGCAAATGCCATTGCCATGCGGTGATCGTTGTAGGTAGCTACTGTTGCACCACCTTTAAGTTCTTTAGCAGCTTCTAAACGCAAACTTTCAGCATCAATGGTCACTACACCACCAAATTTCTCGAGTTCTGCCTTCATCGCTGCCAACCTATCGGTTTCTTTTATTGGCAACGTGTGCAACCCAGTCAAGTAGCATGGGCGTCCTAATCCCAAACAACTCACAGCGATAGTCTGGGCAATATCCGGGGCATTTTCTAGATTAAGTACCAATTCATGGCTATTAGAAGGTACAGTTTTCGTGAGCTGAATGGTATGCTCTTTAAAAACAGTAGTTACCCCAAAATCTTTATAAATTTCAGCAAGTGCACGGTCACCTTGCAACGAATCTTTCTTGTAAGATGATAGTGTTATAGAGGTGCCAATGTCCGCCAGGGCGACAATGCTGTAAAAGTAACTCGCGGCACTCCAATCTGATTCTACCACCAGCGTTTTGGGTGTTACCTCATTTTTGGAAGCTATTTGTATGGTATTGCCTTCAAAACTTGTGGCTACCCCAACTTCTTGTAAGAGTGACAAGGTCATCTTTATATAGGGTACCGAAGTGATTTTCCCTATGAGTTTTATAGTGAGTCCATTGGGGAGCTGAGGCGCCATTAAGCAAAGTGATGAAATATATTGACTACTAATATTCGCAGGTAGTTCTACATAGCTTTTGGTAATGGGTTGCCCTTTAATTCTTAAAGGGGGGTAGCCCTCTTTCTCTTCGTAACTAATGGAGGCTCCCAATTGTTGTAATGCATCTACCAAGACCTTTATTGGTCTATCTTTCATACGAGCAGATCCCGTTAATACTACTTCCCTATCAGGGCTTAGTGCAAAAAAAGACGTAAGGAAACGCATGGCTGTGCCAGCGTGATGAATGTCTACCGTACCTTTTTTAATCCCTAATCCTTTTTGCATAACCACCGCATCATCTGAATTGGAGAGATTCTCGATACTTAAGGAAGGAAATAAGGCCTGTAATAGCAACAGTCTATTGGTTTCACTTTTAGATCCAGTAATCTGGATGGCCGTGTTAATGGTATTGGAGGATGGGGAAGAAAGCAGCAACTTCAAACTACGCCTAATTTTGGATTATTTATAATCCCCAAAGATAGATTTATTTAAGTTTTTCGTTGTTATGATGTCTGTCGTGATCTCGCTTGGCTTTTAGATCTAACTTCTTATCAAAAGCCTCTTGTAAATCTACTCCTGTTTGGTTGGCCAAACAAAGAACAACAAACAACACATCTGCAAGTTCTTCTCCTAAATCTTTGTCTTTATCTGAAGGTTTTTCACTTTGTTCTCCATAGCGTCTAGCAATAATACGTGCCACCTCACCTACCTCTTCTGTAAGTTGCGCCATGTTGGTAAGTTCATTAAAATAGCGAACTCCATGGTTCTTTATCCACGCATCTACCGCTTCTTGAGCATTTTGGATGTTCATTTTACACCTTGCTAATAATTACTTTTTCAGCTTCTTTACCAATCGCCTGTTTATAGAATTCTCGCAACATAGGATACATATTAACTGGTATTATCGCCTTATTAATTTCAAAGTTAACTAAAACACCAATTCCATTAGGTTTCTTTTGTATCGTGTATTTAAAAGTTCCCAAGTTGTCTGGTAACCTCACTATTAAGGGCTTTGGTACAGAAATTACATTAAAACCCTCCGGAATTTCAATGTTTAACATGTATGTGTTCTTAAATGAGTAACCGAAATCAACAGGATAGGTTCTTTCTTCTAATTTAAATGGATTTTCATCCATTCCTAAAAAGCCTAAGGGATTAACATAGATTTTGTCATCTATTGATTCCATTCCCTCTTCATCCAAGAAAGTAAAACTTTCTTTAACAAAGCCATCGTAATTGTCAAGATTCTCAATTTGATGATCGCTGATTTCTATGCCATTGTAGCTACTTTCTAATTGGGTTAAATAAGATTCCATATCAACATCCTTCATTCTTTTCCTAAATTTTAACGCCAAATGACGATCAATTCTTGAACTAAAGGTTCCTTCGCAACTCCCGTCTTCAAACAATTTTGCATTTATAGAACACATCATATTGCTCTTTGGAGGAGCGACAATATTGATCTGCTTCCATACCATGTTTGGATTATCAATTAATATACCTTGCCAATTATAATCTTTAACTGGAAGAATATTCACGTCACTATATTCTTCTGTTGCGTCCAGAAAGTATGGTTTATCGTCTACAATTGCATATGCAATCACGTGATTTAATCTCTCAACTGTAGGAAAGAAAGGGATGTTATTATCCTTCGTACTAATTACTACCGGATTCGCATAAATCCCGGCATATCGAAGCATAGCGACTACCAATAAATTAATATCTGCGGCATTTCCCTTTTTTTCTTTCAGTGCTTTTTTTAGCCCATAATAAAAATATTTACCATCCATGCCATTCCAAGTAATATTGGATTTAACATATTTAAATATGGCTTTCATTTTTGACAAGTCATCTACTTGCCCCGCTAATAATAAATCGATCTCATCATCAAAAGCTCTTGTCTTATCAAGTTGATTTTTATAATCATCAGAATTTCCTATGGTTTTGGCAACATCAGACCAGGTCTTTGCAAAACTTTTAAAAAATCCAGGTACATCTATGGAAACAAGTTCAAACATGACTCCAGACCGATAATTATCAATGTTATCTACATAATTCTCTTCCCTCATAGCAGGAACATCGTGCAGCGTGTAGGTATTAATAATCACGTCCATACCAATGCGATTATCATTTCTCTTGGAAGTCTTGGGGTATACATTTAAATACCCTTTGGGGGTTTGATTGAATCTAAAGCCTTTAGGAGTTCTTATTTCAGCAATTACTTTTTTAACCGGAATGTCATATTGAAACTGAAACTCATCTATGTTCCAAATGTATGGTGATGTGATTTTGTATTTAAATTCAATCACAGAGCCAACCTGAACGTTGGGCATTGTAAAAGAAACACGATTGTAATTATAACTAGCTTTTGTTTTAAAGATCTGATCTTTTTCTAATTTATGCTCAACAATTTTTCCATCAACAAGATTATATGTAACTGCTTTTATTCTGCCGACATTTTCCTCGTCATATCTTCCCTTATATAAAGGGATGTGCTCCGTTGCATAATCAAAACCTTCTTTAGAATAAATTTTTATTCTTTCATAAACTTCGGTTACAAGACTAGTGCTCCCATTGGTCGTTAAGAAATAAGTATTTTGATTTTTGAAAGTTATGGCAGCCGGGGCTTCAATATCATATGGATACGCCTTTTCTTGCAATTCCTCTTTGCTAACCTTCCCAAATTCAGGAGTTTGAGAATAAATATATGTGAAGAAAAAGAATGAAAGAATGGTGGTTGTACAAATTTTCATGGTTATGTCTTTGTTACTATAATTTTTGCTTTATCAGCTTTTGATATATTTCTTAAAAATGATCGAAAGGCGCTGTATTCCTCTTTCTTATATAATCCCTTATTTAATTGCAATGTTCTCTTAACTAGAATTTCGTTAGTGTTTATTGGCGTATAAACTAGGCTGTATTTCCCAAACGAATTTTCTAAATCGACCGGGGAAGGAATTGATTCCAGGTCGTAGCCTTTTGGGAAAAAAATTGAATATTCATCAAGATCAAGAAAACCTCTTTGAATCTGAAATGGGAATTTCCGATTTCTATATCTTGGAGGTATATACTGCTTATTGTTTAGAATATTACCAGTAAACATCAATTTGTTTTCTAAAATGGTACCATACTTCTCAGCCCTAAGTCTCACATTTTCGTTGAACTCGATCACTTTTTTATCGTTCTTAAAGTCGTAGTATTTTAATTCCAAATTATTGATGTTATTCCAATATTTTTTGTAATACTCATCTACGTCTAACTGATCAATATTTTCAAGAAAGAAATGATCCGAGTATTGAGAACCTTTAGTATCAATTTTTACTTGCCCAACAATACTACCCGATGGGTCTATATGCACCTCTCCTGTTGTTCGTTGCAAATTTTCAAATTCTTCATATCGTTTGGTTTTATGTAAGTAACCACCATCAGGCTTAATAATTAATACCTCTCGATCGTCCGTAAATCCAGCAATAAATCCAAAGGGAATAACTTGCGATGTTGTGTCAAGCCAGTAATATTCGTTGTTATAAGGAAGAGCAAGAATAACGTGATTTCCTTGCGCCAAGGAAGCAAAATCACGCTCAAAATCAACAATTTCATCGCCTGCTTCTACATGAACATAATAAGATGTTACGCCTACTGCATCCAAGAGTGATTTTGTATAATTGGAAAGTCCTTTACAGTCACCGTATTTTAAGTTGTCAACCTCTTCAGAACTTATAGGTCTTATTCCACCAATTCCTACCTGAACCGATATGTATCGAGTATTGTTTTGAACATAGTTAAAAATTATTTTGGCTTTTTCTAAATCGTCATTAACTCCATTGACCAATCCTTGTACTTCCTGGATTGTTGATTGACTTAATCCACTCTGTCCTGCCAATATATTTTTATTCATCCACTGGCCAGCTTCCCGCCAATTAGTTATCGAACCATAGTAACCCTCGTAAAAGAATCGTGTTGGCGCAACCATTATATGTGGCATGATATTAAAATAAGATGGACTCAAGGCCTCCTCCTTTAACATTTTGATGGATGTAGCCCTATACATAATAAATCCATCGCCTTCATTCTTGGTAATATTGTAACCTTCAAAATTCTTCTCCTTTATTTTTGGCTTCAGGTCATCCGAGTCGTAATTAATTCTGAACCTAGAATCCATGACATCCACATAAAAGCCTTTTTGAAAATAGCATCCTTGGATATTCCCAGTATTCGAAGAGCTAGTTGTGTAACTAAATTCTACAGTGTAGGGATATTGAACAGGAAAATAGCTCATTATTAAAACTCTAGAGTCCGTGTAAAGTGATCCACCATCAACAGCACTAACATCAATAAAATCACTTCTTTTAAGTTTTTCTATAAGTTTGCCTTCTTCATTATACACTTTAGCGGAAATTTCTTTAACCTTAGTTCCATTGTCATATCCAACAGATGCTAACACATGTTGATTTCCAGCTTCATTAAGTACGGTTGTGATTCTTGTATACCTGAGTGTCATAGACCTCTCTGAGGATATTTCTATTACTTTATTTTCAAGACGAACAATAGCGTTTGAACCTTTACCAAATTCATCTGGAATGCTAGAAACACTGTAATCTGAAATCTGGGAGAGTAGAAGCGTTGGGAACAGCAGTAGCCCAAAAATGTAGCGCATAATTGTTAGGTTGGTCTATTAGGGTAACGCTAATATTTTAAAAATCTTTTGGGAAAGCAAAAAAATTAAGAAAATTTCCTACACTCTATTCTTAGAGTCGATTAGGATAGTAACTGGACCATCATTTAGCAAAGTTACTTTCATATCTGCCCCAAACACCCCAGTTCCAACCGTTTTACCCACCTCCTTTTCTAGTTGCGCTATAAATTGTTGGTAAAGCGGTACCGCAATAGTTGGCTTTGCGGCTTTTATATAAGACGGCCTGTTTCCCTTTTTGGTAGAGGCTTGTAAAGTAAATTGACTCACTACAATGACATCACCATTTACGGCCACTAAAGATTCATTCATCACTCCTTGTGCATCATTGAAAATACGCAAGTGAGCAATTTTTTTTGAGAGCCAATTAATATCTTCCTCAGTGTCTAGCTCCTCAATACCAATTAACACCAATAGACCTTGGTTAATTTCAGAAACAGTTTTATTCTCCACCACTACCTTGGCATGGGAAACTCTTTGTATTACTGCCTTCATTACTGGTCTTTATAAATGTCCATTCGGTAATTTTCCGAAACGTCTTCTTCTAACATTTGTACATAGCTACGGTACCGGCTCCAAGAAAGTTCTTGCGCATCCAGGGCAGCTTTTACAGCACATTTTGGTTCGTCTAAATGAAGACAATTGTTAAACTTACATTCTGATTTCAAAGCAAAAAATTCCGGGAAATAATCACCTATTTCGTCTTTTTCCATTTCTACGATCCCAAAACCTCGTATGCCTGGTGTATCAATTATTTGACCACCAAAGGACAGATCATACATTTCTGCAAAAGTAGTGGTGTGTTGCCCTTGTAAATGTTGATCAGAGATTTCTGCTGTTTTTAGCGCAAGGCCAGGTTGTATAGCGTTTATTAAGGTAGATTTACCAACACCCGAGTTTCCTGAAAACATACTAACCTTGTTCTTCATAGCCTCGCGAACGGCCGCCACATTATCGCCTTTTTTTGCCGAAAGTTCAATAGTTTCATAGCCTATATTCTGATACAACTTTATTAAATAGTTTACCTCTACCAATTCTTCCTGGTCATAGATATCCATTTTATTAAAAAGCAGTACTGCGGGAATATCATATGCTTCGGCTGTTACCAAAAAACGATCGATGAAACTGGTGTAGGTGGTTGGATTGTTGAGCGTAACCATCAGAAAAACTTGATCCAGATTAGAAGCGATAATATGTACTTGTTTTGATAAGTTAACCGACTTCCGAATAATGTAGTTCTTCCGTTCACTAATGCCCGAAATAGTACCTACCGTTTCGTCTCCTACTTCTTCTAATTCAAAACTTACTTGATCGCCTACCGCTACAGGATTGGTGCTTTTTATTCCCTTAATTCGGAATTTGCCTTTAATACGACATTGATAGAACTGGCCGTCTTCCGCCTTAACGGTATACCAGCTCCCTGTCGATTTATACACAATTCCTTGCACGAAGTCCCTTGTTAATAACAATTTATACAATAGCAAAGAAACAATTTTCTTTTCTTACAAAATCCACTTAACATTGATAACTAATTAATCATCAACAAACATCTATTATGAGAAAATTTCTTTTTTTGGTAGTCATTGCTTTGGCTGCCACCTTTGAGGGGCAAGCACAGACCTACAAGGTTATTACAAGTGTAGAGTCTATTGTTCCCAACGGTTTGGGACGTTCCAGAATTATTAATGCTTTAGAAGAGAAAGATTATACGCAGTATACTTCGGTACGTTCTGAAGAAGACAATACCCGTAACAAATCTGACCGTAGTGATATTCGAGTTAAGAATTTTGCAGAAACTAAATTGCTTAACTTCTATAATCTTGGAGGAATTCGTTTTCAAAATATTGCTGCCAATGATGCGCTTATCACGAATATGATTAACACCATGATTTCTGAGGGATGGTCCCTAGAACATGTGATAAGTGCCGTGGAAAGCGAGGGAGGTAAAGGAGATGGACAAGGTATCTTTATTACACGCTACATTTTTAAAAAATAATTCACCACAAAAAAGCCCCAACTTTTTCAAGTTGGGGCTTTTTTTTATTCATATAATTTATCCTAGTCCACAATTCTAATTCTTCCTCCTACAAAGGTCTTTTTGTTTACATATTTTGGATTTCCGTAAACTACCACATCACCGCCTGCTTTTACATCAATATCAACTCGCTCAGAAGCATATATTTCTGCCTCTCCACCTGCTGAAATTTTTACATTAGAACTATTAGTACGTAAATCGCTTCCTTCAAAAATTCCACCCGTATTAATGACGATGGATTGGTTTTCCGCTAACCCGGAAGCTTCAATAATACCACCAGTAACAGCTCTAATCTCTGCTACGGCAACGTCCATTCCTATTTTGATCTGTGCCCCCTCTTGGGCGCGTAATTCAATTTTGTTTTTCTGGACCATTTCATTGCATGTAATGCTAGCTCCTTCATTGGCGTCTATTAAATCGAGATCCTTGTAATACACTTCAATAAAGGTATCTTCTCCGGTAAATTTTTTATCCAGTTGCATCCGTAATTTAAGTACACCGTCTTTATTTACCCACTTAATATCATCTACATTGTGGCCTTTAATTAAAATTTTATCCTCGTCTGACTGGATTAAATTCACTTCTATAAGGTCAAACACTTTTACGGCGTGAAAGGCACCCACATTTTTATCTATGATACGCTGACCAAAAGTTTGCAAGCTTATCGCCAGAATTAAAAGAGTAGTTATTTTTTTCATCGTATTATTTTTCTGTTTGCTTAAAGATGTGGGGATTTTAAAAATGTTACAGTTGCCTAAATTTTTAGTACAAAAAACAAAAGCCGTTCTAATTAGTTAGAACGGCTTTTTAACTGCTTCGCATCTCTATGCGTTAAGTATCTTCTCTTGGTGATTTATGGATTCCTGGTGGATGGCCTTAAACATCCGCAGCACAAACTCTTCGCTTAATCCGCGTTGTTCTCCTTCTAAAATCATATTCCCCAAAATAGAATTCCAACGATTGGTTTGTAATACCGCTACATTGCGATTTTTCTTGATCTCTCCAATCCCATCTGACACCTTCATTCTTTTGCCTAACAAATCAATTAACTCATTGTCTAATACATCTATTTGTGCTCTAAGATTCGCTAATTGTGCATTGTATTCTGCCTCCTCGTCTGTTTCTTTTCGCATTTTTAAGTCTTTAAACATTTGTTTTAAAGTAGTAGGTGTCACCTGCTGTGCAGCATCACTCCATGCGTTATCTGGATCGGTGTGGGTTTCAATCATTAACCCATCAAAATTAAGATCTAAGGCCGTTTGAGAAACATCAAAAACCATATCTCTTTTTCCTGTGATGTGACTAGGGTCGTTAATCAATGGCAAATCTGGAAAACGACTCTGCAATTCAATAGCTAACTGCCACTCTGGAATATTTCTATACTTCGTTTTCTGATAGGTAGAAAACCCGCGGTGAATAACCCCCAGTTTTTTAATGTTGGCAGTATGTAGCCGTTCTACGGCTCCCAACCATAATGATAAATCTGGGTTTACGGGATTCTTTATTAATACTACCTTATCGGTTCCTTCTAAAGCATCTGCAATTTCTTGTACAATAAAAGGACTTACGGTAGACCTTGCTCCTATCCATAGTAAATCAACGTCATGTTCTAAGGCCAAATCTACATGCGCTCTGTTCGCCACCTCGGTAGCCGTTTTTAAGCCTGTCTCTTCTTTTACCTTTTGCAACCATTTTAAACCAATTGCACCTACCCCTTCAAAATTACCTGGTCTTGTGCGCGGTTTCCAGATACCTGCACGATAGTAACTTACATCAGAATCTTTTAATTCATGTGCAATCTTCAAAACCTGTTCTTCGGTTTCTGCGCTGCATGGCCCAGCTATTACAAGTGGGTGCTGCAGTTTCATATCATCTAGCCATGTTCGTAGCTCTTTTGAATTTTCCATTTTCAATTATCTGTTTTAGTAAGGGGTATTCCTTTTAATATTTGTTTTATGCTGTTTGTATTGTTCATTTCATTGTAAATCCCTTTAAAATCTCCTTCTTCCATCATTTTTTTAAAGGTTTCCAAGTTCTTAATATACTCCTCAAGACTCTTGATAACATTAGTTTTGTTCTGCTCAAAAATGGGGGTCCACATATCAGGAGAACTTTTTGCAAGTCGCACGGTACTTTCAAAACCACTCCCGGCCATATCAAAAATATCGCGCTCGTTTCGTTCTTCTTCAATCACGGTTTTTCCTAACATAAATGAGCTTATATGTGAAAGGTGGGATACATACGCAATGTGTTTATCATGTGCTTCTGGATTCATGTAACGTATGCGCATTCCCAGGTTTTGAAAAAGTTCTAAAGCTTTTTCTTGAAGTTTAAAGGCAGTTTTCTCTACCTCGCAAATAATATTAGTCTTTCCATCATAAAGCCCATCAAAAGCCGCTTTTGGTCCAGAAAATTCCGTTCCTGCAATAGGATGGCAAGCCAAATAGTTTCTTCGCTTAGGATGGTCATTTACTACCTTACATAAGGCCGCTTTTGTAGATCCCGCATCTACCAGCAAGGTCTCCTCGCCTACAGCATCTAGGAGCTTTGGCAAGTCTTGCACCAATACATCTACCGGGATGGTTACTAATACCAAATCTGCCTCCTCTAAAGAGTTCATGGAGCCAATTTCATTGATGATCCCCAAAGCTTGCGCTTCTTGAAGATGCGATTCGCTTTTGTCCAAACCAATAATTTGGCAGTCTGGATACAGCCTTCGGATGCCTTTTGCAAAAGATCCGCCTATTAAACCTACTCCTATGATTACAACCTTCTCCATTTAAAACCTTGAAATAGCTTCTTGAATTTTTTCTTCTGTCACACAGAGTGAAAAACGAATAAAACCTTCTCCATTGCTCCCAAAAATTGTGCCTGGAGCAATAAAGAGATCTTTGGTGTATAAGATGTCATTTATAAAGTCCTCTGCCGCTTTTGCCCCTTCTGGCAATTTAGCCCAGACGAACATGCCCGCCGCATTAGCGTCATAGGTACACCCTAATTTTTCAACCAATTCATACATTAAAGTACGTCTCTTGGCGTATGTATTGTCTAGTTCCTTAAACCATTCTGCACCACTTCTTAATGCGGCTATAGCCCCTTTCTGAATCCCATAAAACATTCCAGAATCCATATTACTTTTTACTTTTAAAATGGACAAAATGTGCGCAGCATCTCCCATGACCATACCCACACGCCAACCAGCCAGATTAAAAGTCTTACTCAATGAATTTAATTCAAGAGCATGCGATTTTGCCCCTGGGACTTGTAAAATACTAGTAGGAGAATCATTTAAGACAAAACTGTAAGGATTATCATTTACTAAAAGGATATCATGCTTTTGAGCGAAGGCCAAAAGTTCTTCCATTTTTTCCATAGCTATCTTTGCACCGGTGGGCATATTAGGATAGCTTATCCACATAAGTTTCACTTTGGATAAATCCTTCTTTTCTAAGGCTTCTATATCAGGAAGCCACTGATTTTCTTCTTTTAAATCGTATTCAACAATTTCTGCGCCTATTAGTTTAGAAACAGAAGCATAGGTAGGGTATCCCGGGTTTGGAATTAGCACTCCATCTCCCACATTTAAAAATGCCAGACTTATATGCATAATTCCTTCTTTGGATCCTATCAAGGGCAATAGTTCGGATTTGGGATCAAGAAGTACTCCAAAGCGTTCTTTATAAAATGTCGCCATAGCCTCCCTTAGTTCTGGTAATCCTTGGTAGCTTTGGTATTGATGTGCGCCCTGCTCATGCAATACTTCTTGCAATGAATCTAGGGCCACATTAGGTGGTGGCAAGTCTGGACTTCCAATTCCCATATTAATAATGGGTTTTCCTTCTGAAATAAGCCCTCTTACCTCGCGCAGTTTTCGCGAGAAATAGTATTCTTTTACCGTTTCTAAACGTTGTGCTGGTCTCATTCTACTAGCGCATTTTTATATTCTCCAAGCACTCGAAAGTCTTCGGACATAATTTCTAAAAGAGATTTCGCCTTTGCGAATTCATCGTATCGCTCAAACGTCATATCTACAAAAAAGGCATATTTCCAAGGTGTTTCAATCACCGGAAGCGATTGAATCTTAGTTAAATTCATATTACAATCACTCATAACATTTAGCACCGTTGCCAAACTCCCCCGCTTGTGATCGGTGATAAAGCGTAAAGAAGCCTTGTTAATTTCTTCTTTAGGAAGCACCTTGTTTTTAGTTTTTAAGATGATAAAGCGCGTAGCGTTATTCTTAATGGTTTGAATTTCTGGTGCTAGAATATCTAAATCATAGAGTGATGCTGCCATTTTTGGGGCTATTGCGGCTACGTTCTTTAATTGATATTCCTGAATTTGTCGTGCGGTCTCTGCTGTATCCACATCCTCTACTAGTTTTAGATGGGGAAATTGTTTTAAAAAAGATTTGCACTGTAACAAAGCCATTGGATGCGTTCTAACCTCCTCAATTTCCTGTATGCTTTGCCCTTTTAGGGCCATTAGATTATGATGAATGCTTAAATAATATTCACCGATAATGTGAATATTGTTATGGTAGACCAAATTATAATTAGGGATAATAGAACCGGCAATGGAATTTTCAATAGCCATGACCCCTTTTTCTGCCGTTCCGTTTAACAAGGCAGTAATGAGGGCATCGAACGATAGACATTCTACCAAGTCCACAGGTTCACCAAAAAAATCTTGGGCTACCTGATGGTGGTTGCTGCCTTTTACTCCCTGTATTGCTACTTTTAAATTCATCCAAAAAAAAAGCCCCGAATGATTTCGGGACTCTTATTGTTTTATACTAGGTATTCCTACAACAGTCCCTTTCTGCTTCCATAAAAGAAGTAGAAATAAAAACCGCTAAAGAAAACTGTTTTGTTCATTTTGTACTTATAATCTTGGCTAAGATTGTCTATTCCATTGAATATTCAAAGTCAAATCGAAAAATTTTTCGATTTTTAGGCAAAAGAGGACTTCCCCTGAAAATAAACAAAGAAAAATAAGTGATTCTTATTAATTACGAATTTAAAGAAGCCCATCATCTTAGAATTCAGCGTTCAAATTTGTCCTATTTTTGAATTTAAAATTCATGAATGTCCATTTCTGTTAAGAACATTAGCAAAAGCTTTGGGTCTCAAAAGGCCTTAAATGATATCTCTTTTACCATAGAAAAAGGAGAAATTGTAGGCTTTTTAGGTCCAAATGGCGCGGGTAAGTCTACCATGATGCGCATACTAACTACCTACTACAAAGCAGATGCCGGAGAAGCAGCAGTGAATGGTTTTGATGTTTCTAAAAACGAGCAGGCGGTAAAAAAAAGCATTGGGTATTTGCCGGAAAGTAACCCCTTGTATTTAGAAATGTATGTGAAAGAATATTTGAATTTTCACGCTGGTGTACATAAGATTGCCAAGGAACGAATTGAAGGTATTATAGAAAAAACAGGTCTGTCTCCGGAGGCGCATAAAAAAATTGGGCAGCTTTCTAAAGGCTATAAACAACGTGTAGGATTAGCGGCGGCCTTATTACATGATCCCGAGGTTTTAATTCTGGACGAGCCCACCACAGGATTGGACCCAAATCAGCTTATTGAAATACGAAAATTAATCCGCGAAATAGGTAAAGAGAAAACCATACTCTTATCTACCCATATAATGAAAGAGGTGGAAGCCGTGTGCGACCGGGTTATTTTAATTAGCAAAGGCACGATTGTAGCTGATAAAAAACTGGATGAACTACGTGAAGCTACCGAACAAATTATAGAAGTAGAGTTTGATTACCGTGTTGAAGAGGTATTACTACAACAGCTACCCAATGTAAGCGATGTAAGAAATACGGGAGGTTTTATATATGAAATAACCTTCTCAACTGCTAAAGACATGCGTCCTGCTGTTTTCGATTTTGCACACGATAACCAATTAAAGACTTTGCAATTAAGTCGTAAGAATAAAAATCTAGAAAGTCTATTCACTGAACTTACTTCTTAAAAGTATCCTTCTCCTGACAATGGTTCTGTTTTAATGCAGCTAGGCACCTTATCTTTGCCGCCGAATAATTGAAGCACTCCTTGTATGTCAAAAAATGACGAACGTTTAGAGTTGTCCCCAGAGCAAATGAGAGCCTATGGGTATGCCACCGTTGATGCCATTATTGATCACTATACCCATTTAGATAAAAAGCTTCCCGTAGCCCTGAAATCTAGAAAGGAAATGGACTCTCTATTTTTAGAAGAAGCGCCTGAAAAAGGATCAGATCCTAAGAAAGTGCTAGATTTTGTTGTTAGCAATGTCATGGCCAATACTACCTTAATGAGCCATCCTAAGGCGTATTCTTTTGTTCCCGGACCTAGTAATTATGTGAGTGTAATGGCAGACGCCTTGGCCACAGGTTTTAATGTTTTTTCAGGTGGATGGGTCGCGTCCCCAGCTGCGGCGGAATTAGAAATTATTACCATTCAATGGCTTTTAAAGATCTTTGGCTTCCCTCCTAAAAAAGGAGGAGGTATTTTTACAAGTGGTGGATCTATGGCAAACTTAACCGCTTTAGCTACTGCACGAAATATTAAATGTGGCAAGGATTTTTCTAAGGCCATTATCTATCTTTCAGACCAAGCACATTCAAGCAATATCAAAGCAATTCGAGTATTGGGTTTTAGGGAGGATCAGGTGCGAATTATCCCTACCGATTCTGAGTTTAATTTTGCCCTTAACAAATTAAAGAATTGTATCGCAGCAGATAGGCTGCAAGGCCTTTTCCCTTTTTGTTTGTTGGCATCTGCGGGAACTACCAATACCGGGTCCGTAGACCCACTTCCAGAGATGGCAGCTATTTGCAAAAAAGAAGGGCTTTGGTTTCATGTAGATGGTGCGTATGGTGCAGCAGCTATTCTTGCACCACAGGGAAAAAAGGCCCTAAAAGGAATTGAAAAAGCTGATTCCCTTACGATAGACCCGCACAAATGGTTGTTTCAGCCGTATGAAATGGGGTGCCTTTTGGTAAGAAATCATAAAAATTTAAGTCACACTTTTACTGAAAAGCCAGAATACCTTCGAGACATAGAAGGGAATACCTCCGAAATTAATTTCTATGACCTAGGAATTCAATTAACTAGAAGATTTAGAGCGCTTAAGTTTTATATGAGTCTAAAAACCTTTGGACTAAAAGCCTTCAGAAAAGCGGTAACCTATAACATTGAACTGGCAGAAAAAACAGAAGCGCTCTTAAGAAGCAGTGCGCAATGGCAGGTAGTGCATCCTGCTACTTTGGCCATCATCAACTTTAGGTTTAACCCCATTGGTAAAAATTTCGATGCTAGTACCTTGGATAGACTGAACCAACAAATATCAGAACAAATCATGCATTCTAGAGAAGCCTTATTGGTTACTACCATTCTAAACGGACAAGTGGTGCTTAGAATGTGCTTGATTAATCCTAGGACCACTTTTGAAGACGTACAGTCTACCTTACAGCATTGTGAGAAAATTGCATTGGATCTTACCTGATTCTTTTAAGATTATCATCAACATCTTTGTTCTTAAAGGAAGACGATTTTTGACCTCCAAATTGATATTTCACAACGAATGCTACTTCTCTAAGATCACTAAAGTAAATGCCATCTGCCAGAACACCATCAATGGAATAACGCTCTTCAAAATTAGTCCCCCTTGTAATATCATTGAAGCGCAAGGTACAGGTCCAATTCTTAAAAAAGGTTTTGCTAATGGTCGCTTCAAGAGCATGCATAGCGGCTCGTTCAAAAATTCCTTCGTAGCGTTTTCCTAAAAACCATGCTCCAAATGAAAAGGAGGTGCCTTTTGCTAATTGAAATTGGTGGTTGGTATATGCATAGAGGTAAGGGCTACTTTTTGAAAGGGTCGCTGTGGCATCTTGTAATTCGTTGTAATTTAAAGAAAGAGAGTTGTTGTTACTCCACGCTCCTTTGGTATAGTTTTGATTGAAACCCAGGGAAAAACCTCGTTCCTTCTCTAAGTTTACCAAAGCCAACAAAGCGGTATCGTTGGTTTCATCGTATGAAATTGTAAAATTAGTTGGAAACTTGCTCTGGTAGGCTGTGGCAAAAAACGTCTGTTGCTTCTTTTGATAATTTACAGCGAGTTCATTTGTTAAAGTAGGGCGCAAAGAGGGGTTTCCTGTTCCTTCTAAAAAAGGGTTTATAAACACGGTGATGGTGCTGGCTCTTGAAAAATCCGGGCGGGTGATTGATCTACCATAATTTACATTAATAGATTGTACACTATCCAAGGGAATTGAAATGGAGGCCTTTGGAAAAAAACTGGTTACATTCCTTGATATAAGAGATTCATTGGTTGTGGAAGCATTGCTTTCAACAGAATTATGTTCCATACGCAAACCCAATTCAAAACTAGTTTTCTTTTTATTACCACTTTTATAGGAAGTATAAAGGGCCCACAAATCTTCGTTGTAGTCAAAATCAATAGCGGTTTCACTACCTTCTATGATCTGAGAAATACTTGTTTCTGCTTCGGCCTTTGCAGTACTAATATTGGCTCCCCATTCCCATGAGGCGTTCTGGGCAGTTACTTTGCTCACATCGATACGGGCACCCAACGAATTTATTGAATACACTTGATCCCTAAATTGATCTAATTGAAAATTCTGGCCATCTACACTATTTTCAATAACTGTATTAAGAGACTGCTTAAATCCTGAATATTGCAATCCTCCAAAAAGCATCCATTCTTTTTGAAACTTCTTATTAATATTCAAAGAACCGCTATAATAATTTTTACTGTTATCATTTACGGTATTGGTCACAATGGTACTAGGTTGGCCTTGATCTTCAAGAAATGTATTGGTAAAAAACGGCGCATCATCAGTTTGAAATTTTCCTGAAAGATTTAATGAAACATAATCGTCTTCATTCCATTGATAATAGACTCCCAAATTAGGATTTAATTGCACCCGTTTATTTTTAGGTATTAATACTTCATAATCCACTAAAACCTCACGTTCTGGTATTTGAAAAAGAAAACTATTGCTCTCCCATTGTTGTAGTTGATTGTATCCCATACCAGCGCGAACATTCCAATTGGTATCTCCCAGAGTGGTAGTGGCAGCAAGGTAATTATTGAAATTCCTCCGAAACGACAAAGTTTCAGTAATTGTACCTTGATAGCCTTTACCATTAGATTTTGCTGGGATTATTAAGACGACTGCCCTACCTGCTGCTTCATATTTCGCCGATGGGTTATTGATAATCTCAATGCGTTCAATATTGGCCATTGGAAAAACCGAAAATTCTTCTATGGTAATCCGTTGGTTATTTAAGTAGATTAAGGGGGTTCCTTTTCCTAAGATCGTTAGTGATTCTCGATCCGAAGAAACTTGAACTCCGGGCAACCTAGCTAGTATTTCAAGAGGATCAGAAACCGAAGAAAAGTAGGGGTTTTGAACAGCAACTTTTAAATTTCCTCTATCAAAAGTAATAGGACTTTTAGCGCCAACCACTTCTACCTCATCTAGCGCTTCAATAGATGGCTCCAAAATGATTTCTAAAAATTGATCGTCCTTAAAAGTGTACGAACTACTAAATTCTTTGTACCCTAAAGCTGATATGTTTAATTGATAAGTTCCCTGGGGGATACTTTCTAGTTTAAAACTTCCTTCTTGAATAGAGGCGTATTTTAAAAGCTCTTGTGTCTTTGGATGCAGCAATAAAACATCCCCTACGGGTAAATTTTGTCCATCCTGCGTAATCACAGTTCCCTTAACATCACAAAACTGCTGGGCTGTAGAAACAAAAGAACAAAGGAAAAATAGCAATCGAATCAAACCTAAAACTTTTTAACAAAGTAAGGCGGTCAATTCTTTCAACGAGGAAAAAAGGGGTCTGATTTAGGTACTAGTACCTGTATATTTTTGGACTAACTCGTGACGTGTAGAAATATTCAACTTCCCATAAATATTGGTAATATGGGTCTTCACAGTACTTAAACTAATAAAAAGCTCATTGGCAATTTCTTTATTGGACTTACCTGCCAAAATAAGTTCTTTTACGTTTAGTTCTTGATTGCTTAAGGGTATGTTTCTTCGCGTAGCTCTTAAACGCCAAATACCATAGAGCGCAGCTAAAAAAAGTACTACGAGTAAAAAATTAAACCATTTACTAACGGAAAGTTCTTTCTCTACACTAGCCAGGCGTAAAAAGGCCAATTTCTCTTCTAGAAACAAGTAAGAAGATTGCGGTAATTCACTTGCCCGAAGTTCTTTTAATAGCTCTTGGTAGTAGGCCTCATTTTCAAGAATATCTTTTTCAAGCAGTTTCTTCTCATCTAGAAGTTTTACTGCCATTAGTTTAACACCTAGAATTTGAATGGAGTCTTTGGCATAGCCCAACAATTGTCGTTGCTGTTGGCTATCTTCTAAGGAATCTAATGCCAACTTTGTCTCAAAATCTTTAAACTTTTTCCATTCCTTTAGGCTAAGCTCTTGTTCAGCAGTATTTTCTAATACTAGATTAATGTCTAGAGTTTCCTCTGGTTCTTGGGCAAATACAAGAAAAGAGGCGAATAAAAAGAAGAAAAATTGTCCTTTAAAAAGCATACCAAGATTTTGTTTAAAGTTCACAAAAATTGTGGTACAACCAAAAAGTACAATCGTTAAATATGGTAGGAGTATTAGACCCATCTTTAAAATGGGTGCAAGTATTTAAATTAAAATTGAAGTGAAACTAGGGTGAAATTAGTTCTTAGCGATTTTCGCATTGTTGGTTTCAGAAACCAATTCTTCTACGGCAGCGTCATTCCATTGCTCTTGTTGTGGAGCTTCAGTGATTTTCCAAAGCACAATCGAAAATAGTAGCAAAAAGAAAAGAAGTATACTTTTTCTCATAGTGAACCGCTTTTAGACCCCCTAATTTATGATCAAGCCTGGTAGACCCCTTACTTTTTCCACTAACTGCAAAAATTTGGGTTAAAGTGTACAAATAGAGGTGAAATCACTTAAAATTTTCTTAATAAGGCTGCAATACTGGCATCCAACTCTTCTTGAATATTGGAATTATTGCAATTGGTTACCATTGAAAAAACTAGCCTCTTTGAAGGATATACAAAGAAGTTGGTATAGGCCCCAACACTATTTCCCACATGGCCTACAAAAGAATACCCCTGATTGTCTTGACTGACTTGAAACCCAACGCCGTAATAAGAAGGTTTTCCTTTTACAACCCTGCTCTGCAATAGCATTTGATAGGTAGTCTTTTTTAGTAAACGTTGCTCCAAAACTTCGAGCCCCAATTTGGCAATGTCCTCCACTGTTGAAAGATAACCGCCACCAGCCAGTTTATAATTGTTATCCACAGTAGTGGCCAATTTAAACCCTCTTTTGGTTGGGGTATAAAAAGATGCTAGGTTTAAGTTAGAGCGCGTCTCAAGAACCTTTTCTATTGGAGGAACCGTATTCGTCATTCCCAAAGGCAGTAACACTTTGTCACGCGTGTATTCCCAAAAGGATATACCACTAGCGCGTTCCATAGCCAAAGAAAGTAATACAAAGTCTAGACTAGAATATAAATAACCCTCACCAGGAGTATACAACAGTGGGTCCTCCTTAAAAATTTCAATGCTATCTTGTACGGAATAGGGTTTATTTAATGCGTATTCTTTCCCTCGGTACGCTCGTATTCCCGCTGTATGGGATGCTAACTGAAGTAAATTAAAATCATGTTTTTTTTTAGGGTATTCTGGCACATATTGATAAATTGAATCTTCCCAAT
>CAZRPJ010000032.1:22030-33952 GCA_964601965.1 uncultured Croceivirga sp.
TCATGTTTTTTTTTAGGGTATTCTGGCACATATTGATAAATTGAATCTTCCCAATCTAAAAGACCTTCTTCTACCATCTTGCCAAAAACCAACCCTGTGATGCATTTAGAAATACTGGCGATGCGAAAAAGGGTGGTTTTAGGATTCACTCTAAAACTAGTTTCCAAATTAGCATATCCATACCCCTTTTCAAGTACTTTACCTCCGTCATGCCAAATAGCAGCTGCCAAACCTGGAACCTGCTTATTCCCGACTAAGTTTTTAAAATTTTGATCGACAAATGCTAAACCTTCCAGCTCTGTGTGCTTTTGTGATGACCCAAATAGTTTTTTAAAGTAGCTGAACATGTCAAAAAATTTAGCAGGACGTATTTACCGGAATAGCAAACGCCCTTCGAAGATCTCGGCTACCTCTATCAATGCAGGTCGGTTGAAACTTACCACATCTCCATAGCCCCGAATGATACCTGTAATTTCTTCTTGAGGATTTACCAAAATATCATTAGAACCGCGGTGATTCACATCAACAGCCAATGCTTCTAAATCACTTGCTTCTATTCTAGAATCTCCTGCGGCGACTACCACTTCCAGCCTATTCGTGGTTCCCCTTAATCTGAAAAAAGCAATACCATTGACCACAATGGTTAGCTGCTCATTGGCCAATTCTATATCAAAAGAACCGTCTGTAGTCTCTGCCTCAGGCACATTAAAACTTTCTGAAACTAAGGTTAGATCAGGGTAATTCAGGGGACCATCACTGGAGATTAATAAACCCGTACTACTACGCACCTCTTCAATATTTGGTGAGGTTACATAAATAGTTGAACGGCCATATTCTCTAAAAATATTACAGCCATTGTCGTTTTGTACCACCAATCTATCACCATCAACGGATGCTGTAATGTCGTTGATTAAAAATTCTCCAGATTCTATTTCCACAGATTGGGTATCTCCTTGTCGTAACACAAGATTTAAATTCTCGAAGACGGTAATATTTGAAAAGGTAGGTAGATCTACTGTTATCCTTGTTAAATCACCAGAATTCTGCAAGCAATCGGGGGCATTTTCAGAATTACAGCCAAATAAAAGTAGGATACACATAAAGCCCCAAACAGCAAGGACTTTATGAAAGGATCCAATAGATTTACTACCAGTGATTTTAAAAATTAATTTCATGATATTACATCCTAATTCCTATTCCAAATTCTACCGCTTCTGCCGCTGCACCGTGAGATTTTAGGGTAACCGCCCCAAAAACCTTTTTCCCAAAATAGCGTTTAAAACCTATCCTGTTATACACCCTTCCTTCAAAATCGAAGGGGTAATACACATAATACCCCAGTTGGGTAACCAAACTAAGTTTATTAATAAACAACTCATGCCCTAAGAAGAGTCCCACTCGTTTAAAATCAGTATCGGGAGCTACGTTCATTTCGGGAAAGGAGGTCGCTTGAAAACGAATTAACTCTTCCAGGAAATACGAGAAAAAAGCATCTACACCTAGTTGCAAGGCACTTTTTCTACCCAATCGCTTATCTGCATAGGCAGAAACCAACCAGAATCCGTAGCGTCCAGAATTCACCACATCACTTTCATTTATACCACCTCGTAATACCGCATTGAAACGAATAGGTTCTAAAACTTTCTCACGGGCTTCGGCAGGGATAAAAGATCGTTCCACCTCCTGGTTTAAATCATACGTAAGTCCAAAATTAAAGGCGGCTGTATTGGTGGAGGTGTTAGGTGCCTTAAAATTGGCATTGGAATAATGTATTAAAGAAAGTCCCAATTTAAACCCTAAGCCAGCAATGACATCTTCTTTGTGATAGTTAATCATGGCCATGGTAGAGCTTAACAAATGAGATCCATAAGCGTTGTTTCTAAAGTTAGAATTCTTATCGTACGGATTGGTATTGTAAGCAATGCCCTGTGCTAGTCTAAATTGAAGATTGCGTTTAAAAAAGTAAAAATTATAATGGGCATACAGCCCAAAATGCTCCCCAAGGGTTGGGTTTCTCATATCTTGGTAAACGAAGGTAAAACCCGAATCTGGGTAACCAAAATCCGCCTCCCAAGCTTCATCACCAAATCGTTTGCGATTAATGCTCGCAATAAAGCCCGATGGATGTTCTGAAATTAAATGGGTAATATCTGGATTGTGTAATAGAATGGATCCATTAAACTGACTAAGATCTACCACCCATTTCTTGGGTTGCTCTGGGTTTTGGGCGAGACTTGCGAACCCAACTAAAAGAAATGCAATAACCAGTAGGCGCTTCATGAAAGGTAAAAATAGGCATATTTACAGGATGCCCTTGCATTAATTCTCCGCACTAAAAGACGGCCTCTGCAATCGCCTTAATATTAGAGGATTTCCCCATGGAATAATAGTGCAAAACGGGAACTCCAGCCGCTTTCAATTCTTTAGATTGTGCAATACACCATTCAATTCCCACCTGTCTTACTTCTTTGTTGTTTTTGCATTGTTCCACCGCATTAATCAAGTCTTCTGGTAAATCTACTCTAAAGACTTGTGGTAGCAGTTGCAGGTGTTTTTTAATAGCAATTGGCTTTATGCCGGGAATGATGGGGACATTAATTCCCATTGCTCGGGCTTCTTTTACGAAGGTGAAATACTTTTCGTTGTCAAAAAACATTTGGGTAACCACATAATCTGCTCCAAAAGCAACTTTTTCTTTCAACCTTTTTAAGTCTGATTTTAAGGAAGGAGCTTCCATATGTTTTTCTGGATAGCCTGCCACTCCAATGCAGAAGTCGGCACAATTATCTGTTTCAATGACTTCATGCAAGTAGTTGCCCGCATTTAGTTCTTGAATTTGTTTTACCAAATCTGCTGCATAATGGTGCCCGCCTTTTGTTGCCTCAAAATACTTTTCTTCTCGCATGGCATCGCCTCGTAATGCCATTACATTATCAATGCCTAGATAGTGACAATCTACTAGCAGATACTCGGTTTCCTCTTTTGTGAAACCGCCACATAAAACATGCGGTATAGCGTCTACATCATACTTATGTTTTATTGAAGCACAAATACCCAATGTACCAGGACGCATGCGTGTTAATTTCTTATCTAGCAAACCATCCCTGTCTATATAGACATATTCCTCTCTGGAAGTAGTTACATCTATAAAAGGCGGTTTAAACTCCATGAGAGGGTCTATATTATCATAGAGTTCCTGAATACTTTTCCCTTTCACCGGAGGGATAATCTCGAAACTAAAAAGGGTAGTTCCCTCTGCTTTTTCAATGTGATCTGTTACCTTCATCTATTGTTCAACTATGTTGGGAGCAAGCCATTTTTTGGCGTCTTTGACCTCTATTCCTTTACGAGCTGCAAAATCGTTTACTTGATCCATCTGTATTTTACCAAGTCCAAAATACTTGGCTTCTTTATGCCCAAAATAATACCCACTAACGCTAGCCGCAGGCCACATCGCTAGACTCTCTGTTAACTTTACACCTATGTTTTTTTCTACTTGAAGTACTTCCCAAATGGTGTTCTTTTCTAGATGATCTGGGCATGCAGGATAGCCTGGAGCGGGCCGTATTCCTTGGTATTTTTCGTTAATTAATCCTTCATTACTTAAGGTTTCTTCTGCCGCGTACCCCCAATAATCCATTCTAACTTTTTGATGAAGGTATTCCGCAAAAGCCTCCGCTAATCGATCCGCCAAGGCTTTAATCATAATTGCATTATAATCATCATGATTCTTCTCATATTCCGAGGCTATTTCTTGAGTACCGAAGCCGGCTGTTACACAAAAACAACCTACATAATCTTCAAAACCACTTTGCTTGGGAGCTATAAAATCTGACAATGCTAAATTCGGTACCCCTGCTCTTTTCTTCAATTGTTGCCTAAGAGTTCTAAAAACAGCAGTTTTACCACCGCTTAAATGAACTTCAATATCATCTTCATTGATTTGGTTCGCCGGAAATAACCCAA
Source organism: uncultured Croceivirga sp. (assembly GCA_964601965.1). Lineage (GTDB taxonomy): Bacteria > Bacteroidota > Bacteroidia > Flavobacteriales > Flavobacteriaceae > Croceivirga. The sequence continues at coordinate 25,997 of CAZRPJ010000032.1, forward strand.
AAACCGCTTTACCCACTAACCATTTTTCATCAAAAATCTGCTTCAGCAGGGTTTGGGCATCCTTGAACAACTCTGTGGCCTGAGAACCAACAATGGCATCATCTAAAATGTCAGGATACCTCCCGTGCAAATCCCATGATCTAAAGAAGGGTGTCCAATCAATATAATCTTGCAACTGTTCCAGATTAAATGCATCCCAAACCTGCACACCCAGCTTCTTGGGTTTCGAAATAGTTTCCTGATTAAAAGTTGCAACATACTTATTGGCACGTGCTTCTTCTAGTGCGATATATTCTTTTTGTTTGGATCTGTTTAGAAACTTTTCTCGGAAACTTTCGTAGTCTAATTTTATGGCCTTTTTGTATCCATCAGAAGAATCTTTGTGTAATAAATCACCCACCACTGTCACCGCTCGCGAAGCATCATTTACATGAACAACCGATTGGCTATACATTGGATCAATTTTTACAGCCGTATGTGCTTTACTTGTGGTAGCCCCACCAATAAGCAAGGGTACTTTAAAATCTTGGCGTTCCATTTCTTTGGCTAAGAAAACCATCTCGTCTAACGATGGGGTAATTAGTCCACTAAGCCCAACAATATCTACCTGTTCCTCTTGCGCTTTTTTGATTATTTTTTCAGGGGGTACCATCACACCTAGATCAACAATCTCGTAGTTATTGCAAGCCAAGACTACAGAAACAATGTTTTTACCAATATCGTGAACATCGCCTTTAACCGTGGCCATTAATATTTTTCCGGCAGCTTTGGAGGCTCCTTCTTGGGTGTTGTTTTTCTTCTCTTCTTCTATAAATGGTTCTAAATAAGCAACCGCTTTTTTCATCACTCTTGCAGATTTAACAACCTGAGGCAGAAACATCTTTCCACTTCCAAAAAGATCCCCAACCACATTCATTCCGGTCATTAAATTCCCCTCAATAACTTCTAGGGGTCGTGTGGCTTGCTGGCGGGCAATTTCAACATCTTCTATGATAAATTGATCAATACCCTTGACTAATGCTCGTGTAATACGTTCTTGAAGTGGCAACTCACGCCAAGACAAATCCACCTTGCTTTCTTTGGTTTTGCCCACCACGGTTTCGGCGAATTCCAAAAGTCTTTCAGTGGCATCATCCCTCCTGTTTAAGATAACATCCTCCACGTGTTCCAAAAGGTCCTTTGGAATATCATCATATACTTCTAGCATGGTAGGATTAACAATGCCCATATTCATCCCTGCTCGTATGGCGTGGTAGAGAAAAACAGAGTGCATTGCTTCACGTACAGGATTGTTTCCACGGAATGAAAAAGACACATTACTTACCCCGCCACTGACACTGCAATGAGGTAAATTCTCTTTTACCCATTTTGTGCCTTCTATAAAATCAAGAGCATTGCGCCGATGCTCTTCCATCCCAGTGGCCACTGGAAAAATATTCAAGTCAAAAATGATGTCTTCTGGGGGAAACTGCACTTGATCTACCAGAATTCGGTACGAGCGTGCTGCTATTTCTTTGCGACGTTCTAAGGTATCTGCTTGGCCCACTTCATCAAACGCCATAATAATAACTGCAGCACCATACCGCTTAATCAATTTTGCTTGATGAATAAACTCTTCTTCTCCTTCTTTAAGACTAATAGAATTCACTACGCATTTCCCTTGCACTACTTGTAATCCTGCCTCGATGATTTCCCATTTAGAAGAGTCAATCATAATTGGCACACGAGAAATATCAGGTTCGGATGCAATAAGGTTTAAAAACTTTACCATGGCCGTTTTTCCATCAATCAGGCCATCGTCCATGTTAATATCAATAATTTGCGCACCGCCTTCTACTTGATGGCGCGCCACTTCCAAAGCTTCTTCAAATTTCTCTTCCTTAATTAACCGAAGAAATTTTTTGGAACCCGCCACATTGGTACGTTCCCCCACATTAATGAAATTACTTTCTGGGGTTATAATTAATGGCTCAAGGCCACTAAGACGCATATATCTTTCAGTTACGGCCAATTAGATAGTCCATTTTTAGAAGAATGCGATTGAAAGATCAATTGCATTGAGTCATATGCCCTAATTTCTAAGACTTGTTCATAACTATTGTTTAAAAATGCAGACTGCTTGGGCATACCGTTTTCTCCAGTTGTGTTTAAAATCATCCTACACCAGTGTTTTTATTTTTCTAGGCGCATAGGACCTTGCCAATTCTGCGATGGCCGTAATATGTGCAGGGGTGGTACCACAACAACCGCCTACAATATTCACCAAACCTTTTTCTAAATATTCTTTAATCTGTGCAGCCATTTCTTCCGGACTTTCATCATAAGCCCCAAAGGCATTAGGAAGGCCTGCATTAGGGTGAGCCGAAGTAAAAAAAGTAGATTTTGCGGCAATCACCTCTAAATGTGGTGTAAGCTGTTTGGCTCCTAAAGCACAATTAAACCCAACTGAAACTATAGGAATGTGCGAAATAGAAATTAAGAAGGCTTCTGCAGTTTGTCCTGAAAGGGTACGTCCAGAAGCATCTGTAATGGTCCCACTGACCATGATTGGAACTTCTATGGATCGCTCCTCTTTTACCTCTTCAATTGCGAACAAAGCCGCTTTTGCATTCAGAGTATCAAAAATGGTTTCTACCAGAAGTAAATCCGCCCCTCCATCTAAAAGGGCCTCTACCTGTTCTTTGTATGCTATACGTAGCTCATCAAAACTCACCGCCCTAAATCCGGGATCATTTACATCTGGAGAAAGGCTGGCAGTTTTATTCGTTGGTCCTATGCTTCCTGCCACAAATCTGGGTTTATCAGGTTGTAACGCTGTAAACTCATTTGCCACCTCCTTTGCTATGCGCGCGGATTCATAGTTAAGTTCGTACACAAGCTCCTCCATTCCATAATCTGCCATAGCGATACGAGTTCCAGAGAACGTATTGGTTTCCACAATATCGGCCCCGGCATTAAAATACTTTCTATGAACCTCTGCAATGGCGGTGGGCTGTGTAATGGAAAGAAGATCGTTATTTCCCTGCAGGGGTAGCTTCCATTCCTTAAACCGTTCGCCTCTAAAATCTTCTTCAGAAAAATGGTATTGCTGAAGCATGGTGCCCATAGCGCCATCCAACACCAGAATTCGTTCTTGTAATAGTTCTTCAATTTTTGCCATACTGCACGTTTTCCCATATTGGGAATTAAAAACATATCAAGCTAGGGGTGGAATTTGGAATTCACATTTGTTATCCTTCCCAAATTGGGTAGAATGTAGCACCTTCTCGAAGCCGAGGGTTGCTAAGGTTTCAAAGGGTCTAATCCCTCCACCTTTCTTGATAACTTACATTTTATAAATGAACTGGTACAAAGAAAGGGTGCATTCCTGTATAAACCAAAAAAACCTCCCAAAAAAGCATTTGGGAGGCATGGTTGATGAATAACTCCTGAGTTAAACGATACTTTGCACTACTTCTTTTTTTGCTTCTTTCTTACTTCCATCAAATCCTTCTACACCACCTACTGTGGTATATTTCATCACAAAGCGTTTGTTGGGATGAATGATCTGATAGGCATACTGACACATTACTGCCGCTTCATGAAATCCAGAAAGGATAAGTTTTAATTTTCCTTCATAAGTGTTAACATCACCAATGGCAAAAACACCCGGAATATTTGTTTGATAATCCTTGGAATTGTTCACCTTGATGGCATTTTTTTCTATCTCCAATCCCCAATTCCCGATGGGACCTAATTTTGGTGACAATCCAAAGAGCGGTATAAAATGATCTACCTCTAAATAAATCGGGGCTAGGTCTTTTTCATTTGGCTGAATCACCACAGCTTGCAATGCGTTTTGGCCATGCAACTCTTTTACTTCTGCTTTGGTGTAAAGCTTTATTTTACCTAGTTGCGCCAATTTTCGGGCTTTTTCCACAGAATCTAATGCGCCTCTAAACTCATTTCTTCGGTGTACCAATGAAACTTCCGAGGCAATCTCAGATAAGTAAATAGCCCAATCCAAGGCTGAATCACCACCTCCCGCAATAACCACCTTTTTATCGCGATATACTTCGGGGTTTTTGATGATATAAGCCACCCCATTTTCTTCATATTTTTCTAAATGCGTTAATTGCGGTTTTCTAGGTTCAAACGAACCCAAACCACCAGCAATTACAACTACCTTGGCGTGGTGTTCTGTTCCTTTATTAGTGGTAACAATAAATGAGCCGTCTTCTAACTTCTGCAACGTCTCCGCCCGTTCTCCAAGTGTAAATCCAGCCTCAAAAGGGGCAATTTGCTCCATAAGGCGTTCCACCAAATCACCTGCTAAAATTTCTGGATAAGCAGGGATATCGTAAATGGGTTTTTTGGGGTAAATCTCAGAACATTGCCCGCCCGGCTGTGGCAAGGCGTCTATTAAATGACACTTTAATTTTAGTAACCCAGCTTCAAAAACAGTGAACAATCCGGTAGGACCGGCACCAATTATTAATAGATCTGTTGTAATCATATTCTTTTTTAAACTTTCTGAATTAATTTTTGGGTGATTTCATTCATTTTATCCACTTTCTCTTCAAAATCACCTTTGAGTGTTTTTCTATATGCATTAAGATTCTGTACCAATTCATGAATATCTTCCGGTAACACTTCCTCAAAAAATTGCCGCAAACGTTTTGCCGTGGTAGGCGATTTACCGTTGGTGGAAATAGCCACTTTTACATGTCCTTTGGTAACTATTCCACCCATATAAAAATCGCAAAGAGGAGGATTATCCGCTACATTGACTAAAGTCTGTACAGCTCTACAATCTTCATAGATTTCTTCATTGATCAAGGGCTTATCTGTAGTCGCGATTACAAAATGCTTTCCTTCTATATATTTTTTATGATAGCTATCTTTTACTATTTGAACATTGAAATGCTGTGCCAATTCCAAGGTAGCTTCCCGAATCATGGGTGCAACCAAGGTGATCTGAGCATCGGGACTTGATTTGGTTAAAAAATGAAGTTTTTCTTCCGCCACATTGCCTCCTCCAACAATCAGAATCTGTAGTTGTGAAGTCTTTAAAAAAATGGGATATAAGGTATTTCGTTCCATTAGCTCACAAGCATTTGTTCTTCTTTAATTTTTAAAAGAGCCGTTCTATGATGCACCACCGCTCCAATCACAATAATCGCAGGATTGGACAACTGTTGCTCCCTGACCTTGGCTTCAATGGTGGCAACAGTGCCAATTCCTATCTTTTCTTTTTCAGTAGTTCCTTCTTGAATAATAGCAACCGGAGTGGATGCTTTATTTTCTTTTTTAAATAAGCTAATGATTTCCCCCAGTTTTGACATGCCCATTAAAATGACCACTGTTGCCGAGGACTGTGCCGCAAGACGCACATCATGTGAGAGTTCATGTGCCTTGGTGGTTCCTGTAATGACCCAAAAACTTTCGGAAAAACCACGCTTGGTTACTGGAATATGAGCCGCTTCCGGGACCGCTATAGAAGAAGAAATACCAGGAACTGCCGCCACTTCTATTCCGAAACGTGCCGCGTATTCCATCTCTTCGGCTCCCCTGCCAAAAACAAAAGGATCCCCTCCTTTTAAGCGCACTACATGTTTTCCTAATTGTGCACGCTGCACGATGAGTTCATTAATTTGTTCTTGTTGATACCGGTAACAGCCCTTGCGCTTGCCTACAAAAATATGCTCCGCAGAAGACGCATAACGCAATAAGTTAGGAGCCACGAGCGCGTCATACAACACCACATCTGCCTGTTCTAGTGTTCGCACTCCTTTTAGGGTTATTAGTTCCTCATCACCGGGACCTGCACCCACAACCGTAAGTTTTCCTTCGTTATACATGAGCTAATTCTAGTTTGCGGTAGGCCTCCAATTTTTCCAAGACCGTTTTTGCATCTTCTAAATAAGCATTCGCAAAAGTCTGCGAAGGTCGATTTTGGTTAAGTTGTAATACCAACGCTTCAAATCCCCCTTCAAAAGCAAGTTTTCCCTGCTGCACAAATAAGCGATCTAAATCCTTGATTATACTGGCATGGGTATTAGTTTTTGTTTTTTCGGCAGTTAGTAACGCCTTGGCAGCGTTTACCATAGCTTGATAACTGTAATAAATACTTGCTGCCCATTTGCCATTTTCAAGTGCTTCCGTAGCTTTTTCAATTTTCTCGTGGCTTTCAAAAAATAGCGTAGCTACCAAATCTACTATCACACCGGCGCACTCCCCTATGCCAATTTCCTTCTTATATTTCTCGGCATTGCCCCAATCAACAAAATCTTCTTGGGTTAGATTGTCAGTATTAGAAAGTTCCTTTAAAAGCTCATAGAAGTAACGCTCACCCTGTGCAGCGTAATAGGTATCAAAGGTGTTTCCTTCTCCATTAGTTTCAAAATCGTTTAAAATTAGGCGCAGCGCTTGTGGACCTCGTTTACTCGGGATTTTTACAACTTTATCTGCAAAAGTGGCCTTACCCTTTCCGTGGTTACCACCCCCTAATAAAACTTGTAATGCAGGAGCCACTAGCTTGTCTTTGGTTCGGATGCTCATGCCTTGAAACCCTATGTGTGCCATAGTATGCTGACCACAGGCATTCATACATCCACTAATCTTTATTACCAAATCTGGATTTTGTAAATGGTGTGGATATTCTGTGGCTAGCACTTCTTCTAATTTTCTGGCAATTCCAGTGCTGCTAGCAATACCTAGGTTACAAGTGTCTGTACCTGGGCAGGCAGTGATATCCTGAATTGTATTATAACCCGCATCGGCAAGCCCTAGTTTCTGTAACTCCTGAAAGAAAAAGGGAATACGATCTTCATGAACATGGGGGATTAGTATATTTTGACGTAATGACAATCGAATTTCACCAGCGGCGTAATCTTGTACTAGTTGCGCCAGCTTTCTGGCTTGATCCGTGAAAAAGTCACCTAAGAGCACTTTAAGTCCAATGGCAACGTATCCCGTTTGTTTCTGCGGAATAAGATTGGTTCTTTTCCATTGTTCAAAAGCCTCCAAATCTATGGAGGAAACAGGTTCTGGTTGCTTTTTAGAAATACTAGGTGTTGGGTAATTCTCAAAAGGAATGGGATAGCTGGCTACAGGAATGGCTTGCTGCTCTTCCTTTAGAAGCTCTTTAAAACCATTCAGGCCTATATCTTTCAGTAAAAATTTCATGCGCGCCTTCGCTCTGCTTTTACGCTCTCCATAGCGATCAAACACACGAATTACCCCTTCCATTAATGGGATGATCTTGTCTGCAGGCAAAAACTCAAATAGCAGATCGGCATGCCTAGGTTGTGAACCCAAACCTCCGCCTACCATGACTTGAAAACCTCGTATCCCGTCTTTTAATTTGGCGATAAATCCTAGATCGTGCATGTAAGAAAGTCCTGTGTCTGCATCCGTTGCCGAAAAGGATACTTTAAATTTTCTACCCATCTCTTGTCCTATGGGATTTCGTAGAAAGTATTCAAAAACAGTCTGAGCGTAGGGCGATACATCAAAAGGTTCTTTTGGATCAATTCCAGCAGTTTCAGAAGCCGTTACATTACGAACGGTATTGCCGCATGCTTCTCTTAGAGTTACTTGGTCCTTTTCCAGTTGTGCCCACAACTCCGGTGTTCTATTGAGATCTACATAGTGAATTTGTATGTCCTGGCGCGTAGTAATATGAAGGCGTCCTGTAGAATATTCATCTGCTACATCGGCGATGCGTAATAACTGATTGGAGGTTACTTTCCCATAGGGAAGTTTTATCCGAATCATTTGCACCCCTTGTTGGCGTTGACCGTAAACCCCACGTGCTAAGCGTAAACTGCGGAATTTTTCTTCATCAATAGTTCCCTCATTGAACTTTCGAATCTTTTGCTCTAGTTCAATAATGTCTTTTTCTACTATTGGATTCTCAATCTCTGTTCTAAAACTTTTCATATTCCTATTTATCCTATTATTTTAATAGGTTTT
>CAZRPJ010000033.1:0-18819 GCA_964601965.1 uncultured Croceivirga sp.
GTTAAGATTTGTGGGGTTCCAGAGCATTTTAATTTACCCTGGCATTTTGCCATAGAAGAAGGCGCGTTTGAATCCCGAGGAATATCACTAGAATGGCAAGATGTCCCTGAAGGTACTGGTCGTATGTCGCAAATGTTAGCCTCTGGGGAAACAGATTTGGCTATTATTCTCACCGAAGGTATTATTAAAAGTATTTCGGATGGAAATCCCAGCAGTATTGTGCAAACCTATATTGCATCTCCCTTACTTTGGGGAGTTCATGTTGCGGGTGAATCTAAAGTAAACAGCCTAGACGATCTAAAAGGAACAAAAGCGGCAATTAGCAGGTTTGGTAGCGGAAGTCACTTGATGGCTTTTGTGATGGCGCAAAATCTGGGCTGGGATACCGAAACCTTGTCCTTTGAAGTAATCCATAATTTACAGGGTGCCGTGGAGGCGCTAACGGGAGGTCAGGCAGATTACTTTATGTGGGAGCATTTTACCACCAAACCATTGGTGGATGCGGGTACCTTTAAATTTTTAGAAAACTGCCCTACTCCATGGCCTTGTTTTGTAATCGCTGGTAACAATGCCTTTTTGGAATCTAACCCAACACTGCTTCCACATATTTTGGAGGTTATAAATGGTTATACGCAGGAGTTTAAAAGAATACCGAGTATTGACCGCACTTTTGCCAATCGCTACCACCAAAAACTGGCTGATATTCAAGAGTGGCTAGGCGTAACAGAATGGTCACAACAACCTTTAAGTAAGAGTGAACTAGTCAAAGTAAGTGCGACTTTAAAGACGCTAGGTCTCCTTGGGGAGCAGGAGGATTTGGAAAAATATTTATGGGAACCGGCTTAAAAGTGCTTGTTTAAAAGCGCACGGAATTTTAGGTCAGACAAGGGTTTTTGCGCCGTATCGGCCACATTGGGTGCTTCCATCGCTTTTTTAACGGAACGTTCTAAATCTAAAGAAGTTAACATCACTATTTTAATGTTCTTTTTAAAAGTGGCATCAAATTTTTCATCAAAGGCTTCTAAAAATTCCCAACCATCCATTACGGGCATATTGGTATCTAAAATAAGTAGACAAGGCAGCAAATCATTCTTTCCGTTCAGCAATAAAAAATCAATAGCCTCCTTCCCATTCAGGGCTATATTGATCTCCAACGTCGAATCGACTTGATTAATAAAGAATTTGTTTAGAAAATTGGTAGTATCATCATCATCTACCAATAAAACAGATTTCACTTTCCCCACCGTAACGGAATTATCTGATACTTACTACACAACAAACGTAGTATTTTTCTTTATATTTTAACATGAATATGATGAATAATCACCAATCTATGGCGCTTTTTCCTAGCTGATGGAGCAATTGATTGGTTTTGCTGAAATGTTGATTCCCAAACCACAGCCCTCGATTGGCACTTAAAGGGGAAGGATGTCCGGTAGTTAAAATATGATGCTTTGTTGCATCTATTAAACGCGCTTTCTTTTTGGCAAATCCGCCCCACAAAAGAAAAACAACCCCTTCTAATTCTGAAGAAACAGTTCTAATAACAGCGTCTGTAAATTGCTCCCATCCTTGTTTTTGGTGACTCCCTGCTTCATGGGCACGCACGGTTAAAGTAGCGTTTAACAACAATACTCCCTGGTTGGCCCAATGTTCTAAATTGCCACTTGCAGGATAAGGCTTGCCCACATCTACCTTAAGCTCTTTAAAAATATTGACCAAGGATGGCGGGTGTTTAATACCATCTTTTACAGAAAAACAGAGTCCGTTTGCCTGTCCAGGACCATGATAGGGGTCCTGCCCAATAATAACAACCTTAGTTTCCTGCAGGGGACAATGATCAAAGGCTGCAAAAATATCTTGGCCTTTCGGATAGCAAGTGTGTTGCTTGTACTCTGATTTTACAAACTGGATTAACGCACTAAAGTAAGGCTGTTCAAATTCTGATTGTAATTGCGTTTTCCAAGAAGGTTCAATTGCTACGTTCATAGGTCCTTAAACGAATAAAAATACACTTTGCTTTTAATTTTCCTTGATCAACCAACTAAAATAAAATACATTTAGAAGAGGATTACATTCAATGAACATAGACTACAAAATTATTTACTTAAAAAAGCGCTTTCCCTTGCGTATTAGCAGAGGGGTTCGCGACGGACAATTTAATTTATATGTGGCCATTACAGACCAAGGACATACTGGATGGGGCGAGACTTCACCGGGTGTTACGGAAGGTGCAGAAACTGCAGAAGAAGCCCAAGAGCATTTAGAACGTTTTCTTAAAGCACATCCCTTGCAGCCAGATGCCATTTATGAGACGTATGATGCCGCAAGAGCTTTTGGAGTGGCCCCTTGTGCCTTGGCAGCCCTTGATATTGCCCTTTGGGACTTAAAGGCCAAAAAGGCAGGTCTCCCCTTACACCAACTATTAGGATTTAGTAAGCCATCTCACCCTACCTCCATTACCTTGGGAATTATGAGTCCGGAGGAAGCTACGGAACGATTGCCGCTTATTTTAGAAGATGAAGGTATGCGCACCTTAAAAGTTAAATTAGGAAATCCAGAAGGTATTGAGGCAGACAAAAAAATGTATGAAGCGGTTTTAAAATACCACGCTACCTACCCCATTTCTATTCGGGTTGATGCGAATGGCGGTTGGAATTTAGAAGATGCCAAACATATGATGACCTGGCTTTCCGAAAGGCATTGTGAATACGTAGAACAGCCGTTGAAGGAAGGAGAAGAAGCATTACTACCTGAGTTGTTCAAAGACAGACCCTTGCCCATATTTGTGGATGAAAGCTGCCGTTTCGCATCGGATATTCCAAAATGGGCACATGCCGTAGATGGGGTGAATCTAAAACTGATGAAATGTGGCGGAATAACCGGCGCATTGCGCATCATAGCAACAGCCCATGCGTTTAATCTCAAGACGATGATCGGTTGTATGGGAGAATCCTCAATTTCTATTGCTGCGGGAGCAGCTGTATCAGGAGCGTTAGACCATATTGATTTAGATTCTCATTTAAATTTAAATCCAGATCCCTGTGAAGGAGCTCCGCTACTTAATGAAATTACCATGCCCTTAGACCTGCCGGGTCATGGAGCAAAATTTAAAACTACGCTGTAATGTTTTCATCGCATCAAGAAATTGCCATTTATATGGAAGGCGCTCTGGATAATGATTCTGGGAAAATGGGCTTTGGGCTTATGCGCTTTTCAAAACATCCCATAGTTTGTGTAATTGATAGTAAGTATGCAAATCAATCGGTACAGCAAGCGGTGGGATTGCCGTATGATATTCCTGTTGTGGCTACTGTGGATGAGGCGATCGCGCGCAATGCCAAAATTCTGGTGCTTGGGATAGCTCCTAGTGGAGGCCGCTTTCCAGCAGAATGGGACGCGCCTATTTCACACGCCTTAGAGAATGGATTGTCCTTAATTAACGGCCTTCATGACGATTTAAACGCCCGATTTGGACATCTTTTAAGTAACAATATCATTTGGGATGTACGGAAACCTGCACATTCCTACCCTATTGCCACAGCAAAAGCATCCAAACTTAGCAACAAGCGTATTTTAATGATTGGTACCGATATGGCTGCAGGAAAGATGACCGCTGGCTTAGAATTATATGCCGCCTTACAAAAGAAGGGGGTTAAGGTGGGGTTTGTGCCCACAGGCCAAATTGGGATAACATTAATGGGAAACGGCATTCCATTAGATGCCATTAAAGTAGATCAAGCAGCTGGCGCAGTAGAACAGGCTGTTCTGGAACAAGCAGACAAAGAAGTCGTAATCATTGAAGGGCAAGGATCCTTGGCGCATCCTGGAAGCACCGCTACTTTACCACTTATTAGAGGAAGTCAGCCCACACATTTTATTTTATGTCATAAGGCCGCACATACCCATCTAAGGTATCCCGTTTCCCATGTACCAATACCGCCCTTAGATGAATTTATTAAGCTTAACGAAGCCGTTGCTGGAGTTTGTGGTTCGCTACATGCCACTAAGACCATAGGCATTGCATTAAATACGGTGGGGTTAGAAAAAGACGTCGCCTTGAAAAAAATAGCCGAAGTTTCTGAACTTACGGGCTTGCCCACTGCGGATGTGGTTTTACAGGATGCGACACCATTAGCAACCGCAGTATTAACCACCTAATTCCAGGTAATTAAGTATTCTGGTATGGGATATGAACAGTACAAGCAGCACTTAGATACACGGTATCCTCGCATTTCAGATCTAGCGACAAAAGCTCGCAAGCGAATTCCCAAGGTTGCATGGGAATATTTAGCTACGGGCACCGGGGATGAATCACTTCTCCTAAAAAACCAACAGGCTTTTGGACATATTCAATTTTCGCCTCGCTTTTGCAAAGGTCCATTACAGGCAAATACCACCACCCGGCTTTTTGGTCAGGAATACCAAGCGCCCATTGGTATGGCCCCAGTAGGACTTACAGGCTTGATGTGGCCAAAAGTAGAGCAGTATTTAGCCGCAACAGCAAAACGTATGGAGTTGCCCTATTGTCTAAGTACAGTAGCCACCGAAACGCCCGAAACTATTGGCAATTTAGTTGGTGATATGGGTTGGTTTCAATTGTATCCTCCAAAAGATGCCGCTGTTCGTAGTTCGTTATTGCAACGGGCCAAGGACGCAGGATTCAAGGTGTTAGTTGTTACGGCAGATGTTCCTATGGCCAGTAGGCGCGAACGTAGTAAAAAAGCGGGTCTTGCCATCCCTCCACGAATTACACCGAGACTTATTTGGCAAGGAGTGACCCATCCCAGATGGAGTTTAGAAACCCTTAAAAGAGGGTTGCCGAGATTGCGTACTGTAGAGCATTACACGAACAATACCGACATGAAATTTGTAAGTGGATTTGTAGGCAATAGGCTTGGTGGAACTTTAGATTGGGACTATTGTAAGCAATTAAAAGACGAATGGGATGGACCGGTTGTTTTAAAAGGGATACTCCATCCAGAAGACGCAAAAAAAGCAGTAACCATTGGTTTGGATGGAATTTATGTATCGAATCACGGAGCACGGCAATTTAATGGGGCCTTACCAGCTATTGAAGCACTTCCAGACATTGTTGCCGCAGTGCAACAAAAAGTGCCTGTTCTCTTTGATAGCGGTGTTCGCACAGGGCTTGATATTATGAAAGCCTTGTATTTAGGTGCCGATTTTGTGTTCGCAGGACGCCCCTTTATCTATGGGGTCTCTGCTCTTGGAAAATATGGTGGAGATCATGTAGGTCATATATTTATGGATGACCTCAAAAACAATATGGTACAACTGGGTGTTGAGACCATTGATCAATTAAAAAGTCACAAATAGTAATTAGGTTGAAGGCTTATTTTTAGCTTCAATCCACTTTGCCATGTATTTGGTAGCTGCCCTACTCTGTTCTTGCAATAGGCTTCCTACGATGTTACGCCCTCGATGGCTCATTAAAGTCTTTTGTAAGCGATCAATGGTATTAAAAAAAGGTACTTTCCAATAAGACGCCAAATATTTTTCATTTAGAAGCAACACGCCACGTTCTTGGGCTTTTTCCCATTGGTCTTGGTTGGTGTACAAGGCGACCGCCTGTTGCGCAAATTCTTCAGGAGAAGAAGCGATCGCTCCTGGCCAATTCTCTTGAGACATCATTCCTTCTGCTCCTGTAGGTGTTGTAATGCTGGGCGTTCCTTGTTCCATCGCATTTAAAAGCTTTCCTTTAATGCCAGCTCCAAAGGGAAGGGGCGCTAAGACCAGTTTTGCCTTGGCAATTACTTCATCTAGCGCAGCTGCCCACCCCTGAATGTAAATGCCCTTTTTAGGGGCATGTAATTCTTGAATCTGCTGTGGCAGATACGCCCCATAAATATGTAATTGCGCTTGGGGAAGTTGCGCTACAATCTTAGGCCATATATCTTGACACAAAATCTTAAAAGCGGCAACATTGGGGGAATGTTTTCCATTGCCGTAGGATATAAAATGGGACCTTTCATTAAAAGAAGGTGTTTGCAGCGCCTTCAATTTTAAAGGATCCTTCTGTACCAAGGGTAAATGAAATAAAAGAGCCTCAATTCCAGGAACGGCCTTTTGTAATAGCGCGCATTCAAACTCAGAAACCAGTAAACTACAATCGCTTCGGAAGATACTTGCTATTTCTCGTTTCGTTTTTTCTTCTTGTAACCAAGCTTCCTCTTGAAAAGTTTTATTAGCCCGAAAACATTTTTCACGGTATTCACGCAAGGAATGTAGGTCTTCGGTATTTAGAATTCTGACTGCCATGGGGCAGTGTTCTGCAACCCGCCATCCAAACTGTTCTTCCACCATAAAACGATCAAAGAGCACAAGATGGGGGTCTAGTTTCTTTATAAATGCATCAAATCCACTGTCATTGAGTTGAATAGTTACCTCTTTTATGTTCAGAGCATTAAGGTTAAAGGAATAGCTTGTTTTACTGGCAGTGCTTGCGAAAGTGATATGAGTTCCTTCTTCCAAAAACCATTGTAAAAGCTGCAGCATACGATGGCCTGCGGCGGTGGTAGTAGGTTCTGGCCAAACATGGCCTATGACCAGGAGCCTTTTCATTTACATGCGCTGAGCGAATTTCTTAGAGATATTAGACCGCAGCTTGCGTTCGTAATCTTCCTCTAACCATTCTTTGTAGTTTTTGGTATTATTCATAATGCAATACGAGTATTGTCGTACCCGATAAGAGATTTCATCTTTTAGGGCCTTGGCTAATATTCGTGCATCAAATACATCTTCGCTGTTTTCTACACAAATCTGTGCGTGCTGCTCAATACTGCGCTCTAAGACTAACTTTGATTTTTTGCCTTCGGCAAATACTTTTTTGTATTCTTCCTTTACATCAAAATGAAGCGAATCTGATTTGGAGAACTTGGCTTTTAATTCATCTGGCATTTCATAAATGAATTCCTTTTCAATCTCCTCATCATTCTTAATATTCTCAAGATAGAAATCTGGGAAGTGAAAGATTTCTTGCCAATCTAATGGTTCATCCCAAGGTCCAAATCTGGCAATATTATTACCAAGATCTACCACATTAAATTCATTCTTATTGGGCAATACTCGGGAACCACGCCCAATCATTTGAAAATAAAGCGTAAGACTACGAGTGGCCCTGTTAAGAATAATAGATTCTACCGTAGGTTCATCAAAACCGGTGGTTAAAATACTAACCGATGTAAGTATTGCATCAGGTGTTTTTGAAAACCATTCTAAGATATCTCGGCGTTCACTTGCAGAATTTCTGTTATCTAAATGCCTAACGTTGTAGCCTGCCTTTTTAAAGGTCTCATACACGTAATATGAGGTGTTAATCCCGTTATTAAAAATCAACGTTTTAGTGCCTTTAGCTACTTCCTCATAGGCGGTTAGTAGCTTACCGAGCATGCTGTGATTGCCATAAAATTCATCTGACGATTTTACGGTATAATCCCCGTGTACTCCCAGTTTTAAACTTCGTAGGCTTACGTCATAATTATACAGCTGTGCTTTGGCGAGGTACCCATTTTGAATGAGCGATCTAATGGACTGACCTACAATTAGCTTTTTGTAGTGGTCCTTCATTGGGAGCTTAATATTAGAACTTAGTGGCGTTGCCGTAACTCCCAAAATGTTGGCTTCCTCAAAGTATTTAAATAGTTTTCTAAAGGAATTGTAATGTGCTTCATCAATAATGACCAATCCGATATTATTGATTTTTACTTTGTTCTCTTGGAGGCGATTATTCAACGTCTCTACCATGGCTACAAAGCACATGTAGTCGTCTTGATCATCAAGTTCCTTTACCTCACTATTGATAATTTTATTGCTTACCCCAAAACCATGGAGCATTTTAGACGTTTGCTGGCTTAGTTCTATTCTATGGGTAAGCACTACTACCTTTTTCTTGGTAGTTTCAATATATTTTCGGGTGATTTCAGAAAAAACCACAGTTTTTCCACCTCCAGTGGGTAGTTGATACAGCAAATTGCTTCCACTAGGCAGCGTATCTAGTTCTTTGAAGATTTTCACCAAATCTTCCTTCTGATAATCATACAGCTTTTTGCCAGTAACTTCTTTTTGTACCTCCAAAGTTTACACCGATTGGGTCAATAATTAAAAAACCTTACAAAATTAGGGCAAAATTGAGTGGGTCTAAAACATAAAGTGTGGGTTTATATTAAAAGACTATTAACAGTTCCTGAAGAAGTCTTAAAAATAGAGGTTGGCTAATAATTTTTGTAAAAGAATACTTAAAACCATTTGGAATTGCCGTGTTAAAAATGTATTATGAGAACTTATATTTACCTTAAACCTAAGAACACGAATGAGGCAACTTAAGATCATTAAGCAGGTAACCAACCGCGAATCCAAATCCCTAGACAAGTACCTACAAGACATTAGCAAAATTGAATTGATCACTGCCGACGAAGAGGTAGAGCTGGCCCAGAAGATTAAACGTGGCGATCAGGCTGCCTTAGAAAAATTAACCAATGCCAACCTCCGTTTTGTAGTTTCTGTAGCAAAACAATATCAAAATCAAGGACTTACCTTACCAGATTTAATTAACGAGGGAAATGTAGGATTGGTAAAGGCTGCCAAGCGTTTTGATGAAACGAGAGGATTTAAGTTCATTTCATACGCCGTTTGGTGGATTAGACAGTCTATTCTACAGGCGCTTGCCGAACAATCGCGTGTAGTTCGTTTGCCATTGAATAAGATTGGTTCTATTAACAAGATAAAAAAGACCTTCTCGTATTTAGAACAAGCGCATGAGCGACCTCCTTCTGCAGAAGAAATAGCGAAGGAACTAGATATGACCGTTACAGAGGTAAAACAAAGCATGAAAAATACAGGGAGGCATGTTTCTATGGATGCACCTCTGAAAGAAGGAGAGGATTCTAATCTTTATGATGTGATGAAAGCCGGAGAATCTCCAAGACCTGATAAGGAATTAATGCACGAATCATTGTATACAGAGATTAACCGTGCCTTAGATACGCTATCACCTAGAGAAGCAGATGTGGTTCGTTTATACTATGGGATCGGTGAGCAACCATCTATGACCTTGGAAGAAATAGGTAGCACCTTTGACCTTACCAGAGAGCGTGTGCGCCAGATTCGTGAAAAAGCGATTCGAAAATTACGGCACAGCTCTAAATGCAAAATTTTAAAAACGTACTTAGGATAAAAAAAAGGCTCCAATTAATTGGAGCCTTTTTCTTTGATAAACATTTAAACTTAAGAACAATTCAACTGAGTAATGTTGTAATTCGTTAGAATTTCATTGAGGTTATTAATAAAATTCGCGTAGTTGTTGTTTTCTTGATTTTGATGTTCCATAGCTGTAGGGTTAGTGGCAGTCTATAAATAATCTAATTCTGCCAGTTCGTTCATGCTCAAAATTTCATTTAGTTCCTGTAGGAAGGCTAGGTATTCCTCGCCGTAGGTATCGTATAACATAAGCTGTAGATTAATTTATAAGTTCGGGTGCTATATGATTAACGCTAACATATCTCAAACATTATAAGAGCACAATATTTTGTGGTGAACTGGGCAAAAGCTGTTGTGAAAGCCCTAATAAGAAATTTCTGTCAAAAATTGAATTGATACCGTAACCCTGCTGAAAAGGCCCAAAAGAAAGAATTGGCATTGGAAAAGAGTTCTTGTCTACGCACCCCTGCATTAAAGCCATAGACACTCGTTGCATTCGCTGCTGAAAATTGATATTCTAACAACAACTCCTGGGATTCTACGAACAACTGCGTTTCTGATAATAATTGTCCGTCTACAATGAACTGGTTTAATTCTGAATCAAATCCATAGGAAGCGCGCAACCCAAAATAGGTGCTGCCGTCTTTACCATATCTTCTAGCTAAAACCGTACCTGCAGTGCCTATTTGCCCATCATTTCTAGTAGAGACATAGGGCCTGGCAGAGAGGTAATAATTTCCGCGGTATAGTCCAAAGGAGCCTGTAAAGATAGTAGCGTTAGTCGTGGTAAACTGAACATGCCTCGCCCCTAATGAAACCTCTAAGGCATTGGGTAATTCTGCAAACAATTCTGCCCCAAAACGATGTTTCGGAAAAATTACAGAATTAGAGTAGCCGTAATTAAGGTATCCGTTTAATTTTTTAGAGATAGTAGGATAAGCATCCACTTCAAATTGCGCTCCTGTAATATTAAAACGCTCCCCAAAAGTGACCCTGGGAATAATCTTACCCAGACTTGTCCCTCTTTGATACTCAATAGTAGTAAGGTACATGGGATCGAATTGTTGATCGAATACTTCTAAGTTGGTGGTGACGCTCAGCGTATTTTTAGTGGCTTTCTGGCGATTCTCCTTTTTAAGTCGATCTTGAATTTCCGGAACCTCGTTTAATTGTGTTCGCAACTGTTCTCGAAGCGTTTCTATTTCTACGTCCTGTTTTAGATGAATCAGTGCTTTGTTGGCCAGCCCTAAGGCAATGTTGGTGTTTTCAGCATATACTTCATTGCGAATGGCAGCTAACCAAGCATCTCGGGCCTCCTTTTTCTTTGAAGTAATTCTATTTAAACGCTTTCTAGCCTCTTCATAATCACCATCCCAACTGTAGGTTTTTGCAATTAAAATAGTAGCGTCTGTGTACTCCGGATATACTTCTAATAAGGCTTCCAAGGAATCTCTAGCCATGGACCGTTCGCCTTGAAAAGCAAGATCTCTGCCCCTTAAAAAGGCGGCATCTGCATCTACTATCTGCTGTGCCTTTACTAGATAAAGGGCCATGAACGCAAAAATGGTATGTAGTACTCGAAGTTTACTCATGGTTATACTGAATGTCTGCTAAACGTTGACTTCCTTTAATTCCTATATGTTGAATTTGATTCATGCAGCGTTCTACTTTTTCTATTAAAACCACTGTTTCAAGATCATTCGCTTTTATCTTTTCAAGAATGTAGGTGGCGCGAATATTGTTCCCAGACCAATAATACACATCTAACAATGCCGCATAGCCATCATGATAAAAAGGATGCTGATCCACCGCATATTCTAAAGTCGCAATGGCCCTATTGTATCTTTTTTGCCATCCGTAAATTCTCCCCTTTAGAATCATCGCATCGATATGCCCTGGTGCATTTTGTAGAACATAACTACTTAATAACAAGGCTTTTTTGTAATTACCCTCATGCGCAAGTTCCTTGGCAGTGGTATAGGCATTGTCATAATTTTTTCCAGTAAACACACTATTTATCCAAACAAGCTCCTCTTTTGAAAATTGGTCACTATCTGCCTTAAAAAGAACTGTGGTTGGTGGTAACAACTTATCTTCAGTAGTAACATATCGTTCAATGGCTTTCGCCTGTTTTAGTAGCTCTTTTAGATCCTTTTTGGTGTCTGTATTCCCTTCAGTGAGTGCTAGGTTGCCTTGAATCTTATAAATGTCATTACCCATTAAGAAGGCATTCTCTTTAACGATAGCCGTTATTCCTTTGTTGGCTTTTGACAAGAAAACGGATTTCTTAGATGCTGTAAGTCCCGTTCCAAGCCAAGAAGATTTGGTCGGAAGCTTAATATCATGATGACTTTTCAACAACGCTACAAGACTTGGAGCAATATCATGATGAGAGGCTATTTGGTGAAATTGTGCTGCCTCCTTTATTGGCTTCCCAAATATCATAAGCGGCACGGTCTGCTGTTTTAATGGGTTTTCATTGGGTAAATGAGCATTTCCGCTACCAGTGATAATGAATACGGTATTGTTGTAGTCTTTGGTTAAAGAATACATACGCACCAAATTTTCTAATGCTTCATCTGCATATCGCATGGCGGTAAAAAGAGTCTTATTCTTTTTAACAAATCTTCTTTCTTTGCCCTTTAGAGTGGTGTTTTCAAGAAAACCTGAAATATGGGTAGCATATTCATCTTCATTGGGTACTGCGAAGGGTTTGCTCGTACTTAGGTTGAGGAAAAACTCGGCTTTAGGTCGTTCAGAAGGATAATAGATAGAACCCCATTTTCTATACAACTCCTTATCAGGATAGCCCAAGGTCACTCCTGCCCTATCTGCTTTCTGAAGTTGATACGAGGCATTAAATCTGGATTTATCTAAAACAATATCCGTCTGTTCTTCATTCAAGAATTTATTTAACTGTTTTAAATTAGTGTTACCGCCGTAGTAAAAGCCAGTACTGTATCCATTATTCTTTAAAATACCGAAGAGGGTGTTTCTATTTACCGAATTGGTTTCATTGGTAAACCCTGCTTTCCCCTGTGGCAAGGATCCCAAGATATTCGTTACAGCATCTGTTTTGGAAGTAGAATTTGCGATGAGATGATTCCAATACAAGGATTCATTACTTATGGAGTCTAAAAAGGGCGTAAATCCCTGATATTTTCCACCTTTTAAAAATGGACTTTGAAGCCCATCTAGCACGACAAAAACAAAATTAGGTTGCTTCCCTGATTTGTTGAAATATTGCGCGAAAGTATGATCTAAGGACCAATCATGCACCAATGGATATTCTTCACCTTCGTACTTATTAAAGTCAACCGCTTGAAAAACTGCTTCCGTTACAAAACCAAGAGTCTTATTTTGGTTAATAGGTTTTTTATCTACCACAGATGTTCCAACAAACAATAAAAATAAAATGATGGTAAAGGGAAACATTTTACCAATGAAAGGGTTTAGCAACTTTGAAAGCCTATAGGAGGCAACATATAGAATACCAAGACCCGCCATGAGCAGGGCGAACTTTAAAAGAATGCTCCCGGTTAATACCATTGCAAAACCAGACTGTAGATCGGCCCAATGCAATAAACTATGATTACGAGAGAAATAGTCTACCAAAATACCTTCAAAAAGCAATACTGCTGTGAATAAAACCACACAGGCATTAAATCCAGTTCCTGCTTTTGTACGTTCTAAAAAGCGAAAAATCAATAGAAAAAGAAAGCTCAATAGTGAAGCAAAACCAATATGATTGAAGAGTAAGATCCAAAAGGCTTTATTGAAAGGCTCCTCAATAACTCCGCCCTGAAATAAAGACCATTGCTGAAAAAGTGCTAGCGCTAAAAGACAGCAGACAAACCCTAAAACGAGCCTGGTGAAATCCTTAAGCGTACGGCTTTTCTTTATGTTGGTTTTTACTTGCATTAAGCAGCTTTACTAAATCCTTTTCGGGTCATGGCTCCCCATCCCGACTTGATATTAAACAGTTTTTTATAGTTTCCTTTAATGGCAGACCATACAACAATAGGATGAAAAACTATTGGTTCTACAAGTGCACAAAACATGAGCGTGAGAATGTCTTTGGTGCGTCTATACTGGTTGTATGAATACACATCCCAGAGAATGGCATAAAAGGAAAACATGACACTAAACGTGTAAATAGCCAAGGTTATGGCTAGAAAAAATTCCCAATTAAGGATCCCTAGCATGTAAAACAGAATAATAGAAAAGAAACCCAAAAATTCTAAGATTGGCGACATCCATTCATAAAAGAACCAATAGGGATAGCTAAGCATTCCCAGACGGCCATATTTTGGATTAAAAAACATATCCTTATGCTTTTTAAGGGTCTCTAAGTTTCCTCTAGACCAACGATCGCGCTGTTTTACTAATACCTCCAGACTTTCTGGAACTTCGGTCCAACACAAGGGGTCTGGAATATATTCAATGGTATATGGGAGGTTTTCATCATGCATATAGCGTCGCATACGAAAAACAATTTCCATGTCTTCTCCCACAGTATTGGTATCATATCCACCAACGGCTAAGGCAATTTCACGATCGAAAAAGCCAAAGGCACCAGAAATGATTAACAGACTATCGATTCTGCCCCAGGCCATTCTACCTAATAGAAAAGACCGAGTGTATTCTAAAAGTTGAAATTTTGCCAGCCAGTTCTTGGGTAAATTAATTTCTTCTAGATTTCCGCCAGAAATAATACAAGAGTTCGCTACGCGAATCACTCCGCCAACCGCTATCACACGTTTTTTAGACCGCTGGGCGAATGACTTTACCACATGCAATAATGCATCGGGTTGTAAGAGACAATCCACATCGATACAACCCACATATCTATTTTCTGATAAATACACTCCAGTATTTAGGGCATCGGATTTACCGCCATTTTCCTTATCAATCACAGTGAGTTTAGAGAAACTCTTTTGTGTGGATTTATAAATACCACGAACAGGTTTCGATTTCCAGTTTGGATCCAGTGTAAAATCTGTCTTTTCTAGAGTAAAAGCATTTATGAGCTTTTCTAGGGTATCATCTTTGCTTCCATCATTCACCACCATCACCTCATAGTTCACATATTTCAATGATAACAGGGAGCGTACGTTTTCTACAATGGTCATTCCCTCATTATAGGCAGGCGCAATAATTGTAATAGAAGGCGCTAAAGGTGAGGCCATTACCTTAGACAAATCACCAAAACTATTCTTATTTCTGTAGTGGATAGAACTACGTGCAGATAGATAACCCATGATGCTAAACATGGTAAACAGCACCGTAGAAAACACCAAAAAGATGATATTTAAATACTCTACGAATATGTCGAAGATGCCACTATTCATCTGAACCCTTAACTTGAGAATCTAGGTTTAAAAAATATTCATGAGAAAGCTCGAAATCGAATGGGATACGCTCTTCCTCAAGAGCTTGACCAATACCCATTTCCTCATAGAGCATAAACAACTCCATTGGAATACGATCATCTGCCTCCGTTATTTCTTGTGCTGGAATAACTGACGGATTCGGCTCCGAATGTTCTTTCACAAGTATTTCTGGGGTAGATTCCTGAGTAACAGGCTTCGAAGTTTTAGCTGCTGTCTCTGATTGTATATGCGCGATCGCCTTTTCTACGACGCTTACAATCTTTGCCTCTTTTACCTCTTTTAGACTTTCTAGGAATGGTAGTTCGCGTTCATCCCCTACGACCATTAGTTCCTGTAATAAGATGATTTTAGCATCTAAATCGGTAGCGTAGTGGTATAAGGGATAAAAAATACTTTGCTGTGGTAATGGTAGCTGTATGGCATCTGAACCTTCTTCCTCTTTTAGAACTTCCGATTCTGGAGTTTCCTTTTTAATGTTCTTTAGATTTTGAAAAGCATGGAAACGCAGCTCAGAATCCGTTTCATTTTCGGCAATCTGTTCCAACAAGGAACGATCTTTATCAGATGCTTGCCCAGTTAAACCGCTGACCACGTCCATCTTTTCGGAGGTTGAAAGGGCTGTATAGGTTTCAAAAAGTTCGGTGGTGTCTACTTCCAACTCATCTGAAGCGATTAGGCCTAGTTCTTGCCCTACCGAATCTTCTTCCTCTTCTTCTAGTAGTGACAATTCAAATGCAGGAACTTCAGCGGGTGCTGTTTCTTCTTTAGTATTTGAAAACTCTACTTCGTCATAGAATTCAAGATCTTCTACTTCCAAAGTTTCGCTAGCCGGCACTTCAACCGATTCCGTGATTACTTCAAATGCTTTTGTTGCTTCATCCAAGATAATATCCTCTTGAGGTACAGACTGGGTATCTTCCTTGAATTGCATAATGTCTTTGGAAGGCAAAATGGTCTCTGGAGCAATTGTATTAATAGAACTTTGTGCTTTTCCTACGATTACAAAGCTGCTTTCTTTGGCAGCCACCTCTTGTAAAAAGAGTAAATCATCTTCGGTACCTAAACCTGCAATGGCGTTAAGCACACTAATTTTAACGGCATTGGTACTTTTCCAAAATACCTGCTTTAAAATGCGAACGGCACTTTTAAAATTGAAATCAACAATGCATTGAATAGCAGCAATCTTAATTTCATCATTCTTGTGCTTTACCAACTCTTTTATAGAAGACTCAGCTCCTTGTTGATTGTAATGCTTGATAAGACGTAGTGCAAAAAGTACCACGTCTTTATTTTGTGAAAGCAACCATCCTTTAAAATGTGGAGGCCTATAATTCTCACGCTTACTAAGCTTTTCTATTAATTTAAGTTGTTGCCATTCACTTATGGGATGTTTGGTGGCGTCTAGAAGATAGTTGATCCCATCTTCCTTAAGACTTACCGTAGCTAATTCCGCTTGCTTACGAACTACCCCTCTGCGATCATTGATAAATTTTCTAATGAGTTGATACGACTCGTCCACCTCCATTTGGGAAAGTTCTAAAATGCCTTGAGAAACGGTTTCCCAACGCCAACTTTCAAGCTTTTTAAAAGAATCATGATGTAACCCCAACTCTTTGTAAAGTTTAAAGAGTCTTTCTCGGGTATCACCAGCTACATCTTTTTGCAGGTCGAAAAGAATTTGAGAGATGATTTTTCTGAAACTAGGATCATTTAAATACTCTCGTATCTCTATTTTTAATTCTATGTATTGCTTTTGTTCTTCTCTAGGATCGTCCGTACTATGAAATAAGAAATTGCTTATTACGGGCGCTAATTCTTGACGCTTCTTCTTTGTTTTTAGCGCTTTACCGGAGATTTTATTCCTAAAAAAGAAAATACAGACAAAGTAGATAGTCCCTAAAATGAGGAATAGCAGCGTTAGGTCCCAAAGCAAACTTGTATGAATTTTTGGGACGTAGAATAGATGGGGGATGCTATTTAATAAACTATTTAAGTACAATAATGTCTTTTAATTTCTCTTGATACTCTTATGAGTAATTCTGATGGACTTACAGGTTTGGCGATAAAATCGTTGGCACCCATTTCAAAGGCACTCACGATGTTTTCATCGTTAGAAGCGGCCGAAATTAATATGATGGGTACATCTGAACCTAGTCCATTTCGTACATGATCAACTAGCTCAATCCCAGAAAAATAGGGCATCATAATATCACAAATAACCACATCTGGAATGTTGGCATCTAGTGATTCTTTTACTGCTCTACCGTCATGTTCTAATACCACCTCATACCCATCGCGTTCCAGTCTGTATTTAAGTAAGGAAGCGAGCATGTGATCGTCTTCTGCCAATAAGAGCTTATTCCTGTCCATTTACAACTTGTATTTTAATCGCTTCACTTCCAAGGCAATAGCCATTTCTACCTTTGGATATTCTGCTACAAAATTTTCAAAATGCGTTTGTAATACTTCTACATTATTACTCGTACGACATTCGATTAATATTTCTTCACAAATTTGGATTAGGCCCTCCGTCTTGAGCATTTTCAAGGACGATTTAATCTTATGAGCTGCAAAACCTACTCCTTGTATATTTCTGCTCTGCAAGTGCATTTTAGTCTTTCCTATAAACTCTAAAATGTTCTGCTCAAAGAGACGTAGTAGTTCTTCCAATAATTCAATCTTTCCTAAGCATTCTTTTGTGATGGGTCCTAAATCCACTAAAGTTTTTTCTGCTTCCTTGTTAGAAGACGCTGCAGTGTTTTCAGTGCTTTTCGTTGAAATGCTATCTAGCGTGTGATGGTAAATTTTTTCTTGCAATTCTTCTGAGTTATATGGTTTTAAAATAAAATCGTTGATGTTTAGCTCCTTAAAAAGGTCTTTATCTTTAGTGTACGCATCACCTGAGAGTATAATGATAGGCAGTTGGGCAAACTGTGGATCTTGTCGTAAGCGTGCCACCCAATCAAAACCATTCATTCCCGGTAAGTGCATATCTAATAACACCAAGTCTATTTTGTGATTCTGAAGCAGTTGCAACCCAAAAAGGCCATTTTCACTGATATAGGAATTACAGCCCCATTGCTGCAACCTATTTTCCATAAGTCGCTGCGTTAAGGCATCATCTTCTAAAACAAGAATTGATTTGCCTTTAATAGTAAATTCAGCCGGTGCTTTTTTGGGAGGAGCGGCACTTAATTGTTCGGATGATGGCAACTGAAAAGGTAAAATTACCTTAAAGGTGGTGCCCACTCCCAATGCACTAGATACTGCTATACACCCCTGTTGCTTTTCTATGAGTTCCTTTACAATACTTAATCCCAACCCAGAACCCCCGTATTTAAGTTTGGTATCTGGTTCTGCCTGTCGGTATGTTTCAAAAATGTGGGCTAGGTGCTCATTGGCAATTCCAATGCCCGTGTCACTTACCACAAATTCTAGGTACACTTTTTTACGCTTTCGCTCTTTTAAACGTACCTCCAAACGGATTTCACCTTTTTCAACAAATTTTACGGCATTCCCTAAGAGGTTCAATAGAATTTGAGACAGCTTTGCTGGGTCACCAACCAATCCGGCGGGTATATGCTCATCGTAGTTAAGGACTAGCTGAACCGCGTCATTATTGATAAGCGTTTTGCACAAAAAGGATACTTCGTTGATAAGATTCGCAGGTTTGAAAGAAATTCGCTCAAATTTTTCTTGACCTGCTGCAATTGAAGAAAATTCAAGTAGTTCGTTTAAAACTCCTAGAAGGTTTTGAGAAGCACGGTCCATGGCTTGTACTAACTCTTTTTGCTCTCTAGTCAAAGGAGTTTCCTTAAGCAAGTCAATAAAACCAGTGATGCCGTTTAGCGGCGTCCTAATCTCATGACTTACGTTCGCAATGAGCCTACTTTCTTGGGTGAGTTGTTGCTTTGCTTGTTCTTCATTTTCTTTTGTTGAAATAGCCTCTGGTACCCCAAAAACTTTTTCTTCTAAGCCGTTCTTAAAAGATTCGAAAGTGCGCTTTAATCGGTGCGCCTCTTCTGTTTTTAGCTCTCTAAAGGAGAAGTGGTCAAGGCCGTATTCTAATTTTTCTAAGTGAGTTAGTAATTCTCTAGTATCCAATCTGTTGCGGAGTTTTCGTTGTTTAGTAACCTAACAATCTGGTTTATATCTAGTTAAAACTCCTTATTTCATGCGCTGTTTACAAGAATATGTTACCTAGACC
>CAZRPJ010000033.1:18919-33923 GCA_964601965.1 uncultured Croceivirga sp.
ATCTTTCACATACTCCACTTTGGTTTTACCATGTGGCAGTGGTTTCCCCTCTGCATCGAGATTTACCAGAATCACATTATCAACAGTAACAATGGTTTCGTGATTCATTTTATTACGCACTTCGCAATTAAGTGTCAGACTACTTTTACCAAATTTCTTGACCTCAATTCCAATTTCAATAATATCCCCTTGAACCGCAGAACTCATGAAATTTATTTCAGACATGTACTTAGTCACCACGCGCTTATTTTCTAGCTGAATAATGCCATAGATAACAGCTTGCTCATCCAGCCAAGCCAATACCCGGCCGGCAAACAAAGTACCATTAGCGTTAAGATCTTCTGGTTTTACCCATTTTCGCGTATGAAATTTCATCTGCTCCAATTTTTACCGCAAAATTAGAGATTTCCTTTACGCCATTTAATTTCAAAAGGGAGGATCGTCGAGAAATAACAATTTGTAAAAATTGTTAAGCTCTAAATAAAGTTTTCTTAATTCATTGGGCTGGCTTTTAAGGATAAAATAACTTAAGAGTCCAATAAACAAACATCATCAATCAATGGACACTGCAACAACCTATTATTCAGACCCAACCTTTACGGTATTTAAAGTACCTTCCTGGCGAGCGTATTTTTACAAATTCTTGTCGGTTAATGTTTGGGGGAATCTTCCCAGTAATCTTCAAAAGCGTATTTCACGTTGGTATTCCTCTATGTACAATCACCCCTTATCAAGACACTTAATTGAACCTTATGTTCAATGGCATTATACGGATAAGCAATACTTAGAAAAATTTTTACCGCCAGAAGGGAAGCATGAATTTAATAGTTTCCAAGATTTCTTTGTGAGGCGCTTTAAAGAAGTACCTAGTTCTAAAAGCGAATGGGTATGGCCATGCGAAGGGCTTCTATGTGAAGAAGGAAAAGTAGCTTCTATGACCAGGGCCCAGGTAAAGTGTGATTCCCGCAGTTTGCATACTGTTTTTGGTTTAAAAGAAAATGCGCTTCCTGACCATTATAGCTTTACTAATGTCTTTTTACACAACAAAAATTACCACCGTATCCATGCACCAGTCCAAGGTACTATTACCAGAATACAGCATATTCCAGGGGATTTAGTTGTGTTACGGCCTTGGATTTACAAACAAAATCCATCCTTACCAGCCTTTAGAAACGAACGTTATAATATCGATATCACTGACACCATCGGTAGGGTATGGTATCTTTCTATTGTGGGAGGCCCCGCAGTGGGTACCATTGCTTTACCCCAAGCGATTACGTTGGGTTCTAAGGTTCAGAAAACACAAGAATTGGCACTTTTTTACCTGGGATCCACCTGTTGTATGGCCGCCCCAATAGCCCCAAGATTTCATCAAAAAAACACTTTTGTAGAAGTGGGGATGCATTATTAGAACCACAAATGCATTTAATCGATTTTAGAAAAGAATATTTTCTATTTTAAGAAAGTTTTTAAGTTTTTGCTGTAACATTTTACCTACTTTTAGTACTTACGGTTAGTTCAAACAAAAAACTTTAAAATGAAAACACTAAAAACTTTGATGGCGGTACTCGTTATGGCCATTGCTTTACCACTTCAGGCACAAACAGCTGATGAAATTCTTGCAAATTATTTTGAGAATACGGGTGGAATTGATGCTTGGAAAAGCCTTGAAGGAATGAAAATGACTGCCAAGGTGAACCAAAGTGGTATGGAAATCCCTTTAGAAATCTACCAACTAAAAGATGGACGCCAGATGACAAAAATTACCTTTCAAGGGAAGGAAATTAAGCAAGGTGTTTATGATGGTGAAACTTTATGGAGTCATAATTTCATGACCATGAAGGCAGAGAAGTCAGATGCAGAAGAGACTTCTAACTTCAAATTAGAAACCAATGATTTTCCGGATTCCTTTTTAAACTACAAGGAAAAAGGGTACACAGTAGAATTAATGGGCAAAGAAACCATTGATGGTGCAGAGACCTTTAAAATTAAATTGGTGAAGGAGCCTATAATGGTAGACGGAAACCAACAAGATGACATCTCTTATTACTTCTTCGATGTCGATAATTTTGTTCCTATCGCTGTACAAAGAGAAATTAAAAGAGGGCCTGCTAAAGGACAGACCGGACAAACTACGATGTCTGACTACCAAGAAGTAGACGGTCTTTATTTTCCTTTTTCTATGACTCAAGGAGTTAAAGATGGACCTGGACAGCCTATCACTATTGACACGATAGAATTAAACCCTTCTATTGATGCGGCTGAGTTTGCTTTTCCAGACGAAGTAGGAGAAACAGAGAAAGAATAATTAAATATAGACCCTATTCCTTAGGGTCTTTTTTTTATCTAAACTACCAATGAAAAAATTTCAAGTATTGTTGGCCGTCATGGTCGGCTTTGGTTATTGTGGATATTCCCAAACCTTGGGAGATATTGATGGCAAAGCGCTTTTTGGAGATTTAAATGCGCGACATATTGGTCCCGCCTTAATGAGTGGCCGTATTAATGATATGGAGGCACACCCTACCAACAGTCGCATTATCTATGCGGGTACTGCAGGAGGTGGTGTTTGGAAAACGAATGATGCTGGTGCCACCTTCACCCCAATTTTTGACGAATACTGCCAGTCTATTGGGGCAGTAGAATTAGACCCAAATGATCCAGACAAAACCATTTATGTTGGTACCGGAGAAACTTGGACACGAAATAGTGTTTCCGTTGGTGATGGTCTCTATAAAACCACAGATGGCGGCGCTAACTGGAAGAAAATCGGTTTTGAAAAATCCGAGCGTATCGCAAACATCATTGTAAATCCTGCTAATTCTCAAGAAATCTATGTAGGAGTGCTTGGAGCCCTCTGGGGTGATAGCGAGGAACGCGGCGTATTTAAATCGGTTGATGGAGGTGCTACCTGGGAAAAATTACTTTATGTAAATCCTAAAACGGGTTGTGCAGATCTTGCGATGGACCCAAGCGATCCTAACATTTTGTATGCCTCTATGTGGGAATTTAGAAGAACAGGTTGGTCTTTTGAATCCGGAGGTGACAATAGTGCCTTGTATAAATCTACCGATGCGGGGAAAACATGGAGTAAGATTCATAATGGTTTCCCTGAAGGAAAATTAGGAAGACTAGCTATTGCCGTAGCACCTTCTAATCCGCAAGTTCTTTACACCGTTATTGAAGCAGAAAAAGACGAGCGTAAAGGCTTGTACCGCAGTAATGATGCAGGTGCTAGCTGGGAACAACTGAACAACGATTTTGGTATTACCGTACGTCCCTTCTACTTTTCACGTATTGTGGTAGATCCTAAAAATGAAGATGTTGTTGTAAAAGGTGGCTTAAGTGGTTCTATCTCCAGAGATGGAGGAAAGACCTTTAAGAGTTTGGGGAATATGCACTCAGACATCCATGATTTCGCCTTTAGTATTAAAGATTCAGACATCATGTATGTAGGTACTGATGGTGGTGTCTACAGATCATGGGATGGTGGAAACACAATGGAAATTGTAGAGAATTTACCGCTTTCTCAATTCTACCATATTAGCGTCGACGATGCTGAGCCCTACAACGTTTATGGTGGTTTACAAGACAACGGTTCTTGGTATGGACCTTCTTCTTCCCCTGGAGGTGTAGAAGCAAGAGATTGGAATTCCGTAGGGTTTGGAGATGGCTTTAGAGTACTAAAGCACCCTACTAAGAATATTATTTATTCAGAAATGCAGGGGGCCGAAAATGTTTGGAGGTTTGATGTAGATCGCCAATTGAGTAAAACAATTCAACCGCTGCCAGCTTCTCAAGGCCAGAAACTCCGTTGGAATTGGAATGCACCTATGGCAGTGAGTACGCATCAACCAGATCGCTTTTACATGGGTAGCCAGTACCTCCATAAATCAGAAGATATGGGAGATACCTGGCAGATTATATCTCCGGATTTGACTACAAATGATCCTACCAAACAAAATCAAGAAGATTCAGGTGGTTTATCTATGGATAATTCTGGGGCTGAAAATCACACTACCATTTTCACCATTGCAGAATCTAGTTTAGATGAGAATGTTATTTGGGTAGGAACGGATGATGGAAATGTACAAGTAACTCAAGATGGTGGTAAAACTTGGACAAATACTGTGGCCAATATTCCTGGTTTACCTAAGAACACTTGGTGTTATCATATAGAAGCCAGTGTTTTTAACAAAGGAACGGCGTACGCTGTTTTTGATGGGCACACTATGAATGATATGAATCCCTATGCTTACAAAACAACCGATTTTGGAAAAACATGGACATCCATTATTTCAGATGATGTAGTTGGGTTTGCAAGAAATATTCAAGAAGATTATGTAAATCCAGACCTATTGTTTTTAGGAACTGAATTTGGACTCTACATTACCATGGATGGAGGTGCAAATTGGAAGAAATTTACCAACAACATGCCCTCTGTAGCGGTACATTTCATTGATCTGCAAAAACAGACCAATGATTTAGTAATGGGTACACACGGACGTGGTGTTATTATTATTGATGATATTTCACCCCTACGATCTATAAATGAGGAAGTTTTAGGGAAGACCCTTCATTTCTTCGACTCACCTGCAACAGTGATAGATGAAACGAGTTCTTTTTCAGGAAGTTTTGGTGATGAAACTCAGTTCACCGGAAGAAACAAAACCAAAGCTTATCAATTAAAGTACTACTTGAAAAAGCGTCATACTTTCGGTAAAATGTCTCTAGAAATTCAAGACATGGAAGGCAACGTAATAGCGGAGCTAGGTCCGGGAAAATCAAAAGGCATCAACATTGTTAATTGGAACTACACTAGAAAAGTGCCAAAAGTGGCCAAGGGTAAGACCTTTAGCTTTGGTGGATTTACTTCTCCACAAGTACCGGAAGGAACTTACAAGGCAGTGATTACAAAAGGGAAAGAAACCTTTGAGCATACTTTTGAGTTGGTATATGCAAAGGATTCGCCTTTATCACCAACCGATCGTGAGTTAAAAAATAGTACAACAATGCAGT
Organism: uncultured Croceivirga sp.; assembly: GCA_964601965.1. GTDB lineage: Bacteria > Bacteroidota > Bacteroidia > Flavobacteriales > Flavobacteriaceae > Croceivirga. The sequence continues at coordinate 23,939 of CAZRPJ010000033.1, forward strand.
TGTATGATATGACTCAAGAATTGGCTTATCTCGTCTATGAATTAGACGAAGTATTAGCGAATGCTGAAGCCAAAGGTGACAAGAAAACTGTAGGTAAATTAAATGATTTAAAAGAAACATTGGTAGTAACTACTGGAGACAATTATGTAGGAGCGGCAGAACCGCAATTAAGAGAGCGCATGGCTGATCTTTACAGTAAAGTAGCCTCTAGTTATGACAAACCTTCTTCTGCAGAATTGGCAAACCTAAAAGTTATTGCCGATAGGTTTAATAAGGCCAAAGAAGATTTTGGAAAGATTAAAACCAAGTACTTGAAGAAAGAAGCTTTAGAATTTAAATCGTTCGATGAATTCTTAGAATCTAAATAACAGCACATTCTGTGAACAGGAAAAGAGCCGCTAGTATTAGCGGCTTTTTTTGTTCATATCCTCGTTGAAAACTTACCAGTTTCGAATTAAGGGCCGTGCTTCGATTATGTAATTTTATTAAAACTCCTTACATGGACACAAGGTCATCCCACCTCGAAAAAATTCGTCCAGTCATACAAAAGGCAAAAGTGAATGCCGAAACCTCTAGCGACGAATCCTTTCAAAACGTAACATTGCGACCCATTATTAAGTTTCAAAATGCTTTGTTACTTGAGGTATACAAGAATTACATTAGAAAGCATAAAAGCAAATATTACGAACTATCGCTGGAGGCAAAAGCGCTTTATATTGAGCGCTCTATCCAAAAAGACATTAAATTTCGTAATTCATTAAAAGGCATGATCATCGGTCAGTTTACCGTGGAAGAGTATGATCTGTACATAAAGAATTCGTCTGCGCTTAATAAGAGAATGATGAATATGGTGATCAATAGATTAAAAGATCAAATGCAATTGCTTGAAAGTGATCATTTAGTCTATTAAAGATTCTCCATTTAAATTAGTCGTCAAAATTGCACTCATTAGGTCGAAATAAGGTCGTATCGCTTTGAACGAATGGGACACTTCCTTCAAAAAATTGGGTGAGAGCACTTCTTGGTCTGTAAAATTCCGAACGAAGATAAATTGCTTCTTCTTTATTAAATCGATGTTAGGATCCTCTTTCTGAAAACCTTTTGGGGCTGTTTTTACACCATCACCCTGTAATTCTCCCCAAATGGCTTTAAATGTAGGATTGGAAATTACTTCTCTAAATTCTGACGCATCTACTTCAAATTCTTTTCGAATACGAAATAAATCCTCTTTATTCGGGTCCCAGAAACCAGTGGCTACAAAGGATTCGCCTGGTTTAATCCGGAGATAGTACCCGCCTCGCCTATGCTCCCCTGCTCTTGAAAAAGAGCCTGCAAAATGCGCTTTGTAAGGTGTTTTATCCTTAGAAAAGCGAACGTCTCTGTATATTCTAAACATCTTTAAACGCTCAATTTCATCATGTTCATTTAAATTGGCCAATACTGCTTCATAAAAAGACTTTACTTCACTTTCGTGTTTTTTAAAAGTGGGCTTTTGTTCCGTAAACCATTCGCGGTTATTATTCTTCGCCAATTTTTTCAAAAAATTGAGCGCATCTTTTGTAATGATGGGATTGTCCATGCGATTAAGGAATATATTTTAAGCTAAAGTTAACCAATTGTAGTAGTCCAATTACCTACTTTTAATGCGAAGACGAATCAGGGAATCAGAAATGGACAAACAAGACATCATCAATCAATTAAAACAGCACAAAAAACAACCCTATTTAAACTATAGGATAAAAACCAAAACTGAGGAGTTTACCAACACTCTTTTTTATACGCTGTTTGATATTAATACGCCAGTAGAAGGTAATATTGAACTTTTAGAATCTCTTTTTGAAGAATTGGTAGATATGGCGTGCTGGGAAACACAAAAACCCTGTAAAAAGATCTGGAACCAATATGTTGCGCAGTTGCCTAAGGTATTAGAATTATTGAATTTAGATGCAGAGGCGATCCGTAATTGTGACCCTGCTTCCTTATCTATTGAAGAAGTGTATATGGCATATCCTGGCTTTTATGCAATTGCCATTTACCGTTTAGCGCATGAGTTGTATGAAGTAGGTTTCCCATTGGTACCACGGCTTATGACGGAATATGCGCACAGACAAACAGGTGTGGATATCAATCCCGGAGCGCAAATTGGGAAATCCTTTTTTATAGATCATGCCACAGGGGTTGTTATTGGTGAAACGGCCATTATTAAAGACCATGTAAAAGTATATCAGGGAGTAACCTTAGGTGCCTTGTATGTTGAAAAATCTTTAAAGGATGTAAAACGGCATCCCACTATAGAATCTAATGTAACCATTTATGCCAATGCCACTATTCTAGGGGGAGAAACTGTGGTTGGAGCGTACTCCATTATTGGAGGAAACGCCTGGGTAACATCTTCCATCCCACCCCATTCTACCGTCTTTCATACCCCTGAAATTAAAATAAAAACTACCAATGCCTAAAGAAATTCTAGACCTTATTGGTAATACCCCCTTGGTGAAATCTAGGGTGCTTAATAAAAACCCAAACGTATCACTGCTTTTTAAGCTAGAAGGCCAGAATCCTGGTGGAAGCGTAAAAGACAGACCCGCCTATAACATGCTTAAAATGGGACTAGAACGTGGGGATTTTAATCAGCAAACACAACTTATTGAAGCCACAAGTGGTAATACCGGTATTGCCTTGGCGATGATCGCTGGAGTGTATGGTCTTTCAATTGAATTAGTGATGCCAGAAAGTGCCACCAAAGAACGTGTGCAAACGATGCGCGCTTATGGTGCAAAGGTTACCTTAACACCTGCTGATGTTGGTATTGAAGGCGCCCGAGACTATGTAGAGAAAAAGGTAAAAAATGAAGGAATGGTCATGCTAGACCAATTTGGGAATACCGACAATTGGATGGCACATTATAAAACAACAGGGCCAGAAATTTGGAAAGACACCCATGGTGCTGTGACGCATTTTGTAAGTAGTATGGGCACCACAGGTACAATTACCGGAACTTCTACTTTTCTAAAAGAACAGAACAAGGCAATTAAAATTATAGGGGTACAGCCCACAGAGGGTTCTAGAATTCCTGGAATTCGTAAGTGGTCTCCTGCATATGTTCCCAGCATCTACAACCATGAAAAAGTAGATGATATTTTATATGTTTCGCAAGAAGAAGCTGCAATAATGGCACAAAGACTGGCAAAAGAAGAAGGAATATTTGCTGGCATGAGTAGTGGCGGTGCGGCTGTTGTAGCCTTAAGAATCGCAGAAGAATTAGAAGAAGGAACCATTGTTTCCATTGTATGCGATCGCGGAGATCGCTATTTGTCTTCTACTCTGTTCGACTAAGTTCCTGCGCCAAGGCTTCGCGATACGAAGCATATTCTATGAGATTGTTATGTTCCCCACCATCAATAGTATAAAATTGCTTTTTGCCAGGGGCGGCCTCATACAATCGCTTTCCAGATTCAAAAGAGACTACACTATCTTCTGTGCCATGAAAAATAGCAATAGGCGCTTTTACTTTTTGGATATACTCATTTGAAGGGAACCGGTACTTCAACAAAAATTTTAGGGGTAACATTGAAAAACGGTCCTTGGCAACATCGTATAAATTATAAAACGGAGTTTCTAAAAGCAGATGCCTAGGAGTATTCTTGGAGGCCAATTCCGTGGCAATGGCTCCCCCCAGCGATCGGCCGTAAATAATAATATCACTTTCTTGGTAATTCCTTTTGGTATAGTCATAAAACAACTGAGCATCGCTAAATAGTTGCTGCTCCCCTAAAGTTCCCGTGCTCTTACCATAGCCACGATAATCCATGATTATCACGTCAAAGTTTTCTTTTACAAAGTAGGTGGCAATCGCTCCCCAGCGTGATAAATCGCCAGCATTTCCATGAAAATATAGGATAACGCCTCTGGGGGCAGCACGTTTAAAATGCAAGGCATTGAGCCGTGCCCCATCTTGGGATTCTAAGAAGAATTCTTCAAAAGGCTCAGAAAATGAATATTCATAATCTTGCGGTAAAGAGGTTGGCAAGAATATGATCTTTTCTTGCAAAACATACAATAAGGTGCTTGCTACCATAAATAGAAAAAGGAGTAAGAGTCCAAACTTTTTAAGCCTTCGCATTGGCTTTTCTTGATTTGGAAGAATGTTTTACATGAATGCTAGAACCTTCAAGATCTATCTTTTTAGGTCGAGAGGTGATAATATCAGCCAACATTTTATGATAGGATTCAAAGGTGTTTAAATCCTTATGCCCGCCACCTATTACGGAATAGAGCGTGGTATTTTTCGGATTTATTTTAGATAGCTTAAGGCTGCTCTTAAAGGGAATTAACCGATCATCCGTTCCATGAATGATGTGAATAGGACATTGCACATACTTTAGCCATTTGTAGGTGGGCATGGGAAATTTAATTAAAAGGGAAAGCGGCATAAAGGGAATATACTTTTTGGCCACCTTGCTCAAACTATAATAAGGTGCGTCTAAAATGAGCATTTTAGGGTTGTTCATAGAGGCTAATTTGGTAGCAAAACCAGAACCTAAAGATCTACCGTATAGAATAATGTATTTCTCTGGAACCTTCTCCTTTATTTTGTTGTAAACCACCTGCATGTCGCGCTTAATGGCTTTTTGCTTTCGTTTGCCTGTACTTTTACCAAAACCACGATAATCTACCATGATCACATCGTAATTATGTCTGGTAAAATCAACCGCAAACTTCCCCCATCCTTTAATGCTCTTAGAATTTCCTTTTAGGTAGAAGACTACACCTTTTGGGTCTTTTGATTTAAAATGGAGGCCATTAATTACGGCGCCATCTCGGGTTTCTATATTATATTCTTCCGTAACTTGATTGTCATAAGCAAACTGAAAATCGGGAGGTAACTTTTCTGGACGAAAAAGCATATAGTCTTGGATCAAATACAAAAGGATACTTATCCCAATGTAAATGGCCAAGACAATTAGTAAAATATACAACCAGTATGGCACTCAGAAAGTTTTTTTGAAAATACAAAAAATCAATTTGTGGCCTTCCCCTTTTATTAGGACATCATTATTGTAACATGTTTTTAAAATCGCAGTCTAATGATGTAAGCAATCAAAAAACAACCTCTCATGACCGCAACTGCCCAACAATCAGCACCTTCAGAACGAATAGAAATCATTGATGCATTGCGTGGATTCTCGCTGGCAGGCATTGTTTTTGCGCATCTTTTAGAAAATTTTGTAGCGGCTCCCATGCCAATGGAAGCCATTGAAGCTATGAACCCTGGAATTTTAGACCAAATCGCAGACGGTTTTGTGAACTTTCTTTTTAGGGGCAAATTCTTCGCGCTCTTTTCCTTTCTTTTTGGATTAAGCTTTTTTATTCAAATGGAAAACGGTGCTAACAGAGGCGGGTACTTTGGTGGTCGGTTTTTGTGGCGCCTAATCCTTCTCTTTGCCATTGGTTTTGTGCATAGTATGTTTTATAGGGGCGATATTTTAACCTTATATGCCGTAGTTGGTCTTTTTCTTATTCCATTTTTTAAGGTTGATTCTAAATGGTTACTTGCCTTGGCCGGCCTCATATTTCTAGGATTAGGACGTTTCCTTGTTTTCTTTTTCACCAAAGGGGAAGGACTCTTCATAAATGAAGAAATGGGACCTGAAGCTCCTTGGGTGGCAGAATACTTTAACTTACTAAAAACCGGATCCTTGCAAGAAGTCATGGCTTCTAATGCCATACAGGGAAACCTGATGAAGGCAGAGTTTCAGTTTGGTGTTTTTAACCGGGGGTACCTCACTTTCGCTTTCTTTTTATTAGGGTTATTTATTGGACGCACCCAATACTTTAAGAACTATCTCACAGAAACCAAGTTTACCAAACAACTTTGGGTTGGCGCACTCATTTTATTAGGTGTTTCCATCCTTTCCATGGTTGGCATATTTGCTTCTATGGGCCCTAATGTTGACTTTAATTCCTGGACAGCCATGTTTGGGCTTACTTTTTTTGATTTAATGAACCTGGCCTTTACTGTGTTAATTGTGGCGGTTTTTGTCATTCTCTATAAAAAGAAGCGCGCTGGAAAATTTCTAAGAAGCTTTATTCCTTATGGTAAAATGGCCTTGACAAACTATGTATTTCAAAGCATTCTAGGAACCTTTATTTTCTTTGGATGGGGACTCGGTCAACTTTCAAACATCCCTAACCGGTACTCCTTTCTTATAGCCATTGCAATTATTGTCTTGCAAATGCTCCTAAGCAAGTGGTGGTTACGATATTTTAAATACGGGCCTTTAGAATGGGTATGGCGCAGCCTAACCTTCTTCAAGGTTTTTCCGTTCAAACGCCAAGCTCCTACAAGCCACTAATATAGCTGCCATAGAGGTCTTTAAAGCGAACTCCATTTTGGAAGCGGTATTTGCTTAGCTTCTTATGCGCTACCAGACCCCAAAGCAATAACTCTTTTAGGAAATAATGATCTTCCTTGGGAACAGCACTTCCATGTGCAGCTACCAGGTCACTTAATGGCTTTACTGAATCTAGTTTTTTATGATATACCGCATCACTGTCCTCGTCAAACAATTCAAAACCATCAGAATCAAAGAACCAAGCCACTAAATCGTCATATGGAGAAGGTGCATCTTTCTTTTCTAATTTGCTAATCTTTGGAAAGATCGAAGGAAAAAGATTTTTAATAGCTTCTTCTAACAAGGTTTCTGCAACAAAGGCAGCCCCTTCTTGCTCTCCTTCGTACACCAGTTCAATTTTCCCAGTAATCGCTGGAATAACCCCCATAAAGTCACTTAACCGAATCTCCGTCTTGGATTCTCCGGCCAACAACATACGGCGTTCTGCTGCACTTAATAAATTTTCAAATGCAGTAATACTCATCCTAGCACTCACCCCACTTTTGGCGTCTACATACTCACTGTCTCTTGCTTCAAAACCAATTTGTTCTAGCAAATCCATTGCTAATTCAGGCACATGAATATGTTCACTTTGCCTAGCATCTAACTGTGCTTCTTGCTTGGTAATTTTTTTGGCTGTTTCTAAATCTTCCGGATAGTGCGTTAAGATTTGTGATCCAATTCGATCTTTCAAAGGAGTTACAATGCTACCCCTGTTGGTATAATCTTCAGGGTTGGCTGTAAAAACAAATTGTACATCTAATGGCAGTCGAAGTTTAAATCCACGTATCTGAATATCGCCTTCTTGCAGAATATTAAACAAGGCCACTTGAATTCTAGCTTGTAGATCAGGCAGCTCATTGATTACAAAAATGCATCGATTGGCCCGCGGAATCATTCCAAAGTGAATAACCCTATCGTCTGCATAACTTAATTTTAAATTGGCCGCCTTGATTGGGTCTACATCACCAATAAGATCTGCTACTGTCACATCCGGAGTGGCTAGTTTTTCATAAAAACGCTCCTCTCTATGCAACCAAGAGATAGGGGTCTCATCTCCTTTTTCTGCTAAGAGCTCCTTAGCATATCGGGACATTGGGTTAAAGGGATCATCGTGTATTTCTGAACCAGAAACAAAGGGAATATACTCGTCTAGTAAATTTACCATGAGGCGTGCTAAACGAGTCTTTGCTTGCCCTCGAAGGCCTAATAAGTTAATGTTATGTCTGGACAGAATAGCACGTTCTAACTCTGGAATTACAGAATCTTCGTATCCCCAAATACCAGTAAAAACAGTTTCTCCAGTACTAATTTTTTCGCGCAAATTATCACGCAATTCATCTTTTATACTTTTTGGTTGGTAGCCTGCTTTCTTCAGGGCACCAAAAGTGGTAATCTTCGCTACATTCATAAGCAATATGTGGGTTAGGAAGGCCCAATCTTAAAATTCCTTCTCAGAAATTTTTAGTGACCTCTGAACCCTTTTTTATTTTATTCGTTTTTTTCTATTGTTTTCGTAATCTTCAAAAATCATTTCTCCCAATCCTTTAAGTCCCGTGTAAAAGGCCTTTCCACGATTGGCCTGTGTAAATTCTTGTACAAACCGCATCAAGTAAGGGTCTTGGGCAATCATAAATGTGGTGATAGGAATATGCAACTTCCTAGCTTGCGCTGCCATATTGTAACATTTCTCTACAATGTAATCATCCAATCCTACACTGTTTTTATAGTACTCGCCATTGGGCAGTCTTAAACAGCTTGGTTTCCCATCGGTAATCATAAAAATCTGTTTGTTGGTATTTCGTTTGCGACGCAACATATCCATTGCTAGTTGAAGACCTGCTACCGTATTAGTGTGATAGGGCCCCACCTTTAAATAAGGCAATTCTTTAATGGCGATAGGCCACGCATCGTTTCCAAAAACTAAGATATCAAGGGTGTCTTTAGGATAACGTGTTGTGATGAGTTCTGCCAAGGCCATAGCAACCTTTTTTGCTGGTGTAATTCTATCTTCACCATACAAAATCATACTATGGCTAATATCAATCATGAGCACAGTGCTCATTTGAGCCTTAAACTCGGTATCTTCCACAACCAGATCTCCTTCGTCTAAAGAAAAATTACCAATACCGTGATTGATTTGGGCATTTTTTAAACTCTCGGTCATAGAAATCCGATCTAGGGCATCACCAAAGCGATATTCCCTAAATTCTCCTGAGTGCTCATCCCCTCTTCCTAGCTTTCCTGTCTTGTGATTCCCTGAACCACTACGCTTTATTTTACCAAATATTTGATCCAATGCGCGCTTGCGCAACATTTGTTCTAGTTTGGCGGTAATACTAATTTTTCCTCCAGAACCATCGCCTTCTTCGCCTTCTTCGCCTGCTTCACCCATTTCGCCACCGCCATCTTCAAATTCTTCTCGAATGTATCCTTTGCGTTTCAGGTCTTCTATAAAATCATCAATTGTATAATCGTCATCAGTTAGCTCATATTCTTCATCTAACTGCCGTAACCATTCTATTGCTTCATCAAAATCTCCCGAAGTATGTGTGATAAGTTCCTGAAAAATTTCAAAAAGTTTTTCAAACGGACTGCTTTCCGGAGCTTCATAGGTAGTAAAACGAAACCCTCTTTTTTGTTCCATAGCCATCTGTTAAAATTACGCCATTCTGTCAACGGAAAAAATCTTTTAAGAAAAGTTAACGCATTGCGTACTTTAGAAGTGCAAAAAGGAAAGGATACACCCAAAAAACACCTCTTTTTGCTGGTCCTAATCTCTGTATTTTATGCTTGAAAGAGCAAAAGGCTTTTATGAAACACCCCCTCTCTGGATCAATCAACAATTTGGTCTTCTGCAATTTTCTATGCCAGATGTCGCGCTTGAAAAACTAGCACCGCTACAATTGCCCACCAAACTGCGATTGGGACACCAAATGGAATATGTTTTTAATCACATCATTTCGGCCTCTTCTACCTACGAAATAGCGTTACAAAACCTATTGATAGAATCTGGCAAGGTACGTTTGGGAGAGCTAGATTTTATCTTACGCGATCCAGCGACCAATCACTATTTTCATGTGGAGTTGGCGTACAAGTTCTATATCCTCAATCCTAGTATTTCAGAACCAATCTACCGGCTCATGGGTCCCAACAAACGGGATATGTTTTTCACTAAACTTGATAAACTTAAGGAAAAGCAACTCCCGCTTTTATTGCACCCTAGTTTGGAACCTTATTGGAATACGCTACAAATTAATCCACAAGACATACAGCAGCAATGCTGTTTTAAAGCACAATTGTTTCAACCTTATGGAGAAACGGTCTCAATTCGTCCTTTAAATAAAGAATGTATTGCAGGACACTGGCTCTCCTTTGATGATTTTAACTCGGATAACTTTCGTACTTCTAGTTTTTATATTCCTCAGAAAATTGAGTGGGTCATGCGCCCACATCATAATGTAGCTTGGCAATCGCATTATGAAACATTGCTGGATGTTAATTTACGGATGGTGAAAGAACAAGCTCCAATGCTTTGGATAAAAAGACCAGATGGAGTTCTTGAAAAAGTATTTGTGGTTTGGTGGTAA
>CAZRPJ010000034.1:0-33670 GCA_964601965.1 uncultured Croceivirga sp.
GTGAGATCCGGGTTTTTAAGGGTACTACCATCCTCAAAAAAAACAGTGGGTAAGTCTTTAGATTCTAGTTGATTGGTGGTTACCAGTTCTTTGGCCACTTCTTCATTTTCAACATTTAGAAATTGGTATGGAAACATATTCCCTGCCAGGAAATCCTTAATGTTATGAGTATTGGGTGAGAACGGATACCCCACAATTCGCAATCCAGAAAAAGGCGGTGAATAATTGGCTAGCCAATCTTGTAAGACGTCGTCAATCACCGGGTAGAGCTTTTCCTCCGGCGGATTCCATGGTTTTAAGAGGTAGTAATCTAATTGTACTTCATTAATAGCTCTAATCGCTGCTTCCGTATCGGAATAGGCCGTTAAAAGTACCCTTTTGGCCTGCGGGAAAATAGCGAGTGCCTTTTCTAAAAAGTCAACCCCTAGCATTTTGGGCATACGCTGATCTGATAATAAAAGTGCCACTTCTTGCCCTTTATTTTTTAGATCCTGTAGTGCTTCAATGGCTTCTTCCGCATCGGTTGTTGCCATGATTCTATAATCCTCACGGTATCTAGAGCGTAAATCGCCTCGAATAGCAGATAATACTTGCGGGTCATCATCGACCGCTATGATGATTGGTTTTTTCACAATTATTTCGCTTCTTGTTTATGATTTTTTGGAAGGCAAACCTCAAAGATGGTCTCTCCCGGTTTGGAGGTAGCTTTTAATTGTCCATTATGTTGCTTGATAATTTTCATTGCTACATCAAGGCCTAGACCCGTGCCCTTTCCAATCCCTTTGGTGGTGAAAAAGGGTTCAAATATTCTATTTAAGTGCTCTTCAGAAATACCATGACCATTGTCTTGCACGTACACGTAAACAAAATTACCCGCCGTTTTGGTACGTATTTGCAAATGCCCCTCTTTTTCTGGTAGGGCATCAATGGCATTATCTATAAGATTGGTCCATACTTGATTTAATTCTCCAGGCAAGCCATAAATTTTTGGTAGTGCCGCATCAAATTCTTTGGTGACCTTATGTCCTTTTTTAGAGAGTTTGTGATCCAAAACAGTGAGGGTGCTTTCAATACCGGTATGAAGGTCTAACATCTGAAAATCCAGACTTTGGTCCATGTACGAATAGGTCTTGACAGAAGTAACCAATTTCTCAATTCTAGAGGAGGCTTCTTTAATATCCGTTACCGTTTTATGGGTGGTCATGTTTTGAACGATCCATTTTAAAACAGGATTAAAATCTTCATCGCGTAGCAGCGATTTCACATATAATAGATCGTCTGTATTAAACTGATATTCTACAAGGAGCGGAACGAGATCGAACTTGTCTGTAAGGCTACAATCAGAAAACCAATCGTACAAATCGTCTTCCAAATCATTTTTCTCCAACATGGAAAGCTCCGAGGGTTTTTCTGCCAATTTTTTATACATAAAAGAATTTATGGCATCAATCGCCGCATCATCGGCACGAATCTTAATAACCTTTTTAAAGTCTTCGGGTAATCCTTGTAGATGTTGCTGTAGCAGGGATGCACTGCGTACCATGGCAGAAGCTGGATTGTTCAGTTCATGGGCTAATCCAGCAGATAGTTTACCAAGGGCAATGAGCTTTTCATTTTGCACTTCTACCTGGGTAATGTTCCTAATACGATTGTTCATTTCATGAACCAGAACCTCCGTTAATTCATAAAACTGCCGTATGAGCTCCATCAATTTCTCACGAGGAAGTTTACCCACAATGCCCTTCGAAGTGGCAATGGCGAAGCCTCCCGCATTTTTAGCTCTGGAGTAAGGGAGCAAACCAGAAATACTGTACTTACCTATGCGCCCAAAAGCCTTGCGGTTATTGTCTTGCTGAAAGTATAATTCAAAATCGCCTTCGAAAACCAATAGGAGATGATCGATGGCACCTCCTTTTTCAAAAAGATAACCACCTTCAGGAATTTCTTCTATTCTCAGGTTTTGTTGTAACCACTCTAATTGAGGTCTAGGAATATTTTGAAACTGGGGAAAATTGAATAATTCTTCAATCATAAGAATATGTTGTAAAAGGCTTTTTGAGTGCGCCTAGTAGATGCTAGGTTAGTCGTTAAAAGGTTGAATGATTTCACGAATGGTGGCCCAACCAGAAGGGCTTTGGTCGTAGCGCATGTAGGTCACCATGGTTCTACCCCGAAATAAAAAAGGTTCTCCTTCTTCTTTTGGGGTGCCTTTTATGGCAAATCTGGTTTGTTCAATGGCAATAGCATCGCGCACTAATATGTTTTCAATGGTGTTTTCTATAAATTCTAAGGAATACAGCTGTAAGGTGGTTTCAATACCTTGTAAAACTTCTTCTCTCCCTTTCTTAAGATCATTATAGCCCAACGCCTTATTTACATCTGGGTGATGCAAAGACGCAATCTTGGCAATGTCTCCCTCTTTAAAAGCTTCGCGAATCATAAGGCCGTGATTCAAAATTTCTTGTTGAAGTGCTTGATTGCTGTTTTCTTTTTGCGCCCAGAGCACAGTTGTTAGTAAACTCAGGGCAACAATTAAAAATCGGGTTTGGATGTAGTTCGTTTTTAACATAATGATGAATTTTAAATGATGTGTCACTGCTTCTGATATACTCGGATATAATCTACTAGCATAGCACTTTCTATAAAGTTGGGATCTAGGTCTGGTTCCAATGCAATGTTTAGGATTAAGTAATAGTTAGCATCATAAGGCCAGGTATCTTGGTTTTTAATGGTGGGTTCATACCGGTAGTGTTCTTTCCCGTCTACACTAAAACGCATCCATTCTGGAGTCCATTCTAGCTCGTACACATGAAAATCTTCCGAGACACCCGCTACTTTTTGTCCAGCAGTATTTTTGACCCCACCGCCATAGTCTGCTCCGTTATGCAGCGCGCTAGAAACATGATCTTGGTTTTTCCCCCAATGCTCCATTATATCAATCTCGCCGCAGTTAGGCCATTTTACAGTGCCATAGCCTTCATTATCCCAATAAGCGCCGTCTTCATCAATATTAGTGTTTAGCATCCAAATGGCAGGCCAAGTACCTTTCCCAGCAGGCATTTTTGCCCGTACTGCTACTTTGCCATAAGTAAATGCAAATTTGGAGTTTAAACGTGCGGAGGTATATTGTTTTAGAATGCCTTGATCCTCGTAAGCTTCTTTTTTTGCCACTAGATGTAGGTGTCCGTCTTTTTGGTAGGCGTTCGCTTCCTGGTTGGTATAATGTTGCAATAAGCCACCCCACCAGCTGCCACCTGGGGGAAGTTGTGTTTGTTGAAACCATTTACTGGCATCCAAAGCTCCTTGTCCATCAAATTCATCTGCCCAAACCATTTTATAGGAGGCACTCGGATGATTCGCTGCCTTGGAAGAAGGATTGGAATTTAAATCTCCTGCATGAAGGAAAAGAATCAACAAGAATCCGGATGTAAAAAATAAAGAAACTAGGGTAGCCTTCATAAGTAACAATTTGCTAATGAAGATACTCAATAATTAGGTTCCTTTAACGGGAGCCAGAAATCGAAAAAACTTCCTATTTAAAGTTGGTTATCGCGTGGTCTTTGTGATGATTTCTAACTGCCATGCTTTGGCGGTTTGCATATTTCTACTAAGGCTGGGCGATTTAATTCCTAGATACACCATTCCTGCTGCCGGAATTGTGAGCAATGCACCGGCGGGCTGCCCGAAAGCGGCGATTAAAATACCAATACCAAAAACAGCAGCACCCACATAAATGAGGGCCCCACTAGTAAAAATAGAGACCAGCAAAGGATTTCGCTTTATTTCCATAATGTCTTCTAAGGCAATCTCAATACCCTCTACCGCGATGGTGTTAGAATCTACTATTTGTAAGCGCCCCTTCAGGTTCCGGCCATCACTGGTCTTGAGTTTAACTCTTTTTTGTTCTTTGATCAGCACCTCTTGGTTACTTTCAGGTCGACTTACTTTTAAGAATTGTTCTGTTGATTGTGCGAGGCTTGACGTGCACGTAAGGAGAAATACAAAGGTAATTAGGTGTAAATAGCGCATGGTATTTATTAAGATTTATACCATAGATGTAAAAAAGGCAAAGGGTTGGCTTTAAAGGACCAAATCATGAAAGTTTTTATCATTTTTCAGCTATCTTCAGCTGACTTAAAAAGCATTTTATATACTGAATATGCGGCCTAAATTTGAAGAAATAGCCAGCGGAAAAGAATTTAATACTTGGTATTGGTCTAAGGACGAAATGCTTGCCATTTGTAAGCAATTGGGATTACCAACTCAAGGACGGAAATTCGATTTGCGGGATCGCATCATGCACTCTTTAGATCAGGGAATGGATACCATTGAGCCTTTGAAAAGTGCAAAAGGAGTCTCAAAATTTAATTGGGCCAAAGCCACCTTGACCTTAGAAACTAAAATCACAGATTCGGTATCCTTTGGGCCTAATTTTAGGTCTTTTATGAAAGAACAAATAGGACCAAAATTTAAATGTCATTCAGATTTTATGGATTGGGTAAAAGGGAACGTGGGTTCAACCCTTGGTGATGCTGTAGTTACATGGAAGGCCTTAGAAGATCGTAAAAAAGATCCTTCATTTAAGCGTATCATTGCGGATAACAACATGTATGCTCAATACATTCGTGATTTTTTAGAAGATAACCCAGGGTTGAGTTTGGAAGATGTAAAGTATTACTGGGAGCTACGTAAAAAGCTACCCATGGAAAACGGCTTTATTCGCTACAGTCGCTCAGATTTAGAGCTTTCCTAACAAAAATTTGGACTTAATAGGAACCAAGTTTTATGAACTATTTCAAAGAATTTGGACTTGATTGACTCTTATAGTGCTCGTATTTTTCAGCCATTTCAGGTTTGGTTAATGGATATAAACCAATAATAGATGCTCCTTTTTGCACTTGTTGTACCACAAACGCTTCGTACTGTTCCATGGCTTCACATTCCAGTATTATTTCTTCTGTTATGTAAAAAGGAATCACAATAACTCCATCATTGTCACCTACAATGTAATCACCGGGAAAAACTGCAACATCTCCGCAACCTATGGGTTCATTTACTGCGATGGCCTGGTGTAAGGTAAGATTGGTCGGTGCGCTGGGTTGTTTATGAAACGCAGGTAGCGAAAGTTTGGCAATTTCTAACATATCACGGAATCCACCATCAGTCACTATCCCAGCCACACCACGTTTCATTAATCGAGTAGCCAAAATTGAACCTGCAGAGGCTGCACGAGCATCTTTTCTGCTGTCAATTACCAGGACATAGCCTTCAGGGCATTCTTCCACCGCTATTCTTTGTAAATGTTTGGGATTTTTAAAAACATCAATAGTATTGAGATCTTCTCTCGCTGGGATATAACGCAAGGTGTATGCCCTTCCAACCATATTGTCTTCCACAGTTCTTAAAGGGAATACTCCTTGAATAAATTGGTTTTTTAATCCTCTTTTAAAAAGAGCAGTGGCTATAGTTGCAGTGCTGACCTTTTTTAATCGCTGTTTTAGATGGTTTTCTTCCTTCATAATTATTCCCTTTAAATTTTATGTAATTAGGAATTAGATGTTAATTTTTTGCAAACTCTTCAAATATACATATATTTGGTTAACCAATTTGGTAAACCAATTTATATGCAGCGCTTAATTCTCTTTGTCATTTCCCTTAGTAGTATTCTTTTTTTAGGGTGCAAAAATCAGTCTGAATCTAACGTAACGCTCACAGCGAATGATGTGATTCCATTCTTTCAACATTGGAATCTTATTCTTGGTAATGGCACTAATGTTGGGGTAGCGACTGACTTTGAAGATAAAGACTATTTCTTTCCCAAGAAAGAAGGTGAGGAGCAATGGGTTGTTTTTAAAAGCCCCAATGCTGGTAATACACATGGAACTTCTAATAATACAAGAACGGAGTTAGCCCAGCTAAAAAAATGGTCGCCTATGACCGAAGCTTCTTTAAACGCCACTTTAAAAGTTAGTAATGTTGCTGTAACTGGTGATGCGCGAGTAGCCGCTTCATTTTCTGTGGTGGTAGGACAAATACACAGTGCAGACGGACACGAGAATGAACCACTTAAAATATTTTACAAAAAGTTTCCTGGGCATACTAAGGGTTCCGTTTTTTGGAACTACGAGATAAATACTGAGGGAGCAGATAATTCCAAAAGATGGGACTATTCCTATCCAGTCTGGGGGTATGATTTTTCAGTTGTTGGAACCGCTGAAAACGAATATCCCATTGAACCTGAGGAAGGGATTGCTCTAAATGAAGAATTTAGTTACGATATAAAAATCAAAGATGGCATCATGTATTTAACTTTTTCAAGTGAAGGGCATGAAACCAAAACATTCACCAAAGATTTAATAAAGTCAGAGTACACGGAGCGTACATCCATTCCAGACCAGACAAAAGAATTGTTTAGCCCTATTGGTCAAGATGGACTAGAAAGAGCTACTGCTTATGAGGGGGAAGGGTTGTTTTTTAAACTGGGTTGCTACAATCAAACCAACGGTAAAGACCCTAAGGTAAATAGGGTGTGGTGTTCTGGAGCAGAAACTCATAATGGCGATTTGGAGAAACAATATGCCGATGGAAATTTCGCCGAGGTATGGTTTAAAGAAGCCACTATTGAAATTAGTGAGGAGTCAGTTTCTAATGCAGGTTATTTTGAAGCCAACGACGGTTTAAGCGAGAAAACCGTCTATCCGCATGAGGTGATTCCTTTTATGGATAAGTTTAAAATTCTTTTAGGCAACGGAGTAAGAGAAGAAGATCTTACACAATTTGAAGACAAAGATTTCTTTTACACAGTTATTGATGGCACAAGACGTTGGGTGGTTTATAAGACACCGAATTCTGGTGTTACTTCCCCTAATTCTAGTAATACCAGAACAGAATTGCATGAAAAAAGAGAATGGATTCCTGAAGAGGGCGGAAAGCTTACTGGTACTTGTAAAGTAATGCAGGTTTCAACATCTGGTGATCCAAGAGTAGCGGCTTCTTATTCAGTTGTGGTGGGACAAATACACAGTGGGGAAGGACATGAAAATGAGCCATTAAAGATTTTTTATAAAAAATTTCCAGGTCATGAAAAAGGGGCTGTTTTCTGGAACTATGAAATAAACACAGCTGGAGCGGATAATTCTGGAAGATGGGATTTTTCTACGGCGGTTTGGGGTTATGATATGTCTTATATAGGACAAGCTATCAACGATTTTCCTGAAGAACCAGTAGATGGCATTGCTTTGGGAGAAGAATTTAGCTATGAAGTAAATGTGTACGAAGGAATCATGTATTTAACCTTTAAAAGTCCGGGACATGAAACAAAGACTTTTAAAAAGAATCTGCTAGAATCAGAATACACGACTAAAGCATCCATTCCAGAGCAAGTACAGAAATTGTTTGTGTCAATTGGTCAGGACGGTACGGAGCGACCTTCGGCGTATAGCGGAGAATTAGGGTATTTTAAGCAAGGGGCCTATAATCAGACGAATGGGAAAAGTCCAGAAACAAATAAAGTTTGGTGTGCTGGAGCGGAAACATTTGGAGGAGACATCCAGAAACAATATGCAAACGGTTGTTATGCCGAAGTATGGTTTAGAGAGGCAACTGTTGGGCCGGGAACACCCCCAGAATAAAACGTAACAATTAAAAACAACTTTAACTGAAACAGTATTAAGAATATGGAAACTTTTGGAGCAAGTAAAGAATTTATCAAGGGGGATCAACTAGAATGGGAAACAGTTGGTGAAGGATTGAAGCGTAAAATTATGGGCTACGATGATAAAATTATGCTCGTTAAAGTACACTTCGAGATAGGAGCCATAGGCCAAATGCACGAACACTATCACTCTCAGGTGACCTATGTAGAAAGTGGTTCATTCGATGTCACAATTGATGGAAAGACTCAGACCCTTAAGGGAGGAGACTCGTTTTACATTCCACCACATGCAATGCATGGAGCCGTTTGCACAGAAGCCGGTGTTTTAATAGATGTGTTTAGTCCAATCCGTGAGGATTTTATGAAATCTTAAATATTGGCAGATCGAAATTTCAATTCAAAGAAATTAAGGGCTGTAAATTGGCCAAATCGCTAAAATTTTAACATTTAAATGCCAAATTCATTTTTTTTTAAGGTTTGTATAACATATATTTGGTAAACCAAATTGGTTAACCAATTTGGTTAATCAAACCGATAAATACAAGTAACACGCATGAAAAGAGCACTTTAAAAAATAAAAAAGGATAGGTGCACGCCTATCCTTTTTACAAATTACTTCTTTCGGAGGGAAGTAAAATTCAGCAAACATGCATTAAAAATGCAAATTTGAAGAACTCAAAAATAAACAAAATCTTCCAGATTGTATTGTAGCTGTTTGTTGAATTTGTCAGGATTCTAATGTCCTACAAAGGATTAGATCGCACTCAACATTTAAATTAACTATTTAACAAATGAGCTTAAAAACTAAACTTTTTTTAGTTGGATTATTGTTTATCAATATTCAGCTTTTTGCACAGACTACCGTTACAGGAACGGTGACAGATCAGAACAACGTTCCCATACCTGGGGCCAACGTTGTTGTAGTGAATACCACCCGTGGTGTTCAAACAGATTTTGATGGAAACTTCAGTATTGATGTTTCCGCAGGAGAATCGCTTCGGTTTTCTTACATAGGGTATGCCCCTCAGACGGTTGAAATTACCAATCAACAGAACTTAACAATTGTTCTGCAAGAAGACACCTCATTATTAGATGAAGTAGTTGTCATTGGTTATGGAACAAGAAAAAAATCGTCTTTAACAGGTGCTGTTGCCAAAGTTGGAGGTGGCGAAATTGCTGCCATCCAGGCCAACAGGGTAGATGATGCCTTAGGGGGTAAATTATCAGGGGTATTAATCCAGCAACAAGATGGAGCTCCTGGTGCCGATCCTAAGATACAGATCAGGGCAGCTTCGTCTATTAATGGGGATGCAAGCCCTTTAATTGTTGTAGATGGCTACCCAATATCTGGTAGTTTGGCCACTGTAAACCCAAATGACATTCAAAGCTTAGAAGTTCTTAAAGATGCCGCATCTGCTGCAATCTATGGGTCTCGAGGTGCTAACGGGGTTATCTTGGTAACCACCAAAAAAGGACGAACAGGGGCTCCAAGTTTTTCTTATGATACGTTTTTAAGTACTTCTAGTAGGTATTTAAGAGACAATGAAATGCTAAAAACTTCAGGGGAATGGGCAGATATTTTGGAAGACGGAATCGCTAGTGGAAGATTCGATGTTTCAGAATTAGATCCCGCTTTCGTGGATTATAAAATTAACGCCTACAGAAATTCTCCAGATGTGGTTGCTGTGGAGGACTGGTTGTTTAGAAATGGTTATACAATGAACCATAACTTCAGTATGAGCGGTGGTTCAGAAAATTCTAATTATTTCGCTTCAGTAGGCTACCAAAATACCGAAGGTATTGCAATCACCCAGGGATTTGAAAGGGTGAACGCTCGTTTGAATATTGATACTAAACTGGGCGATAAATTCAGGACTGGTTTAAGTTTTAATGGATTTGCTTCCAAAAGAGACATTGTGGGGCATGACATGCGAGATCTTTTACGAGCTTACAGTATTCACCCAATTTATCACACGGAAGAATCCATTGCTTTTGTGCAGCAGTTAGATCAGCAAGCACAAGCTCTTGGTTTGGCTTCTTTCGATTCTGGGTTTAGAGGTGGAGATGCACCTTGGAATAACAGTATCTACACTTTAGAACCAGGTGATACAGCGCAAGATTGGCACTATGGTAGAAGTGGTAATGGAATTGGTGGGTCAGGAGATGCTGGTCCAGCAACCAAGCTAGACAACACCGATGCTTGGCAAAAAACATACTTCGCTAACCTATCGTCTTATTTTCAATTCAATATTCTAGATGGTTTAAACATTAAAACTGTTTTAGGAGCAGATTATAGAGATACTGAGGACTATGCTTACAGAGGATTAGAATTTGATTCCCGAGCACGTGGTACACAAACATTTTTAGATAGACAAAAAATAAGGAGAACCTCTATTTTAAGTGAGACTACCTTAAATTATGCAAAGACCATTGGTAAGCATGAAATTTCTGCTGTTGCGGGTCTTGAGTTTCAAAACTTTTACATTACCGGTACAAGGCAAGACGGAACGAATGTGCCTTTTAGCGATATTATAAATTATAATTTGCTAGCGCCTGCAGATATTACGGTTACAGAAAGAGATGAGACAATTTCTAGACGCAGTGTTTTTGGTAGAATAAATTATGCCTTTGATGATCGCTATTTGTTGTCTGCTTCAATTAGAAGAGATGGTGATTCTAGATTTGGTGCAAATAATAAATACGCCACCTTCCCAGCATTTTCTGTTGGATGGAATATTCACAACGAAGCGTTTTATAAGTCAGATATCGTAAGCCTTTTAAAGCCTAGATTTAGTACAGGTTCTTTAGGAACTACCTCCGATTTAGGAGCTTACAATTCACTGAGTTTATTAAATCCACAAGCCACGATTTTTGGTACAGGATTCTTAATCCCATCAGATGTAGCAAATCCAGATTTAACCTGGCAAACCAACACGGAAACCAATTACGGGGTAGATCTTGGATTATTTAAGAACAGAATAAGAATTAGTGCAGATTACTATACTTCAGATATTGAGGACATATTAATCAATCAAAGCGTATCAGAAGTTTTAGGTACTACCTCTATTAGGCTAAATGCAGGGGACGTTAGAAGTTCTGGTTTTGAAATGGAATTATCTGCCATCGTGGCGAATAACGAAAACTTCACTTGGAACTTCGGTGCTAACATTTCAACTGTTCAAACAGAGATTACCGATTTAAGAGATGTAGACGCCTTACCAGATGTTATCTATGGACAGAGTGGACGTGGTCCCGTTTTTAGAAATTATGTTGGAGGCGAAATTGGAGAAATGTGGGGCTTAGAGACTACAGGAAGAGTGGCTGATGTACATATTGAAGATCCAACAAGAGCGGTTGGCATTAATAGTTCAGAATATTATGTAGTAGACCAAAATGGGGATGGCGTAATTGATAGAACTAGAACCGTTGAAGAGGGAGGAGATCTAGTTAAAATTGGACAAAACACTCCAGATTTCTACTATGGATTTAATAGTACCATGAATTACAAGAATTTTGATTTGTCTTTTCAATTTCAAGGTGCACAAGGTGGAGATGTATTTAACATTGATCCTATTTACTGGCAATCAGAATTTGGAGGCCGTTTAAGAGATAGTTTTGATGCAGATGATGACGGTATTGAAGATGCTACAGGTCTTTTCTACACCCAGTCCAGAAATCAATTAGATGCACAAATCCAAGATGCATCTTATTTGGCACTTCGTAATTTAACTATTGGGTATACCATTGACCAAGATGTGATCAATAAAATTGGGTTGAACTCAGTAAGAGTTTATGCAGCAGCGACCAACTTATTGTATCTCTGGGGAGATAATTATACTTCCTTTAATCCTGAGGGTGTTGAAATCACAAATGGTGGCTATTTAGGCCCAACAACCTATGGGGTTCAAGTGGGTGCTAGTCCCATTGTAAGAAGTTTTACACTTGGTTTAAATGTTAACTTTTAAAAAAGAAAAAATGAAAAAGCTACATATCATATTAGCGATGTCAATGTTATTAATCATGGCGTGTGACAATGATTTGGACCAAGTGCCACCAAACATCGCAAGTTCAGATTCTTTAGATGATTTTAGTGGTGTTGTAAACGCAGCCTACTTTTACCAATTAGGATCCGTTACACCTATGGCTGTCATGGGCGATTTTAGAGCAGATAATGCCTTAATGGATGAAGAGCCATTTCCAGAATTCGACAGATATGGTCCAGATTTGACTGTTATGGAAGATCAATTCTTTGGTCCCTTTTATACAGCCTTATACAAATCCATTCTTAGTGCAAATAATGTAATTGAGAATTCAACGGATGCTTCGGATATTGCAGAGGCAAAATTCTTAAGAGCCTTATCCTATTTTAAGTTAGTCTCAGTTTTTGGTGATGTACCAGTGAACCTGGTAGCCAATCCTAGTACTACAGATTTGTCAATATTTGAAAGACAGCCTGTTTCTTCTATTTACGAGAATATTATTATTCCAGATTTTCAAGATGCTATCTCAGGTCTTGACAATAGTAATATTTCAAGCGGGAGAGCTTCACAATTAGCTGCACAGGCATTGTTAGGCAAAGTCTACATTCATAGAGGAAATTTCAGTAGTGCGGAGTCTTTGTTAGCCTCTGTGGTAAATGGAGCTGCAGGAGCTGGGGTTTCACTACAAGGAAATTTTGCGGATATTTTTACTACTGACTTAAACTCTGAAATCATCTTTGCTACCCAAGTGTCTAGTTCTATTGTTGATGAATATGGATTTTCTGAGTTTTTCTCATGGTACGGAGGTTTAGACACTAAATCATTAATGCCTTTAGATCCAGATCTTATAGCAGCATTTGATGCTAGCGAGGCTGTTGGCAGCACAGATTTAAGAAGAGTTGTGACCATAGATGAAGCATTAATGGCTTCACCAAAATATCCACAAACTGGAGGTGAAGATTTAGATTGGATCGAAATGCGCTTGGCAGATGCCATACTACTTTATGCAGAGGCTTTAAATGAGAATGGAAATACCAGTGCGGCATTGATTGAATTGAATAAAATACGCACAAGAGCAGGTTTACCAAACTCAACTGCAACTTCTTTAGTAGAGGTGAGAGCGGCAATTCAAGATGAAAGAAGATTAGAACTTGCTTTTGAAGGGCAACGTTGGTTTGATTTGGTAAGAACAGGTACAGCGGAAGCAGAAATTGGCGTAACGATAGATGCTAATTATTTTGTTTTCCCGATCCCAATCTCTGAAATTCTTGCAACGGATGGGGTTATTACTCAAAACCCTGGTTACTAATAGCAAGAAAAGAGATGAAACCACATGATAGTAACAGTAATTAATTTGAGTTAGTTTAGTTAAGTTAGGGGCTATTGCTGGGTTTTCAGCAATAGTCTTTTTTTAACTCAAAAAAATCAAGTTTGCTCTGGAAAAGCTTAGAATTTTTTATAAATTTAACAGACCAATCTGGTTAACCAATCTGGTCGTCTAGTTATGAAAGTAGAAATTTTAACCAAAAACGAAAACAGTTCAGTTCAACAAGGAATTATATCCAAGTTAAGAGATTATATAGAATATAAGAATCTTGAACCGGGAGATAAATTGCCTTCGGAAAGAATGCTTTCGGAACGTTTTGAAGTAAGTAGAAGTAATATTCGGGAAGCAATTCAAAAGCTTGAGTTTTTTGGTATTTTAAAGTCTAGACCTCAGAGCGGGACATTCATTGCCAACATCGGTAGAGTTGCCATGAGTGGTATGTTAGATGATATTTTAAGACTGGAAGACCCTTCTTTTAAATGTCTTGTAGAAACTCGGATTCTGTTGGAGCTAAAAACGGTTCGATTGGCTTCTTTAAGAAGAACCGAAGAGGATCTTGAAAAGTTAGAATCTGCCTTATTGGCCTACAAAACAAAAGTGTTGAATGGTCAGGAAGCAGTAGAAGAGGATCTACTTTTTCATTTGGCGATTGCGAAGGCAAGTAAGAATAGCACTATGAATACATTTATGCTAATTATTACGCCGGAGATAATCACAAATTTTGAGAAATATCATGTTTGCGATTCCAATTTATCAATGCAAGGAATTCAAGAACATCAGGACATATTTGACGCTATTAAGGATCAGGATCCTAAGAGAGCAAAAGAAAAAATGAAAACGCATTTTAAGGTTTTATACCAATACTGTTATAACACCTAGATCAAAAATTACAATATAGAATTGCACGCTTCTATATTGTAAAATATTAAGTAGAATACAGGAGGGAAATAGAACGAGGTAAATGATTTCACCTTTAATTAAGAAGGCGCTCAGTAGCTATGATATTCCTTGTTGCTAAGGGGTATGTAAAACCGATGGTGATGGCGATCATAAATAAGAGAGCGAGCAATAATTTCTTTGTAAAGCACGTGATATGAAAATTAAAGGACTACGTTGGTGGGTTATCACATTAATTGCACTTGCAACCGTGATTAATTACATTGATAGGCAAGCACTTCCAGTGTTATGGCCAGACATGGCCGCAGAGCTATACCCCGATAAAACAGCAGATGAACGTAAAAGTATCTATGCGTTGATCTCCACATTCTTTATCTTTTCTTATGCTTTCGGACAAGCCATATTTGGAAAAATATTTGATAAAGTCGGGACGCGATTAGGCTTTGCTTTGTCCATTGGATTTTGGTCTATAGCAACTGCTTTACATGCTGTGGCAAAAGGAGTAGTAAGTCTATCAATTTTTAGATCAATCTTAGGTGTGGCAGAGGCAGGTAATTGGCCTGGCGCAGCCAAGGGAAATGCAGAGTGGTTTCCTACAAAGGAGAGGGCCTTAGCACAGGGAATTTTTAATTCCGGGGCGGCTATTGGAGGCATCGTAGCTTTCCCTACAATAGGACTACTATCTGTATATTTTAGTTGGCATTACATTTTTATTTTGGTGGGTCTTATAGGATTGATCTGGTTAATTCCATGGTGGATTCTAGTGAAGTCTCCGCCTTCAAAACACCCTTGGATAAAAGAAGAAGAACGAGCCTATATTTTGTCTGGGCAGCAAAATCAAGATTTGGACCAAGACGGCACCAGGGATGACGGATACAATCCTTCAACCTCTCAAATGCTTACTCATAAAGAAAGCTGGGGAGTGATTATAGCATCCGCGGCTATAGATCCTATTTGGTGGTTATTTATTTTTTGGATTCCCATCTACCTGAATGAAGTGTATGGCATGGACGTAAAAGCTATTGGATTTTACGCCTGGGTTCCTTACGTAGGGGCCATGATTGGAGCTTGGTTTGGTGGCCTCATGGCCCAAAATAGAATAAAAGCTGGTTGGACAGTTAATAAAACACGAAAAACAGTAATAAGTCTAGGGTGTTTTATAATGTTACCCGCGTTACTTGCAATGTCCAATCCTGGCGGCCCCGAGACAGCAGTCGCATTAATGGCTGTTATCCTTTTCGGATTCCAAGTAGCAATTGGTAATGTACAAACACTGCCTAGTGATTTTTTAGGAGGTAAATCTGTTGGTACTTTGGCAGGTTTCGCCGGAATGGCAGCGAAGTTAGGTGCTTTTGGTTTAACTGCGCTGGTTCCTTGGCTTACCTCGGGAGGAAATTATACTCCCGCTTTTATAATTGGTGCTGCCTTAGCAATAATAACCATGGCTAGTATTTGGATATTATGTCCAAAAATAGCCCCATTAAATGAACGAATTAGTTAAATAAAAGATATTTAAATGAGCAATTTAAAAGATAAAGTAGTTGTGATAACTGGTGCAACCGGAGGTATTGGTTTTGAAGTGGCAAAAAGACTAGGTACAGAAGGTTATACCGTAATTTTAAATGGAATTGAAGATGAGGTTGGAGCAGAAAGGGTAAAAGAATTAAATGAGTTAAATGTCACAGCAGAATATTACGGTTTTGATGTCACAGATGAAGAAAAAGTAAATTCTAATATTGCTGCTATTGGAAAAAAATATGGAAAAATAGATGCACTAATCAATAATGCGGGTGGACTAGGAGGTCGCTCCAGATTTGAGGAAATGACTACTGAGTTTTATCGCAAAGTAATGGCGTTAAATCTGGATTCTACATTTTTTTGTTCCCGAGCGGCCATTCCATTTTTAAAACAAGCAGAAAATCCATCGATTATTAATTACACCTCTATTGCCGGTTGGAACGCTGGTGGGCCCGGTGCTGGGATTTATGGAACATCAAAAGCTGCGGTTCATGCTATAACTAGAGCGTTAGCAAAAGATTTAGCAGAGTACGGAATACGTGTGAATGCCGTGTCACCAGGAACTATTGATACTCCTTTTCATGCGCAAATTAAAGCGACGAAACCAGAAGTATTTCAGTCTTGGAAAAACAATATTTTATTGGGAAGACTTGGGCAACCAGAAGATGTAGCGGCGGTGATTTCATTTTTAATAAGTGACGATGCAGCCTTTATGACCGCAGAAACTATACAAGTAGGGGGAGGTCAAGGATTAGGAATTTAAAGTGTTCTAAAGATGTCTAAATTACAGGGAAAAGTTGCAGTAGTTACAGGCGGTTCTAGAGATATAGGAAGGGCCATCGCCATTAGATTGGCAAGTGAAGGAGCAAAGGTTGTAGTCAACTACTTTAATTCTGCTGCAGGGGCGAATGAAACGGTTTCGGCCATCACCAAATCTGGTGGAACTGCAGTGGCAATTAAAGCCGATGTTTCAAGTTTAGAACAAATTGAATTTCTAAAGGAAGAGGTACTAAAAAATTTCGGTGATAAAATTGATATCTTGGTAAACAATGCTGGGGGATTATTTGCTCGCAAGACGCTTCAGGAGTTTGACGAAGAATTCTTTGATTTAGTGATGGGCGTTAATTTTAAATCTACAGTATTTATGTCTAAAACTTTTGTACCTCTCATGAAGGATGGTGGTTCAATCATAAATTTGTCCTCCCAAGCCGCAAGAGATGGAGGCGGGGGCGGTTCTGCACTTTACAGTTCTTCAAAAGGGGCAGTTACCACTTTTACAAGAGCCATGGCTAAGGAATTAGGGCCTAAAGGTATTCGTGTGAATGCGGTATGTCCAGGACTTATTGGAACAAAATTTCATGATGATTTTACCAAAGACGAAGTACGAACAAAAGTTGCAGCGAATACACCTTTAAAAAGGGAGGGTAGCCCAGAAGAGGTGGCAGATGTAGTAGCATATCTAGCCTCGGAAGAAGCTTCATTTATTACTGGAAATAATATAGATATTAACGGTGGTTTGGCGTTTAGCTAACCATAAATAATCAATCAAAAGAAAACATGAAAAAAGTAGTCACATTCGGGGAAATTATGCTCCGTTTGGCACCACAAGGATTTTTGAGATTCTCACAAGCAACCAGTTTTGATGTGGTCTATGGGGGAGGAGAATCAAATGTTGCGGTATCTCTCGCTAATTACGGGGTGCCGGTAGATTTTGTAACTAGACTCCCAGAAAACGATCTAGGGCAATGTGCCCTGATGGAACTTCGCAAGCGAGGCGTAGGAACGGATAAAATTGTTTTTGGCGGAACACGTCTAGGTATCTACTTTTTGGAAACTGGCGCTGTTTCACGCGGTAGCAAGGTGGTCTATGATCGCGCACATTCAGCTATGGCTGAGATTAAAGCAGGTATGGTAGATTGGGATGCTGTTTTTAAGGAAGTAGAATGGTTTCATTGGACAGGGATTACTCCGGCCATTTCTCAAGGCGCGGCAGATGCTTGTTTAGAAGCCGTTAAGGCGGCTAGCGAGCGAGGCATTACTATTTCTACAGATCTTAATTACAGAGCGAAATTATGGACCTATTGCGATGCCGCAAAACGAGAGGATATCATGAGCGAACTTACTTCCTATTGTGATATTGTCCTAGGAAATGAAGAAGATGCTGAAAAACATTTTGGTATTAAACCAGAAGGATTAGATATTACTACGCAGGGTGAACATGTGAAGGCAGAAGCTTTTCTTTCGGTTTGTAAACAGATGATGGAGCGCTTTCCGAAGGCTAAAAAAGTTATTACTACCTTACGTGGATCGCTATCCGCATCACACAATACTTGGGCTGGTGTTTTATACGATGGGACATCCTTATTGGCCTCACCAGAATATCAGATAACCCATATTGTAGACCGTGTAGGAGGAGGAGATAGTTTTATGGGTGGTTTAATCTATGGATTATTAAAATATCCAGAAGACGATCAAAATGCGCTAAATTTTGCAGTGGCAGCCTCATGCTTAAAACATACCATTAAAGGAGATGCTAATTTGGTGACCGTTGCAGAGGTAGAAAAACTAATGAGCGGAGACGCTTCAGGAAGAGTAGCAAGATAAATTAATATGGCACAGTATTCTAGATTAGAAGTAGCAGCTATCATGCAATCCACAGGCTTGGTTCCTTTGTTTTATCATCCAGATGTTGCATTAGGTAAACAAGTATTAAAGGCTTGCTATGACGGCGGAGCCCGACTATTAGAATTCACCGCCAGGGGAGATTTTGCTTTTGAGGTTTTTTCTGAACTTATAAAATACGCCCAAGCAAAGCTGCCGGGAATGATCCTTGGCGTTGGTTCCATCACAGATGCAGCGGCGGCTTCACTCTACATGCAAATGGGGGCTAATTTTATTGTAACCCCTTCGCTGCGTGAAGACATTGCACTTGTATGCAATCGGCGAAAAGTATTATGGTCGCCAGGGTGTGGTTCACTCGCAGAAATTAACAAAGCAGAAGAATTGGGCTGTGAGCTCATTAAACTTTTTCCCGGCGCAACCTACGGGCCAGGATTTGTAAAAGCTATTAAAGGCCCACAACCATGGACAAGCATTATGCCCACAGGAGGGGTAAGTACGGATACTGAAAATCTAAAAGCTTGGTTTCAAGCAGGCGTAACTTGTGTTGGGATGGGTTCTAAGTTGATAAGTAAAGAGATTTTATTGCAGCGAGACTTTAAGAAGCTTGAAGAAGCAGTAAAAAGTGCTTTACAAACCATCGCAGAAGTTCGAAAAGCATAAAGTGCAGCATACACCAACACCAGCCAAAAAATCCTTTTTTAAGAGAGCTCTTCAATTAATTCTGGGCTTTGGACCCGGGATTTTTGCAATTGGTTATACCATAGGTACCGGTAGTGTTACCTCCATGATCGTAGCGGGTAGCACATATGGCATGCAACTATTATGGGTGCTACTATTGAGTTGTATTTTTTCAGGTGTGTTAATTTATGTTTTTGGCAATTACACCTTGTATACGGGACAAACAGCTTTGTACGCGTTTAAAAAAGAGTTTAAATGGGGTAAAGTACTGGCAATCCTAATTATAATTGGGATTGCATTAGGTCAATGGAATTCGTTAATGGGTATCATGGGCATTTCTTCTAACTTAATTTATGAACTACTTCTACTTTATTTTCCTTCTTTAGCTTCCCATAAATATGCATTAGTAATAGGCATAGCCTTGGTAATTACCATTCTTTTTTACTTCTTGTTATGGGTTGGGAAGTACACTTTTTTTGAGAAAATCTTGGTCGTATTCGTATCTATTATGGGACTCTCGTTTCTCCTCTCAATTTTTTTAGTTTACCCCTTACCCGAAGACGTACTTCAAGGACTCGTGCCAAGTATTCCAGAAGTTAAGGGAGGAAAAATGCTAGTTGCTGCTTTTGTAGGTACCACAATGGCCTCGGCGACTTTTTTATCTAGACCACTATTTATTTCAGGTAAGGGATGGACAGTAGATAATGTAAAACAACAAAGGAATGATGCAATCCTTGCGGCAATTCTGGTTTTTTTAATAAGTGCGGCCATCATGGCAGTAGCAACTGGTGCTCTTTTCTATAAAAATGAACCAGTTACAAAGGTCTTAGACATGGTCAATACCTTAGAACCCGTTGCCGGACGTTTTGCCTTGACATTATTTTTCTTTGGAACGCTCAGCGCTGGATTATCTTCTATATTTCCCATACTTCTAATTGTACCCATTTTAATAGCAGATTTCCAATCGGGCCAATTAGATACTAATTCAAAACAGTTTAGGAGTATTACCGCTTTTGCATGCATTTTTGCGCTGATTGTTCCGGTATTTGGTTCAAATCCCATAGAAATGCAAATCATTTCTCAGATTTTTAATGTTTTTGTATTGCCTCTAGTTATACTGGGGATCCTTCTTCTAATTTCAAGGAGAAGCTTTAAAAAAATTCATAAAACAAGTCTTTGGGTAAAACTGGTATTACTTTTTGCGCTGCTTTTTGCATTGATAATTTCTTTTAACGGGGTTCAGGCGTTAATTGAGTATTTTTAAGAATCAACCACACCACAAATACAATGAATATGAAAACAAGTAAAAAGGTACTTTTCTGTTGGTTTCTATTCACAATTTTAACACCACTATGGGCCCAAAAAGAAACGCTCGTTCATTCGTACAATAGAGAATATGTGGCACTAGATGGCTATTGGAAGTATATTGTGGATCCCTATGAGAACGGCTTTTATAACTATAGATACCAGCCTTTTGAGGCACAAGAAACGCCAAGCAATAATGCATATTTTAAAAATTATAAACCTCAAAATAAGCAAGAGCTAATAGAGTATAATTTTGATCTTTCTGATAGCATACTAATCCCTCAGGATTGGAATTCTCACAGAAAGGAACTCTACTATTATGAAGGTACCGTTTGGTTTAAGAAATCATTTGAACATGATCATAACGCATCCAAAAAAACGGATCGATTCTTTTTGCACTTTGGTGCCTCTAATTACCAGGCAGATGTTTATTTAAATGGAATAAAAGTAGGATTACACCTAGGCGGGTTTACACCCTTCTCTTTCGAGGTTACCAATTTAATTAAAGAAGGCACGAATGATCTCGTTGTTAAAGTAGACAATAAGAGACGAAAAGAGGGGGTGCCAACACTTAATACCGATTGGTGGAATTATGGCGGCATTACCAGGTCTGTTAAATTGATAAAAGTACCACATACCTATATTGGAGACTATTTTATTCGTTTAGATACTAAGAATGCGAATTCCATACTTTTTAATGCTTCGTTAGTGGGGAATGAAAGATCAAAAGGTAGGTTGGACTTATTAATTCCAGAATTATCAATAGATACCATCTTAGAAGCGGATGTTACAGGAAAAATAAGCGCCAGATTCAAAGCAACGAGGATTAGAAATTGGAATATTACAGATCCCTACCGTTATCGAGTAGATTTAAAAAGCGAAAGCGATAGTATTAGTGATCAAATAGGTTTTAGAACTATTGAAACGAAAGGCACAGAAATTCTGCTCAATAAAAGCCCTCTTTTTTTAAAAGGGATTTCCATTCATGAAGAGAAGCCCTATGTTGGAGGCAGGGCCAATACCAAAGAAGATGCCTTACAAATTTTTAAATGGGTTAAAGAACTTGGTTGTAATTATGTACGCCTAGCTCATTATCCACATAACGAGCATATGGTGCAAGTGGCTGATAGTTTGGGCATTTTAGTCTGGGAGGAAATTCCAGTGTATTGGACAATTGATTGGGAGAATGAGGAAACTTTAGGCAATGCGCAAAGCCAATTGAAAGAAATGATTCATAGGGATAAAAACCGTGCATCTGTTATAATCTGGTCCATGGCCAACGAAACGCCCAATAGTCCTCAACGCCTTAGATTCTTAAGTACCTTGGCTCAAGATGCTAGAACCATAGATGGTACGCGATTAATTAGTGCTGCTTTAGAACAATCTAGTTTGGAGGGCAATGAATTTGTTCGAACAATAGATGATCCGTTCGCAAGTGTTGTAGATGTTTTAAGTTTTAACCAATATATTGGCTGGTATGATGGATTGCCAGAGAAATGTTCTAAGATTTCTTGGGAAATAACCCAAAACAAACCAGTGATAGTTTCGGAGTTTGGAGCGGGCGCTAAGAGCGGATTTTTTGGAGATAAAAACGAGCGTTGGACTGAAGATTATCAAGCTTTTCTGTATGAAGAAACGCTAAAAATGCTTGAGAAGAATCCAAACATTCGAGGCATGTCCCCTTGGATTTTAGTAGACTTTAAATCGCCAAGAAGAGTGTTGCCAAGAATTCAAGATGGATGGAATAGAAAGGGATTAATTTCTGAGGATGGCCAATATAAAAAGGCGTTTTATGTTCTACAGAAGTATTATAAGGGAAAAGATAGGTAACAGTAGTTATTGGACCTATTCAAGAATTCCTTGACTAATTGGAGTTTTCTGGAACTGGAGCCGTTTCAGGATCTTTCTTTTTTACTTTTTTGTACAAGGGTAAAAAATAGGAGATGGTATAATTAAAACCAACACCCCATTTAGAGTCTTCAGTTACTTTATTAAACCCAGGAATCCACAGATTATTAAAATTATCAGCTTCTTTGTTTGTAATAAGATGTGCCAAACGCGCACTCATGCCTACGTAAATATTTTTAATGACCTCTGCTTTCATACCAATTACAAATTCTAGCCAAGAGGCATTCAAACTACTAAATTCTTGAGATTCATTGCTCCCTAACACAAATTCGTCCGGACTAAAGAACCGATTGCTATCAAAAAAACGGAAATTTTCAAGTGTTTGGCTAAACGTGCTAAACGCATACCGCCCGCCGATATGAATTTGGTTTCGCATGCCATACCAGTTGGTGTAGGTATTATAATCTCCTCCAAGCTTTATATAGCTACCAGAAGCAGTATATGTATACAGGGTATTCTGCTCCAAGTTTTCTTCTTGGGTACGTTCCTCGTTGCCCAACTCGGCGGCTAGCCACCAGCGTTCGGTTAGTCTAAAATCTCCTGTAAGCTCCAAGCCGGTATAATTATCGCGCAGAAACGCAAAAACGGGCCTACTTAGGTCTACACCAACGCGCAACCCGTAGGCATATTTCCTTGAAACTGTATCCTTCTCTTGCGCTGAATTCTGTGCAAAGGTGAAGGAAGTTATCCCCACAAATAAAAGACTAATGCAAAATCTGTACATGTATTTCATTTGAATTTGTAACGGCACTTTCTACCAATATGATCCCCTTAATCCAATCCGTAGTAAACACTTGTCTTGTGGTATCTAACTCCGTAAAATTCGCCACAAAGCCACAGGCTCTGGAAACGAAGGCCTCTTGTACCAAATAGTTAAAACTTAAGGTGTCGATAGTTCCTGTTTCAACTTCATCTTCATCGGCGGAACCGGAGATAAATTCGAAGGTGGTGTCTGCGGCGTTAATTCGTAATGGAATGGTAATAGAATCGGGAGAGTTGCTTCGATCTGTAAAACCAAAGCTGGTATTATCACTTAAAATTTGATCATTATCAATTGCCCTAATTCTAAGACTAGGCACACTTTTGAAAGTGGTATCGGTCACATCGTAAAATCCAATCACCAATAAGGGGGTATCCCCTTCAACACAGATATCATCTTTTTCACAGGAAGAAAACTGAATAATTACTGCTAATAGCAGCAAGATGGGGAGCAATTGCTTCATGGATACGTTTATCGCTTTTGTAAAAGTACTACATTTTCTACGTGATGGGTTTGCGGAAACATGTCTACCGGTTGAACCTTAACAACCTTATAGTTGGTTGCCATTAACGCCAAATCACGTGCTTGCGTAGCGCTGTTGCAACTTACATAAACGATTTTTTCTGGACCAATGTTTAACAATTGTTCAACAACTTTTTTATGCATGCCATCCCTAGGAGGGTCCGTGATTACCACGTCTGGTGTGCCATGTGTTGCTATAAAAGCTTCATCAAATACCGTTTTCATATCGCCCACAAAAAAATGAGCATTAGCAATCTTGTTTTGTGCTGCGTTGGCTTTTGCATCTTTAATCGCCTCTGGAACCGCTTCAATCCCAATAACTTTTTTAGCTTTTTTGGCCACAAATTGCGCAATGGTTCCAGTGCCTGTGTACAGATCGTAGACCAATTCACTCCCAGTTAAGTTGGCAAAGTCTCGGGTTACTTCATATAAGACCTGTGCCTGTTCTGAATTTGTTTGATAAAAGGATTTGGCATTAATTTTAAAATACAAGCCTTCCATGGTTTCCGTAATATAGTCTTGGCCTTTATAACAAATTACCTCTTGATCGTAAATGGTGTCGTTTTGCTTTCTGTTTACCACATATTGCAAGGATGTAATTTCAGGAAACTGCTCCATTAATTCATTTAACAAAAGCGTGCGTTTTTCCTCTAAATCTTCAAAAAATTGCACCACCACCATTAGTTCTCCGGTAGAAGTTGTTCGTATCATCACGGTACGCAACAAGCCTTCTTGTTGTTTTGGATTAAAAAAGGACATTTTATGCTTTTCTGCAATGGCTTTAATAGCTAACCGTATGGCGTTGGAAGGCGCTTCTTGTAAATGACATTTTTTGATATCTAAAATTTTATCCCACATACCCGGGATATGAAATCCCAACGCATTTCGGTTTTCAATAGCTTGGTTAGAAGCTATTTCATCTTCAGACAGCCATCGTGCATTCGAAAAGGAGAATTCCATCTTATTTCTGTAGAAGTAGTGCTTTTTAGAACCTAAAATGGGTGAAACTTCGGGAAGTTCTAGCCCTCCAATGCGCTTTAAATTATTGATTACCTCGCGTTCCTTGTAGTAAAGCTGGTGGGTATACTCCATATGCTGCCATTTGCAGCCTCCACAGGTGCCAAAATGTTCACAGACGGGAGTAGCGCGTTTTTCTGAATAGCTGTGGAACTTGGTTGCAGCACCTTCGTAATAGGCTTTTCGCTTTTTATACGTTTGTATATCTGCAACATCACCAGGTACTGCATTCGATACAAAAATCACCCTTCCATCCGGGGCTTTTGCAATAGATTTACCTTTAGCTCCTGCATCAATAATAGATAACCGTTCAAATAAGGGCCGTTGCTTTTTTCGCATTTTGCAAAAATAATGGAATAAGTAGAGTAAATTCAGAAGAATCGGAACCGGATGGGGAACCTTTTTCCTAAAATGATGTCTTAGTGTTGAGATAGATGACAAAACCAGATAAAATAGTAGATGCTCTATTGGTAGTTTCCTTTAAAACAGGGAACAAAAAGGCGATGGATTTACTGGTGCGTCGTTGGAATGACAAAGTTTGCGTGCATGCCTATGGGTACGTAAAAAATTGGGCTTGGGCCAAGGATATTACCCAAGAGACTTGGAGCATTGTTTTGGCTAAAGTGCATTTTCTTAGAGACAATCACCAGTTTGGAAGCTGGGTGATGACCATTGCAAGTAGAAAAGCAATTGATGGACTTAAAAGGCAGCAAAAACAACGGAAGCTTGCTAATGATTGGTCCTATGAGCAAAGAGACACTACAACAAGTGACGATGGAGGGAAAGCAAAAAAGCTAAGGCGAATTCAAGCGGTCATGGATCAATTGCCCATAGACCAGCGCTTGGTGTTAAAGCTTTTTTATTTAGAAGAATATAGCCTTAAGGAAATAAGTAAAATTACAGGAGCGACGGTAAGCACTGTAAAGACAAGACTTTTTAGAGCCAGAGAAAAAATTAAAGAAGAACTTAAAAAAACAAAATGATGAAAAAAGAAGTAGAACAATTAGACGAACTTATTAAAGAAACACTTTCCGCAGAGGAAGCAAAGTTTTATGAAGAGTTAGAAGAAAAGAACCTTTTTGGAAAGATCACCGATGTTTATAAAGGTAAAATGGGATGGCTAGCCATCACAATGAATGTGGTGCATCTCTTATTTTTTGTCTTTTTCGTCTACGCGGTGATTCAATTTTTTGATGCAACCACAACAGAAGCCATGATAACCTGGAGCGGAGCTGGGTTCCTTGCTATGATATTTATGGCCATGCTAAAGCTATATGTGTGGATGCAAATGGATAAAAATGATATTCTGCGCGAATTGAAGCGAATTGAACTTCAAATATCGGTATTGGCGCACCAAAAGGAGGATGCCAAATAGATTTGGTACGCCTCTAAAAAAATTTTTAATTTTGTGACTACTACAGGGATGATTTCTCTCCTACGCTGAATTTTTGACGCTTGTCAGAAGGATAAAGGTGCAGAAGGAATAACGGAACTTTTTATTCTTAAAAATTTTTAATCATGGCAGTAGTAGACACACTTACTTCTCAAGACGCCATTGCTTTAGAAAACAAGTATGGTGCGCAAAATTATCATCCTCTTCCAGTAGTCTTAAGTAAAGGAGACGGGGTTTTTGTTTGGGATGTAGAAGGCAAAAAGTATTACGATTTTTTATCTGCGTATTCGGCGGTTAATCAGGGGCATTGCCACCCTAAAATTATTAATGCTCTTAAAGAGCAAGCAGAGAACCTTACCCTTACCTCCCGAGCTTTTTACAACGATATGCTTGGCAAATATGAAAAGTACGCTACTGAGTTTTTCGGTTTTGACAAGCTTTTGCCTATGAATACTGGTGCTGAGGCGGTAGAGACCGCATTAAAATTAGCTCGTAAATGGGGGTACGAAAAAAAGGGTATTCCTGCGAATCAGGCGAAAATTGTAGTTTGCCAAAATAACTTTCATGGCCGTACTATTTCTATTATTTCGGCATCCAATGACCCTATTGCAACTGAAAATTTTGGGCCTTTTACTCCTGGAATGGTTGCCATACGTTATAACGACATTAATGCACTTAGTGAGGCCTTAAAAGATGCGAACGTTGCTGCATTTTTGGTGGAACCTATTCAAGGGGAGGCTGGGGTTTATGTTCCAGACGAGAAGTATATTAAAGAGGCGTATGATCTTTGCAAGGCTAGAAATGTGCTGTTTATTGCAGACGAGGTGCAAACAGGTATTGCGCGCACGGGCCGTTTGTTAGCCAGTTGTGGCAACTGTAGTTGTGCAGATAAGAATTGTTCGGGTACTCCAGATGTAAAGCCGGATGTTCTTATTTTAGGGAAAGCTATATCAGGAGGGGTATTCCCGGTGTCTGCAGTGTTAGCCAACAATGAAATTATGGATGTGATTAGACCTGGTAATCACGGCTCTACTTTTGGAGGAAACCCTTTGGCCTGCGCTGTAGCCATAGCGGCCCTTGAAGTGGTTAAGGAAGAACGTCTTGCCGAGAATGCAGACAGATTGGGAAAGTTGTTCCGTGAGGAGATGAATAAACTTATTCAAGAAACCTCCTTAGTACGTTTGGTGCGTGGTAAAGGTCTTTTAAATGCTATTGTCATTAACGATACTGAAGACAGTTCCACTGCTTGGAACATTTGTGTAGCCTTAAAGGAAAACGGACTCTTAGCAAAGCCAACCCATGGAAATATCATTCGGTTTGCACCTCCTTTGGTGATGACAGAAGAACAGCTGTACGAATGTATCGCCATCATA
Source organism: uncultured Croceivirga sp. (assembly GCA_964601965.1). Taxonomy (GTDB): domain Bacteria; phylum Bacteroidota; class Bacteroidia; order Flavobacteriales; family Flavobacteriaceae; genus Croceivirga. Next base: position 26,955 of record CAZRPJ010000034.1, read on the forward strand.
AGGAAAACCATATTGAACTATGAAGCATAAAAAAAGCCCCCAGAAAATGGGGGCCTTTTTTTATCGTGCCGCTGCGCCAGAACGATTGGCGCGCTTCAGTTGTCGTTGAATCTTTTTAATTGCTGTCTCGATGGATTTTTCGGGTTCAATAATGTTGTATTCTCCCCAAAAATTAGGATCTGTAAATCCTATGTTTTCATCACTTAGAATGATAGACCGCTTAATTTTTTCTTTGTTTTTTGGAAAATCTCCCGAAGGATTCGATTTCCAGTCGGTAACAGCCATTTCAGCAGCCATGCTATAAACAGAATTAAATAGTCTTCCTTTCCAATCAACTTTGAATTCCATCAAAACATTACTATAACTGTAATACCATTTCCCATCCTTTTCGCGGTAATCAACACGGTAGGCAACTTCTGTAGGCCAAACATCTACTCTGGCCGGTTTTTTCCGTACATAAAGCCTTGCCGCCATATCACGGTTCGTGATGTTTAATTCATACACAGCGCTACTGAGGGTTTTATTTTCTACATTGATGTAGAGCGTTCCTTTAAAAAGTGGCTCGCGAATAACAGGAAGCTGATTGAATTGTATGACGTAAATTAATTGATCGTCAATGTAGGTAGAGCGCTCAAATTTAAATTCGTACTCATCCACTTTCCCATCAATAAAAATAAATTCTGGGTACTTCATGATATCCACATAAAGTGTATTGAAGGGTCCACCTTGCAATTTTAAAGCAACGGTGTCTAGCTTGCTATAATCCGTACTCTTACGCGCTTTAAAAAGTTTCATGGCGTCATCTTTACTTGAGCCATATGGGGCCTTATAAATATTTACAACGGCCTCAGATAAAGAAACATTCTTTCTTCTTTTTTTAATGGTTTCCCTGTAAAATGCGGTCATAACCATTGGATCTTTGGTGTACTTATCACCCCGTCTCTGCAGCACTTCTCTAACCAGGTTTTCTGCATTTTTTGGCGCATTGATATTTACTCCTGATAATTGAGTAAAGGATACTTTTAATTCAACCGTATTGTCTTGGGATTTTAATTCGCTGAGAGGGATCTCACGGTTTTCATATCCCAAATAGGAAAAGATCACTGTGGCATCTGTTAAATTGGTAGGCACCTTTAACAAAAATTCTCCTTCGGTATTAGAGACTGTACTAATATTTGCGGACGCTACCGAAATTGCCGCCAACGCCAACGGTTTGCCCGTTTTGGCTTCAACAACGGAGCCTCTATATTCAGAGAAAGGTTCCTGATTGGTTTGAAACGCAAAAGAAAGGCCTGAGCATAGTACGCTCAAGAATATGGTTATTATTCGGGTGTATTTTAGTTTCGTCGTATTCTTCTTCAATTTCATTATTCACGCTTTTTGGGCAAAATTAAGGGGATTTCACCCTTTTTTCTGTTAAAAAGGCTTAAAAACGTCCGTTTTTATCCCTTGTCGACTATTTCGTAAAGTTCCAGAGGAAGGTCATCCGGATCGCTAAAAAAAGTAAATCGTCGCTGTGTTAAGGCATCCGTTCTTACAGGTTCGGTAACTACGCCCAAATCTTTGAGCCGATTAATCTCCGCATCCAAATCCAAGGTTTTAAATGCCAAATGTCGTAAGCCGGAGGCTTCAGGTCTTGAAACCCTCGTGGGAGGACTAGGAAAAGAAAATAACTCAATACAATAGTCCCCATTTATGGAAAGGTCTAATTTGTAAGAATCTCGTTCTTCGCGGTATGTTTCTTGTAGTACCTCTAGCCCTAAAATTTCAGTATAAAAATGTTTCGATCGTTGATAATCAGCACAAATAATGGCAATATGATGAATACCGACTATGGGCATTATCTTACTTGAAAAAGCGCATTGGCAAAGAATAGTTTGCCATTCTCCCAAAAGCCTCTAAATAGAGGGTTGTCAACCATATATACTACCTGACCTCTTCCAACACTCTCAACACCAAACAACAACGAATTCTGAATTCTTTTCTGAGCATTACTTCCAGCAAATCCAGAAGCTGGAGTGCTTTTACCTTCTAAATAAACCGCATTCCCTGACGATAAATACTCGTAGGAAGAACTCCCCAGTTTTAAAGTAAAATAGGTGTTGCCATACCCATAGGCAAGCGGATGCGTAGGATCTACTTTCGCCTTAAAAATGGCCCCAGTGATGGCGTTCTTCATCGCTTCTCGCTGCCTATCTTCATGCGCTAAAGGACTACTATCTGTGGTGTCTTTCTCTCTAGGTTTAGCCTTAATTCCAAATCCATTATCGCCAGTAAGACTCCCAATGGAGCCGCCCATAGCGATGAGCGTACCACCTTGTCTTACCCAATCCTTAAGTGCTTGCTTACGCTCCTCGTTCATAAACCTGCCATACCGGCCTCCGGGCAGGATAAGGTGGGTGTAAGAACTAAAATCAACATTATCTGCATAGTCCGTGTCAATAACCGTTAAAGGGTATCCCAGTTGTTTTTCGAAAAAATGCCAAATTTCACCAAAACGATACGAATTGGTTGGCCCTCCAGAGAGCACGGCAATTTTTGGTTTTTTAAGCATTTGCACATACGAAGAACCAAAGTCTTTGCCGCTATCTACAAATCCTGTGGAAACAGTTTTTAAAGTCACCTTGTGCGTATTGGCAGCGGCAAACAAACGCGATGTCCAATCTTTTGTAGACGCATTATCGGACCTGGTGATAATAAGACTACCGCGAGCGTACGAGTTCTGATCAACTGAAAAAGGGGCATATGCTGTTCTTACATGAATTCCATTTTGTAGCAATTCAGCCAAGAAACGGGCATCATTCATGCTGTTCCAATCAGCCACATAGGCATATGCATCGCCTGCAACAGACGATAAGGTTTTTGCCGATCCCGTGGTTTGTGCAACTAATTGATTAGAAGCTATCGTTTCTAAACCATATGCAAAGGGTAAGGACCAAGCCGTAATATCATAAGTTAGGGAATCACTTAATTTCGCATTGGGCTCAAACAATACTTTTACTAAAGTGCCTTTAGATTGGTTCGTAGATACCACTAAAGACGTTTCGTCTACATTTTTAGATCGTGTGGTTCCCGTAGAAAAATCATAACCTTTTACAGTTCCTTTCTTTGCTTTTCCGTACGCAATTTGGTGCTTGTCAAGTAATTCAGACAGCATTGATATGTGGTCTTCATTGCCAGAAAGCACATAACTTTTGTATTTAAAATTAGAACGTCTAAAGAACTTTTTGAATTCAGTATTTAACTTCTCCACGTTTTTAGAAGCCACTTCTACAGTAGAGAGACCCGTAGTAAAATGATGGGCAATACGATCTTTAAGCGTAAGAGTGTCTCCATTTCTAGTAATGATCCCTAAACCAGCGCGTCCGCTTCCACCTTGCTCATAGGTCATACCTATTCCTCCATTGTAGGTAGGGTAGGTGTCACCATAGCTGGGATACAGTAAATCAAAGCGCTCTTTTGTAAAATAGAACCATCCCTCCGCATCAAAATATTTTGCATGATTTCTACCAATGGTTTCTTGAAAATCTCGCTGGAATTTGGTGATAACTTCATGATACGGTTCCGCTGCGGGTGCAAAATAATAAGGATCGTTTACGCCCTGCTCATGAAAGTCTACATGCACATGGGGCATCCATTGGTTGTATTGTTTTAAGCGTTGTTGACTTTCTACTTGCGTAAGCCACGCCCAATCCCTATTAAGGTCAAAAATGTAGTGATTGCTTCTTCCAGACCACCAACCTTCATGATGCTCTTTACTATTTGGGTCTACTTGAAACGGGGTATTCTTGTATTGGTTATACCAGTTGCTGTAGCGGTCCCTACCATCTGGATTGATGCATGGATCAATTAAAACAATAGTCTCCTTAAGATAGTCCTTCTTTTTGGTTAAGAGCTCGTAAATGGTTTTCATAGAAGCTTCGGTGCTTACACTTTCATTTCCATGAACATTATAACTTAACCATACGATCGCTTTATCTGCATTTCCTTCTCCAGTGAGCGACTTTAAATGCTCCGTTCTAATAGCTTCCAAATTGGCCATGTTTTCTGGAGTAGAAAGAATCGCCAACAAAAGAGGTCTCCGTTCGTTGGTTTGACCGTATTCTATTAGTTTTATCTGATTTGGTAATGCCGCAGCTAAATGCTCGTAATAATCCACCACTTCGTGATGCCTACTAAATTGAGTGCCCAGTTCATACCCTAGAAATTCTGAGGGCGATTGGAAGTCTTGTGCACTAATGGACGAACAAAAAAGGAGTAAAAGAACGGGTATAAATCTCTTCATGGATGGTTTGATTTCGATAGAATCAAAGCTAACTAAAAAATACATCTTTGGGCAATTAACTTATTTTTAGGATTGCTAAGAAAGAAGTGAATTATCTTTAGCACGTTATTAAAGCTTCATGGAAGTAGACTGTATCCCATTTAGGAAAACGGGTTATTTCTCCAAATTGATTTGTGATTATTTGGAAGAAAACGAAAAAGTGAAACCTTTTTATCACCGTTATCCGACGCTAAAAAATTTTAGAGAACAGATTAAAGAAAAGGCAGCAAATTACAACCCTGCTTTTCGCCCTGTATTGTCCAAAGCACTTAGTGAGCAATACAGCAACTTGGCAGCTTCAGAAGCAACCCTAGCCAATATCAAAGCACTGGCTGAAGACAACACCTTTACAGTGGTTACAGGGCACCAATTAAATCTTTTCACCGGCCCACTGTACTTCTTATATAAAATACTGTCTACCATAAATCTGTGTAAGCAACTAGGTGAAGCATACCCGGAGTATTCTTTTGTGCCTATCTATTGGATGGCATCGGAGGATCATGATTTTGACGAGATCAATTATTTTAATCACGAAGGCAAAAAAATACAATGGAACAGGAATGCCGGTGGTGCGGTAGGCCGCATGAATACAGAAGGACTACAAGAGGTATTTGAAGTTTTTGCAGCGAAAATAGGGGGTACTAAAAATGCCAATGAACTAAAGGAGTTGTTTCAAAAGAGTTATTTGGGGCATGAGAATTTAGCAGATGCCACACGCTACCTTGCCAATGCGCTTTTTGGGGAAAAAGGCCTCGTTATTATAGATGGTGATGATCGTGAATTGAAGCGTTTAATGATCCCCTGGATGAAGAAAGATATTTTTGAGCAGGTACCTTTCAATATCGTTACCAAATCCATTCAAGAATTGGAAGCTGCTTCTTCGGACTATAAAATTCAAGTAAATCCTAGAGAGATTAATTATTTCTATCTAGGAGAAGGTTCCCGTGAACGACTGGTGGCTAAGGAAGAAGGGTATGCTGTGAATGACACCGATCAATATTTTACCGCAGCAGAACTCCAAGAGGAGCTCGTTAATTTTCCTGAGAAGTTTTCCCCAAATGTCATTGCTAGGCCTCTTTATCAAGAGGTGATTTTACCCAATTTATGTTACATTGGGGGTGGGGGAGAGTTGGCGTATTGGTTGGAGTTGAAAGCCTACTTTAATGAAATGAACATTACGTTCCCAAGCTTGTTACTGCGTAATTCGGCATTAGTACTCACTCAAAAATCTGCTAAAAAAGTTACAAACCTAGATTTGGAAATTGCAGATTTATTCTTGAATCAGACGAGCTTAATTAATAAAAAGATTCGGCAGATTTCAAATATCAATATTGATTTTTCACCTCAGAAAAAACTCTTAGAAGAACAATTTTTAGGCTTGTATGAATTGGCCAACGAAACGGACCCAACCTTTTTTAAAGCAGTAAAAGCGCAAGAGGTGAAGCAAAAAAAGGGACTGGATCATTTAGAGAAGCGACTTTTAAAAGCACAAAAGCGTAAACTCAAGGATCAAGTGATCCGAATGACGGAGGTGCAAAATGAATTGTTCCCCAATTATTCACTGCAAGAAAGACAACTAAATTTTTCTGCACTCTACCTCCATTATGGGAGCGACTTATTAGGTAGCCTGGAAGAGGCTTTAGATCCCTTAAAGCAAGAGTTTTTAATTCTAAGGGATTAAAAACGTTCCTTCCCAATCGTTTTGATGCCTTGTATAGCGCACGCGGAGGTGATGCGGCCTATTGAGTTTTAAATACGACAGGGTATTCGGTTCAAGTTCAATCATACAGAAATGATGGTGATCGCTTAAGTACTCAATTGCTTCAGGGGCATCTGTCGGTACTCCTGGTGGTAGCACAGTTCGGTAATCTCGTTGCATTTTCTCTGGAATGGTCTTCCATATCTTCCGCAAGAGCTCTGGGTTTTCTTTTACGGTGGCCTTTCCTTGTAATTGAATTTGCAATAGTTTTTTTGGATGGTAGAATAGGGCCGAAACATGTGGGTTCTCTTTGATCTGTGCCACTTTGGCCGAGCGCTTATCGGTATAAAAGAGGAGGTCTAAATTTTCTTGCACTTTGCGTAATACCACGGTGCGTTGTTGCGGAATTCCATTTAAAAGCGTGCCAAGCGTAAAATATTTAAAAGGATGCCCTTTTTTTACGCTCCCGTTAACTAGCTCACTTTTAATCTGTTGAAATAAAATTTTATCCAAGACGAAACTTTTTTCAAAAATAATTGAAAAAATAGGTAGGGTAAAGTAGGGGAGGGTTGTTATATATACAAATTGCTATGAAAAGGGTTGCAACCCTTTAAAATATTGAATTAGTTAATTCATGTGTTTAGGTTGGTTTTGATTTTACTAAAAAGCCCCGGAGTGGTTCCCGGGGCTTTT
>CAZRPJ010000035.1:0-32696 GCA_964601965.1 uncultured Croceivirga sp.
TAGCCCATTTTGCTATTTTTGCCCATGCAAAACCAAGTCCTCATTCTCGATTTTGGTTCCCAGTATACCCAACTTATAGCAAGACGCGTAAGGGAGCTAAATATTTATTCCGAAATCAAACCATTTAATAACCCACCAAAGGATTTAAGTCCGTATCAGGCTGTCATCCTCTCAGGATCTCCATATTCAGTACGAGCGGAAGATGCGCCTGTCCCTGATTTAAGCGAGATAAAAGGCAAATTGCCTTTATTGGGTATTTGTTACGGTGCGCAATACTTAGCAAACGCTGGTGGGGGTAATGTAGCGCCTTCGGCTACTCGTGAATACGGAAGAGCGCATCTCTCTAATTTTAAGGAAGGAGAATCTTTTCTTAAAGGAATCCAAGAACAAAGTCAGGTATGGATGAGTCACAGCGATACCATTAAAGCATTACCCGCTCATGGTGTTTTATTGGCCAGTACCGAAGATGTTGAAAATGCTGCTTTCCGACTAGAGGGTGAAGAAACCTATGGTATTCAATTTCACCCGGAGGTATATCACACCACAGAGGGAACACAAATTTTAAAGAATTTCTTAGTGGATATTGCCGGTCTTCGCCAGGACTGGACTCCAGATGCCTTTGTAGAAACCACGGTTAATGAGCTTAAAAATACCATTGGTAATGATCGTGTTATTCTTGGGTTGTCCGGTGGTGTAGACAGTAGTGTGGCGGCCATGTTGTTGCATAAAGCGATTGGCGATCAATTGCACTGCATTTTTGTTAACAATGGGCTTTTAAGGAAAAATGAGTTTCAGGATGTATTGGAACAGTACCAAGGTATGGGCCTTAATGTGAAAGGTGTAGATGCCTCGGCACGCTTTTTGGATGCGTTAAAAGGAGCATCTGATCCAGAAAAAAAGCGAAAGATTATTGGAAGAGTCTTTATAGAAGTTTTTGATGATGAGGCCCACCAAGTAGAAAACGCTACGTGGTTAGCACAGGGAACCATCTATCCAGATAGAATTGAATCTGTCTCTGCTAGTGGTGGACCCTCAGCAACCATTAAAAGTCATCATAATGTAGGGGGACTTCCAGATTATATGAAATTAAAAATTGTAGAACCATTGCATCTCTTATTTAAGGATGAAGTGCGACGTGTTGGGCGGACCTTAGAAATGCCAGAATCCATTCTTGGAAGACATCCTTTTCCAGGGCCAGGGTTAGGCATTAGAATTTTAGGTGACATTACCGCAGAAAAAGTGTCTATACTACAAGAGGTAGATGCCATTTTTATTGACGGATTAAAAAAATATGGACTTTATGACAAGGTTTGGCAGGCCGGAGCCATGCTTTTACCCGTAAATAGTGTAGGTGTTATGGGAGACGAAAGAACTTATGAGAAATGTGTAGCGCTTCGGGCGGTAGAAAGTACCGACGGAATGACCGCAGATTGGGTAAATCTGCCTTATGAGTTCCTTCAAAAAATATCAAACACAATAATTAACCGGGTAAAAGGCGTTAATAGAGTGGTGTACGACATTAGTTCTAAACCACCAGCAACTATAGAATGGGAATGAAAAAATTTGCAGTTTCTACAATCCTAGGGATTGTATTTTTTATGGGCTTCGTAACTAATGCTTTTGCCCAACAACGGTATGCTACGCATGCTGTTAAAGAAGGCGAAACTATTTACAGCATTGCAAAACTATACCGCGTTACGCCCTACGCTATCCTTCAAGAGAATCCAGAAGTAAAAGTAGATGAGGTGCAACCAAATACTGTATTGGTTATCCCTGTCGGTGCAGATTATCGCGGAGAAACAACGCTAAAGGAAGAACCCCAAGTAGAAATTGTAGAGACCCCAACTAGCATTGAACCCACAGGCTTTACCAAGCATCGAGTTAGAAAAAGAGAAACACTTTTTAGTATTACGCAGAAGTACGAGATTACCGAAGAACAATTAAAACGGTACAATCGTGAACTCTATGCGCAGCCACTGAAAAAAGGAATGACCTTGCAGATTCCTATGTACCCAGAAGAATTGGAGGCGGAAGAGCTAGAAATTGATTTTGAAACCTATGTAGTACAACCCAAAGAAACACGCTGGAGCATCGCGCATTCTTATGGGATAAGCGTAGACAGTTTAATAGCCTTAAACCCTTCTTTACAGGCAGATGCCAGCCATTTGGCCGTAGGGCAAGAATTAAGATTACCCAGACCTAAAGGAGATAGTTTAGAGGAACAACAAGTAGTAATCTATGAGTCCTTTACGGTCCCAAAATCAATGGGGCTTTTTAGGGTAAGTCAAAGCTATGGTATCCCTGTGGACTCTATCATGTCTTTAAATCCTGAGATTAAAGAAGTTGGTGGATTGCGTGAGGGCATGGTATTGCGCTTGCCGAAGCAGCAGCCTAAAGAATCCGTGGTTAACACCGATAATTTTGTCTTCTATGAGGTGAAACCAAAACAGAATATATTTCGACTTACACAGAATCTAAATATTGACCGTGATTCACTTTTTCTGTTAAACCCTCAATTAGAGAATGGCCTCAAGGCAGGGATGGTATTGAAAATTCCAAGGGAAAAGTCACAAACTTTGGAAGTAAAAAATGCCTTAATTCTAGATAAGTTTCAATTAATCGATAGTCTAAACGTGCAAAACAAACCCACGGTTATGGTCATGTTGCCGTTTCGCTTAGATCGAGTAAATCTTCAGAATAAAGAAAAAACAGCAAATCAAGTGGCCTCTAGAAAGGATATTACCTACGCTATGGGGCTTTATACGGGGGCCATGGTGGCGGTAGACTCTATCGCTAAACTAGGACTCTCAGTAGATCTTAAGGTGCTTGATACAGAACTTAGCTTAGAACGACTCAAGACCAAATTATACAACCAACCTTTTAATGGTGTGGATGCCGTTTTTGGTCCGATAGGTCCGGATTTGTTGAGCGAAGTAGCGTTGCAAGCCAATCAGAATAACGTGCCAGTGATAGCACCCTTTGCCTCTAAAAGCACGCTTAGCTTGTCCAATGTGTTCTTTACGAATCCCAATGAAGAAGTATTGCGAGAAAAAATATTAGATCACGTAGCGAGCATCAGAGAAAATCAGGCGATTATCGTCATAGCCGATGAAAACAACCAAGCTGCAAAAGACTCAATACTTAGTAGGTTTCCAATGGCTCGTGTTGCCAAAATGAGCGAAGACGGATCCTTGCATCTTATCGATTTTCAAACAATGTTGTCTGAGCAGGAAGAAAATTGGGTTTTTGTGGAAACAGACCAACCCAATTTGGCCGCTAGTGTTACCTCTATTTTAAATGCCTCAAATGCGACGATTACCGATGAGGAAACTGGAGAGGAGATTACCATTGTGGTTAAAATGTTTACCACCAATTATAGCAGTGCCTTTGAAGCAGAATCGGTATCAAGGCCTCATCTTTCTAATTTAGACTTTACTTTCCCATCTTCTTTCAAAACTACCGAACGAAACTTTTTTAATAGGGCATATCTAAAAAAATATGGGCATGAACCAGACCGTTATGCCGTTCGTGGGTTCGATTTAATGTTTGATATTCTTCTAAAACTAGGCTATCAAAAAGACCTGTTTGCGACCGCGCCTTTCATTGGTGAAACAGAATATACAGGGAATCGATTTAACTACTTTAAGGATTGGACCTCTGGCTATTACAATAGAGCCTCTTATTTAATGCATTACAACGATTTAAGAATTCAAGAATTACAATTGCCATGACTTCCAAAGTTACCTACAACGGAGAATTAAGAACAACCTGTGTGCACCTGGCTTCGGGTAATGAATTTATTACTGACGCTCCTGTGGATAATAACGGATTGGGTCGCGCATTTTCGCCAACAGACACGGTGGCTACCGGGTTGGCAAGTTGCATGATTACTGTGATGGGTATTAAAGCACGAGATTTAGGAGTAGAGCTTAAAGGCGCGGAGGTAGAGGTAACAAAACACATGGCGAGTGATCCAAGAAGAATTGCCAAGATTGAAGTGGTTTTTCATTTACCTTCATCCATCTCTCAAAAAAATAGAACCATACTCCAACGTATTGGCGATACATGTCCAATTCATTACAGCTTGCACCCAGATATAGAAAAGGTAATTACCTACAATTGGGATCAAGACTAGTCATATCGCTTTTCTTTTTTACAGTTTCTTGGTTAAGCATTGGTCAAGAGCTTATCGATGCTATGGAATGGGACGCTTCTAGAAAGCTCACTTGGAATGATTTTAAGGGACCTATTCCTCCAGATGCATTGCCTGCCGCCACTACCGCAAGCGGAATTAGTTATGAATATTCTGCAAATCTCATTCACCATGAGGTTCAGCTAGATTTTAAGGTAACCGCTTTTTTCTATCCAGAGGAGTCCTGGTATAAACCAGATGTTTGTGATGCCAATATTTTACAACACGAACAATTGCATTTTGATATTTCTGAGGTATTTGCAAGAAGAATGCGCGAAAAACTTAGAACCACTGCCTTTACTGAGAATGTAAAAGCAGAAATCCGAGAGATCTATAAAACCACCTTAAAAGAACTTTCAGACCTTCAGGACGTTTATGATTGGGAGACCGATTTTTCTAGAAACAAAGGTGCGCAACAGCGCTGGAACGCTAGAATTAAAGAGGCTTTAGAGCGGTTGCCCGAATAGTGATCATTGCAATAACATAAATATTATTTATGTAATTAGTAAAATAATTAAATAATATTTTATGGAAATTACTTCTCATATTTGCTGCAGCAAACATGTAATAAAGTAATTCAATGAGCACACAAGTACTTACTAAAGAGTTTAAAGAGAAATCACTAAAAACCCCAGTAAAAGTAGCTGTCGCTATGGGCGATGGAATTGGTCCCGAAATTATGGGCGCTACTTTAAGAATTTTAGAAGCTGCAGGTGCCCATATAGAACCAGAATTTATAGAATTAGGCGAAAAAGTATATCGTTCCGGGAATACTTCAGGGATCGATGCCAATGCATGGGAAGCAATTAGAAATAACAAAATCATTTTTAAGGCACCCATCACTACCCCACAAGGAAAAGGTTATAAGAGCTTAAACGTAACATTACGAAAGTCTTTAGGGTTGTTTTCCAACGTTCGTCCAGTTAGTTCCCTTCATCCATACGTTCCAACAAATTTCCCAACCATGGATGTGGTTATTATTCGAGAAAATGAAGAGGATCTATACGCAGGAATTGAGCATAGACAAACACAAGATGTGTATCAGTGCCTTAAATTAATTACCAGACCAGGAAGCGAGCGCATTGTGCGCTATGCTTTTGAATATGCGAAAGCCTTTGGACGTAAAAAGGTGACTTGTATGGTAAAAGATAATATCATGAAAGTTACAGACGGTCTTTTTCATCAAGTATTTGATGAGATCGCCCAGGAATATCCAGAGATCGAAAATGAGACCCAGATTATAGACATTGGTTCTGCTAGATTGGCTGCAAAACCTGAGCAGTATGATGTGGTGGTGACTGCTAATCTCTATGGTGATATTATCTCTGATATTGCCGCTGAAATTGGAGGTTCCGTTGGAATGTGTGGATCTGCGAACATTGGTAAAAATGTTGCCATGTTTGAAGCTATCCATGGTTCGGCTCCGGACATTGCAGGTCAGGGAATTGCCAATCCTTCTGGACTCATCAATGCCGCTGTTGCCATGCTGGCACATATTGGACAGCCAGAAATTGGGGATAAAATTAAAAATGCTTGGTTGGCAACCTTAGAGCAAGGCTATCACCCTGCAGATATCTACAACGAAGCAATTAGTACCAAGAAAGTGAACACTCAAGAATTTGCAGACAAGGTCATTGAAAATTTAGGAAAGCTTCCAACAGAATTGGCGATTAGCGCTCTTTCTAATGGTAAAGGTGCTATTCAGATACCAGACTATGTTCGCAAGCCACAACAAAAAGAGTTAGTTGGGGTAGATGTATTCTTGGACTGGTCTGGAGCCGATCCTAATGAACTTGGAGACGCCCTGGCCGCTATGGATGTGTATCGTCTTAAATTAAAAATGATTACGAATAGAGGCGTAAAAGTCTATCCGAAAGGCTTAAAAGAGACCTATTGTACCGACCATTGGAGGTGCCGTTTTGTTGGGGTAGACGCCAATATCGCATCTGCAGAACCGCAGTACGCTGCCATTGAATTTGAGCAAGTACTTGCACTTATGGCCAATTTAAATCAGTTGGGTTATGATGTTATTAAAACAGAGAATTTGTACAAGTTTGATGGAAAACGTTCCTTTTCCTTAGGACAGGGAGAATAATTGTGTTGAAATAGAGATTCAAAAAAAAACCGAACTACATTTTAGTTCGGTTTTTTTTGTTAGGGTTTCCAAGGAATTCGATCCGACGAATAATAGTTTATTTCATTCCTTTCCAAGTACGGTTGTTGCCCAACCAGACGAATTTTAAAATCTTCCCAGTCACGCTGGTTAGCTTTGGTCCACCCAAGTTCAGCATACCCAATTGCTCTTGGAAAAGCGAGGTACTCTAATTCTGCACTATTGCTAATTGTTTCAGACCAAAGCGGAGCTTCAATCCCTAAAATATTTTCTTTAGATAGCCCTTCTACATAGGTTTCAGGATCCCAGTTATAGGCCACGTCTTCAGGGATATAAGCGGCCCATGTAAGCCCATGTTTCGATAAGGTATCGTACTTCATATCTAAGTAGGCCTTTTTCGCTGGCGATAAAATAATTTTAGAACCATTTTCGGCCGCTTTAAGGGCACTTTCTGGTTCATTCCACAATTGCCCTACCGTACTGTTACTTAAATTGGCTTGGGCAATTTCATTCCACCCTATGGCTTTTTTACCATGTTTCTGTACAATCTTTTCTACCTTTTCAACAAAGTGGATGTAATCCTTTTTTGGGGTAGCATGACTTTCATCTCCACCAATATGGAAATAAGGACTTGGTGAAATACTCGCAATCTCTCTTACTACATCATCGAGAAAACTGTAAACGGTGTCTTTGTAGGCGTCAAATGAACTATAACCCACTTTCATATCTGTCCGTACTCTGGGGGTTTCTGCCTTGCCTTTGGCATGAAATTGCGGGTAACTAAGATTGGCCGCATTGGTATGCCCAGGCATATCTATTTCTGGAATAATTTGAATATGTCTCGCCGCAGCATAGCTTACAAGATCTTTAAATTGATCTTGGGTATAAAACCCTCCAGGTCCGCCACCTACTTCACTTTGAGCACCAATAGATGTAAGTTTTGGCCAGGATTTAATCTCTAATCGCCAACCTTGATCATCTGAAAGGTGCATGTGTAACGCATTGTATTTAAAGTATGCCAATTGATCTATAAAGCGCTTTACTTCATCTACAGTAAAAAAGTGTCGCGCCACATCCAACATGGCACCTCGGTATTCAAAATTTGGAGCATCATTTATTTTTCCTGATGGGATGAGCCACATTGGTTGTGTAGCCAGGGTGTCATTACTTTGAGAGGGAATTAATTGACGAATAGTTTGTACTCCTCTAAAGGCACCAGCAGCAGTAGCAGCATTAAGAATAATAGAATCATTGGTAATATACAATTCATACGCTTCTGATTCTGGAACTTCAAGCGATGCCTGGTTTATGTAAATAATTCGCCCCACGCTTTCTGAGCTTGTTTGGTTTACCGGGACCTCTAAAGAAATATGTGATTTGATCTTCTCTGAGAGAAAGGTTCCTACTTCTTCAAAAGCATCGCCATTTTGAGAGGTGAATATGGCGGTGTTTTTATCCAAGCCAAAGGCAGAATTTGTAGGGACAATTTTTAAAGGTTTTGGAATTAGGGGAGCCGCAGCTAAATCTGTGGCTGGAAAATCAATTTTCTCAGGAGTTTCTGCACAACTAAGATGAAGAAGAAGGCAAAATAAAACGAATACTGTTGAAAAAGAACGCAACATGATTTCTACTATTTTTTAATATGAAATTGTCAATTCATACAAATGTAGTAGGAAATTTTCATGAAAATCGGTACCATTTTTTCAAATGCTGATAGTATTTGTTGATCTTATTTTACATATTCTTTTAAGGTGGTATACCATATATCATAGCCTTTTTCGTTCATATGCAGGCCATCCTCCACAAAAATATCTGACATAACACGTCTGCCATCTAACATAGGATTCCAGACATCAACAAATTCAACACCATCTTGCTCTTTGGCAAAATTTGATAACTTTTTGTTGAGACGTTTGTACTTTCTTTTCAGTTTCCAGCGTGAAAGACTTGGTTTTGCAGAAATTAAAACAATCGCGCGATCCTCGCGATCTTCTTTTAATTTTTCTACAATTTGAGCAGTGTCTTCCAAAACTTGTTTTGGTCGTTTCTTATTAAATATATCGTTATCACCTTCATAAATAAAGACTTGTTTTGGTTGATACCGCAACACCAAATCATCTAAGTGAATTAATAGATCGGAGGCTTGTGAGCCCCCAAACCCTGAATTAAGGACTTGTTTTTTTGGAAATCGCTCTTGTAGGTCTTCCCAAAAACGGATACTGGAGCTTCCTGTAAAAAGTATGGTTTCTTGGGAATTATCCCATAAGGAATCATTACGTTGAACAATATCCTTTACTTCTTCTTGAAACGGAATTGCGTCTTGCGCAACACCTAAATAACTTATAAATAAGGCAAATAGGGGCAGGTATTTCTTCATTTGAATTGACTTTTTAGCGATGGTTTGAATTTACAAAGATTTACAGGCATTCTAGGTCGTAGGACCGAAGTTTCGTTTGATACGATAAGTAGAGTGGGTGTTTTGGTGAACCATCTAGGTTGGTCCCAAGACATTTAGCGTGAGGAAAGCGTGCGCTAAAGTAACGATCTAAACCACTAGCCGATACAAGATGGTTTTTTCCCCATGCAAAAAGGACTACTGCGGCGCAAGCTGCTGCTTGATGGATCCATTTAAGATTTTCTGCATCTGTTTTTTCTGCCACCAATTTTTTTGGATTCGTCGCAATGGTCGCAAAACAGTTAACCAAGAGTATTCCACCAAATCCGAGTCGTTTGGCATGGGCAATTAATCGTTTCGTGGTAGGATCGTCTTCAGATTCATCTGCAACGGAGGGATTTAGCCCTATGATTAAAAGCGTTTCTTGTTGCACATCCCAATAGCGCCAAAGCACATATCGTTTGCTTCGGTTATCATTAAAAAGGGCACCTTGGGGTTCATTAAACATGCTTACTGGGTACTTTCTACAATCAATTTTTCACTCTTCGCCCAATCATAAAAACGTTCAATCCAAGTGTCTGAGGGCAGTCCTTGAGGATACATACCAAATCCGTGTCCACCTTTAGAATACATCATTAAAGAGACATTTTTGTTGGCCTCCAGCATGGAAGAATACAGCGCTATGGATCCTTTTGCAAGACCTAAAGGGTCATTGGAAGCACACACAATAAACATGGGTGGGGCATTCTCTTTGGGCGCTTCAACGGCCTGGGCATCTGTCCAGGGATATACTGGAACCAAAAAGTTGGGTCTATTCGCATCAATATAAGAATAACCTACCCCCATAGTGACAGCCCCTCCTGCCGAAAAGCCAAGAAAACCTATTTTATTTGGGTCAACACCATATTCCGAAGCGTTTTCTCGAACATGAGCAATGGCGTTTAATCCATCAACTACAGAATAAGGCAATAGGGAACCTGCGTTTTTTAAAACGGTTGCTGGGGCAGTCGTCATCACTTCTGCAGTGCCGTCGTCTCCTGTTGGGACCAATCTATATTTTAATACAAAGGCTGTTACGCCCCTTTCGGCCAACCATTCTGCTACTGCGGTACCTTCATTTACAATACTAAGGGCATATAACCCACCACCTGGCGCCACAACTACGGCGGTACCCGTATTTTTCTCAGGAGCAGCTCTAAATACCTGCATGCTTGGCTGTGATACGTTGGTGACGACCTGAGTGGTCCAGATCGTTGAAAAATATTCTTTCTCTTCGTTTTCCCACTCAATCCCTGCTTCTTCAGTTTTGGGGAGAACAATTATTTCTTGAGCAGTTGCTGGTTGTATAAGCGCAATTCCTAAAGAAAAAGCTACTGCTAGTTTATGGACTGTTTTCATTGGTATGCTTGTTTGTTTGAGATTCATTTAATCCTGTTTACAAGATACAACAGCAAGATTGCTCAAAAAAACGCACAAGGTTAATTTAAGTTGATAACTCTCTGATTGTTTCTTAGAGAATTCTGTGGGTATTAGCGAGGACTACTTAGTTTTGAATATTAAACGAATTGGGATGAACAGAAGACAGCATCAATTAAAAGAACTAGATCGCTTATTGACCATCATGGATGAGCTGCGTGAACAATGTCCTTGGGACCGAAAGCAGACCATGGAAAGTCTACGCCATTTAACGATTGAAGAGACTTATGAACTGGGAGATGCCATCTTAGAGAGAGACATGGAAGAGGTTAAAAAAGAATTGGGAGATCTACTTCTGCATATTTTCTTTTACTCCAAAATTGGCTCAGAAACCAAGGATTTTGATATTGCTGATGTGGCCAGCTCCATAAGTGAAAAACTGGTGCATAGACACCCTCATATTTACGGTGATGTAGCTGTTGAAAATGAAGAAGATGTAAAACGTAATTGGGAGAATATAAAATTAAAGGAAGGTAAAAAAAGCGTTTTAGAAGGGGTTCCAAACAGTTTGCCTGCCTTAGTTAAAGCAAACCGAATACAAGAAAAGGTTGCTGGTGTTGGTTTTGATTGGGAACGTCCGGAACAGGTATTTGAAAAACTGCAAGAGGAATTAGGAGAACTGCAACATGAAATCGCCAATAACGCTCCAGATAAAATAGAAAGTGAATTTGGAGATGTTCTTTTCTCAATGGTTAACTATGCGCGGTTTCTAGGGGTAAACCCAGAAAATGCCCTAGAGCGAACTAATAAGAAATTCATGTTTCGTTTTCAATATCTAGAGGCACAGTCCAAACTAAAGGGGGTTCCCATTAAGGATATGTCATTAGATGAAATGAATATTTATTGGGAAGAGGCAAAATCACAATTGACCGAAGAATCTTAAGTAGGTACTTTACCAATTTCTAAAAATGAACTGTTTTGATCTTTAAGGGACTCACCAAAGAATTTCCATACAACCTAAAACTAGCATCGCCGGTGGTATTGGGTATGTTGGGGCATACGTTTGTGGCCTTTGCAGATAATATTATGGTGGGTCAATTAGGAACGGCGGAACTTGCAGCCGTTTCATTAGGAAATAGTCTAGTGCTTATGTTTATGTATGTGGGTATTGGCTTTTCTACGGCAATAACACCCTTGGTGGCAGAGGCGGATGGTGCTGGTGATAAAAAAGAAGCGAAGCAGGTTCTAAAGCATGGAATATTGCTATGTATTGTTTTGGGTATTGTCTTGTTTGGAATAATTATGGCTTGTAAACCCCTTCTCTATTTAGCGAAGCAGCCAGAAGAAGTAGTTTCCTTAGCTATTCCTTATCTGAATCTTGTGGCGTTTTCCATAGTACCCATGATTATTTTTCAGGCGTTTCGCCAGTTTTCTGAAGGGATGTCACAAACACGCTTTCCCATGTACGCCACTATACTGGCCAATATTCTAAATGTGGTCATTAATTATCTACTCATCTTTGGTACGTTCGGCTTCCCTAAGCTGGGAATTATTGGTGCCGCGGTGGGAACATTGGTCTCACGAGTGGTCATGTTGCTCTATCTATATTTACTCTTATTTGGGAAGAAACAATACCGTGCCTTTGTAACAAATTTCAATTTTCGGGTTTTATCTAGATCCACGTTTAAAAAGCTCGTTAATCTAGGTTTTCCCTCTTCATTGCAGGTATTTTTTGAGGTAGCCATTTTTACGGGCGCCATTTGGTTAAGCGGTGTTTTAGGAAAGAATGCGCAAGCTGCCAACCAAATTGCACTTAACTTAAGTAGCATGACCTACATGGTAGGAGTGGGGCTCAGTGTTGCGGCAATGGTACGTGTTGGAAATCAGAAAGGGCTACGCCATTTCAAAGACTTAAAACGCATTGCTATTTCTATTTTTCTACTCACGTTTCTTATAGAAATAGTATTTGCCTCCATCTTTATACTCGGTAGAGATTGGTTACCTACGCTGTATTTAGATGTGAACGACCTACAGAACCAAGCCGATAATTTGGAGGTGATTGCTCTAGCAGCGCAGTTGCTATTAATTGCTGCGTTTTTTCAGATTTCAGACGGCATACAGGTAGTGGTATTAGGTGCTTTACGCGGGATTCAAGATGTAAAAATACCCACCCTTTTAACCTTTATAGCCTACTGGCTTATAGGATTTCCTATTTCCTATTACCTCGGGTTACACACCGGTCTAAAAAGTATGGGAATTTGGATAGGCCTTCTTTCTGGACTTACGGCGTCTGCCGTAATGTTGTATCTTCGATTTCAGTTCTTAACCAATAGATTAATTGTAACGAATAGTCATGGAATTACCTAAGTTTCTCCTGGGCGATAACACCGATTATCCCGAAGGTATTTTTATTATACATACCGAATATCCTAGATTCATTATAAACCTAGAAGACGATGCGGTAACCTGGTTAGAAGAATTTTCTAAAGAAGACGAAGAAGAGTTGGCGGCCGAAGCAGAAAACCTAATTGAAGCGGCAACGGCATTTTATGACAGAGAAGTAGCCCGTTACGAAGAATAACCATGGTAGAATCGCTTGTAGAATGGGATAAGGAGTTCTTCCTTTATTTAAACCAGCTTGGTACTCCACCTTGGGATAGCTTTTGGTTGTTTATGACAGATAAGTGGAGCTCTATTCCCTTGTATGCAATTTTATTACTACTCTGTTTTAAATTTTTGGGTTGGAAAAAAACGGGACTGGTACTCGTTTTTGTTGCCTTATTGATCACTACGACCGATCAGCTGGCGAATTTTTTTAAGTACGGAGTGCAGCGATTACGTCCTTGTCATGACACGGATCTGGTTAGCGTTATGCGATTAGTTAAACGATCTTGCGGCGGTAAATTTGGATATTTCTCTGCCCATGCCGGAAGTTCTATGGCTGTGGCTTCCTTTTTTTCTATTCTACTTGGGAAACATTTAAAATGGCTTCCAGGTGTATTGGTAATATGGGCGTTAATTCTTGGATATAGTCGAATTTACATCGGGGTACATTTCCCTTTAGATGTGCTCACGGGGATTTGCATTGGTTTGTTGTTTGGATGGGTATATGCCAAGTTATATATATTTGCGCAGCAAAAAATTAGGGTATGATTACCAACACCAGATATTGGTTTCTTCTCGCATTGATTGTCCTAGTATATGTTGCAGGAATGTTCGTTACCTTATTTGAGAACGATTCGGCACAATTTGCAGTGATGGCCATGAGAATGGTTCAAGAAAATGACTTTCTCTCTTTATTTAAAGGTCCTGAAGAGTATTTAGACAAACCTCACATGCATTTTTGGTTGTCAGCCCTATCTTTTAAGGTCTTTGGAATTTACGATTGGGCATATAGAATACCGGGAATACTTGCTACCTTTTTGGGAGCTTACAGCTGTTTTGGACTTGGGCGATTGTTGTATAATCAGGATGTAGGCAAGTTCGCAGCTTTAATCTTTCTTACCTGCCAAACTATTGTGCTGGGCGCCATAGACGTTAGAACAGATGCTGTTTTAACTGGTTTTACCATCTTATCGATATGGCAGCTAGTCCGGTACGTGGAAAAGAATTCACTTGGTAGCTTGCTTCTTGGAGCCTTTGCTGGAGGGATTGCCTTTTCTACAAAGGGGCAAATTGCGCTGTTAGTCATTGGTCTTTGCCTTTTGTGCCATTTAACCTATACTCGTAAGTGGAACCGACTTTTAAACTGGAGAGTGCTGTTAGCATTGGTAGTTTTTGCAATTACCGTAACACCCATGCTATACGCCTACTACCAGCAGTTTGATTTACATCCAGAAAAAGTTATTCGAGGAAAAGACCAACGTAGTGGTATTTTCTTCATTTTTTGGGAGCAAAGTTTTGAACGTTTAAGTGGGGAAGGGGTAGGAAAGAATAGTTCAGATTATTTCTTCTTTTTTCACACCTTTCTTTGGGTGTTTTTACCCTGGACCATTTTAGCAATTGTTGGTTATTGGTGGCGAGCCAAGGCCTTCGTAAAAATGAAATTCGCCTACCACAAAAACTTTGAGTTTATAACGCTTGGTGGAATAACACTTATCTTTTTTATCATAAGTTTTGCGCAGTTTAAACTACCCCATTATATGAACATTATGATGCCATTGTTCTCTGTACTAACGGCCTCTTATGTTCACAGTTTGCATCAATACACCAAAGAAAAAGCCATAAAAGGCCTTTTAGGTATTCAATACTTTATTCTGGCCGTGGTCTTCATCTTTTCGCTACTGGTTTGTTTCCATGTATTTAAGTTTCAACAACCGGCAGGCTATGTAGTTCTTATTGCAACATTGCTGGTCATTACCTACTTCTGTTTAAAATTAGACCCACCTTATGTGCGATTGATAACGCTCTCTGTCTATGCTTCTCTCTTACTCAACGGGGTGATGAACTTGCATTTCTATCCTGCACTTTTAAATTATCAAGGGGGATCTAACATGGCACGTGTGGTGGAGGAGCAAGGAATAAACCCTGATGCTATTTATAAGTTTACCGATCGGCATACCTGGGCCTTGGATTTTTATACAAAACATCCTGTAAAAATTGAACCTTTAAAGCAATTAAAAGATAGAAAGGATATTTGGGTATATGTTAATGATAAGGAGCTTCAGCAGCTAGGGGAGGCAGGTATTTTATGGACAAAGAAGGTCACGGTAGATCAGTTTAGGATTACGCGGTTGCAGTTAAAATTTTTAAATCCTTCTACGAGAGCTAAAAAGCTCAATGAAATGCACTTGGTTTATTTAAACTAAGAGGGAACTGTTTCTAGGGAAGGCTTTTTAAAATGATATGCGATTCCTGTGAAAGATACCAACGCGGTTATTAAGAAAAAGGTAAAGCTAATGCCAATTGACGTTGGGGCATCTAAACCAAGCCATTGGGCTCCATATAAAAACGTTACCTCTCTACTTCCTACCCCACCAATAGTGAGCGGAACAACTGCCACGATGGATGAAATCATAAAGGTGAATAAGTAGGCCCAGATATTTCCGTCAACTCCCAAGGCGACAATAATGCAATAGGTAGCCGCTAATTGAATGCTTTGCAAAATAGTGGAATAGCCTAAGGAACCCCAAAAAACCTTTAATGCGTAGGAGAACCAATATTTATGAAGTATCCAAAAACATCCTATACCTATTGGAATAGCAGCAATAAAAATCCACTGGAAACCCTCAAAAACAGGTTGCTTCATGATGGTAGCTAATACCAAGGAGAAGCATAGAATGATTACCATTCCACTTAATCGGTCCACTAATAATACGCCAATTACTTTCTTGGTTTTTACTTGGAATTGTTTCTTGATTAAATACCCCTTGTAGGCGTCGCCTCCTATTCCTCCCGGTAGGAATAGATTATAAAACATTCCTAGAAGGTAGAGTTTTAGATTGCTGCCCTGTGATAGTGGCACGCCAATGGCATGAAAATAGAGGTTGAGTCGTAAGGCATTAAAAACCTTAGAAATCACAAAAAGGAGCAAGGCTGCGACTAACCAAAAAGGATTTGCATCCCTCAAGGTATTGGTAACCTCATTAAAATCGATTTTTGTAAAAATAAAGTAGAGTAGTGCAGCACTTACTACAAACTTTAAGACCGTGCTTAGCTGTTTACGCTGCTTTGCCGTCACCGATGGTAATTTTCTTAATGCGATAGGGGCGCTTAGACTGGGATTCGTAGTAGGTGCGAATGAGTAGTTCCATTACGATCCCAATAGTAAACAATTGAATACCTCCCAAAATAAACATCATCCCAAAAATAAGTAGTGGTCTGGTACCAATATCCTGACCAAATCCAAACTTTACCACTAATAGATAAAGTTCAATAAATACCCCTAAAATAATGAGTAGTACGCCAAAAATTCCAAAGAGGTGAATAGGCCTTTGAAAGTATTTACGAATGAAGAGTAAAAGGGCCATATCTGCCACCACTTTAAACACCCGTTCTAACCCGTATTTAGATTTTCCGGCATGTCTTGCATGATGTTTTACGGGCACTTGCTTGATCTGCGCTCCTTCTAAAAAGGCCAAAAGCGTTATAAAACGGTGCATCTCTCCATACAAATTAAGACCTTTAGCAATGTCCTTGGTAAAAACTTTTAAGGCGCAGCCATTGTCTTTTATGTCTAATTTGGTGACCCGTCTAACCATAAAATTGGCAATTTTAGACGGTATTTTCTTTATTAAAGAGTCTTTTCGTTTTTGCCGGATGCCCGTAATTAAATCGTGATCTCCTGTTAAGGCATGTTGTAGCATTTGCGGAATGTCTGAAGGATCGTTTTGTAGATCCCCATCCATAGTAATGATATACGCGCCTTCTGCATAGTCTATTCCTGCCGCCAAGGCTAAACTTTGCCCGTAATTCTTTTTTAATTCAATGAGTGTGACCAAATCATCATTCATAGATTTCACTACTTGCTTGGTATCGTCCGTAGAAAAATCGTCTACGTAAATAATTTGGTAGGTATATCCCTCAAGGCTTTCATGAATTTTTTCGGTAAGAAGCACCACATTATCCCTTTCATTATAGAGAGGTACAACGATACTAAGAAGCGCATTGGTTAACGGAGGCATAATCTGCAGTTAAATCGGTGCAAATGTAGCGTTATTCCATTAAAGTCAAAGGGACATTGCAGTAAGAGGCATTTGTTTAATTCTAGGAAAACTCCTCTAATAATTGGGAAGCTGCCACTACGGGCGTGAGCGTTTTGTTTTCTATTTGAGTAAGGTATTTTTTGATGGTTTCCTGAACGCCATCAGAATTAAAAAAACGAGATTTAAGACCCTCCTCTATGGTCTGGGTAAACCAATCTTTTTGTTGCTGAATTCTATTCTTTTCAAAACTGCTATTCTGTTGCGTTATGACTAAAAATCGCTCAATCATCTCCCAAATACTATCGATACCAATGGCGTTTAAAGAAGAACAACTGGTTACTTCAGGAATCCAATCATTTGTTTTAGGAGGATAGAGATGCAAGGCTCTTTTAAATTCTGACATCGCCAATTTTACAGCTTTTAGATTTGCCCCATCGGCTTTATTGATAACTAAGGCATCGGCCATTTCCATAATACCCCGTTTCACGCCTTGAAGCTCGTCTCCAGCGCCAGCCAATTTTAATAAAAGGAAAAAGTCTACCATACTATGAACCATAGTTTCACTTTGCCCTACACCAACCGTTTCAACCAGAATAATATCAAACCCAGCAGCTTCACAAAGGATAATGGTTTCTCGAGTTCGCTTCGCAGTTCCTCCTAAGGAATCTTTGGCGGGAGAAGGCCGGATAAAAGCATTGGGGTCTTTCGCAAGTTTTTCCATTCTTGTTTTATCTCCCAGAATACTTCCTTTGGTAATAGAACTTGAAGGGTCTACTGCCAGTACGGCTACCTTTTTTCCTAAGTTAGTGAGATAACTGCCAAAAGCTTCAATAAAGGTACTTTTTCCAACGCCTGGGACCCCTGTAATGCCAATTCGGATACTCTTAGATTTTACCTTAAGACATTCAGTTATGAGTTCTTGGGCAGGTTTAAAATCTTGTGGTCTCGTACTTTCAATTAAAGTAATCGCTTTTGCCAAAATTGCAGCATTCTTTTCCTTTATACCTGTTAGCAGGGCGGGAATATCTGGAACCCCAGTTGTAGCTGTAAACCTTCTTTTAGCAGGGGTGTTTGTATGTTGTTTCTTGGCCAATTCTTTTTTTTACCTATGCTTCTAAGTTAGCAGATTTGCTCCAAACTCTACCACAACTTACCTTCTAGTTAAATTGTTAAATAATGTTAAAAGTAGTTCATTTTGCCACATGACATTTTTATTTCAGTCTATAGAATAACAAAATCATCAAACCAACCCTTGAGCTTTTGGAACTTGTAGAACAGTGTAAGGTCAACGATAGAAATGCACAAATGCAGCTATATCGCAAGTATTGCGATGGTATGTTTAGTGTGGCCATGCGTTTTTTACGAAATGAAGACGATGCTGAAGATGTATTACAAGAAAGTTTTATAAAGGCTTTCCAGCGTATTGACCAGTACAAGGGAGAAGTGACATTTGGAGCTTGGTTAAAGCGCATCGTTGTAAATGGATGCATTGATTTTTTAAAATCGCAAAAACAGCGTTTGGTAACCCTTGATGAAACCTATATGCATATTTCTGAGGAAGACCAATGGGAAGTAAAAGAGGACATTGATTTGGACGAGGTTAAAGAAGCGATTGCCGCTTTACCAGCAAAATACTCGTATGTGGTACAACTGTATTTAGTAGAGGGGTATGACCATAGCGAAATTGCTGAGATCTTAACAATATCAGAGACGGCATCCAGAACTAGATTGCTACGAGGAAAGGCTAAATTAAAAGATGTTTTAAATGAAATGAATTATGGCACAGGATCTTAGAAGCTTATTTAAAAAAGAACGTGCAACAAAAAAATTCCCTCTAAAGGATGGGCATGAGGCACGTTTTCTACAAAAATTAGAAGAGGCACTACCTGCAGAGAAACCTAGCACTTCTTCATTTTACTGGCTTAAAATTGCAGCGAGTATTGTGCTGGTTTTAGGTACGGCAGCGTTTTACTTTTTAACGCAGGATGGTGGTTCTGCCCAAGTGCCATCAGTGGTTAGTACTACTCAAAACGCTTCCAAAGAGACAACCATTTCTTTAGGAGATCTTTCACCAGATTTAAAGAAAATAGAAAACTACTACGTCGCGAATATTAATTACGAACTGGCGCAGCTCACTATTTCTTCCTCTAACAAGGATATGGTAGACGGCTTTATGGAACAACTGGCAGAATTAGACGCGGAATACAATACGCTTACACAAGAACTGAATGAGTTTGGACCAAACGACGAAACCGTTTCCGCGCTTATTCAAAATCTACAATTGCGCTTGCAGTTACTTCAAAAATTAAAACAAAAATTAAATCAATTAAAATCATCAAAAAATGAACAAGACACCCATATTATTTAGTGCATTACTCTGTACCTCACTTGGTATTTTGGCACAAGAGTCAAAAACCTATAAAGAGACCTTCAATGTAGGAGAAAGTACAGTTTTAGAGTTAAATACGAGTCATGCCGATATTGAATTTGAAACCTGGGATAAGGATCAAGTGGAAATTGTAGCCACCGTTACTTTGGATGGGGCAGATGAAGAAGAATCAACCTCATATTTTAAAGAGGACCCCATTACAATTCTTGGGAACAGCAAACAGATTACGGTTGCAACCCGAGATAGAAACTCATGGCAGTTTCAGTTGGCGGACTCAGATTTCGATTTTCACTTTGATGTGGAACCGCTCTTTATGGATCTAGAAATTCCAGATTTACCAGAATTAGCAGTAATTCCAGAATTGGCGGTAATGCCCCCCATGCCCCCCATTAATTTTAAAGAGTTTGATTACAAGGCTTACAAGAAAAAGGGGAATAAATATTTGAAGGAATGGGCCAAAAGTTTTGAAGAAGGCTTCGATGAAGAATATGCAGAACGCATGGAAGAATGGGGAAAGAAAGTAGAAGAACGTGCCAAACTCTGGGAAGAGCGGAATGCCGATCGTTTAGAAGAGCGAGAAAAACTGATGGAGGAACGTGCCGAAGCTTGGGAGAAGCGCGCAGAAGAGCGTGCTAAATTAGCAGAAGAACGTGCGAAGTTAATTGAAGAACGCAACGAAGCGCGCGTTAAGGCAAGAAGCAAAGGGCAGGA
Organism: uncultured Croceivirga sp.; assembly: GCA_964601965.1. Taxonomy (GTDB): domain Bacteria; phylum Bacteroidota; class Bacteroidia; order Flavobacteriales; family Flavobacteriaceae; genus Croceivirga. The sequence goes on from CAZRPJ010000035.1 coordinate 19,861, forward strand.
AAGTCTTTTTATTACCAATTCTGATGGCGGCGGATCTAATATTTTCTTTTTCTCTAATGATGGAGAAAGCAAGAAATACAAGGTAAAAAAGACCATAAAAATAAAAATGCCAAAATCAGTTCGTTTAAAAATGAATGTGAAACATGGCGAAGTTAAATTAGCAGATATCACCAAAGACTTAAAAGCAAGCTTGCGTTATGCAAGCTTGCTTGCAGCTACTATTGAAGGCAAGGAAACCAATATTACAGCATCTTATTCTCCGGTGGTCATTAATCAATGGAATTTTGGTCAGTTAAAGGCAGATTATTCTGATAAGATCAACCTTAAAAGAGTTGGCAACTTGCGCTTAAATTCGGTTTCCTCCAATGTTGTCATTGAAAGGTTACAAGGAAATGCGCTTGTGACCAATAACTTAGGCAAGCTTAAAATTAATGAAGTAGCGAATACATTTTCAGATATTGATGTGTCTGTGCAAAATGGGGAAGTTAGCTGTCAGTTACCTACAACAGATGTTACCTTCTATTTAAATGGAACCCGTTCTACCATGGACTATCCCGTTAAATTGCAATTAGAACGCACCAAGAACTTTGATAATGTTATTTACAAAGGATACCTAGGTCGGGCAAACTCCGGAAAGACCATTCGCATTGATTCTAAATACAGTGAAGTGGTTTTAAAAGAATAGCTATTCTATTTGTAGAATCGCCTCCCAAATTGGCCTCAATCCCTACTTAGTTAATGCGCTTCTTCCTTTAAATATTCCTTGAAATTTTCTTTAAACCTGTTAAGTCTGGGTATAGATACCGCCCTGATATAGGAATTATTTGGATTTTTTCGCTCAAAATCTTGATGGTACTCTTCAGCCTTCCAAAAGATGTCAAAGGGTTTAACCTCGGTTACAATAGGCCGGTCGTATACATTTTCAGATTCTAACAGCTTAATGTAGTCTTCAAGAATCTTTTTCTCGTTTTCATTTTTATAAAAGGCAACAGAGCGATACTGTGCACCTCTATCTGGCCCTTGCCTATTTAAACTGGTAGGGTCATGAGATCCAAAAAATACTTGTACCAGCGCTAAATAAGAGATTTCTTTAGGATTATAATATACTTCTACTGCTTCTGCATGTCTGGTTCTACCGTAGGCTACCTGCTCATAGGTTGGATTTTCTTCCGTTCCACCAGAATATCCGGAGACTGCTTCTTTCACGCCTTTTACACTTTCAAAAATTGCTTCAACACACCAAAAACAGCCACTGGCGAAATAAGCTGTTTCATATTGCTGCAGTTCTTCTTCACTTAAAACTACTTTTTCTATTTCGGCAACACTGGCAAGCTGCTCTTTATTTGAATTGCTAAAAGAGTTACAGCCCAAAGCAGTGAAAACTGCTAGTACAATGGTTAAAAACCGCATAATTCTTATTTTTTTCTTTAGTGTTGCAAGATGCATAGAGTTTACAAGGAATAGGGTTAAAATTTGTTAAGTTTTAAAGGGTTAAGGAACTTCCGATTTCTAAAAGTTCTAGGACAATGCCTTTTTGGGTAAAATATTCTTTGGCAGCTGCTTTATCTAACGCTATGGGCGGAAAAGTATCATAATGGCAGCCTAATACCCGGCTGCATTGAACAAATTCAGCGGCCACGCTAGCATCTTTGTAACCCATGGTAAAATTATCGCCAATGGGTAAAACAGCTAAAGTAACAGGACCCCTGGTTTCTGGAATAAGCTTCATATCATAGGTTAGGGCAGTATCCCCAGCAATGTAAACCCGCTTTTCTTCTGTTTCTAGTAAGAATCCTCCCGGATTCCCTCCATAACTGCCATCTGGCAATACACTGGAGTGGATAGCATTTACATATTTTAATACCCCGAAGTCAAATTCCTTTTCCCCTCCATGATTCATAGGATGTCCTTTTATCCCTTTCTTCCCAAACCACGCTACTACTTCATAGTTAGAAACAAGCAAGGCATGGGGATTGTTCTTCGCAATTTCTTCTACGTCAAGGATATGGTCTTGGTGACCATGGGTAACAAGAATGTAGTCTGCTTTTAATCCAGAGACTTGAATGTCTTTGGCTAATTCATTCGCCGATATAAAAGGATCTACAATAATGGTAGCATGGCTAGTCTCTATCAACAGAGATGCATGGCCTAAGAACGTAATTTTCATGGTGCAAGGATATTTGTACCTTGAAAATACGAAATCAATCGACTTTTAAATATCTTACTACTTGATTTTAGTATATAGTATTTATGGATACCAATTTTCGTATTCCAAAACATTCCGTTCCAATTTCAATTCTAGATGCAAGCATTCCAACAAGTAGGTATTGTCCTTTAGATCTATCTAGTGATAATAAAGATTTGGAGGGGATACGAATTTCTAATGCGGATGAATGCCAGAAATATATTTTGAAAGTGCTTAAAAGGAACAATGCACTTGTAGCGTATGGAGGCTATCTGGAAAAACGCAATCTATATGAAGCTTCTGACCGTTTTAAAGAAGGAAAGCAGCGCAATATTCATCTAGGAGTAGATTTTTGGTGCGAAGCTGGCACCGCCGTTTTAGCTCCTATGCATGGCAAGATCCACTCTTTTGCAAATAATGAAGATTTTGGGAATTATGGGCCTACCATTATACTTGAACATGAATATCCAGGGGGGATTTTTTATAGTCTTTATGGGCATTTATCACTATCCTCTTTAGAGGGGCTCTCCTTGAACCAGGATATTAAAAAAGGACAGGATTTCGCTACCCTTGGGACTCCAGACATTAATGTGGGGTATGCACCTCATTTACATTTTCAATTAATCTTGGACATAGGAGCGTACAAAGGCGATTATCCAGGCGTTTGCGCAGCGGAAGAGCTGGCATTTTATAAGAATAATTGTCCAGATCCAAAACCATTTCTTGGGGTTGGTTAGAAGTGCCTCCATGGTTCAATGGCACTACTTTTTCGATTAAAGGGTCAATAGGCAAGAACAATTTATCGGTAAATCTAGACCATAGACCTATAAATAATGCCTTCATCGATATATCAATTTCTTTCATCGACTTAAAAACGTTGTGCTTAGAAGCCAAGGTATTTTTATGCAGTAGATCTAGCCCCCAATGCAGAAAAAAACAAGATATCTTATTCTTCTTTTATTTGGTATAGTTCTCAGTAGTATGAGAACATCCAATGTTTCGATGCATCTCTCAAATGAGCAAGATCTTTTTGCTCCGGGCAAACTAGCTATAGATAGGGAAGAAGGGAAAAATTCAACAGCCAAAATTTACTTGTACAAAAATGCGCGAGTCAAAAAAGCATTACGATTTCGGGTACGTACAAAAACTTCAAAACTCGTTTAATTATGAATGCATTATCTATTCTTTCCTTAGTTGTAAGTTTCACCTTTGTGGTGGGCTCTCTTTATTTGAATTTCAGACTTTTTCAGGCCTTTAAAAATGCTAAATATTTAGGGGCAAAAAAACCTTCTCATCGTTAAAATGCACATGTTTTCGATAGCCGGTTTGCTACTAAGAAAACGGTTGTCGATACTTTTTTACACTTTATCCAAGAACGGGTTTTTAATCTAGAAATGCGTGTTGGTCAGCGAGTTATCTCGCAAAGGAATTCATGTCAAAATACCTTTACTCTGTAATAATAACCCAAGACATGAAAGCTCTTACAACACTAATCTTTATCTTTTTCATTGCCACTTCAGCCATGGCACAACAAAATACAGAAGTAGCAAAAGCTACTACCTTTACTGCCGGTATTGTTTCAACTATTGAAATTCCTGCTGTAAATGCACAATCTAACGAAGTTGCTAGATTGTATATGTTTAAAAATTCTAGGGTTAAAAAGGCATTAAGTTTTAGAACTAAAAGAGATAAAGCTAGAATGGCTTAATCGATACCTGGTTGCTTAATGGTATAGCCGTTTTTTGCTTTTTCTTTATCTACCATCATCTTTACATCATTTAAAAGCTTTTTGGCATCGTAAATAATACCATCTTTGATGGTGTATTTTACTCCTCCAACACGCACCACTTCATTGTCTTCGGTTAACCGAATAGCTCCCGTGCCATACAATACCTTTAGATTCTTAAGTGGATTTTCTTCCACCACCACAAAATCGGCCAGTTTGCCAATCGCCACAGTTCCAATTTTATCTGCCACGCCTAAGGCTTCTGCACCATTTAAGGTAGAAGACCGAATGATTTCTAAAGGATGAAATCCTGCTTCCCGTAGCAATTCCATTTCTCTTATGTAAGCAAACCCATAAAGCTGGAAAATGAAACCAGAATCAGAACCCGTAGTTACACGCCCTCCTCGATTCTTATATTCATTAATAAAGGTCATCCAAAGCTTGTAATTTTTTCTCCAGGCTACTTCTTGTTCTGTGCCCCAATCATGCCAATAAGAACCGTGACTAATTTTACTGGGCTGATAAAATTCCCAAAGAGAAGGTAAGGTATAGTCTTCGTGCCATTCTGCTCTTCTAGCCCTGTGTAAATCTCTACTCGCTTCATAAATATTGAAGGTGGGGTCTAGCGTAAAATCAAGTGCAATTAATTCGTCCATGACTTTATTCCAATGATCGGAATAGGGTTTTGCGGCTTGTTCCCAGAGTTTCCCCGCTTCCTCAAAGCGATGTTGTTCGTTTTGATAATTGTAGTCTAACGGATAGGCTTGAACCGTTCTATCATCAAAAAGTGCTTCAGGCAGGCCGTACCAGTGTTCCATACTGGTTAATCCTGCTCTAGCAGAGTTTAAGACATTCCATCGGGCGACATCCATTTGTGCATGATGGCAGGCAGAACGGAGCCCTAGCTTTTTATTTTCATCTAAGGCAGCGCTCATTATTTCCGGAGGAGCTCCAAAAAATTTAATGCCATCAGCCCCTTTTTTGGCATTTTCACGTACCCAAGCGCGTGCGAGTTCGGGCGTACTAATAGGAACATCACTTCCTTGCCCAAAACCTGTGTAAACAAAAACACGTGGAGCGGTAATTTCATTACGCTCACTACGTCTCTTAAGATCCATGGCCCAATCTACGCCACGACCGCTTGGCTCCCTGACCGTAGTAATACCATGCGCCATCCAAAGTTTAAAAACATACTCGTAATCTGCCCCCTGAGAAACACCACCAATATGTCCGTGCATATCTACAAAGCCGGGAAGTAAAAACATGCCTTCGCAGTCTAACTCCTTACCACCAGGTTTGAGCTTCGGGCGTTTGCTGCTATCTAAAGCAACACCGGGGTATCCCACGACTTGTATATCAACAATTTTATTGTTCTCTACTACAATATCTATGGGCCCCCTTGGGGGTGCCCCGTTACCGTTTATCAAGGTTACGCCCCTAATAATTAACTGAGAAAAAGGTCCCTCTTGTGCTCTATCTTGCGCTTGAACTATTAAAAAGGCAAATAGAACCAAGCAAGTGGTGATGGTTGATTTCATAGTGATCTTATTCTGGTATTCTTATTTTATCTCCTAAAAACAAGGCGTTTAAAAAGAGTCTATTGGTGCCATACCAAGAACCTCTAAAGTTGGGATTGTCCGCAAACATAACCACGCGTCCAGAACCAAGCTTGCTAACAACTAAAGAAGCAGCTTTATTTAAATATTCTTCGGTGTTTCTTTTTGTAATAAAACCATCTACATGCGCATTTTTAGAATATTTCGCGACCGTTGCATATTCATTAGAACTAGGGCTTAACCAAACTGAATTATTCTTATACACAGGAATTTTGGTGTCTCTATATCCAAAAGCCAATGGATGTGTCACGTCTAAATCCACGTTTAAAATAATACCCCCAACTTCTTCTTTCCCTAAATTCTCTGGAGCGTCTACGTAGGGTTTTCTTTCTGCTGTTTTAGAGGAGTCTTTTTCTGCCTTTATTAGTTTCTCTTTGACTATACTTTTGTCTATTACCCATTTAGAAGCGCCTCCTATGGTGATTAGGGTATTTCCCTTTTTAACCCAACTGCTTATTACTTCTTTTTGCTTATCGGTTAAGTTATACCTCCCTGAAACCATTACCAAGGTATTGTACTTATCGAAGTTTACACCATTGAAATTTCGCATAGGAATTTTGGTAATGGGCATATGTACTCGCGTGTCTAAGAGGTGCCATATTTCACCAGCTTCATACGATCGGACGCCATTGCCAATGAGCATTGCGGCTTTTGGTTTGGTGATAGGCGAAACATATCTGCTTCCTAAATCTATTCCTTGCGCATTATAGCCCGTTCTAACGGAATATACTGGCACTTGAAATTTTTGCTGCGCTTCTTGAACAATTTTAAAAACGTCGTCTACTGATTTCTTTTGTAAAGAAACTGGAACTACCAAGGCACCATAATTAAAAGCTTTATCGCCTGCTGTAGTTTTGGCGGTAAATGGTTTAAAAGACGAAGAAACTACAAGTTCTTTAGATTGTAAGTAATGCAAGGCAGCCGTAGCATTGTAATCATCATAGTCAATGATATAGGCATAGGCAGTCTTTTGAAATGGAGCAACCGTGGTAAATCCTTCTGTAGTGGTAATCTTTTCTCCAAGATTAACACTATTTACGGGCTTGTATTTCATATTGTAGAAATTAGCCACAGACCATGCAGAAGCATCATAGTACACACTGTCTCTGTACTTGTCATAGGTCTCAAAAAATGATTGCACCATTCTGTATTGTGGTTGATTGGTTGGTACTACATACCCGTTACTAGAGTTATATACATCTATTTTATGCAGTAATAGTTTATCAATAAATGCTTTCACGCGATTTCTATCATAGGAATCATTAAAAGAATACCCGCGTATCCTACTTTTTGCCGCATTACTAAGTGCACTTTTAAAAAAGTCTTGCTGGTATTTACGTAAGTAGGCTTTGTTTTCAACTGCCGCTTTCACCGTGGTAATACTGGAAGTATATTGATTTCGAATGGTAAAAGGAAAGGTGATTTCCCCAAAAGCAGTTTTTTGAACATGACCCCTGGAACTGGCTTGTTCAAATAATAAACCCAACCCGCCTTGCAGATCTGGATAGGAAGACCCATAACCTGGATACGTACCATCAAACACTTCCTTCGTAAAATAAAAGGAACCTATACTATCTAAGGCGTTGGCAAAATATTCACCAAAAAGATTATTTAAGTCAATATAATTTTCTTTTGGCATGATTGGGTTTAAGGAGCCATTGTCTTTCATAGGCTCAAAGAAATAAGAACTCTGCGTGCCCATTTCATGAAAATCTGTAACAACATTGGGGTACCATTCATGATACCAGGCTAATTTGCCTCTACTTTCAGGATGTATGCCAAGCAACCAATCCCGGTTTAGATCGAACCAGTAATGATTTGTTCTACCACCTGGCCAATACTCTCTATGTTCAGCATCTTGTGGATCTGATACCTGTGGATTTCCTTGGTACATATTAGCCCAATGCGTGTGTCTGTCTCTACCATCTGGATTAATGGTTGGGTCAATCATAATAACCGCATTATCCAAATAGTTAAGAATTTCAGGATTATTAGAGGCTACGAAAGTGTATGCAGCAAGGAGAGCGGCTTCCGAACTGGAGGGTTCATTTCCGTGAACGTTGTATCCTAAATTGACAAATATTGGAACTTCATCGTAGTTGCTTGCCGAACCTTTGGGATCAACAAATTTGAGATGAGCTTCCTTAAGTTGCTCCAAATTTTGGAGGTTGGAAGGAGCTGTAATCGTTAGCATTACTAATTTTCTCCCTTCATGGGTTTTTCCATATTCGTATATAGAAGCTCTATCCGATACCTCTGCCAGTTTGGTAAGGTAGGCCACAATGAGGTCATGTCTAGTATGATGTGCTCCTATATCATACCCTAAAAAGGCGGCTGGTGAAGGAACTTCTTCGTTAAAAGGATGAAAATTTTTGTAAAAATAGTCTTGAGCGGAAAGGCTAGTACCCAAAAAGAGTAGTGCCAAAAGAATTTTTTTGAACATGTAAGGAAGGATTGAATTAGTCCTTTTAAAGATAGCGTAAACCGACTAATCCACCGAATTAAATTCTTCTACTACTTCTTCAAAAATAATTTGGTAATAGGTCCCTTGTGATTTTTCATCTCTGGTGATAGTTCCTCGCAATTGGCGGGCAAGGTTATGAATAAGTTTTAAACCGAGCGAGTTGGTGGTCTTTGGATTAATATCTTCGGGGAATCCAATGCCGTTATCACCTAAATACATTTCGTAACTATTAGCGCCTTTCTTGGAAAGATGAATTTTAATTTCCCCTTCATTGGTGTCTGGAATCCCATATTTAAGAGCGTTGGTAATAGTTTCATTGATAATAAGCCCCAATGGAATGACAGTATCTACACTGAGTTTGTAGTCGCCAATATCTAAATCGGTACTGATATTATTATCATTTCCTTTTACAGAACGTATTAAATACTCACATAGCTCCTTTACGTAGGGTTCTAACGCAATTTTAGAGGTGTAATCATCTCTTTTATAAAGCATCTCATGAACCATGGACATAGAAACCACGCGATGCTGACTCCCCTTAATAATTGCCTCTATCTTAGGATCGGCTACGGTTCTGGATTGTAGGCTTAGTAAACTGCTTACCGTTTGTAAATTATTTTTAACTCTATGGTGAACCTCTTTTAGTAAGGTTTCTTTCTCTTGTAATTTGGTTTCAAGTCCGCTATTTAGCTGCTTTACTTTGTTGCTTTTACGCAGATATAAGCCATTAGCAACGAATAAAATGGCCATAAAAACGACGAGTACAATGATTATCCAATAAAAATACCGAGCCCAACAATAAACAGCGAGTGCCAATGCCAATACGGCGGCCACATAGTTTAAAAGTTCAATGGTGAAATTATTAGAATACCTCTTTTCTGCGCTTGGGTTGTTCATGGATTAGTGGTTAGTACTAATTCAACTGATACAAAATACCTTTAAAACTAGCATTTGGGGGTGTACTGAGCGTAAAGCTAACTATGTTTTACAACATAATCAAAAAAGGCAACCAAAATTCGGTTGCCTTCATTTCCTTAGGTTCTATTTAGAACTATTCTTCTACCAAAACCCATTCACCTTTCATTAGCAAGGGTTCTGCTTGTTTAAATTTCACTGTTTTACTTTCTCCGGACATGACATTTTTGATAGTCACTCGTTCATTACGGCCTATCTTAGGTCGCTCTCTTACAATAGTTTCCGTCTTCTGTGGACGTTGCCCGGTATTCTGGCCGGCTGCCCTGTTTTGGGCCGCTAATTCATCGCTATTTGGAATTTCTTCCTTGGTTGTTTTAAGCTTTTCTTTTGGCCGGCGAACCGATTTAGCTTCACGAATCTGATTGGTATTTTCTTGTGGCAATTCTCCCTTAAATAGAAAGGATATCACTTCTTTATTCACTTTATCAATCATGCTTTTGAAAAGTTCAAAAGCTTCAAATTTGTAAATAAGAAGAGGGTCCTTTTGTTCGTGCACGGCTAATTGCACAGATTGCTTTAACTCATCCATTTTTCTTAGATGCGTTTTCCAAGAATCATCGATGATCGCGAGGGTGATATTTTTTTCAAAATCGTTTACTAATTGCCTTCCGTTGCTTTCGTAAGCCTGTTTTAGATTGGTAACAACGTTTAAGGTTTTAACCCCATCTGTGAATGGTACTACAATACGCTCAAACTTATCAGACTGATTTTCGTACACATTTTTGATTACCGGAAAGGCAGCTTCAGCACTGCGTGCTACCTTGTTTTGGTAATGCTCATAGGCTTCTTTGTAGACCTTGCCCGCAATGTCTTGAAAATTCATAGCCTTGAACTCGCTTTCATTTACAGGAGCGGTGATGGAGAAGTATTTAATGAGCTCAAACTCGAAGTTTTTAAAATCGTCTGCCATTTTATTGGTTTCCGAAATCACTTCGCAGGTGTCATAAATCATATTAGCAATATCCACCTTAAGGCGTTCTCCTTGCAATGCATGACGGCGCCTTTTATACACCACTTCCCTTTGGGCATTCATCACATCGTCATATTCTAACAAGCGTTTACGAATACCAAAGTTGTTTTCTTCTACTTTCTTTTGGGCACGTTCAATGGATTTGGTCATCATGGAATGCTGGATAACTTCTCCATCTTCTAATCCCATGCGGTCCATCATCTTAGCTACACGCTCAGAACCAAATAAGCGCATTAAATTGTCTTCTAACGATACATAGAATTGCGAACTACCTGGATCTCCTTGTCTTCCAGACCGTCCTCGTAGCTGCCTATCTACACGCCTTGAGTCATGACGCTCCGTACCAACAATGGCCAATCCTCCAGCTTGCTTCACCTGATCAGAGAGTTTAATATCTGTTCCCCTACCAGCCATGTTAGTGGCAATAGTAACAATCCCCCCTTTACCGGCTTCGGCAACGATATCTGCTTCTTTTTTATGGAGCTTGGCATTTAATACGTTGTGCGGTATTTTTCGAACACTCAAGAGTTTCGAAAGCAACTCCGAAATTTCTACGGAAGTGGTACCAATTAACACAGGTCTTCCTGCATTAGATAACTGGGTTACCTCTTCAATTATAGCGTTGTATTTTTCGCGCTTGGTCTTGTAAATTAGGTCATTACGATCGTCTCTGGCAATGGGTCTATTCGTGGGTATTTCTACAACATCTAGCTTGTAAATTTCCCAGAATTCACCAGCCTCTGTGACGGCGGTACCAGTCATACCAGCTAGTTTGTTGTACATTCTAAAGTAGTTCTGTAGGGTGATGGTTGCAAAGGTCTGGGTGAGGGCCTCAATCTTTACGTTTTCCTTTGCTTCAATTGCTTGATGCAAACCATCGGAATACCGTCGCCCATCCATGATACGACCCGTTTGCTCATCTACAATCAAAACTTTATTGTCCATTACTACATATTCCACGTCCTTCTCAAAAAGGGTGTAAGCCTTAAGTAGCTGACTCATGGTGTGGATTCGCTCACTCTTAATTGCAAATTCTTTGAATAAGGCTTCTTTCAATTCAGCCTCTTTTTCAATTTCTAGGTTTTGATTTTCTATTTGAGCAATTTCACCACCTATATCGGGCATTACAAAGAAGTCTTTGTTTTCTGCCCCAGATATGTAATCTACTCCTTTATCGGTGAGTTCTATTTGGTTATTCTTCTCATCGATTGTAAATAAAAGGTCTTCATCTACCTTAGGCATTTCTCTATTGTTGTCTTGCATGTAGAAATTCTCTGTTTTTTGCAAGAGCTGTTTTACCCCTTCTTCACTTAAAAATTTAATAAGCGCTTTATTTTTGGGTAGTCCGCGGAACACGCGCAATAGTAGAAACCCTCCTTCTTTGGTATCTCCTTCTTTAATTAATTTTTTAGCCTCTGCCAATACTCCGGTAAGATGCTGGCGTTGCTTTTGTACAATGTCTGAGACCTTAGGTTTTAGTTCATTGAATTCATGTCTGTCTCCCTCTGGAACTGGTCCTGAAATAATTAAAGGAGTACGTGCATCATCAATTAATACAGAATCTACCTCATCTACAATAGCGTAATGGTGTGGGCGCTGAACTAAATCTTTAGGAGTATGGGCCATGTTATCACGCAGGTAATCAAAACCAAATTCGTTATTGGTGCCATAAGTGATGTCTGCGTTATAGGCCTTTCTACGTCCGTCTGAGTTGGGTTGATGTTTATCAATACAATCTACAGATAGGCCATGGAATTCAAAAATTGGCGCCATCCAAGCGCTGTCTCGTTTGGCCAAATAATCATTTACGGTTACCAAATGGGCTCCTTTCCCAGAAAGCGCATTTAGGTAAAGCGGCAAAGTTGCCACCAAGGTTTTACCTTCACCTGTTTGCATTTCTGCAATCTTACCTTGGTGCAGCGCAATACCACCTATTAACTGTACATCATAGTGCACCATATCCCAGGTTACTTCTTTTCCTGCTGCATCCCAAGAATTTTGCCACACGGCTTGATCGCCTTCTAAGCGCACATAATCTGCTGTACCGGAAAGGGAACGATCAAATTCGGTAGCAGTCACCGTTAGGGTAGAATTGGCCGCAAACCTTTTGGCTGTTTCTTTTACTACAGCAAAGGCTTCCGGAAGGATTTCATTTAAAGTATCTTCTGCAAGCTTGTAGGCTTCCTCATTGAGCTTGTCTATCTCAGCGTAGATCTCTTCGTTTCTATCGATATCGGCAGAAGTTTCTACCTCCTTTTTTAGTGCTTCAATTTTTTCATTAACAGTAGCACAATTGGCTTGTATCTGTGCCTTGAAATCTAACGTCTTTTGTCGTAACTCGTCATGCGAGAGGGCTTCTAAAGCCGCTTCGAAAGACTTCACTTTTTTTACCAAGGGTTGCAGTGCCTTCACGTCTTTTTCAGACTTATCTCCTACAAAAACCTTTAGTACAGAATTTATAATGCTCATGGGAATGATTTCCTTTGTATGGTCAAAAGCTGTTCCAGAGTTGGAAGAGCTGTAATTTTACTACTTAAGCTGCCAAAATTACATAAAAAAAGCCTCAATGAAGAGGCTTTGATATGTTGTTAACAGGTGAATTCTTTAGTATTCGTCCTCATTCCAGAGGTAATCTTCCTCTGTAGGATAGTCTGGCCAAATTTCCTCAATGGATTCATAGATTTCTCCGCCTTCTTCTTCCATAGATTGTAAGTTTTCTACAACTTCTAATGGTGCTCCAGTACGGATGGCGTAATCAATCAATTCGTCTTTGGTGGCTGGCCACGGTGCATCACTTAAATAGGAAGCTAATTCTAATGTCCAGTACATAGCAATGGTTTGATTTTAAAATTTTTGCAAAAATAGTTTTTCAACTCAATCTGCCAAGTAAAAACTCAGAT
>CAZRPJ010000036.1:0-5722 GCA_964601965.1 uncultured Croceivirga sp.
CAAGGAGTTCAAAATCAGGCGGATATTCCTGTTTGAAATAATCCATGTAGGCTAGAACATCTGGAATTCCCCGGTCGAAAAAACATACGTTTTCTTGCAGTTGAAGGGAATCTAGAAAGTGAGTCCTTCTTCCTTGAATAAGTGCCTTGTTAAAGGCCATGGGGTCGTCAACAAATACCAACGGATTGGAAACTTTCTCCTGTATGGTATTACTTTCTTTTGCCTCTGCGGTCATATCACGAATAATCTCATGGTAACAATGAAAGTTTAACTGTTCAAGAGACTTTATCAAACTTGTTTTTCCCGTGCCTGGGGCACCCGTAATGACGATTTTCCTCGGACCCAATACTAAAAATATTAATCACAAATTTAAGCCTTGAAAGGGAATCACCATTTGCTTCTGACATTCCTATCTTTGTAAAAAATATTTTATGGAAAATAAAGACTCGAAAGAGTTTTACGACCGTTTGAAGGAACAACTCTTGGAAAACACCACGTGGCCTTCGAACTATCTCTACAAATTCATTGTACCCACCGATGAGGAAAAAATCAAAAAAATCCATGATATTTTCGATAATACCGGTGCGGTGATTGAATCTAAAAAGTCAAAAAAAGGTACATACACCAGTGTTTCAATTACCGTTCATCTAAAAAATCCGGATGAAGTCATTGAAAAGTACCAAGAGGTTTCGGTTATTGACGGAATCATTTCTTTATAAGGCCGCCAAACGTCATATTTTTATTATTTTGCGGCATATTACTTCCTAAAAATTTCAACTTGAGTTTAGTAGACAATTTAGAATACAACACTGAGCGTTCGCCATTACATATACCCGAATACGGTCGCCACTTCCAAAAAATGGTTGACCATGCAGTCTCTATTGAAGATAGGGATGAACGTAATAAAGTAGCAAAATCCATAATTAGTGTGATGGGTAATCTTCAACCCCATCTAAGGGATGTCCCTGATTTTCAGCATAAATTATGGGATCAGTTATTTATCATGTCCGATTTTAAATTGGATGTAGATAGTCCTTTCCCAATCACTTCTAAGGAAGTATTAAAACAACGCCCTGAACCTTTGGGCTACCCACAGAATTTTCCAAAGTACCGGTTTTATGGCAATAACATCAAACGAATGATTGATGTGGCTATTAATTGGGAAAAAGGAGATATGCGTGATGGACTTGAATATGCCATTGCCAACCACATGAAGAAGTGCTACTTAAATTGGAATAAAGATTCTGTAGAGGATTCGGCAATTTTCGCTCATTTAAAAGAGCTAAGCGATGGAAAGATCGATTTAGCCCCGGATGGAGAGAGCTTAACAGAAAGTGTACAGTTCTTAAAGAACAAGAATTTTAAATCCAATCGAGGTAGTAACAAGAAAAACCAAAAGGGCCACCGTAATAAAAAGCGGTACTAACGATTCGCAGTAAATGGGTACATTTAAAATAGAGGGAGGGCGACAACTACATGGCGAAATTACTCCCCAGGGCGCTAAGAACGAAGCTTTACAGATCTTATGCGCGGTGTTGCTAACACCAGAAAAAGTTACCATTCATAACATTCCAGATATTGTAGACGTCAACAAGCTAATTTTCTTGTTGGAGGACTTGGGTGTAAAAATTCAAAAACGCGGTAAAGGCTCGTATACCTTTAAGGCGGATGATGTGAATTTAGACTATTTACAGTCCAATCAATTTAAACAAGATGGTAGAGGTTTACGCGGTTCTATCATGTTGGTTGGTCCACTCTTAGGCAGATTTGGCAAGGGGTATATTCCTAAACCTGGTGGCGATAAAATTGGAAGACGCCGCTTAGATACCCATTTTGAAGGGTTTATAAAATTAGGTGCCAAGTTTCGCTACAACCGTGAAGAATATTTTTATGGGGTAGAAGCCAAGAAGTTAGTAGGCACGTACATGCTTTTAGATGAAGCTTCGGTAACAGGAACTGCCAATATTATTATGGCCGCTGTTCTGGCGGAAGGAACTACCACCATTTACAATGCCGCTTGTGAACCCTATCTGCAACAACTTTGTAAGATGTTGGTGCGCATGGGGGCAAAAATACAAGGGATTGGTTCTAATTTATTGACCATTGAAGGAGTAACCGAATTAGGTGGCACGGAACATACCATGCTACCGGATATGATTGAGATTGGTAGTTGGATTGGTCTGGCAGCAATGACGCGCAGCGAACTAACCATAAAGAATGTTAGCTGGGATAATTTGGGTCAAATACCTAATGCCTTTCAAAAATTGGGGATACAAATAGAACGGCGGGACGATGATATTTACATCCCTAAGCACGAAAATGGTTATGAAATACAAAGCTACATTGACGGCTCTATCATGACCATTGCCGATGCACCTTGGCCAGGACTCACCCCAGATCTGCTAAGTATCTTATTGGTGGTAGCTACCCAGGCTCGTGGCGAAGTGGTCATTCACCAGAAAATGTTTGAAAGCCGCCTGTTTTTTGTAGATAAACTATTAGACATGGGCGCTAAGATCATTTTATGTGATCCGCACCGGGCAACCGTAATTGGTCACGACTTTAAGTCTACTTTAAAAGCGACGACCATGACTTCTCCTGATATCCGGGCAGGTGTTTCCTTATTAATTGCGGCTCTTTCTGCCAAAGGAAGCTCTACCATTCATAACATTGAGCAAATAGATAGAGGATACGAGAATATAGACGAACGTTTGCGTGCAATTGGGGCCGAAATTGTTAGAGTGTAAGCTGCAATTGAACTATAGCAATTACAAATACAAAACTCCATAAAGCCGTTCTAAACCAATTTTTAGAAACTAAACGCTCTTTTAGGGTGTTGGTCGCGGCATCTTGACTTAGTTTGGCATGCAAGGGTACAAACACGATAAACGTAAGGGCCCAATTGGCAAGAACTAATAGCAGTTTAAGCCCCGTTAGAAAATCCCACGAAAAATAGGCCTGGTAACTACACAATAACAACTGTCCTACCATTAAAGGCAGTACAATAAGCGTAATACGCTTCGTGTAGATTTCATGCCAAGTGGTGAAATCCTGGCCATGATGATACTTAAAACTGGGGTACACTATTAGTTGTACCATCCATATAAGAACAAGACAACCAGTATCAAAAAGCAGGGAAAGTTGCATTAACCGCTAGTTGAGAAAAGAATTTCTTTGACAGATGAGAAAAATTTTAAGACAGTTCTATTTTTATGACTTAAGGCCTGAGAATCATTTAGAATGGCATCTATTTGTCCAAGTTTTAGGTACTTAGACATCCCATTCTGTCCGTAATCATGAAAAGCCATACTCCATTGGTTAAATAAACGGCTTTCTGAATCAGATGATTCTATGACCACTATATCGGTATGGCGGTCATCCGAAGATATTTTTTGAAACAAGCGCATCACATCCTCCTCTTTACCCTCCAAAAGCTGCAAAAAGTGATTGTTATGATACAGCAGACATCCGGTAATACCGTGCTCTGCGTTGTAGTCTTTTGCTCTACTGAGCATACTGTAAATTTCAGGAATATTAAAGTTTTTCGTTGCCACCGATCGGTACACCAAAGAATGCATACTATACTTTTAAGCTGGTTGAAAATTTAAATATAGCAGATTTTGTTTAACGAAAAAAGTAGTAAATGAAGATTTTTCGAAAGTTTAAAATTAGAAAAACCTAAATAAATACAAGGGTTTCCATAATTTTTAACCATTTAAGATAAACGTTAAACAAAAGAACCTATAATTAAACAAAGTGGATAATTTATTTGGTTCTAAGGAGCAGTACCCAGAGCAATAATAATGGATGAATGAGTACCAGGCGAACCCACGCCACCCAAACTGGGGTACATAACCCATCTGGTATACAAGCACCTAGTTGAATAAAATATACGTGCGAGGGAATAAAGGCCAAGAGTGTTAAGGACCAAAGAAGCACTCCTAGATTACGCCACTTCTTACTAAGTAAAAGGAGTGCAATTAATAGTTCTAGAACACCAGAAATGATATTGATCAAAGATGGAAAGGGCAAGTACGAAGGGATTAGTGGTAGATAGAATTGCGGATGTATAAAATGATTGCTTCCCGCAACAAACAGAAATAGAACCAAGGCATAACGCAAAATGCGATGATTTCTAGGATGAATGCTCATACCTTATAGTCGCCAAGCGGTTTCTTGATGCACTTTTTTTAGAATGAGAAAAAAGGGGATCCACCATATAAAATCATTGGTGATAAGGGTGTAGATAAACGCAAAAGGGACGTCTCCATTCCAATAATTAAAAAAGAAACCTAGCGGCCCAAAGATTTTACCTAAAAATCCCACGGCAACAATGGGCCAATGTTTAACGGGATCTTTGGAAGCCCACCAATAGCCTAAACCATAGACACCAATGACCATGCCCATTCCTTGCCAAACCATGGGGTGATTTAAAGGTTCCATGCCTACTAATTCAAAAAAATGATTGGGAAAAAGTACTACCCAAGCCCCCCACAGCAGGTTGTAGATAGCAGCCAATTGTAAGGTTCGTTTCATCTAACTTCGGTTTTACCATCTGGATAAAGTGCAAAACGACCTTTTTCTTTGTCATGCACATTATCTGGGTAGGGCCATGGCCAGCCTCCAAATTGGGTAAGCCGATACTCTTCCATTGCCTGCTGTATTTCTGCTTCCGTGTTCATCACAAAAGGGCCGTATTTTGCCACAGGTTCTGCAATTGGCTTCCCTTGTAATAAAAGCAGATGCGCTGTTTCATGGCCCACCTTGAACACAGTTTCTTCTGAAGAATTGAGGGTTATACCAAATCCTTTGTTTACTTTCTTATCTCCAAAATACAAACTGTCTCCCTCATAAAAATATAGAGTGCGTGTCACGTTTTGTGTAGCGGCAGGAAGCGTAATTTCTGAGGAAGCATTGGCGTGAATGTTCCAAATGGCTACATCATTCTCCTCTACCGCTGCCCAAGAATTTGGTGCTGGATCGGGGCCTTTGACTCCCTTGTAATTCCCAGCGATCACCTTAATGCGTGCCTGGGCTTCTTGTACCACAGGGATGTCTTCGTGCCAGAGCATTTTAAAATGCGGTGCAACAAACTTCGAATCTTTGGGTAGATTCAACCAAATCTGGAAAAGTTCTAAGGGATTCTCTTGATCTTCATGCAATAAGGGAAACATTTCTGAATGCTGTACGCCGCTACCAGCAGTCATCCATTGTACATCTCCTTCTCCAAAACGACCTGCTGCACCCAAAGAATCAGAATGATCACAGTACCCCTTGTTTACAATGGTTATGGTTTCAAAGCCTCTGTGAGGATGGTACGGAAACCCTGGAATAGTGCTACCGTGGTACATACGCCAGCCGTCTTTTAAGGTAAAATCGTTCCCTATAGAACGGCCCTCTAACAGCTTGGGATCTGGCCCTAAACTGCCATTTCCCTTAGGGTAATGGTCTAGGTGGTATACACAAAACAAAAAGGGGTCCTGTGTTTGCCAGGGAAACCCTAAGGGAAAAGTAGTTACACTCATAAATTAGTTTAATTATCACCAATTGGTGGAGGCCCATCAATCATGGCCTCATATTTTTCATCGCCTTTTCTTGTTCTAAATTCTTCTTTTACCTCTTCAATCATTTTTGGATTTTCAAAAAGGTCTACCATGGTCATGGCCATGGCTTTAGAAGCATAGATCATTCCTTTGTGTCCAATACTCATACCACCGCAAGC
>CAZRPJ010000036.1:5822-26680 GCA_964601965.1 uncultured Croceivirga sp.
TTTTTAGTAGGCTCTGTTTTCTGTGACAGTCCTGGTAATGCATCAAATTCACCTAAGATGCTTATTACTGGCTGTCCACTTCCATAAGTAGCTGTGAAAGCGGTAGGAATATTGGCAACGCCGCGAGTGACTTTCATTCCATTCGCTTCGGCATAGCTAGCAAGCACTTCTGCCGATTTTGATTCGTTAAAAGCCGTTTCTGCATACTCCCAAATAGAATCACTTATTTTTATAAGATTCTCTTTATGGGTTTCAACTGCATTCATTGCAGCCTGTTTGTTTTTGCCTATTTTTTGCCCTATTACCAAACAAGGTAGCAGCAAGAGGAAGAATAGTGATGATTTTTTCATTTGGATGGTTTTAGAAGTATCATTTCATTAGCATTTAAAGATAACTAAAGTTCTTCAAGCTTTATACCTGTTTATCCCAAACAGGTCTTCCTGGAAGTGTATGTTGTTGTATAATCCTATTTCCTTCCTTTTTAATGTGCGCTTGTTTCTTGTAGGCGTACAAGGTATCGGAAGCATATTTGCGCATTGCATCGAGATCAACGATAGGGGCGGGGTAATGAATCCCTATTTTAAAATTTAGGAAAGCTTGTTCCATAGCTGGAATTTTCCAAGGCTCGTGCAAATACATTTCAGGCAATGCTGCCAATTCTGGGACCCATTTTTTGATAAAATTGCCCTTGGGATCGTGTTCTTTCCCATTCTTTACGGGATTGTAAATCCGAATGGTGTGGATGCCTGTTTCACCAGATTGCATATTCAACTGCGGAAAGTGAATTCCCGGTTCAAAATCTAAGAAGTTTTGCGCCAAATGTTCTGTACAATCTTGCCAGGGTTGCCAAAGGAGATGGGTAAAAAATGAAGCTAAAAGTGCGCGGAGTCTAAAATTTACAAATCCCGTTGCCATAAGACACCGCATGGCAGCATCTACCATGGGAACCCCCGTTTGGCCCGTTCGCCAGGCCTTTTGAAGCTCTGGTACAACCTCCTTTTCTAAATTGTGATAGCCTTTGTTGATACTTTTAAATTCCATGTCCCCTTCCATTTCAAACTTTTGTATAAAATGGGCTTGCCAACGCATGCGTGATAAAAAAGCATTAATGTTTCTCTTGGGCATGCTCGCACTTCTTTCTATGCTGTATTGTACCACCTGTCTCGCAGAGAGGTTCCCCCAAGCCAAATAAGGGGATAGGCGACTGCTATGCAGGCGGGATGTTTCTGGTTTGGAATAATGATATTGGTACCCTTTTATCCGTTCTTTAAAAAAGGAGGCCAGATACTTCTTCGCTGTAGTAGCTCCTCCTTTTTGCAAAGAGTTGGTAGCAGGTGTCGATAAATCTACAGGCTCAAAAAGACTTGATAAGACTGTCACCATTTCTTTATTCAAGAAATTCGCTTCTCTTAACGAAGGTGTTTGTTGAGGAGCGTCCATGTGTTCAACCCAATGATCTTTCCAGTTCTTTCGGTTTTTTATCCCTCTTAGTACGCCATTATGAATGGATTCTTCCCAAGGAACATTGGAGGCTTTACACCATTTTTTTACGTGCTTATCCCGGTCATAGGTAATTTTCATTCCAGTTTCTTGGTGCGAAAAAAGCCGACTGATGGGCTGTTTTTGATGCAGTTTTTCAAGCGCTTCTGGAAGATTTTCTGCAATTGTGAGGACGGAAGTTTGCAAAGGCTTTAGTAAGCGGTTAAGATCTTCTAAACTTTGCTTAATAAAATGAATATGTTTCTGGCTGTAGTGCGAGTCGTTGGTCCATAAAGGCTCAAAAGAGAATAATAAAAGTACTTTCTCTCCTGTATTGATGGCTTTAGTGAGCGGTTCGTGATCTTCGAGCCTTAAATCCCGTTTCAACCAAACCACTACCATTAACCCACAGCCTCTTTATACACTTTTAAGCACCGTTCTCTGGCAAATTTATGTTCTACCATGGGAGTGGGGTAGGTGAGTTCTTGTAATTCTGGCACCCAAGTATTGATGTACGCTTTTTGTTTGTCAAATTTCTCAATTTGGGTGGTGGGATTAAAGATTCTAAAATAAGGTGCCGCATCTACGCCACTTCCAGATGCCCATTGCCAATTGCCCACATTGCTAGCAAGTTCAAAATCTAGAAGCTTTTCTGCGAAATATGCTTCTCCCCATCGCCAATCTATAAGAAGATGTTTGCATAGAAAACTTGCCACTAACATACGCACTCGGTTATGCATATAGCCTGTTTCGTTCAGTTCACGCATTCCTGCATCTACGAGTGGGTATCCTGTTTGTCCTGCTTTCCAACGTTCAAAATCTGCCTCATTGTTCCGCCATTCAATCCGGTCGTATTTGGGTTTAAAAGAACTGTTGACCGTATGGGGGAAATGCCATAGGATTTGCATAAAAAATTCACGCCATATTAATTCACTCCAAAAAACTTCATTTTCTTCTTGGATGGCTCTTTGTACCATTTTACGAATAGAAACCGTTCCAAAACGAAGATGAGGTCCTAGTCTGGAGGTACCGTTTTTTTTGCCTGGGAAATTTCTAGTGGCCTCGTAGTTTTGTATTAAATCTCGAGTCACGGTATAATCAGGAACTTTAATTGGACTTTCCGAAAAACCAATGGCATCTAGCGATAAATTAGGCAATTCTTCTCCTGATAAGAACTTGGTAAAATCAACAGGATAATCCACAAGTTCCGTGGCTGGATTAAAAGCCTCTTTCCAACGTCGCTTGTAAGGCGTGTATACTACATATGGTTTGCCGTCGTCTTTTACAACGTCTCCTTTTTCAAAGATTACTTGGTCCTTAAATGTCTTAAATGCTATCCCTTCCTTTTCTAAGTAAGAGGCAACAGCGGCATCCCGTTCTTTGGCATAAGGTTCGTAATCATGGTTGGTATATACCTGCCTAATATTGTAGGAGGCCAGTAGTTTGGCCAATATCTCAGTGGGTTTACCATGGTAAATACCCAAAGAGCTTTGTGATCTTTCTTGTAGTTGCCGGCGCATTTTTTGCAGTTGCTCATGTATAAACTGCACGCGTGCGTCTGCGTTGGGTAATTTTTCGAGAATTTCTGGATCAAAAATAAAAATGGGTAGTACGGGAAGCCCACTATTTAGGGCTTGGTAAAGCCCCACGTTGTCTTCTAGGCGAAGGTCTCGCCGAAACCAAAAAAGTACTACTTCGTTTTTCATTAAGAAACGTTCAATGTAGACATTCCGCCATCTACTCCAAGAACCTGCCCAGTAATCCAACCACTCTTTTCTGTTAGTAAAAAGGTTGCCAATTGTGCAATGTCCTCCGCAGTTCCAACACGCTTTAACGGATGGCGTTGCGCCATTAAGTCGCGCTTTTTGTCATTGTTTAATAACCGCTTTGCTAGCGGTGTATCTACCAAAGAAGGTGCAATACAGTTCACGCGCAATTTTGGAGCATACTCTGCAGCAAGAGAACGTGCAAAACCTTCAATAGCTCCTTTTGCAGCAGCTACACTTGTGTGAAATGGCATTCCTGTGCCTACCGCTACCGTACTAAAGAAAACCATCGCAGCTCCTTCCTCTAGTTTTGGAAGAATGTCTTTTACCACTTTAACTAAGGAAAAGAAGTTTAATTCCATTTCTTCTCTAAAGATATCCATGGAAAGCATTTTCAGGGGTTTCAGATTAATACTCCCTGGGCAATACGCAAAACCATGTAAAGTATCTGGTAATGCACTGCTATCTATACTTTGGGTGGTTGCATCAAAGGGAAGGTAGGTCACCGACAAATTTGCCAATTCTTCCTGCGTTCTAGCGGCAATGTACACATTGTAATCTTCTTGCAATAGTTTCGCCATTTCAAGGCCAATACCATGCGATCCGCCAATTAATAATATATTCTTTTTCATAGGGTTAGTTTAAAAACAAGGAATTTTTACGGCCTTCCATTTTACCAAATAATTCTTCTAATTTGGCTTCACGGTATTCAAATATTTGATGGAGCTGTTTCTTTACTATAAAGGGTTGCACTAGCTGTCCTAAGAAGCCAAATGGTATCTTGTAATCAATAAGGTCTTCCATTTCTACGCCCCCTTCAATTTCTTTAATAAAGTGCTTATGATGCCATAAGGCATAAGGACCAAAGCGTTGCTCGTCTACAAAATATTCGCCTTCTTTTACATGGGTTATTTCTGTGACCCATTTGGTGGAAACCCCGGGAAAGGGTTTTACTATATATTGAATGATTTGCCCTTGAAACATAGGTCTATCTGCTCCAGACAAAATTTTAAATCCCATGTGATCTGGGGTAATTACCTTTAAATTTTTTGGATCCGATAAGAAGTCCCATGCCTCTTTTTTGCTAATCGGCAGGGCTTGTTTGGCTTGTAGTTGGTACAATTTCATTACAAAGTTTTGACAAAAATACCGAGAAAATTGTTTAAACATAAATATAAAACGTTAAACAATATAAAAGAATAGTCAATCCTCCTACAATAGAATTTCAGCACATTCCTCTAATTTGTGGGGTGTTTGTCTAATTCCAAGTGACATCCTCCTTGTAAATCTTATTTTTATGAATTGATAGATTGAGATGCGAAGCCTTTCCTTTATTATGCTGCTATTTTGGAGCGCTGTTGTCTTTGGACAAACAGATATTCAATCATTAGGGGTATTACCTGCCACCCTTGAGGAATCTTCTGGGCTCATTTTTTATGGAGGTCGATTGATAACGCATAATGATTCTGGAAATTTACCGGAGCTCTATGAATTAGATCCTACCACACTTGCTATTACTAGGACGGTTGTTGTGAACAATGCCGAAAATATTGACTGGGAGGATTTAACACAGGATGAAAATTACATTTATATAGGTGACTTTGGGAATAATTCTGGGGATCGTACAGATTTGCAGATTTTAAGAATATCAAAAGCAGATTATGAAGCATCCGATAGTGTTTCAGCAGTTTCTATTGGGTTTATATATGAAGACCAAACAACGATTGAAACTTCACCAAACAGTGATTTTGATGCAGAAGCTTTTATCGCACTAAATGATGAATTAATCATTTTCACCAAACAATGGCAAAGTCAAGGGACCGTGGCTTACCGAGTACCGAACGCGCCTGGGTCTTTCCTGGCAGAACGAATGGGCCAATACCAAGTGAACGGACTGGTTACTGGTGCGTCTTATGATACCGAGAACAATCGGTTATTTCTTGTTGGGTACTCTAATTTGCTCTTTCCATTTTTCGTGCTAGCAGAAAACAGCACTAGCGACTCCATTTTTGGTACAGGTCCAGAAAAGACCAACCTATCGAACGGACCCGCTCAAGTAGAAGCCATCACCTATACAAACGACCTAGTGTATTTAACCTCAGAATCGTTTAGTAATGGTCCTTTGTTTAGTGCAGATGCGCAATTGTATCGGTTTACCCTAGACAGTGAAGAAACCATAGATCCAGAACCAATTCCACTAGAGGAAGAATTTATTGTCTTTAAATCCTTCAACAGCAGTTTCTTAGAATATGAGTTGGAAACCAACAAGCCTATTTTTGCTAGTGCCATTTACGATAGTAGTGGAAGAATGCTGCGCTATACCCCTTTGGAGTTTATTAGTGAGCGTCCTGTAGATATTAGTATGCTACAACAAGGACTCTATTATTTCTCATTCTTCTATGGGAATAAAGTACTCTCAAGACCCTTTTTTAGAGACTAGTTTTCACCACTTCATTTAAGTATTCATTAACAATTGCCCCGCGCGATATTGGCTAGTTTTGTTTACTAGCAATTTGAAAAAAACACTTACAATGAAAAAATTTGGAATCTTAAGTCTATTTGCGGTTTTAACCATGAGCGTTCATGCCCAAATGCAGACCCCACAACCTAGTCCTTCGTCAGAATTGGAGCAGATGGTTGGCCTCACAGAGATTGAGGTAGAATACTCACGTCCTTCTATGCGCGGAAGAGAAGTTTTTGGAAACTTGGTTCCCTACGAGCAATTATGGAGAACAGGGGCTAATAAAAACACGGTAGTTTCTTTTAGCGATAATGTAAAAGTGGGTGGAAAGGAAATTGAAGCTGGTTCATATGCTCTTTATAGCAGACCAGGAGAAGCCGTTTGGGAAGTGATCTTTTATTCGGACACCGAAAACTGGGGTACACCTCAAAATTGGGATGCTTCTAAGGTAGCGGCTTCTGTAAAAGTAGAAGTATTGAAAATGCCGATGGACGTAGAGACTTTCACCATTACCATAGACGATCTAACGAATAATAGTGCCAATCTGGGTATTCTTTGGGAGGATGTTTATGTTGGGGTGCCAATTGAAGTTCCTACTTCAGCAAAAGCTCAAAAAAGTATTGAAGCTGTCATGGCAGGACCAACCGGAAGAGATTATTACGCTGCAGCGTCGTACTATTTTGAAGAAGGAATAGACATGGCAAAGGCAAAAGAATGGATCGATAAGGCGGTAGCTATGGATCCTGAAGGAAAACAATACTGGGTATTACGCAGACAGTCACTTATTAACGCCAAGATTGGCGATGCAAAAGGGGCTATCGCTTCTGCTAAAAAATCATTGGCTGCGGCAGAAGCTGCGGGGAACCAAGATTATGTAAAAATGAATAAAGACTCCTTAAAGGAGTGGGGCGCCATTGAATAATAAAGCCTACAATTGATTTAAAACCCGACCATTTTGGTTGGGTTTTTTTATGTCTTAATGGGAGGTCTCCTTAGGGTTCTGTCTAAGACTTCCAATAATAACGCTAATG
This sequence comes from uncultured Croceivirga sp., assembly GCA_964601965.1. Classification (GTDB taxonomy): domain Bacteria; phylum Bacteroidota; class Bacteroidia; order Flavobacteriales; family Flavobacteriaceae; genus Croceivirga. The sequence continues at coordinate 12,560 of CAZRPJ010000036.1, forward strand.
TTATCACCAGTCCACATCCAAAAGCATTTAGCCAGAGATAAGACATCCAATCTTGGTACCAGCCTAAGATTACGATTACCTGCGTAATTAAAGCCGCCATAAAAACGGCGTTGCCTTTCACAAACTTGAAGAAAAAGGCCAATAAGAACACCCCGAGGACGTTGCCATAGAATATTGAACCAATAATATTTACAAGTTGGATTAGATTGTCGAAGAGGTTTGCGATACAGGCAATAAGAATGGCAACAATCCCCCAAAGAAGAGTAAATCCTTTGGTAGCCCAAACATCTTGTTTTTGGGTAAGCTGTCCCTTTTTATTGCGCTTGTATAGATCTAGCGCAGTAATAGTACCCAGGGCGTTTAACTCTGAGGCAGTAGAAGACATCGCAGCAGAAAGGATTACTGCCAATAAAAGGCCTATCAGTCCTCTTGGAAGGTTGTTAAGTATAAAGTGAATAAAGACGTAATCTTTATCATTGGTTTCTACATTGTCATCTGCAGCGCTTATTAAGGTACGTGCGGCTTCTCTATTGCTTAGTTCTTCTTGGTTTACTTGATACAGATTTATTTTTGCCTGTTCAATAGCGTTGTAATCTTTAAGCTTTAACGCGGTCACAAAATCATTCTGTGCCATTCGCTTTTCTTTTTCCAGCTCCCGATGGCCCTCCTGCAGAATGGCGTAATCTTCTGCATATTCCGAGGTTTTAATAGCTTCATTTGCTGCGGGATTAAAGTGCAAAGGCGATGGGTTATATTGATAAAAGACAAAAACCATAACCCCTACAAGTAAAATGAAGAATTGCATGGGGATTTTAAAAAGACCGTTAAAAATGAGACCCAGCTGACTTTCTCGTATGTCTTTTCCAGAGAGATATCTTTGAACTTGACTTTGATCTGTTCCAAAGTAGGCAAGTGCTAGAAAAAAGCCACCTGTAATACCACTCCAAAAGGTGTAGCGATTTTTCGTGTCGAATTCAAAATTTAAGATCTCCAGCTTGTCGTTCGCTCCTGCAATCTTCAAGGCTTCCCCAAATGAAATATCTGCGGGCAGGCTTCCCAGGATAAAGAAAAAGGCAAAGAACATGCCTATCATAATCACAAACATCTGCTGTTTTTGTGTGATGTTCACCGCTTTTGTTCCCCCAAGTACCGTGTAAATGATTACAAGAATTCCAATAATGATATTCAACGTTCTTAAATCCCAGCCTAAGACTGCAGAAAGGATAATAGAAGGAGCAAAAATGGTAATTCCGGCGGCCAATCCACGTTGCACTAAAAACAAAATGGCTGTTAAAGTCCTAGTTTTTAAATCGAAACGCTCCTCTAGCATTTCATAGGCTGTATAGACCTTTAATTTATGGTAGATGGGTATAAAGACGGCACAAATAACCACCATGGCAATTGGCAAGCCAAAATAAAACTGTACAAAACCCATCCCATCGTGAAACGCTTGTCCAGGGGTGGAAAGAAAGGTAATGGCACTGGCTTGAGTGGCCATTACAGAGAGGCCAATGGTCCACCATTTGGTTTGACCACCTCTCACATAGTCTTCCATGCTACTATTGCGCGTTTTCCAAACCCCAAAGCCCACAATGAACAATAGGGTGCCAGCAAGCACGATCCAATCTAATACTGCCATTTGTTAGGTATATGAAAGCATGAGATACACAAAATATAAAATGTAGACGATGTTAAACACCACTACCAATGTGTACTCTTTTTTCCAAATGAGCTTTGTTTTAAAATTATCCTTTACCATCCCCTTCAGAACGTTCGTTTCTCTTTTTTAGTGATAGCATATTGGCAAAGAGCTTGTAGGCTCCTGGAACGCCCGCAGGCAGTTCTCTAAAGAAACTTAGACCAGTGTAGATGTAATTTCCGGCACCATAGGGAGCCACCAAAAGACTGCCTTCTTTTGGAGATTCTCCTTTGTCTGCCATGGAAAGGATGGGGGTAAATTTGGCATCCCATTCTTGTGGGAAATAAAGACCGCGTTCTTGCACCCAGCCTTCAAAATCTTTCGCTTCAATCTTGTTTGGAAAATTTACAAGCGGGTGAGCGTTCGCAATAATTTCAACTGCCGCATTTTCATCAGTTACCCGATCTCTGGAAATAGAAATGGGGTAGGGGGCGATGTTTTCGAATTGACTACGCCAACGTCCAGCCGTGTTATATTGTACAATCATATTCCCCCCATTTTTAACGTACTCTAATAAGAGGGGTTGTTTAAATTTCAATTCGTCCAAAACATTGTACGCTCTAATACCAAGCACAATACCGTCGTATTGGGCCAGGGAATTGGCATCAATTTCACTAATTTCTAGAACATCTACTTGATAGCCAATTTGAGCCAAACTTTCGGGCACTTTGTCTCCTGCACCTACAATATAACCAATACGTTCCCCTTCTTTTTTAATGTCCATTCGCACCACCTTGGCTTGTGCCGGTAAAAGAATGGACTGTTTGGGAATATGGGCGTAATCTATTTCTATTAATTCTTGATCATAGGTAGTTCCATCTACCGTTAAAGCAGCACTCACCGATCCTACGTTTTCTCCCGCAGGAGGAATTACTTCAAAGGCTATATTTTGTATGGCGCCTTTCTTTTCAATAGAAAAATTAATGGTTCCAGGATGGGAGGTCCATCCATCTGGCAATTTTAATCGTGCCACTCCGTTCAGGTTGTCAGTACCTGCCCTAACAGCAAGATTCACAAGAACTGGATCTTCACTGGTAAACAAATACACATCTTCTGCAAAACTGGCTGCCACCTTCGGTAAAATCACAAAAGGCTCATAGACCTCTCCAAAATCTGGTTTGGAATAGCGATATATCAAAGGACGTTCAAACGAAATAGACGTTCCCTCGATGGTAAGTTCAAAGGTGGTGGTGATGGCTACCGGGGTTTCGGGTTTGCCAATTAAATCCCGATTGTTTACGGTGTACATTCCAAGACTTCCTTGCTCTTTTAACCAATATGGTGCCGTATAGGCTGCATCCATTGGTATTTGCAAGTCAAATTCAAAGTTTTCTTTTGTATTAGCCGCCAACTTCATGTTTTTCGATGGTGCTCCAGCGCCCATGGAGCTTTGTACTCCTTGTAATTCAATTGCGGCCGTACTTCTATTAAGCGCTTCTATGGATACTGTAATGTTATCTCCTGGCACAGCAGAGGCCGTATTAGCGCTTGCTTCTAAGTAAATACCACCACAAGCTAAAATGATGTCTTTTAATTGTTCGGATTTTATACGCTTCCAATGTTCATCCTCTACAGCTTGCAATAGGGAATAGGCTTTTACTAAGTCTGGAATATGAACAGAAGGGTCTTTAAAATTAAAATTTGCTTCAACTCCCTCTAAGAGCTTACCAATGGCAGCACCTCCCTTAATACGGGTCCAAGTAGTATTAATTCCGTCAAAAATATTGTTGTTGTCTTCCGGAGCGTCTCCTTTCAAAAATTCTACATATTCTGGTTGCGCCCCACGGACTAATAGGCGACCAAAACCTTGGCATTTATGTTGGCTACTTGCTAAAGAAGCAATTTCATTGTTAGACAATCCTAAATCTGAGTAATAAACACCCACATCCATCATGGCCATATTGCCTTTGTCTGCCTTCTCAAAGTTTTCTCTGCTACCATAAAACCACCACGAAGTATTAAAATACAGTCGTTTTGGTTGCCACGGCTGGGTGTATTGTAGTTGCTCTGGGTAGGCATTAGGATCGTTTACTAGATCAAACGCTTCAAAGCCCAACATGGCAGAAGAAGTATGATGCCCATGGGTACGTCCCGGAGTCCTATGATCAAAACGATTAATGATTACATCTGGTTTTAACTGCCGTATGTTCCAAACAACATCACTTAATACTTGATCCTTGTCCCAGATGGTCAATGTTTCATCTGGATGTTTGGAGTAACCAAAATCGTTGGCGCGGGTAAATAATTGTTCGCCGCCATCAACTCCTCTGGCACCGAGTAATTCTTGCGTTCTTAGCACCCCCAATAACTCTCGTAATTCCGGACCAATAAGATTTTGTCCGCCGTCACCTCTAGTAAGTGAAAGGTAGGCCGTGCGTGCTTTTATTTCATTAGAAAGGTAGGCAATGAGTCGGGTATTTTCATCATCTGGGTGCGCTGCTAAGTATAGCGCTGTACCCAAAAAGTTTAATTTTTGGAGTTCATGATGTATTTCTGCCGAGGTATAACGTTTTGGTGCTTGGGCCGTTTGTTGCAAGGGTAGAAGGAAACAGGCTACCCAAAGAAGCCAAAAAAATCGCATTGGTGTTGAATTAGTTACCTCCAAAGATAGAAAGATTACGAGGCGAGTATTCCTTTTTACAACTTCTTTAACAAGAGTACTGTTCTTAGATAGAAGCTTCGGTTTTTAAAAGAACCACCCCTTTTTGTAGTAATAAATTGTTGGGATAGGTGAGCAATTCTCCATCGTCTTTTAGAAGATGAATGGTAAAAGATCTAATATCTACAATGACGGCTTCGTCCGGAAAATCTTTGTCTTGTATGCGAATGCGATCCCCAATTTTATACGGAAAATAAAAGAATAAAATGATACCGGACGTCACGTTGCTTAAAATGGACCAGGTTGCAAAAAGTGCCACACCAATCACGGCAAATACCGAAGATAAAATAAGCCCAAGTTCTTTTAGATTAACACCCCAAACCAATACCAGTACTACTAAAAGGATCACGGCCAATGCAAAGCTTACATAGCGCACTACCAATCTAGTACGTAGCTTATTTATTTCACTGCTCTTACCAATTCTTCGAATGGTTTTAACAAGTAAAAAACGAAGGATTAAAAAGACCCCTAAACTTGTGAGCGTTGCAATAATCTGGCCTGTATGTGCTTCAAAAAAAGTACCCATTCTTACAAATCTAAGCTATCTCTTAAATGTAAGAAAGCATTGGAATTTTGCCTCCAATAAGGGGTTTTTAAGCTTTTTAATTTGGTTCCTTTAGAAACCATGCGTTTCGCATTGGGTCCAAAACCACTGGAAAACGTTTCCTCCCAGGAAAGTATTTCATGCGGGAAAGCAGTATTAAAAGTAATAGAAAGCGTCCTGGCGGTGTTTTTATAGGCCACAGTATATGTTTGCTGGTCTCCATTTTCTTTTAGGGTGGCTACGGCTTGGTAGGCTTGTACCGGACGATGTTGCACTCTAAAATATTCCAGGGCTGGAATCATTGAAATTTCTCCTTGTGGAAGACCTTCTGGATGTATACGAATCTTGTTCCAAACCTCATTTTCTAAGTGGTTCTTTTCAATAGTAAACGCTTCGTCTGCTTCTCCTTCAAAATAACTATGAGAAACAAATTCAAAGGAATCTCTATTGTTTAGTTGACTGTACACCTGTCCACACCATTCCTGTACCGACAAACTAGTCTTTATGGCATGTTGATTATCGTATACAGGATAAAAAGTACTATTCATGATGGAATAGGGATAAATACCAGTTAAGTATTTTTTGGTTTTGTTCAATTTTAAAACAGGAATATTAGAAGGGTTACTTCGGTCTGCTTTTACTTGTTTGTCTGCTAAAAACGGCTCTGTGACAAAAATAAGAACGGCTTTCCCTTCTCTTAGTTCCCCGTACCTTGCCTGTTCTAATCTGTAGGAAGTAATTTCTGCATCCCCTGCATACCAGTAGTCTTTAAATGCTTGTGAGAGTGGACGTTTTTTCGCGGGTGGAGGCGTTGTGCTTTCGGCACCTTCCGTGTTTAAAGCCATGGTATCAGCCTCTTTTTTAACCTCTCCACATCCTCCAAGAAACAACCCTACCATCATTAATGATACGGTCCAATACTGAATTTTCATCCTGATAATTTTTTAACAAAAATAGGCAAGGGCTAAGCGATAGCCATGGCCATTAACGTTTTATAAACCAAATGAGTAGGTAAGCCAACAACATTATTATAGGAGCCCTTAATTTCTTCTATGGCAATACTTCCAATCCATTCCTGAATGCCGTAGGCCCCAGCTTTATCAAAGGGTTCACATTCTTGAATGTAGTAAGCAATTTCTACTTCACTTAATGTTTTAAAGGTCACTTCCGTTACGCAATGTTCCACTCGTTGTTGCGAAGGAGTCGTAAAGCAAACGGAGGTTATTACTTGATGCCATGTTCCTGAAAGTTTACGAAGCATTTGTGTTGCTTCTTCCATGTTGGAGGCCTTAGCTAAAGATTCTTCCTGGCACCACACCACCGTATCTGAAGTAACTAGTATCTCGTTAGTAGCCAAAGTATCACGAAAAGGTGTCGCTTTTAATTGGGCGAGATAATCTGAGATTTCTGCTCCTTTAAGGTGAGCGGGGTAGATCTCTTCCACCGGTTTAAGTTGAATTTCAAAAGGAATGTGTAATTCTTCAAAAAACTTTTTGCGTCTTGGGGAACCCGAAGCTAAAATTATCTTATGTGCTTCAAGACGCTGCTGAAGCGGATTCTTAATCATTTTTTGCGCTAAAATTATTTTCCCAATCGCCTCGCACTTTTAAGACCTGCTCAATGATATCTCGTACGCATCCCTCTCCGCCATTTTTATGAGAGACATAGTCACAAATAGTCTTTACTTCCGCCACTGCGTTTTGGGGGCAAGTTGCTAATTTTACTTTTTTCATTGGAGGAATATCTGGCATATCATCTCCCATGTAAAGTACCTGTTCCGCGGGAATTCCGTAGATGTCTAAATATTCGTCTAAGGGATCTGCTTTATGATGAGCTCCTAAATAAATATCGGTTATTCCTAATCCTTTCAGGCGGTCCTTAACCCCTTCATTGGTCCCTCCGGTGATTATGCAAATATTATAGCCTTTTAAAAGCGCTGTTTTTAACGCATATCCATCCTTAACGTTCATTTTACGGAGCATTTCACCTTTTGTTGTCACTAAGATAGAGCCGTCCGTAAGTACGCCATCTACATCAAAAATAAAAGTGGTAATATCTTTCAGGTATTCTTTATAATTCTTTTTCATACAATGCGATAATTGATTCGCTCATTAATTGATATATCTTTTTCTGTAAGGGGTCTTCTAACTGTGAAAGATGGCCTTGCATAGTGAGTACATCTTGTCTTCTTGCCGGACCTGTCTGTGCCTCATATGGTGGCAAAGTTCTTATTTTTTCTACGGTTTCTGTTATAAGAGGTACTAACAATTGAAAATCTATCTCATGCGCTTTGCAAAGGGCCGCAGCTTGGTAAAAGAGATGGTTGGTAAAATTATTAACTAATACCGCAGATAGGTGCAGTTTTGCGCGTTGGGCACTCGTTAGCTCTTGCACCTGCGAACTTATAGATTGGGCCACTTTTTTTAAAAGCATTACATCTTCTTTCTGCGTGGCCTCAATGCAAATAGGAATAGTACTAAAATCTAAAACTTTACCCTTGGTAAATGTCTGCAATGGATAAAAAACGCCTTTTCTTGTTTGGGACAAGGCTTCCAGGGAAACCCCTCCTGATGTATGCACCACAAGTCCGTTTAATGGTGGAAGTTTTTGCGATAGTTCCTGAATTGCTTTATCCGATACCGCCAAGAAATAAAGATCGGCCGGCAGAAGTTCTTCAAGTTGGGTCGTGTGATTGGGAACTGTTTTAAAGGGATGCAGTTTTTCTTTAGAACGACCATAAACCTGTACTATTTGTAGGATTGCATTGCTTTCAAAGGCCTTGCAAAGTTGAGTCGCTACATTACCTGTTCCCAGAACTACTGCTGTAAGCATATTCAAAAGTACAAAGTTGTACGCAGGCTTTTAAAAAGAATTAACGCTTTTGTTGAATGATTTCCGCTTCGTAGCATTAAAAAAAGTCGATTGTAGGTCGTAATTTTGCAAGCCGAAAGCAATAGACTATGCTGCAACTACTTAAAAAAACACTCTTCTCTACAAAAATAATGGCGGTATTGTTTCTGCTTTTTGCCACTGCCATGGCTGTAGGGACTTTTCTAGAAAGCTGGTATAGTACCGAAACTGCGCGCATCTATATTTATAACGCCACCTGGTTTGAAGCAATCATGGTATTCTTTGTGATTAATTTCTTAGGAAATATCTACCGCTACAACTTATTGCAATGGAAAAAATGGCCCGTTTTAATACTGCACCTCTCTTGGATATTAATAATCGTTGGTGCGTTCGTAACCCGCTACATAAGTTACGAAGGCATGATGCCCATTAGAGAAGGCAATGCCGAAAAAGTTTTTTATTCAGATAAAACCTATCTCACCGCTTATATAGATGGCCCTATCGATGGCCAAACCCGAAGAAAGATTTTAGAAGACGATTTAATTGTAACCCCGGAAGGAAAACGAAGTAGTTTGCCCTGGCGGGATGATTTTAATGGACAAGACTTTACAATTGAATATGTTGAATTTATAAAAGGCGCTAAGGAAGGCCTTATCCCTGATGCGAACGGAAAAGAATATTTAAAAATAGTGGAAGCCGGAGATGGACAGCGACATGAACACTATTTAGAAAACAATTCCATTGCCAGCATTCACAATGTGTTATTTGCACTGAATAAGGAAACTAAGGGTGCGATTAATATTTTCACAGACGGTGAACGCTATGAAATACAGTCGCCTTTTGAGGGGCAGTTCATGCGCATGGCAGACCAATTTCAAGGGGCTTTGGCAGCAGATAGTTTGCAAACCTTGCAATTACGTTCGCTCTACACCACAGCCGGGATGCAATTTGTGATTCCTGAACCACTCATAAGAGGAGTTTATGGCGTAGTGCCAGTGCCAAAAAACGAACAGACAGAACAGACACAAGATGCATTAGTGGTGCGTGTTACTACGAACGGAGAATCAGTTGAGAAGACACTTTTGGGGAGTAAGGGGCCGTCTGATTTTGCTGGCAAGTTTTCGCTTTCTGGATTGGATTTTAGTTTACGTTATGGCTCTAAATTATACGAACTGCCTTTTGATGTTAGGCTGAATGATTTTATTGCCGAAAAGTATCCAGGAACTGAAACAGGGTACAAGTCCTTTATGAGTAAGGTGACCATTGAGGACGAACGTCCCTTTGATTATGATATTTTTATGAACCACGTTTTGGATCATGAAGGATATCGGTTTTTTCAATCGAGCTTTATGCCGGATGAAAAAGGAACTGTCTTGTCTGTAAACCATGATTTTTGGGGTACTTGGATCACCTACATTGGATATTTTTTACTTTACCTAGGCCTATTGGGTATTATGTTCTTTGGAAACACCCGATTTAAAGAGCTTTCCAAAGCCTTAGACCGCGTAAAAAAGAAGAAACTAAAATTGGGTGCCACGGTAGTGCTACTCTTTATAAGTGCCCAAGGCTTTTCGCAAACTACCTCTGGTGAAGCACATGACGGTTTGCCAACGGCAGAACAAATCGATTCTGTATTAAAAGCTACAACAGTCTCTGTAGAACATGCAGATTTATTCGGGGAGTTGGTAATCCAAGACGAAGGGGGACGAATGAAACCCCTACATACTTTTTCTTCTGAATTATTACGTAAACTCAGTGGTTCGGACGATTACAAAGGACTGAATTCTGATCAGGTTTTCTTGTCCATGCTTCTGAATCCTCCCTTATGGTATAATATCGATTTTATAAAAATTGCCAAGCGTGAAAATGACAGCATCCGTCAAGTTATTGGGGTAGAAGATGGTAGTAAATTTGTAAAGGCAACCGATCTTTTTGATGCTACTGGAATGTACAAGCTCAAGCCTTACTTAGAAGAGGCCACGGCTACCACCAATCCCAATCAATTCCAGAAAGATTTTATTAAGGTGCACGAGCGTTTTAGTCTTTTAAACCTGGCATTGAATGGAGGAATCCTTAAAATCTTCCCGCTCTTAAACGACGAAAATAACAAGTGGATATCCGCAGTGGAATACCGCTCTGGTCAATATCAAGTGCAAGACTCCCTGTACGCTAATTTTATGACCAATGGGCTTCCCTATTATTTAAATACCCTTCGTTCAGCGGTGGCCACTGGTGATTATTCTGAGTCTAACAAACTGCTAGAAGCATTTAAGCAAAATCAAAAAAACCATGGAAAGGAAGTATTACCAACCGAAAGAAAGGTAAAAACAGAAATTCTCTACAACAAACTAGACATCTTTAACCGCCTTTTTAAATACTATGGTGCGATAGGTTTTTTGTTGTTTTTGGTGTTGATTTTTCAAATTTTTAAGGATCGAGAGCTTTGGAAAGCGTCCATTTACTTTTTAAAAGGCATCATTCTTATTTTATTTATCTGGCATACCGCCGGATTAGTATTACGCTGGTACATATCTGGCCATGCGCCATGGAGCGATGCCTATGAAAGTATTTTATATGTAGGTTGGGCTACGGTTGCTATGGGACTTGCTTTCGGTAGAAAAAGCGAACTTACCATTGCGGCGAGTGCCTTTGTCGCATCCATGCTCTTATGGATTGCCCACCAGAGTTGGGTAGACCCTTCTATTGCCAACCTTGTGCCCGTTTTAGATAGTTACTGGTTAATGATTCACGTCGCTGTAATTGTAGGAAGTTATGGGCCGCTTACGGTAGGAATGATCCTAGGTGTAGTTTCTCTTTTACTTATTATTCTTACCACAAAGAAGAATAAAAAACGCATGGAACTTAATCTTAAAGAGCTCACAATTATTAATGAACTAGCGTTAACCGTGGGTCTTGTAATGCTTACCATTGGTAATTTTCTTGGTGGTCAGTGGGCCAACGAGAGTTGGGGACGTTACTGGGGTTGGGATCCTAAGGAAACTTGGGCACTTATTTCCATCATGGTGTATGCCTTTGTAATTCACATGCGGTTGGTCCCTGGATTAAAAGGCCGGTGGTTGTTTAATTTTATGAGTGTTGTAGCTTTTGGCGCAATCATGATGACCTATTTTGGTGTTAATTTTTATTTAGTAGGCCTTCATAGTTATGCGCAATCAGGATCAGCAGCCATTACTCCTGATTATGTGAAGTACATTGTTTTAGGAGTGTTTGTTTTGGGAGGAATTAGCTTGTGGCGTTACCGCTTACATTACTCCAAAGCCTAAAATTTATTCTGCTAGCAAGAGCTTCATGAGTTCTTCGGCTGCTACCTTTCCTTTCTCTTTAAGAAACGGTCTAGGGGTATTATCTCCTAACTCAAAAACAATGGCTGGCATCCCGTGTGCAGCAAAGAAATGATTTCTAGAAACCATGGTAGGAGTTAGTTTTTTAGAGGCACTGATGTTGGTCTTTTTTGAGGGAAGCCGCTCAGATATTTTTTGAATCCAATCAAAAACTAACACACCTTTTTTTCCGGTAACTAGGGTATCTAAAGGATAATAAATATCATCCCAGGTAGAATGAAAATCGGCGCCAAAAGCAAATTCGTACCCTTCTTCTTTTTTTGTCTTTAAAAAGTCCCGTACTGCGCTTGTTTCCGGTTGATTAAAAGCAGCCCAATCTCTATTGAGGTCTATACCTCCAAAATTATGCCTCCAATGCCCGTTATCTACCCCATCTGGGTTCATGAGCGGCACACAAAAAATAGAATATTCATTTCTAAAATTCTTAGCCAACGCACTTTCACCACTAATGGTTTCTATAAAAGACTTCATAGCCAGAAAACCAGTTACTTCTGGCGGATGTTGTCTTGAAATAATCATCAACGCTTTCTTAGGTTGGGATTCACGAATTTCCATTAAATGAATTGGTCGATTTTGTCTACTGTTCCCAATGGGATAACTGCGAATAAATGATTTTTGAGTCAGAGAATCTACCCACATTTTCACGGGAGTAGAGGTGTACAATTCTTGGGCGCTCACCCAAGTTGGTTCCTCTGTAATAGGAATCGTAATTTCTACGAATTCTGGCGCAGCTTTTAATCCAAATTCGCCCTCCCCAAGATTAATAGGGGTAAAACGCGTACTATCTATAGATTGGAAATGCACTCCGTCACTGCTAATTTTTGGGTAATATCTACTGCGGCTATTTTGGTAAGTGAACTTAAGCACAACTTCTTGCGGCGCTCCCCATATTTTAAATGCATACCATGGACTAGGATTTATGGGGGTGTTTTCTGCTGTAAACCAAAGCGTAAAATGATTGTCACCATCGTAGGCAACCCCATTTAACCGGCCCCCTTCAAAATCATTTGAGAAGTGCACTGTACTGTCTTTTAATGCCCAAGTGCCCCTCCATTGCTTTTGAACAGGTTTTGTAAGTGTAGATACGAGCGGTGTTGGACCCTGTCCCTGATACCCAGTTTTTTCAGCTGTTTTGGTGGAGGTTTTACAAGAAACAACACAGAAAAATAGTAAAAGTAAGAGACGTTTATGCCAGATATACATGCCGTTGGATTTAGTAGAATGGAAGGTATGGAATTTTAATAAAATGATGGGGCATCGCAACAATTCAAAAGTTTTGTGCATCTTTGCACCATCATGAAGTTATAAGAATTATGTACACACTAGCAAATTTGGATCTGGTTCCAAACAAATAACCGAAAGGGAGTTTTTGGTTCTTTGCTAGTTTTCTTCAGTTTTTAATACATAATTTCAACATCATGTCATCACAACCACTATCAATAAAAAAAATACTACACTATTTCTGGATTGCCATTACGGGCAAGGAGCAGGAATTTACCACGGGTAGCATTCGCAAAGCGATTTTTATGCTATCTATTCCTATGATCTTAGAGATGCTTATGGAAAGCATATTTGCGTTAGTAGATATTGCGTATGTCTCTCAAGTCAGCGTTAATGCCGTAGCCACCATTGGCCTTACAGAATCTGTAATTACGCTGGTATATGCCGTAGCTATAGGGCTAAGTATGGCTGCAACGGCTGTTGTAGCACGTAGAGTAGGAGAGAAAGATATAAAAGGTGCTAGAGAAGCAGCAGTACAGGCCATATTTTTGGGAGTCATTGTAGCACTTTTGGTATCGGTCATTGGGTTCCTATATAACAAGGAAATTTTAGCGCTTATGGGCGCAGAACCAGACCTAATTGAAGAAGGTCATGGATATACTAAATGGCTTTTGGGGGGTAACATTACCATTTTGTTACTCTTTCTCATTAATGCCATATTTAGAGGCGCAGGAGATGCGAGTATCGCTATGTGGAGCCTAGTACTTTCTAATGGACTCAACATTATACTTGATCCTATTTTCATTTTTGGTTGGGGTCCGGTTCCCGAATATGGCGTAATGGGAGCTGCAATTGCGACTAATATTGGCCGTGGAACTGCTGTACTCTTTCAGCTAGGGATCTTATTTTTTGGATGGGGTAAGATTCGTCTGCTTCTAAAAGATTTAATGATCAATCTTAAAGTAATGCTCAATATTATTCGGGTATCGCTGGGAGGTATTGCTCAATTCTTAATAGGAACTTCTAGCTGGGTATTCTTAATGCGAATTATGAGCGAATTTGGGAGTGAGGTTCTTGCAGGGTACACGATTGCGATACGCGTGATGATGTTTACGCTAATGCCTTCTTGGGGAATGAGTAATGCCGCAGCCACCTTAGTTGGTCAAAACCTTGGGGCAAAACAACCTGAACGAGCAGAAAAATCGGTTTGGATTACTAGTAAATTCAACGCCTATTTCATGGGCTTTGTTTCTATAATTTATTTGGTGTTTGCGAAGCAGATTATTACCGCGTTTAATAACACCGATGCCGTTGTGGAGAATGGGGCATTATGTCTACAAATCATTGCAGCGGGCTATGTTTTTTATGCGTATGGTATGGTAGTTTCTAATGCTTTCAACGGGGCAGGAGACACCAAGACACCTACAAAGATTAACCTAGTCTCTTTTTGGTTGTTTCAATTACCGCTGGCTTATCTCTTAGCGATAGTTCTTGGTTTTGGAGCCATTGGCGTTTTTATTGCCATTACCACTGCAGAGATTCTATTGGCAACCATCGCCATTGTATGGTTTAGAAAGGGCAGTTGGAAAACTGTAGAAGTTTAAGGTTGCCTGCTTTTTTTATACTTTTAAGAACAATTTAGAATTATGGCAAAGAAGCAAGGAATTAATACCATTTGCACCCATGTGGGTGGGGTAGAAGATGAGCGTTTTAAAGGAGCAGTTTCTCCATTATACATGGCCACTTCTTATGCGTTTGAAGATATTGACGAGAAACGCTATCCTCG
>CAZRPJ010000036.1:26780-32192 GCA_964601965.1 uncultured Croceivirga sp.
TATACATGGCCACTTCTTATGCGTTTGAAGATATTGACGAGAAACGCTATCCTCGGTATTTTAATACGCCCAATCAACAAGCACTCACCAAAAAGATTGCAGCTTTAGAACATACAGAGAGTGCCATGATTTTTGGGAGTGGAATGGCGGCAATTAGCCACGCGCTCATGGCCTTTTTAAAGGCAGGAGATCATATTGTATTTCAGCAAACCTTGTACGGTGGCACCTATAATTTTGCGACTACTCAATTAGAGAACTATGGAATCTCGTATTCCTTTACTGAAGGATGGGATGTAGCAGATTTTGAGGCAAAAATACAGCCCAATACCAAAGTGCTGTATTTAGAGACACCCTCCAATCCGCTGCTAACTATAACAGATTTAGAAAAAGTAGGGGCCTTAGCAAAAGCCAATGGGATCATTACCATGATAGACAACACCTTTGCGAGCCCAATTAATCAGAATCCTGCAGATTTTGGCATTGATTTAATGCTTCACAGTGCTACGAAATACATGGGTGGACACTCTGATATTTGTGCAGGGGCCGTCGCAGGCTCACAAGAGCATATAGCGCAGTTATGGAAATCCTCCATTTGTTTTGGGGGAAGTTTAAGCGACCAGACCGTTTGGCTTTTAGAACGCAGTTTAAAGACCATGGGACTGCGTGTAAATGCCCAAACGAAGAACGCACAACACATGGCCGAATTTTTAAACGCGCATCCCGATATTGATGCGGTCTATTATCCTGGATTACCATCGCATCCAGGGCATACGCTAGCAAAAGCACAAATGCACGGATTTGGTGCTATGCTTTCATTTGAGTTAGAAGCATCGCTTGATGCGTCTCAGTTTATGAAAGCATTGCGACTGATTAAACCTTCCATGAGTCTAGCAGGAGTAGAAAGTACAGTAACTTCTCCTGTGTTGACTTCTCATTCTTTAATGAAAAAAGAAGACAGGGAAGCACAAGGCATTAAAGATGGATTAATTCGTTTTTCAGTGGGGATTGAGGACTTCGAAGATTTATCTCAAGATATAGAACAGGCCATTGCGCAGGTTAAAAAGAAAACAGTATTAGCTTAATGAAATTAGACATTTTAGTCTTTGGGGCACACCCAGACGATGCAGAATTGGGTGCCGGTGCCACCATTGCCAAAGAGGTAGCTGCAGGTAAGAAAGTAGGAATTGTAGATCTTACCAGAGGAGAACTGGGAACACGTGGAACGGCTGAAATACGTGACGCAGAAGCGGCTAAAGCTGCCGAGATTCTTGGCGTTCGTATTCGTGAGAACTTGGAATTTGCCGATGGGTTTTTTACCAACGATAAAGAACACCAATTAGAAATCATCCGGATGATACGAAAGTATCGGCCAGAAATAGTGCTATGCAATGCGGTAGACGATCGTCATATTGATCATGCAAAAGGCGCCAAGTTAGTGAGCGATGCTGCTTTTTTAAGCGGACTTCTTAAAATTGATACGAAACTGGATGGAGACGATCAATGGCAGGAACCATGGCGTCCTAAGTGGGTCTACCACTACATACAATGGAAAAACCTAACACCAGATTTTGTAGTAGACGTAAGCGGATTCATTGATAAAAAGCATGAAGCGATTATGGCCTACAGTTCTCAATTTTATGATCCTAAGAGTGATGAACCAGAGACTCCCATAAGTAGTAAAAACTTTTTAGAAAGTGTTCATTACAGAGCAAGGGACCTAGGTCGTTTAATAGGGGTGGCACATGCCGAAGGTTTCACAGTAGAACGGATGCTGGCAGTAGAGAGCTTGGACGCCTTAATTTAACTTGCCTTACGGTATTTTTTTACGACTTTGGGTACCGTAAAATAAAAACTAGAGCCCTTTTGTAGTTCGCTTTCTACCCAGATCTCTCCTTTATTTTTCTCCACCATTTCACGGCAGAGGGTTAAACCTAATCCTGTACCTTTCTCATTGTTAGTACCGTAGGTAGTAATACTAGCATTTTCACGGAAAAGCTTGCTCTTAGTTTTCTCGTCCATACCAATACCTGTGTCACGGATTTCTATTTTCCAGTGCTCTTCTAATTCTTGGGCATCTAGCACAATTAGGCCATTTTCGGGAGTAAATTTTATGGCATTACTAATTAGGTTTCGGATCACTACATCTAGCTGATTTTTATCGGCAAGCACATAGCAGTCTTCTGGTAGTTCGTCTGCAATTTTTATAGACTTATTACCCGCCATTTCAGCAAGTAAATTGGTACTGCTTTCTACCAACTTATTGAGGCTAATGGTTTTAGGTTTTACGCTATTTCCATTCATTTGCGAATATCCCCAAGAGAGCAGGTTGTTTAAAGTAAATAAAATATGATCTACATCTCCCTTTAATTTTGGAAGAAACTTGGTATAATCTTCTTTGGCAACTTCCCCACTCACCATAAGTTTTAGCAAGCCCTGCAGCGCCCCAATGGGTCCTCGTAAATCATGCCCAATAATTGAAAACAATTTGTCCTTAGTTCGGTTAATCGCATTTAACTCAGACTGGCTTGCCTGTAAGTTGGCCGTGTTTTCTTTTAGTTCTTTATAAAGACGTTTTAATTTCTTCTGGTTAAAATATAAGGGGATAGACGTAGCCAATAAGACTAAAAGAATCATCACCGTAGCTGTAACAAAATTGCGTTGTTTGGCCAATTCTTTTTCATTTTGTGCAATTAGCAATTGCTTGTCTTTATCGTGTTTAAGCTTTGTTTTTAAAAGCATTAAACTTCTTTTGTTTTCGTCCTTATAAAGAGAATCTGTGAGTTTTAGGAAGATTTCATGATATTTTAAGGCTTCCTCAAAAGCACATTTGTTTTTGTAAATTTTATAAAGGGTTTCAGAACATGCTCGTTGTCCTTCTAAGGATTTAATTCTGGAACTTAATTCAAAGGCTTCCAGGGCATATTGCTGTGAAGTATCATCTTCACGCAGTCCTAAAAAAGCAGCAGAGATACCATTGAGCAGGTCAATTCTACTTCGGTCATCTTCTAAATCTTCATGGAGCAGGTTACTTTGGTCATACCAATACAACGCCCATTTGTATTTATGCTGTTTAAGATAAATCTCTCCTTTTACGCTGTAGGCAAAAGCGAGCCAATCATAAATTTCTTGCTTTTCAAAAGTGGAAATACTTTTATTGATATTAAACATGGCAAGATCATAGTCTCCTATATCCGAGTAAACTTCGGCAAGATTGCTCAGAGTTTCTGCTATAATTACTTCATCTCCAATTTCCTTGTTTATTTTTTTTACTTCATTGTAAAATTCCAAGGCTTGGTCATATTCTTTCTGTGAGGTGTACAGCGATGCTATGTTTTCATTAAGTATGGACTGTGACACTTTAAGATCGTGTTCTTTGGCTAAGTCTAGTCCAATTAAAAAGGTACTCAAGGCTTTTTCATAATTCCCTAGATAAGAATATTCATTGGCCAAGCTGTTCATGATCCCAATCTTACCGTCTACATCACCAATGGAATCTGCCATGATTATGGCGTTTTTATAATAGGCGATGGCTTTTTGATTGTTCCCATTATCCGAATGGTACCCTCCAATATTGGCGAGTGCTTCGGATCGCCCAGCCAAATAGCCGATCTTTTCACTAAGATTGAGCGCCCTATTGGCCATACTTCGTACACTATCTGCTTTTACAAAACGATAGGCTTGTGATAATTCATTAAGTACATCAACGTAGTTGGTGCTGGGAGTTTCTTTTTGTAAACGCTCTAATTTGCGTAATTCACGCGTAAGACTGTCTCTAACATTCTCTTGTCCAAAACTAGGAACCGAAAGTACCATCCAAAGTAGTGTAAGGATGTATGCTGTTTTCCGAGATGGAAAACCAACGGTTAGGTTTATTTTGGCAATTCGGGACATACCATGAGCTCTAAAGTGTAAAAATAAAACAGGGGGTAGGGGAAGACTAAAATATGTTGTGAAGTGCTAGATTTTGTGTGTTTTAGCGTTGAAATGATGCATTTCATCGAAGAAATGGCTGATTCTACGATTTCGGAAAGGCCATTTGAAAATGACTTCCTTTGCCAACTTCGCTCTCTATAGACAAGGTACCTTGGTTTATACCAATTAACATTTTTGCAATTTGAAGCCCTAATCCAACTCCTTTTTCGCCCTGCGTTCCCGGGTTGGGCTCCACGGTATCGGAAGCAGTAATAAGCTCTATGAGTTCTTTGTTCATACCCACACCATTGTCATGAATAGTGATATGGGTCATTGTTCCGTTTTCTTTGGCGGTGAATAAAATTCGACCGTCTTCAGGAGTGAATTTTATGGCATTTGAAATAATGTTTCTTAGAATAATAGTTAAGTGGTCTGGGTCTGCAAGAACTTTTAAATCTTCTGGTATTTCGCAGCAAATAGCCACTTGTTTTTTCTGAATATGAGATCTATACAATTGGCACGTTTCGTGCGCTTTTGCCTTCACGTTAACGCTTTGTTTTTCAGCGCTGATTCCGTTCATCTGGGACCTTGCCCAAAACAGCAAGTTATTTAGTGTGTACGCACTTTGATCAACGCTGTGTTTTAATTTAGAAATTAAAGGTACTAATTCACTATTCTCAAACTCATTTTTGTTGTAGAGATCAAGCAATTCTTGTAAGGTATTAATGGGCGATTTAAGGTCGTGCCCGATGATAGAAAACAATTTGTTTTTGTCTTCATTTACTGCTCTCAAACGCTTATTGGTGATTCTTCTTTTCTTTATTACGTTTCTAATTAATAGAATTATTAGAACCAGCGCAGCGAGTAAGGCCAACATGATGTGAATAATTCTTCGTTGGGTCAACATTTTTTCTTTGGCTGCGAGCTCTTCTTCTAGGCTCGTATATTCTAACTCTTCTTTGGTACGTAAAAGTTTTAAGTTGTCTTCTTTAAAACGTGCATCCAAGATGTTAGAAATCGGTTCTGATAGTTTAGTATATCGCAGTGCAGTACTTAGATCGTTTTCTTTAGTGGCAATTGCATTGAGATTTTTGTACCCATCAAGTAAGCCTAATGAATCATGCAAAATTGTCGCTAATTGTAAGGTGCTATCTGCATAAGCTTTTGAAAGGTCTAATTGCTCTTTTTTAAGATAGACACTAGTAAAAATCTCATAAATTTCTAACTGATCACGTTGGTTCTTAACCTTGTTTAAGGTGCTATCTGCTTTTTGAATTAAGGCAAGTGCCTGCTCAAAATCTCCTTCTTTAAGACTTAATTGACTGCTCACTCTATAATTTCTGGAGATCCACAGACTGTCATGGAGTTCGGTAAAAAACGCAGCGATATTTTGATTGTATTTATTAGCTTCCGCTAAATCTCCTTTTTGCACTGCGTTGAACATGAGATTTGAGCGGCTTCTGAACTTCATCGCCTGATCATCTAAAACCGTCCAGATAC
>CAZRPJ010000037.1:0-22588 GCA_964601965.1 uncultured Croceivirga sp.
AGATTTGAGCGGCTTCTGAACTTCATCGCCTGATCATCTAAAACCGTCCAGATACTATCTGCGAGAAGCAACTCGTATCTGGCTTCCTCATGTAGCCCGTTTTTTAGATAGATGAAGCCAAGATTATGCCTTAAAACACCTTCATATCTTGGATAATGCTCCGTTCTTGCTATATGTATGCCGTTATAAGAGGCCTCTAACATTTTACGTAGTTCCCGCTTATTAAAGTAATGAAAGGCACTGTTCTTATAATAATCAAGCTTAAGTACCGGATCATCAAAATTTTCTAAAAGCAATTCAACTTCGTCATATTTTTGCTGTGCTTCGTCATCCTTTCCAATGTCAGACAAGTAATCGCCCATTCGTATGGTTCCGGTGATTATTCCCTTTTCATAATTATTACTGTGACTGAGGTCCAATGCTTTTTGGCCAAAATAGAGCAGGCTATCAGGATTTCGATAACGATAGGACTTAGAAAGCTCATTTAACAAATCAATCTCCTGGAAAACTGACCATCCTGGTATATTGGTTGTATTGGAATAATAAAGTTGTCGTAAACTATCTTTTTCAAGAGTCTGAGAAAAAGAGGTGTTTAGACAAGCACAACAGAATAGCAAAAACAAGCCCAACCTTTGTTTAAAAAGGATTAAAGGTCCATTAGACGTGTAACTATTTCTTTTCAAAAGTTATGACTTAAAGAGCCGAATGTAAAAACAACTCCCACTCTTTGGTTTACTTTCAATTTTCAATTCTCCCTTATTGGCTTGTACCAAATCCTGGACTATTTGTAAGCCTATTCCCGTACCTTTCTCGTTCTGTGTTCCAGGTTGTGAGCTAATAGGTTCTCTGTGTAATACGGCCTGTACAATTTCCCGGTTCATCCCAATTCCTTCGTCACAAATGACTAGCTCATTAAATTCTTCGTTCGTATTGGTCTTAATAGAAACACGCCCAGAAGCAGGGGTGAATTTTACCGCATTTGAGAGTAGGTTTTTTAAAATTATTTCTAAATGATTCGGGTCTATTAGTAAGGTTTCATCTTTATCCACCATACTGTCAATGTGGATCTTTTTTTCTTCAATTCGCGTTTCAAATTGGGTTAGAACAGAACCAATTGAATTTGCCACAAGGGTAGGGCGGGGGTTGGCGTGAATTCCTTTCATCTGTGATTTTGCCCAAAACAGTAAATTGTTTAAAGTAAAGGAGCTATGATCTACATTTTGCTTTAGGCGAGGCGCCATTTGAGCGATCTCTTTTTCAGAAATTTCTTTGGAAGTATATAATTCCAACAACTCTTGCAAAGTGCCAATAGGAGCTTTTAAATCGTGACCTATAATGGAGAATAATTGATCTTTTGTAGCATTTAGTTCTTGGAGGGATTTATTTGCCTTCTTCTGATTTAAAGCGCTTTTCCTAATTAAAAATGCGATAATCACCAAGGATAGTAACATGATGATTGCGATGTACGTAATAGTTTTTTGCCGCGCTAACTTCTTTTCGTTTTGATATTCTATTAAACGCTGTTCACTATCAAATCTGGATTGGGTTTCTAGCATTAAGAATTTGGTCCTATTTTCAGATTCAAGGATTGAATCTGAAAGCTTTTTTGCTTCGCCTAAATACGAAAGGGCCATTTGCGGTTTATCAAACTCAACATAATTTTTAAAGAGTAGCTCCGAAGCTTTTACAATCCCTATGTGATATTTAATGCTTTGGGAAATATTTTCCGCTTCTTTTGCTAAGTCAACACTTTTGTCGAAGTCTCCTAATCGAAAATAGGCTTCTGCCATACCCTGTAAATTCTCTGCCTTTCGCTGCAAGTCCTCCAGCGGCATGAGTATTTCTTCTGAATTTTTAAATAGGGCCAAGGCTTCCTGATAATCTCCTTCTTTAATGGCTACCTCTCCTAGGGTATTCCAGGCAAAAGATTCCCACGCCTGGTATTTTTCTCTATGCAGCACTTCAATAGATTTTCTAGCATACTCTTTAGCCCTCTCAAGCTCATTGGTATGTAGGTACATATACGCCAAATTACTTTCAATTTGGGCGCGTTGGGCTTCGTCCTTGGATTCTTCCGTCAAACGTAAAGCGCTTTCATAATAAGGTAGTGCCTGTTTATAATCTCTAAGTATCGCAAAACTGGTAGCCAGGTTCATATTAAAATAAACTTGCATTTCCAGGTTTTGAAATGCTTCAGCATTTCGCAGTCCTTCTTTGCAATTCAAATACGCACTCGGATAATCTCCCTGCATGAATTGCCCCATTGCTTGGCCATTAATACTTTTTAGCAAAAGAGTGTCTGCCTGCGTATTTTTGGCATGCATCTTGGCTTGATCAATATATTCGAATCCTTGATCAAAATTGCCTCTAAAAATTTCATAGAATCCTAGCCCTAATTTTCCACCGGCCAGGCCTTTTTCAAAATTGGCAGATTCGCTTAAAGCAACTACGCGAGCAGAAATACTTCGGGTACTATCTGGAATCTGGTAAATGTAACTGCGTGCGATTTCGTATAAGACCTTAATGTAGGTAGTGTCTGTTTCTTGAAAATCTGGAGTGCCCTCTAATCGTATTTTCTTTTGTTCCAGGCTATCTGTGAGCAATTTTTGCCCAAAGCTATTAGAACTGAATAGGACGAAAAACAGCAACCACAGAAACCAATGTTTCTTAGCGTTTTTAATGAGGGAGATTTTACAAGGCGATATAGGCAATCTATCTAATCGAGTTAAGTTGG
This sequence comes from uncultured Croceivirga sp., assembly GCA_964601965.1. Lineage (GTDB taxonomy): Bacteria > Bacteroidota > Bacteroidia > Flavobacteriales > Flavobacteriaceae > Croceivirga. The sequence continues at coordinate 2,735 of CAZRPJ010000037.1, forward strand.
TCTGTATAAGTTACGACCCTTGAGCGATTTATCAAATTTTTGCGATTGAATTTATTTTTTTTGGGAGGTTCTCTCAAAAAAAAGTACCTTTGCGTCCGCTAAAAATGGTGGTTGTAGCTCAGTTGGTTAGAGCGCTGGATTGTGGTTCCAGAGGTCGCCGGTTCGAACCCGGTCTTCCACCCAAAATTAAAGCCGCTCTTGGGAGCGGCTTTTTTTGTTTTGTTATTGAATTGCTTTATCTACCACCAACCGTTCAGGCCTATTGGCTACTTCCCACGCGGTATGGAAAATAAGTCGGGATCTATTCTGTAATAAATCGTAGTTAATTTTATCTGGTGTATCCCCTGGTCTATGATAATCTGCATGCGTCCCATTAAAATAAAAGATGATGGGAATATTGTTTTTAGCAAAATTGTAATGATCGCTGCGATAGTAAAACCTATTTGGGTCATTCTCATCATTGTAGGTATAATCAAGCTCCAAGTTGGCGTATTTGGTATTAATAGCTTCTGAAAGCTCGTGAAGTTCAGTGCTAAGTTTATCAGAACCAATTAAATAGATATAATTCCTATCACCTGTTCGCTTAGGATCAATTCTACCAATCATATCAATATTTAAATTCGCTACGGTTTTATTAAGTGGCACTAAAGGTTCAAAATCGGTATAAAATTTAGACCCCAAGAGTCCTTTTTCTTCGCCTGTAACATGTAAGAAAATAATAGACCTTTTTGGGCCATTTCCTTGATCTTTGGCTTGTTTAAAAGCCTGTGCAATTTCTAGCATGGAAACTGTTCCAGAACCGTCGTCATCTGCGCCATTATTCACCTGGCCGTCTGCCGTGATTCCTATATGATCTAAGTGGGAAGAAATAATAAGATATTCATCCGGCAAAGTGCTTCCTTTTATGATAGCAGCCACGTTTTCTGAATCTATTTTTGTGTCGGCACTTTCTACTTGCAACTGCAAATTGGTTTCTAATACTTTAGGGGTGTGGTCTTTGGCAATATCTGCATGTAATTCTTTTGCAACCTGCTGATTGATTAAAAGTAAAAAGCTATCATTCTTTTCCGCAGCCAACGCCATTCTACCACTATTGTTTGTTTTCATATAGTTGTAATAGCGTTGATACCTTGAAAAATTATCTGGATCTAAATAGAGCATTCCCACCGCACCTTTTTCAACTGCCAAGGCCTGGCGCTTTCCAAGAGATTCGGACATATTACTCCAAATAGAAGGTTCTTTAGTTCCGGTTAATTTATAGGTGCCATCCTCATTTTTGGGTTCACCTGCCTTCATTAGAACTACCTTGCCTTTTATTTCAACGTCCTGGTAGTCCGAGTAGTTCTCGTCTTCTATGCCATAACCCAAATAAACGATTTCAGTAAAGGTACCCGCCGCTTTCGAAAAGGTCAAAATGTCCTCTCCTTGAAGGAAATTCGATGAGTTCACCTGAATCTTTCCAACTGGCACTTGACTGATCGATAACGGTACTTTCTGAAGATAATCTCCATTTGCCTTAAGTGCTGGGATTCCCAAAGATTTATAGTGATTTCTTATGTAGTCAACGGCTTTTTTCTGCCCAGGTTGCCCTGTTTCACGTCCTTCAAATTCATCAGAGGCGTAGGTAAAAAGATGCGTTCTAAGCTCGTCTTCAGTAATTGTTGCGGCCAAGGCTACAGGATCTACAGAAGATTCTGCCTTGGCGGTTGTTTCATTAATGGTTTTTTGTGAGGAATTACAGGAAAGGGTAATTGCCGTGAGGAGTATAAAAAGTCTTTTCATAAGATTAACAAACAATGTCTGCATCAAAAATAGGCATTCGGTGTAAATATTAAATTGAAAATGTTTTGCGGTATGCTCTTGGACTCATGCGGCGGAGGGTCCAAAACTGTTTATTAAAATTAGAAATAGAGTGGTAGCCAGAAGCCATTGCAATTTCATTGATATTCATTTCTAGGTCCTCTTTAAGAAGCGTACAGGCGTGCTCAATTCTAATTTCTGCTAGAAATTGAAAAAAGGTTTTTTGAGTTCTTTGTTTAAAGAATCTACAAAAGGCATTTTTACTCATGGGTACCAGTTCTGCCACTTCTTCTAAGGAAATGGTTCCTTGAAAGTTTTGGGCCACATAGTCAAAGACCAGCTGTAAGCGTTCTCCTTGGTGCTTAGATAATTTAAAGGGATGTGCCAACGGCAGTAGGGAAGTTGGTCTTTTTTGCGCTGCAAGTCGCAAGACTTGCAACAAACTCATCACAAGATGAAACTTATCTTCATTGTCTAAGTTTTTGAAGAAAGGTTCCATTTCATGAGAAGCGTCTTGTAATTTAAACCCACTATCTAAGACTTCTAAAGCCGGTTCAAGTGCCTTCATTTCTGCACTCTTAAAAAAATCTGCTCCCAAAGCATCTAAGGTAAAAAACAGCGATACCATATGAGATGTTTCTTCACTTGAATCACTTAAGAATACATGTGGAACCCTAGAACCAATGGCTATGAACTCTCCGGGTTGGTATGTTGTAATGGTGTTGCCAATTATTAACTTTCCTTTTCCGGCCAAAATATAACTTAACTGTACCTCAATATGTTCGTGCAATTGATTGTAAAACTGTAAAGAAGCATCTATTTGAGCAATAATATTCTCACCAGGTCTTTTAGGAATCTGAAATGGTAATACCTTCATATTAATCAAAATATGAAATATAGCATAAATAATAGTTAATATACAGGTAATATCAGCTAATTTACACGAAGTCACAAATACGCACACTTGTTACCTTTGAATAAATAGAAACAATATCCCATGGAGTGGAAAGGAGTAATGCCAGCGGTGACTACTAAATTTACTAGTGATGACAAGCTGGATTTAGAAATGTTTAGCACCAATATTAATGCCCAACTTGATGCAGGTGTATCTGCTATAATTTTAGGTGGGAGCTTGGGGGAAGCAAGTACCTTGAGCAATGAAGAAAAGGAGCAACTTGTTAAGCATACGGTAGAGAGCTGCCAAGGACGGGTTCCTGTAGTAATGAATATTGCCGAACGAGCCACAAAACAGGCAGTCACACTTGCAGAAAATGCCCAAAAATGGGGAGCTGAAGGACTTATGTTGCTGCCTCCCATGCAGTACAAAGCCACTGATTATGAAGTCATGGCTTATTTTGAGGCTATCGCGAAAAGCACTGATTTGCCAATAATGATTTACAACAATCCCGTAGATTATAAGATTGAAGTAACGCTTGAAATGTTTGAAAGACTCTTAAAATTAGATAACATTAAAGCCGTAAAAGAGTCGACTCGGGATATTTCTAATGTTAGCCGGATTAAAAATTCTTTTGGTGATCGATTAAAAATATTGTGTGGCGTAGATACCTTGGCACTTGAAAGCTTGGCCATGGGCGCAGATGGTTGGGTAGCTGGTCTGGTATGTGCCTTTCCAGCAGAAACCGTGGCGATATTCAAGCTCGCCAAGGCAGGAAGAATGGAAGAGGCGATAGCTATTTATAGATGGTTCCTTCCGCTCTTAGAATTGGATATAAATCCGCAGCTGGTACAGAATATAAAATTGGCAGAAGTGGCAACGGGAATCGGTACAGAACAGGTGCGAGCCCCTCGTTTACCCTTGATTGGTTCTGAAAGAGAACGCGTGCTAAAAATAATTGAAGAAGGCCTTAAAACAAGACCTCAACTACCTGATTACAAAGAGTTATGATTACTGGAAAAAGTTATATAGGCTATACAAGGGCTAGTGACACTGACACCCCTTTTAGGACGTTTAATCCAATCCTCAATATGGAAACGCCCTGGACTTTTTATGAAGCTTCCAAAAAAGAAGTGGACCAAGCCGTTAGCCTGGCGTGGAAGGCATTTAAAGAGTACAGCGCACTTCCTGGAGCTAAAAAAGCAACATTCTTGAGAACTATTGCTGTTGAAATTGAAGGTCTGGGAACGGCCTTACTAGAAACCTATTGTCAAGAAACTGGATTACCGGAAGGACGTGCTCAGGGCGAACGAGGTAGGACTTGTTTTCAATTGCGAACTTTTGCAGATTTGGTGGAAGAGGGCTCTTGGGTGAATGCAAAAATTGATACCGCACAAGAAGACAGAACACCACTTCCAAAACCAGATTTAAGAAAAATGTCTGTTCCCATTGGACCAATAGCGGTCTTTGGTGCCAGTAATTTTCCATTGGCGTACAGCACGGCGGGCGGTGATACTGCTAGTGCACTGGCCTCTGGCTGCCCAGTTATTGTTAAAAGCCACCCTATGCATGCCGGTACAGGAGAGCTGGTCGCTTCTGCAATCATTAAAGCAGCACAGAAAACGGGAATACCGGAAGGGGTCTTCTCTAATTTAAACAGTCGTGGTATTGAGGTGGGCCAGCAGTTGACCAAGCATCCTAAGATTAAGGGTATTGGCTTTACCGGAAGTATTAGCGGAGGTCGAGCGTTGTTTGATTTGGCTGCTCAGCGTCCGGAACCGATCCCTGTTTTTGCCGAAATGGGAAGCATCAACCCGGTGGTGCTTTTGCCGGAAGCATTAGAATCCAAGGGAGAAGCATGGGCCCAAACCTATGCAAGCTCCATTACCTTGGGTACCGGACAGTTTTGTACTAATCCAGGATTAATCGTAGGCATTCAAGGAGCGGCACTAGAATCATTTAGTGAATCGCTAGCCAGTTCTTTGCTCGCTATCACACCGACAAGCATGTTGCATCCACAGATTAGTAAAAATTACCAGAAAAATAAAAAAGTGGTCTCCGGAGAGCCAGACGTAACCGTGCTAGGAGATTATAAGAATGAGGTAGCTGCTAATGTCGCGCAGCAGTCGGTTGTCACAGTATCAGGAGCTACTTTTTTACAAAATAAGCAGTTACATCAGGAAGTTTTTGGCCCCTTTTCAATGGTGGTTGCTTGTAAAGATGTGTTAGAATTAAATGAAGTAATAGCCCATTTAGAGGGGCAGTTAACAGGTACAATCATTGCTTCTGAAAAAGAGCTCAATATGCATCAAGAAACGGTCCATGCCTTAGCTAATAGAGTAGGGAGAATCATATTTAACGGTGTGCCTACGGGTGTGGAAGTATGTCCTGCCATGCAACACGGAGGGCCGTATCCCGCTTCTACAGATAGCCGGTTTGGAGCCGTGGGCATCGATGCTATTCAACGTTGGGTACGACCTTTAAGTTTTCAAAATTGGCCCAATCAATTATTGCCGGCAGCGCTCCAGAACGAGAATCCTTTAGGGATCACACGCTTAGTTAACAACACCGCTACTGCTGAAACTATTTAGAATGTCTAAACATGTTTTTCACTGCATTGATGCACACACCTGCGGGAATCCAGTGCGATTAGTTAAGGTGGGTGGGCCCGAATTAGAAGGAGAGACTATGAATGATAAACGCCTGCATTTTATGCAATCTTATGATTGGATAAGAACGGGCTTAATGTTTGAACCTCGGGGCCATGATATGATGAGTGGTAGTATCCTATATCCGCCTCATGACCCCGATAACGACGTGGCCGTATTATTCATAGAAACTAGTGGTTGTTTACCAATGTGTGGTCATGGTACAATTGGCACCATTACAATTGCACTTGAAGAAGGTTTGGTACAACCCAAAACTCCCGGAAAAATTAGGATGGAAGCACCGGCAGGTTTGGTGACCATTGACTATGCCATGACCGGAGAAAAAGTAGCATGGGTGAAACTCACGAACGTGCCAAGTTTTTTGGCGGCAAGAGACTTATCAGTGACATGCCCAACTTTGGGAACACTAAAATTTGACGTGGCCTATGGCGGTAATTACTATGCCATTTTTGATCCTCAACAAAATTTTTCAGGAGTGCAAGATTTCTCTGCAAGTGCTTTGGTGCAATTATCTAAAACGGTAAGAGATGAAATAAACGCACGCTATCCAGATCATTTTATTCACCCAGAGAATGATACCATCCGAAATGTATCACATCTTATGTGGACGGGATCTCCACTGCATGCATCTTCCGATGGAAGAAACGCTGTTTTTTATGGAGATAAAGCAATTGATCGTTCACCCTGCGGTACAGGAACTTCTGCGCGCTTGGCGCAGTTATATTCAAAAGGGGTTTTAGAGGTGGGAGCCACCTACATTCATGAAAGTTTTATTGGTTCTACTTTTGAGGGAAAAATTGAAGTAGCGACGCAAGTTGGAAATTTTAAAGCAATTAAACCAAGCGTAAAAGGATGGGCAAAGATCTATGGTTATAACACAATATCGATAGATCCCGAAGACGATCCCTACGCTCACGGTTTCCAAGTTATTTAAGATGAGTAAAAGTGTAGTAGTCATTGGCGGTGGTATTGTAGGACTCTGTAGTGCCTATTACCTTCAAAAAAAGGGTTGTGCCGTTACACTTATTGATAAATCGTCCATGAATGCAGGAGCCAGTTATGTGAATGCGGGGTATTTAACTCCCAGTCATATTATTCCATTGGCAGCTCCTGGTATGATTTCTACAGGCTTACGATATATGTTTAACTCCGCTAGTCCTTTCTACATAAAACCACGGCTAGATAAGTCCTTTTTACAATGGGGATGGGCCTTTAAAAAATCGGCCACTGCACAAAAAGTTACGGCGGCAATACCGCATATCAAGGCCATTAATTTATTGAGTCGTGATTTATATGATGCCATTCAATCTTCTAAAGAATTGGGCGTCTTTCATTACGAACGTAAAGGATTGTTGATGCTCTATCAATCCGAAAAAGAAGGCGATCATGAAAAGGAAACAGCTTTAAGAGCCCAAAAAATTGGATTGGAATCTGAGTTATTAGACCCCGCTGGGATAGCCAAGGTGGAGCCCAACATAGCAATTAAGGCCTCTGGAGCGGTTCATTATTTATGTGATGGACATACCACTCCAGGAGATTTTATGAAAAAGATGATAGCCTATCTTAAAGACAATGGGGTGGTCATCAAACAAAACGAATCTGTAGAGGATTTTGAACTAAGTAACGGAGCTATTAAAAAGGTACGTACCGATCAATCTGAATATGCAGCGGATGAGGTAGTTTTGGCCAGTGGTAGTTGGTCTGCGCTTCTGGCTAAAAAATTGGGTTTAAAGTTGTTATTGCAGCCGGGCAAGGGATATAGGTTAGATGAAGAAAAACCAACGGGAATTTCTATGCCTGCTTTACTATTGGATGCAAAAATGGCAGTTACTCCCATGAAAGGGCATACGCGTTTTGCGGGAACTATGGAATTTTCCGGTATTAATACTAAGATAAGAAGGGAACGAGTTGAGGCTATTGCGCGAGGGGCTCAGCAATTTTATACGGATTTACAGATATCTGAGGAAACTAAAGCTAATGCGCAATGCGGATTACGACCTGTAAGCCCGGACGGCTTGCCTTACATTGGTAGGACGGCCAGCGTAAAAAATGCCGTTATTGCAACAGGGCATGCTATGATGGGTTGGAGTTTAGGTCCTGCGACGGGACTTTTGGTTTCAGAACTCATAAATGGCGAACAAACATCACTGGATATTGCGCCCTACCATCCCGATAGGAAGTTTTAAATAGCAAGAATTTTCTTTTTTTCGATAATTGGCACTCATTTTGTTTCTCCCTTGAGAAACTAGAATGTAATTTTGCGGTATGAATAAGCACTACCTCCTTTTCTTTTTAACAATCCTACTGATTTTTTCTGGTACCGCTCAGGAAATTAGGCAGTTCACGGTAGCTGACTTTGATCTAAAAGGCGCGGTAAAAACCTGCCAGGTGATCACAGATTACGGTCAAGAGATTTTTGAATTCGACAGCCTTGGAAGATTGGTAAAAGTTACTACGCAATACAATGAGGAAGACAAAGACATTACTAGTTACAAGTATGCGCTGGGTGAATTAATTGAAAAGCGTGTAGAAAGTTACAAGGATAATGTGCTTGATCTTGCCTCGTCTATGGCCTATTTCTACAGCATAGATTCTACTGACACCAAGAAAATAAAAGAACAAATTATTTCCTACGATAAGGAATTTGTTGAGATTCAAGAATATCACTACAACGAAGAAGATCAGTTGGTAAAAGTGATCACCTCGCATGAAAATGCAGTTGATGAGATGCGGGTAGAACATTCCGTTTATAAGAACGAACAAACAACAACCTATTTTGAGAACGAGATCATTCAGAAGTCTATAAGAGCATCTGAAAAGAATAGTAAGAAATGGGGAACTCTTTCGATTGTGCTTACCAAAACCTATTTAGACGGAGAACCTATTGAGGCTGAAGAGGAGCGCAGAAATCAAGACGGACTTTTAATTTCCAAAGAAATGTTTCGGTACAATACTGAGGAAAAGGAGTTTGCTACGCAGGAGAAACATTTGTATTCGTACGATAATGAAGGGGTTTTAAGTTCTGAAACAATTACGCAAGGGAATTCTACTTTTAAAAAAGAATATATTTTTCAATTTGATGCGAATGAAGAAAAGAATTGGGTAAAGAAAATAATTACGCCAGACAATTCATTCGCCACACGGCAGATCACCTATTATCCTACCCCAGTAGCTGAAGTAAAAATGCCGGAATAGAAACTACTACTTTAGGTACCGCAAGAGTAGATGCCAAAGAATATATATGGAAGCACATAAAGAGAAGATTTTAGAGGTATGCAATAGTATTTGCAAGAACACCCTCATGGAAACCTTGGAGATTGAATTTGTTGATGTAGGTGAAAATTTCTTGATTGCGCGAATGCCAGTAACACCTAAAGTCCATCAACCGGACGGCGTACTCCATGGTGGTGCTTCTGTTGCCTTGGCGGAAAGTGTAGGAAGTGCAGCTTCGTATGTCTTTTTAGACGGAAACCAATTTTTTGTCCGCGGTATTGAAATTGCTGCCAACCACGTTAAAGGTATCCGTGAAGGTTTTGTTTATGCGCGTGCGAGTATTCTTCACAAAGGTCGTACCACCCAGCTTTGGGAAATTAAGATTACCAATGAGGAAGGTGCACTAATTTCTAATTGCAAATTAACAACCATTGCTCTCCCAAAACAGCAATAATATATTAGAAAAGGCTCAAGAATGGTTGCAATTGGAGCTGCCTTTTGTGGTGTATAGAAAGCCGCATGAGACTTTACTAAGAGCAGTATTTCAAAACGATTCTAGCGTAAAAAATTCCACCGACTTTCAAGAGCCAGGCTTTGTTTTTGCACCCTTTTCTAAAACAGAGTCTGCCATACTTTTAACAGGAGATTATGTAGAAAGCAATTGGGAACCTCAGTCCTTTCAATTTAAAACAGCGCACAACGCAACTCCTCATCGTGGTAAAGAAGACTACCATAAACTACTAGAAAAGGCTATTACTACAATTAAGCAATCTCCTCTAAAAAAGGTGGTACTTTCTAGAAAGCATTCAACCAGAACTAACAAGTCGGAAGTAGCTATTTTTAGTAGCCTTTTAGAAAAGTATGCCACGGCCTTTTGTTATTGGTGGTATCACCCAAAAATAGGAATGTGGTTTGGTGCCACCCCTGAACTTTTGTTACAGGCAAATAACACTCAAATCTTTACAACCTCTTTGGCCGGGACCTTGCCAGTTCAGGGCGATACACCACCAACTTGGAGCTCCAAAGAATTGGAAGAACAAAAAATGGTTACCGATTATATTGAAAATACCATACAGGCCGAGATGGCGGAATTGAAGATTTCTGACACCACTTCGCACAAGGCTGGAACGCTCTGGCATTTAAGGACTGAACTACAGGGTAAAGTGACAAACCAAAGTAGGTTGCCCAAGGTTGTAGAAAAGTTGCATCCAACCCCGGCCGTTTGTGGACTTCCAATGAAAGATGGGATCGCATTTATAAAGGCAAACGAAGGATATGATCGTGAATTCTACACCGGATATTTAGGACCAGTTCATTTAGAAGATAAGGACCAAATTTCGCTGTTTGTAAACCTCAGATGTTTTAAAAAAATTGGTGCTGAGGCCGTTCTTTTTGTTGGAGGTGGGATTACGGCTTCCTCAGATCCAGAATCAGAATGGCAAGAAACTATTTTTAAGAGCAAAACCATTCTAGACGTTCTCTAGTACCATTGCATTGTATACACTCCCGTTTGTATTTTTGTAATCCATGAAATATTCTTCTATTCCTGCCGCACAACTCTTGGTACAATCCTGTAAAGCCGCTGGAATTTCTGATATTATTATTTCACCAGGTTCTAGAAACGCTCCCTTAACACTAAGTTTTACAGATGATCCATTTTTTAGCTGTTATAGTATCGTAGACGAAAGGTGTGCCGCCTTTTTTGGTCTTGGAATTGCGCAGCGTAAAAAGCAGCCTGTGGCCCTCGTTTGTACTTCTGGAAGTGCCTTGTTGAATTATTACCCGGCTATAGCCGAGGCCTTCTACAGCGGAATACCGTTGGTGGCTATTTCGGCAGACCGCCCTATTTATAAAATTGATGTAGGAGACGGACAAACCATCCGACAGGACAATGTGTTCGATAGGCATATAGGATATTCTGCCAATTTAAAGATGGACGTGACTCATGCGCAAGAACGCTTGCAATTTTACGCTCCAGAACTTTTAAAGGAGGCTCAAGAAACGATCACGCAACAAAATGAAACGCTCATTTTTAAGGCTTTTGAAACGGCTTTTAAGAAACAGTTGCCGGTACATATTAATATTCCATTTGAAGAGCCCTTGTACAATTTAGAAGAGGGTAGGGAAACACTTAGTACAGGGAAGTCACTGCAGTATACGGAAGTAACGAATAACTTTTTAAATGAAGCGCAGCGGACATTATGGAATAAAAGCAAGCGAAAGCTCATTTTAGTAGGGGTGCTTCCACCAAATGCTATCGAACAGAAATTTATTGAGAAGTTGGCAGCAGATCCTACGGTCATTGTAATGACAGAGACTACTTCGAACCTTCATCATCCTAATTTCTTCCCCAGTATTGATAGCATTATATTTCCTATAGAAAAGTCTAAAAATTCCGAAGAACGCTTTCTAGAATTGCAACCAGATATTCTGCTCACTTTTGGTGGTTTAGTAGTTTCTAAAAAAGTAAAGGCTTTTTTACGCAAATACAAACCCAATAAGCACTGGCACGTGCATCCTACAAAGGCCTATGATACCTACTTTGCTTTAAGTGATCATATAGAATCACAACCAAATAATTTTTTGAAGCAATTGTATTCAAACTATGACCCATTGCCCAGCAATTATAGCGATGATTGGCAAACGGTCAAGCGCGCTTATGAACATAAACAAAGTGAATATTTGCAAGATATTCCTTTTTCAGATTTTAGTGTTTTTAAAGTTTTACAGGAAACTATTCCGGCCGGGTATCAGATTCATTTATCGAATAGCTCCACCGTTAGGTATGCGCAATTATTTCCCTTAGCGCCTTCCAATGATGTCTATTGTAACCGTGGTACCAGTGGTATAGATGGATGTACTTCTACAGCGGTAGGAGCGTCTTTGTTTCATGCGTCACCAACCGCTTTAATTACGGGAGACTTAAGTTTCTTTTACGATAGTAACGGCCTATGGAATCCCTACTTAAGGGCCGATTTTAGAATCGTGCTGATCAATAATTCTGGAGGAGGAATTTTTAGAATTTTACCTGGATTTGATGGGTCGGAGCGGTTTGCTAAATTTTTTGAGACGCAACATTCGTTAACCGCAAAAGCAATTTGTGAGCAATTTGGAATTGAATATCGCAGTGCAAATGATTCTGCAACAATAAACGCAGCACTATCGGACTTTTTTCAAGTGAGTTCAGCACCAAGATTAGTGGAGATTTTTACCCCAACAGAATTGAATAATGAGATTTTGCTTGGTTACTTCGATTTCATATCTTCGGAATATCAATAAACTAAAGTAAAACACTGACAACATGAGTAAAAGAGACGAATTAATTGAAAAATATGCGGCCGATATTAAAGATAAGTTTGGCCAAAATCCAGATATGGATTTACTAACTAAAGTAGCAATTGGTTTGGGCCCTGCAATTTATAATTTAGACGCATCTAAAGTTTCTGGTAGTGATGAGAAAGAGCTAGAAACTGTAAAGAATAATTTTTTAATAAAGAAATTGGGATTAAGCGATTCTCCTGCTCTAATGGATGCTATTAATTCGGTAATTGACCAGTATGGACGCTCTGAGAAGAACAAACACCGCGCTGTTATTTATTACCAATTAGCAAAGCATTTTGGCAAAGAATCTGTTTACAACTAAAGAACACGATAAAACATGCTTAAACCGTGCCATGAGCACGGTTTTTTTTTAGAATGATACGAATAGGAGATTACAATACCCTCACAGCGGTTCGAAGTACTAGTGTTGGCGTCTTTTTAGAAGATGAGGAAGGCACAGAAATATTATTGCCCAATAAATATGTTCCAGAGAATATTAAACTGGAAGAGCAATTGGCAGTGTTTTGTTACTTAGACCATGAAGAACGACCTATCGCTACTACTTTAGAACCTTTCATTAAAAGAGACGAGTTTGGATCGCTCGAGGTAGCAGAGGTTAATAATGTGGGTGCCTTTTTAAACTGGGGTCTAGAAAAACAATTGTTCGTGCCCTTTAGGGAACAGCAACAGCGCATGGAGCAGGGAAAGCGTTACGTGGTGTACTGTTATTTAGACGACACCTCTTTTCGTATGATGGCTTCTTCTAAACTAGATCGGTTCTACAGCAAAGAAGTAGCAACTTATACACAAAATGAACAAGTTTCTTTGTTAGTGCATAGGCGTACGAATTTGGGATGGGAAGTGGTCATCAATAAAGAACACAAAGGCTTGTTGTTTTTTAGCGATGTGTTTCAAGAAATAAGGATTGGCGATACTCTTACGGGATACATTAAAAACCTTCGAGAAGATGGGAAGATTGATGTATCATTGGCCCCAACTGGTGTACAGGTGTTAGACAACGCAGCGCAAACAATTTTACAAGCCCTTCAAAAAAATGAAGGCATTTTAAGATTGCATGACAAATCCTCGCCAGAGCAAATAAAGCAGGAATTGCAAATGAGTAAAAAGTCCTTTAAAAAGGGGATAGGCGTTTTGTACAAGCAACGAAAAATCACACTTTTTGAAGATCATATTAAGCTTAATTAATAGGCGCTTCTCTATTTATTTTTTTACAAAACAAGGCTATTTATTAACCTAATTTTTTGCTTTCAGTAAAAATTATACATTTGTATTTCTACCGATGCCTAACAGGCTGAGGTTTATTAGATTAAGATTTACTAGTCTCCTGAAATCAAGACACGATGCCATTTATAGAAGAAAATGATTTACTGGACCTTCACAAGGATATTGAAAAGTCCCAAATCATCAATGAACGATTGCTGGACCAGATCAAGTTTAAGAATAAAGACCTGAAAAAAATTAAGATTCAGCGTAATATTTTTATTGGTATTACGGCGCTGTTTGTTGTTGGAACTTTGGCGATAACTTCTTTTACTGCAGGGTTAAGTACTTCTAGTAGCAACCAGAATAATCTTTTGGTCTCTATTGATAGTTTAGATGCTATTAAGACACGAATAGATAATTTAAAAATACAGAACGAGGAATTGAGTCTCGTAAAAGAGTTTTACTTGGCGAAACAATTCTTAGAAAAAGAGAAGATTTATTCTGTACAGGTAAAGTCTTTTGTTGATAATAACGTCACCTTGGCATCGGAAGCCTTAACGAACACCTTATTCGTTAAAACCAACCCCTATTACGCCTATTCTCTAGGAACCTTTGAAACCTTAGAAGAAGCCCAAAAGTTTAGAAAGCAATTGGTCAACATTGGGTTTGACGATGCCTTTGTAGCCTCTTATCAGGATGGGCAACGAGTTAAAATAGAAGCTGCGAATTAATTGAAAAAGTTAAAGGCTTGGGTTGCCGCTGCTAGGTTACGCACCCTTCCATTGTCCCTTTCAGGTATTTTTACGGGCACTGCACTGGCTAACCATCTTGGTGCCAATGATGCTGTTATTTTTTTATACTGCGCACTTATTACTATTGGATTCCAAATCACTTCAAATTTTGCAAACGATTTTGGAGATGGTGTTAAAGGAACTGATAGCGATGATAGAATAGGGCCTAAGAGAGCTTTGCAAAGTGGGCTGTTAACCCCTAAGGAGTTAAAGATTGGGATTGCCGTTACTGCAGTACTAAGTTTACTATTGGCCATTGGTTTATTAGTCCATGTTTTTGGTATAGAAGAGCTGCCCTATTTCATGCTTTTTTTAGGTTTAGGAGTTTTTAGTATCTGGGCAGCTATTAAATACACAGTTGGCTCTTCTGCATATGGCTATCGTGGATTGGGAGATGTTTTTGTGTTTATTTTCTTTGGTTTGTTGGCCGTATTAGGCACTCAGTTTTTATACACTAAGGTATTTTATGTGCAGTCTGTTTTGCCAGCAATTGCCATTGGACTTTTGTGTGTGGGGGTCTTAAATCTTAATAATTTAAGGGATATTATTTCGGATAAAGCCCATGGTAAAAATACCTTGGTGGTGAAGATGGGTTTTAAAAATGGCAAATTTTATCATGCGCTTCTTTTGGTTTTTAGTTTTGTTGCATTTGCCTATTTCGCTTGGCAAGAACTACAGGAGTGGCAGTTCCTTTTTCTGCTTCCTTACCTAGTCATTGGTGCACATACTGCTCGCGTGTTAAGAACTAAAGAACCGGTAAATCTAGATCCTGAACTAAAAAAATTAGCCCTATCTACCTTCCTGCTCTCCTTCTTACTCTATTTGTCAGTTAATTATTTTTTGTAATTTTGATTGTTAAAACTATCTAAACTACACGTACTTTGGAACACCCCATTAAGATTCTCATTGTAGAGGATAATGTAATCATCGCAGATGATATGCAGTCCATGTTGGAAGAGATAGGCTATGAAGTTGTAGATAATGTCATAGTTTATGAACAAGCAATAGAAGTCCTTAAAAACAACCACGTTGATCTGGTTTTAATAGACATCATATTGGCTTCAGATAAGACTGGTATTGATTTAGGAAAGCACATTCGCCAGAATTACAATATTCCATTCATTTTTGTGACTTCTAACTCAGATAAGGCCACCGTTGAAAATGCCAAGACTGTAAAACCTGATGGCTATTTAGTTAAACCTTTTGAGCAGCAAGACCTTTACACTTCTATAGAGATCGCTTTGTCTAACTTTAATTATTCCAAAAAAGAAGCTAGTACAGAGATTGATGGTAGTGGAGGTGAAAGTTTTACTTCCAATTCAGTTCTTAAAGACTCCATCTTTGTAAAAAAGCAACATCTGTATTATAGAATTCAATTTGGCGATATTCAGTTTATAAAAGCAGATAATGTCTATTTGGAAGTGAATACAGTAGATAAGAAGTTTTTAGTTCGATCTCCTTTAAAAGATTATCTAGAAAAATTACCAAAACATAAATTCTACAGAGCACACAAGTCGTACATTGTGAATGTAGATCATATAGATGCTATAAACTCTAAGGATATTATGATTAATAATACCCTGATCCCTATCTCTAAGGATTTTAAAGAATTCATTATATCTTCTATGAATTCTTAGTGTAAAGCATTAAATAACGAAATAAAAAGCGGTCTCTTTAGACCGCTTTTTTTATTTAAAAGCAGAAGCTCTGCCGCACACCACACTTTAAGCTCTCTTCACAACAATATTTTCGAGTATCGAACCAAGGAAGATACATTTGAAATGTAATTATTAGCAAAAACTAAAAAGAGTAAATTTTTTCATTTTCATATAGTGTTCTCGTGAAAGGTCTCATCATTTTAGTGGGACCTTTTTTATTATTCTTGGTTGTCAATTCCATAAAATGCACAAAACATCGATAAAATGCATTTTGACAAGTCCACACCGTACTTTCACAACAAAAACGTGCACTTTCACAACAATTTGAAAATCAACTTTCTTAATCACTTTATTTTTGGGGTGTTAGTGAAGCAGACCCCAAATCTTGCATCTTATAGTGAATAAAAATGACTGTGCTTTTTTGTACGGTCTTTTTTATTGTTTATGCCATAAACTAGATGTATTAAGGCGAGTATTAACAGTTTTTAAGTGGTTTCACAACCTGTCTTATTCGCTTTACAACAAAAATTAAAAGCTGCCTTTCATTAACCTTAATTTAGCTTGAACCAGATCTAAAAAAATCCGTTTTAGCCAAACAAAAAGGGTAACTAAATGCTAAATATGTTGAAAAGGGTACTTGTTGTGCTGCTCCTATTTTTAGGACAGTCCCATTCAATGGCACAAACTAGCGTAGCGCAAGCAGATCCTTTAACGGAATTTCAAAATTTAGAAGGGGTAGATAGCAAATTAAAATTCTTTGTTGCTACGCCAAACAGGTATACCAAGAACTCCGCGTATGATTGGTTAGAATCTGTAAAAGTATATCTTGATTCTGCCCAAAAGATAAAAGATACCTCTGCAGTGTATTCCTACCGTTTAATGGAAGCGCAGCTCTACAATGATATTGGAGATTTTGATAAAAGTATCGCCATCGCAAAAGAGCTCTATAACCTAACAGACACTTTAGACACGCGTTCTACTTCATTAGTATTAAGATTGTTAGACGATAATTACGGCCAGCTACAAATGTTCGATAAGCAAATCGAAACCAGGGAGCGTATGCAGCGTTTGGGCATATTAGAAGGTATAAAATTTTACGACATCTATGCTAGCATGGGGCTGTATCGCAAGGCGATGAACCAGTACATCCAAACCGATGGTATCGCTATCCCCGACAATGATCATTTAGGGCTTGCTAGGCATCATAATAAAGTGGGATACTACTTATTTAAAGACAAATCTGCGGCTACGGCCATTAACGAGTACAATAAGGCCCTAGGTTTTTTAAAGGTGTATAACAACGATATCTCGAAACAGAAATCAGAGAGTGACATCTTTGAAAGTGAAGCGTTGTGGGCAGAAATTGAAGGAAACATTGGTAAATCGTATGTTCTATTAAAAGAAAATGTAGAAGCAATTCCGTATCTCACTAACAGTATTAAAACATTAAAAGAATTTAATCACGGTCGCTATGGAAATCATATTATCGATAATTCCTTAGCACTCGCAGAGGCACACTTAAAACTAGATAATAACAGGACTGCCAAAAGGCTCTTAGATGAAAATTTTGAGGACATGTCCATCGAACAAGTAGTGCTTAAAAACAGGCTTTTGGCTATTTACTACGATAAATTTGAGAACTACAGAAATGCCTCCCAACTATACCGCCGTAACCAACAAATTGCCGATTCTTTAAAAGCTAAAGAGGTGTCTATTTTAAACCAGCAATTGGTTGCAATTGTTGGCGACTCAGATCTCGAGAATTCTCGCAGAATTATTAATGAGCAGAAGTTAGCTAACGAGAAAATTATGAACGAGATTCAAGCCAAAGATGAGCGTATTAATCTCGTATTTATTTCTTTAATATTTACCTTGCTAGGATTTGCAGGATTAGTATACGCGTATATCAAGAGTATTAAAAACCAGCGACTTATAGCAGAACAGAACCATATTATTGAAGATTCTTTAAAGGAAAAAGACTCCCTATTAAAAGAAATTCATCACCGGGTTAAAAACAACCTTCAGATGGTGTCTAGTTTATTAAGTCTTCAAACCCGAAACACCAAAAGTAAAGCGGCTATTGCGGCCTTGGAAGAAGGAAAGAGTAGGGTAAAAGCCATGGCGTTAATTCACCAAAAACTTTATCAGAATGACGATCTTTCTGTTATTGAAATGCAGGGGTATATTGAAAGTTTAATTAATAGTGTGCAATCCGTATTTAAAAAAGGCGGTCACAATATTAGTATTACTGTGGATGCCGAAGGCACTGAATTAGATATTGATAGGGCAATTCCTTTTGGATTAATATTAAATGAATTGGTTTCTAATACCTTTAAATATGCCTTTCCTGATGGTGATGAAAATGGTAAAATTTACATTCATCTTCGTAAAAATGGAGACGAAGGATATTTTGAGTATTCAGACAACGGCGTAGGTCTTCCAGAAGATACAGATGAACGCACGAATAACTCTATGGGACTGCGTTTAATAAATAGATTAGTAAATCAATTACAATCGAAACTTAATGTAGAAAAAGCGAAGGAAGGGGTTCGTTTTTGGTTTAATTTCAAATAGCTAACGCACTTGACTGCGCAGTACAAGCCGGTGTAATAGTTTTGGAAAAAATCGTTTCACATAGATGCCTTTTTTTTCTTTTCCTGCAATGTAGACTTCAAATTTTTTCTGCTCAATAGCACGGATCATTTTTTTGCAAAAGAGGGTTACTTCCAATCCATTCTTTGTGGCCACATCATCACTATCTTGTTTGGTCCCATCGGCAGTTAAGGCATTTTTGGCCACATTGGTTTGTACAAAACCTGGGCATACTATTGTGACATGAACACCATCTTTTTCGTGCTCCATGCGTAATGCATCAAAAAAACCGTGTAACGCATGTTTTGCGCCACAGTAACCAGACCGATAGGGAGAAGAAAACTTTCCCATAAGACTACTGACTACCGCAAAATGCCCTGCTTTATTTTCTATAAAATGTGGTAACAACGCTTTGGATAATGCTACCGTACCTAGGTAGTTTACTTCCATTAACTGCTGGTATACTGAGAAGTCCGTTTCTATAATTAAAGAGCGCTGGCTAATTCCTGCATTATTAATGAGCATGGATACAGCACCCCAAAGTGTAATGGCTTCTTTCACCTTGGCATGGGCTTCTTGAAATTTACTAATGTCTAAGGGTAGTATTTTTATTAATTCTGGGGACTTAGAAGCGCTTCTTACGCGCTCTAAGGCTTCACTATTTCGTGCAGAAATTATGAGTTTTACCCCCAACTTGTTGTACTGATAGCACAACTCTTCGCCAATGCCAGAAGATGCACCCGTAATCCAAATAACCTGTTCCATGCCTTGATTTGAAGTCAATATAGGTATTTTTGCCGTGCATATGAAAGCAAGTTATCATCGCTATGTATTAGACTTTAAGCGCCCGAGTGGAACTTCAAGAGGCGTCATGAACCAAAAGGAAACCTGGTTTTTGGTCCTTAGAGAGAATGATAAATATGGGATTGGAGAGTGTGGTATACTTAGAGGATTAAGCTATGATGATCGCCCAGATTTTGAGGAAAAACTACGCTGGACGTGTCAAAATATTCAGGAGAATGAAGATGTTTTATTTTCAGAATTGGCCAAATTCCCGGCAATAAAATTTGGTCTTGAACAAGCCTTCCGTTCATTAAAATCAGACAATCCATTTCATTTACATAGTTCAGACTTTCTAGAGAAAGAAGTGCCCATACCAATTAATGGGTTAGTCTGGATGGGGAATAAGGATTTTATGTTTCAACAGATCAATCAGAAAATTGAAGCTGGTTTTGATTGCATTAAAATGAAGATCGGGGCCATTGATTTTGAAACGGAATTAGAGTTACTCAAATACATTAGAACGCACTTTTCGGAGTCAGACATCGAACTTAGGGTAGATGCTAATGGAGCATTTCATCCCTCGGAAGCTTTAGACAAATTGGGTAGATTAGCATCCTATAAAATTCACTCCATAGAACAACCCATACGTCAAGGTCAATGGGAAGAAATGGCACAACTGTGCCAACAGACTCCCTTACCAATTGCCCTGGACGAGGAACTAATTGGAGTTGTAGATGTAACAAAAAGAGCGCAGTTACTACAAACCATACAACCGCAGTATATAATACTTAAGCCAAGTTTGTTAGGGGGGTATGCAGATAGTTTAGAATGGATAAAATTGGCAGAGGATACTAAGGCAGATTGGTGGATTACCAGCGCTTTGGAAAGCAACATAGGATTAAATGCCA
>CAZRPJ010000037.1:22688-31688 GCA_964601965.1 uncultured Croceivirga sp.
AAGGCAGATTGGTGGATTACCAGCGCTTTGGAAAGCAACATAGGATTAAATGCCATTGCCCAGTTTACCGCTACGCTAAATAATAATTTGCCACAGGGGCTAGGTACTGGCGCACTGTATACCAATAATTTAGAATCACCGCTTGAGGTTTCAAAAGGCGGGTTGTATTATAGACAAGGTGTAAATTGGCAAGAGAATTTAATAGAAACAATATGTATATAGAGCAGGGATACAAGGGAGATATTGGCCTTTGGAAGTATTTTGTAATACCGGTGGGTTTTATTGGTTTTATGGCCATCAATTATGTATTAACGATTAATTCTCCAGTAAATGTAGAGGACGCAATGGCTACCATGATTGAGCAGTTTGGGACAAACCTTGTTCTTATAATGCTTTTACTACCCTTAGTTGTTGGATTTTTTGTAGTTCTAGGGTGGACCTTTTTAATTCATAGGCAATCTATTACTTCCTTAACAACATCACGCGTAAAAGTAGACTGGAAACGGGTCTTTTTTGCATTCTTTTTATGGGGCGGGATTACTGTAATCTTTACGCTTCTGGATGTCTTTGGCAATCCAGATGATTATGTGTGGAATTTTGACCTTGCTAAATTTATCCCGTTGGCGATTATTGCAATTGCCTTGATACCCTTACAAACTAGTTTTGAAGAATATTTATTTAGGGGGCATATGATGCAAGGCCTGGGTATTTTATCTAAAACTAGATGGGTGCCACTATTTGTAACCTCCATATTATTTGGATTAATGCATGTGGCAAATCCCGAGGTTGAAAAGTTAGGAATAGGGTTAATGGTTTACTACATAGGAACAGGTTTCTTTTTGGGGATTATGACCTTAATGGATGAAGGATTAGAACTTGCCCTAGGGTTTCATGCTGCTAACAATCTTATTACGGCCTTATTGGTTACCGCGGACTGGACAGCGTTTCAAACAGACTCCATTTTCAGAGATGTTTCAGAACCCACCTTGGGCTTGGATGCATTTATCCCTGTATTCGTGGTATTTCCTATTCTATTGCTCATATTCGCCAAAAAATACGATTGGACAGACTGGTCTGGCAAACTCTTTGGCAGTGTAAAAAGCAAAGAAGAATTTCTTGTTAGTGAAAATGCAACTACATCCGAAGTTTAAATTAAACGGACTTTCCCTTAGCCGGGAAGATTTGAGCGAGGTCGCTTACTCGTGGATAAAAGAAGGCAAGGACTACGAACGGTCTGCTGGAGATTTTATCCTAGACTGGATAAATTCTTCACCCTACATTATTGCTCAGACCTCTGGGTCTACAGGTCCTCCAAAAAGTATTCGGCTGCAAAAAGAATTCATGATAAATTCTGCTAAAGCAACGGGACGCTTCTTCAATCTTATGCCCGGGGATACTGCCTTACTTTGTTTACCCGCCCAATATATCGCAGGTAAAATGATGTTGGTGCGTGCTATGGTTTTAGGACTGGATTTAGAAATAATTGCCCCTACCAATGATTTAGAAAGGCAGCTAAACCGAACGTATGATTTTACGGCTCTGGTGCCAACACAGGTGATAGGTCTAAATACAAAGTTGTCGTTACTTAAAACACTAATTATTGGTGGTGCACCCATACCAAAAGACCTAAGAGATGAATTAGCATTACAACCTACTGCTATTTATGAAACTTACGGCATGACGGAGACGATTACCCATGTGGCATTGAAGCGAGTATCAGAACCTCCCAGCGATTTTTTTACAGCTTTGGAAACAGTAACCTTTGAGAAGGATTCGCGCGGCTGTTTGGTTATAAACGCCCCAAAAATTTCTAAAAAGAAGGTGGTGACTAACGATTTGGTACAACTCCATTCAGAAAAGAAATTCTCTTGGCTAGGAAGGTATGATAACGTCATAAACAGTGGAGGTATTAAATTAATCCCCGAACAAATAGAATCTAAACTCATGGAGTTGCTAGACCAGCCGTTTTTTGTAACAGCATTGCCACATGAGACGTTGGGTGAACAACTAGTATTAGTTGTAGAAGGACCATTTTCTAGTGAAGATTTAGAAGAGCAAATGCTGACACTTACAAGTTTAGGCGACTACGAAAAGCCTAAGAAAATATATTCCCTTCCCAATTTTATACGCACTTCTTCTGGGAAAATAAACAGGGGCCAAACGAGGCAGCTAATTACTAGTTAGCCTAATTCAAAGCACAGCTTCCCTAACGCCTTGGGTGGGTTCACGTATTCTTGATTTTATTGCCTTTTATTTCAACTTAGGTTTGAGCGATAACCAAAAACTTAGAAGTATGAAAAATGGAATTTTATTGCTCTGCCTGTTCTTAACGTCCTTCTTAGGAACGGCACAACTCGTTTTAATGAAAGGCACTGTTTCTGACTCTTCAGGTCCACTTCCAGGTGCTAACGTAGTGGTAATGGGTACAGAAAAAAGCACCCAAACAGATTTTGATGGCAATTTTATAATTGAAGTACAAAAAGGAGATAAATTGGAAGTATCCTATATTGGTTTTAGAACAAAAATTGTTCGTATTGAAGATGTTTCTAAAGACCTACACATAGTTTTAGAAGAAGAAGCGGCACATTTAGATGAAGTGGTCGTAATGGGGTATGCAACCAAACGAGAGGCAAAAGCATTGGGTTATGCCGTAACGAGTGTTGCAGAAGCCGTAGAAGGCAGGGTAGCGGGCGTAGCTATTTCCAATGGCATTCAACCTGGAACCCTTACCGCTGGTGAGATTAATGATTTAGTGAAATTAAAAGAATGGAAAAAATCTTTGAAGTCTAGTGATTTTAAAGATGAACCAGAAAAGTGGGGATACTACCTAACACAAGAAATAAAAGTAAAGGTGCATTGCAAGAACGGAAGTCCCATAAACAATGTTCCTGTTGCGCTTTATGAAGAAGAAAGCAACCAACCTATTCAAGTAATTAGGACCGATATTTTTGGGGAAGCCGTATTATTTAGATCGTACAATAAAGAATCCAACCAGAAACACCATTACATTCAAATTCAATCAAATGGCGGAATAGTAGGTAAAAAGATCACAGCCCAGACAAAACGGGTGTCTTTTACCGTAGAAAAAGTCTCCCCCTTAAACAATGTAGATATCATGTTTACTATAGATGCTACAGGCTCTATGGGAGATGAAATGAACTATTTAAAATCAGAGCTAGATTACATTATAGAAAAGATTGACGGTAGTGTGGGTAAAAAACGCGTAGCCCTCACATTTTATAGGGATTTTGGAGATGATTTTGTGGTTCGCTCATTCGATTTTAATGAAGATATTCCCGCAGTTAGAAAACATTTGGAAGCGCAGTCAGCTAATGGAGGCGGAGATTATGAAGAAGCCGTGCCAGAAGCCTTGGTCGCTTCCTTATCACAATCCTGGAATGAAAATTCTAGAACAAAACTGATGTTTTTATTGCTTGATGCTCCTCCACATCTAAACGATGGAAACGTTCAAATAATTAATGAACAAATAAAAGATGCCAGTAAAAAGGGTATTAAAATCATCCCCATTGTTGCTAGTGGCGCCAATAAACCCCTTGAGTTTTTAATGCGATCCATGAGTATTGCTACTAACGGAACCTATGTGTTTTTAACAGATGATAGCGGGGTTGGTAACCCACATCTATCACCTACGACAGATTCTTTTGAGGTAGAAAAATTAAACGACCTCATTGTACGTCTGGTGGAAAAATATGCGGGAGTGTAAAGCCAGTGTTTTAGAATTAAAAAAGTGTCCTTTGGGCACTTTTTTTTATGACAAGGAAACAGTATTTTTCACTTAAAACTTATAAAAATGAAAAAGCTCTCCTTCTTCCTCCTTTTCTGTATTGCGATCAGTGCACATTCACAACAGCTACTATCTGAAAAAGAACGGGCAAGAGTGGTAGATGAGATTTTATCAGATCGTTTTAATAACCTACTGCCAGAATTGATGGATACCGCTGGAATTGATATGTGGTTATTAATTTCTAGGGAATATAATGAAGATCCCGTTTTAAAAACCATGTTACCGGCCACTTGGCTTAATGCGCGTAGAAGAACAATATTACTTTTCTATCGCGATCAAAAGAACGACACCATCCATAAATTGGCTGTGGCACGTTACAATGTTGGCCAAAATATTACTTCTGCTTGGGACAAGGAAAAGGAACCCGATCAATGGAAAAGGCTGATCCAGCTTATTGAAGAACGCAATCCAAAAAAGATCGGACTGAACTTTTCGGACGATCATAACATTGCAGACGGGATTGTAAAAACAGATTACGAAGCGTTTTTGGCTAATCTTCCAAAGAAATACCACAATCGAATCGTTTCTGCAGAAGACTTAGCAGTTCGTTGGATTGAAACTCGTACAGAGCGGGAAATGGTTATTTACAATCAATTAGTATCTGTAACCCATGAAATTATTGCGGAAGCTTTTTCAGAAAAGGTAATAACTCCTGGCGTCACCACTACTTCTGAAGTAGAATGGTGGATGCGCGAGAAGATCACAGGCCTAGGGCTAGAAACGTGGTTTCATCCAACGGTAGATGTACAACGAACCAGTGAGGAATTGGTAGGACACCTCTATTCTTTTTCGGGACGTCCAGACGATATGGTCATTCTTCCCGGGGACTTATTGCATTGTGATATGGGGATTACCTACTTACGTTTAAATACCGATTGCCAGGAATTGGCCTATGTCTTAAAACCAGACG
Source organism: uncultured Croceivirga sp. (assembly GCA_964601965.1). Classification (GTDB taxonomy): domain Bacteria; phylum Bacteroidota; class Bacteroidia; order Flavobacteriales; family Flavobacteriaceae; genus Croceivirga. The sequence goes on from CAZRPJ010000037.1 coordinate 27,404, forward strand.
AAGAAGATGCACCACAATTCTTAAAAGATGCCTTTAAAAAAGGGAATGCAGTACAAGATTTTTTAACCAATAATATGGTAGTGGGCCGCACTGGAAATGAAATTCTAGCAAAGTCTTTACAGGATGCTAGAAACGCAGGGTTACGACCAGCCATTTACACACACCCACTAGGAAGTTATGGGCACTCTGCGGGGACCACCATAGGTATGTGGGATGCGCAAGACGGAGTTAAAAAAGATGATGGTGAAAACTATCCCCTTAATCCAAGAACGGTCTATGCCATAGAATTAAATACAACGGTCACTCTACCTGAATGGAAAAGAGACATTAGAATTATGTTAGAGGAGGCAGGGTATTTTGGCCCAAATGGATTTCGATATGTCAATGGGCGCCAAACAGAGTTCCTGCTCATTCCCAGGCCTAAAGCACATCAAACCAGATAAGTAAATGTTAATTTTAGTGGAAGAGAAAGCAACCAATGCGGTCTTTTTAGTATCTTAAAAGAAAAATCCACGGAAATGAAGAACATACTACTAGTATTTGTTTTGTTAGGGAGTACGGCTGTTTTCTCTCAGCAACAAATGAAGACGATCAAGGGTAAAATTACAGATGGTCGTAATCCCATCGAAGATGTTGCAATCGCAATCAATCAAGGATCCAATGAGGCATTCTCAAATGCCGAAGGAAACTATGAAATTAAAGCCACTGTTGGCGATCAAATCATTTACACGTATAGCGGCCTAAAAACTGTACGCATTAAGGTAGAAGATGTAACTAGGATTTTAAATATCACCATGGTTCCGGATGTAGAGGAGCTTGACGAAGTGACGGTAGAAGCTAGTAAAAGACGGTCGCAGAAAGAGATGGAAGCAGACTATGTGATCAATAGAAACATCATAAGAACGGCTTGGGGGTATTTGGATGCTGATAGAGCCGCTGGGAATATTAGAATCCTTACAGAGGATCAGATAAATCCAATTTCCTTTTGCATCCTAGACCTTTTAAGAAACCGTTTTCCAGGAGTTCAGGTCACAGGTTCCTGCATCACAGGAACGAGTACTCCAGATTTAGGAGCAGTAGGAGAAGAACGGCTGCAAGTAGGTGGTCAGGTGAGAATACGTCCAGGAAATAGTTTAATTAGTGCACTCCCAGCCGTATTTGATATAGATGGGCAAATTTTTACTGATGTTCCCATCTGGTTAGATGTAAATAGCATCAAAAGGATTGCGGTACTTCCTAATTTGGCTACCACCGCGGCGTACGGAAATTTAGGTTCCGGAGGAGTTATTGTAATAAATACTATTGGGGGCAGCCCTAAAAACAACGAGTTTATAGATAGAGCGCGTCTAAGAAATAATTTTGCAGATGGCTTAGAATTATCAAGGGAAGAGGTGGCAAAAAATGCACCTAACTACTTAAAGGAACTTAGAAGCAGCGGATCCTTAAACGATGCAAGAGCAACCTTTGAAAAGTATAAGGCGAGTTATGCGAATTCTCCCTATTTCATTTTAGATGCCTACACGCACTTTATGGAAGAGTATGATGACGAAGTGTATGCAGACGCTATTATTGAAAAACATTTTGCCCCTTTTTCAAATAATCCAGTATTGATGAAGGCACTGGCCTATACCTATGAAGGGCAGCAGCGCTATGATAAAGCTAACGAGGTATATAAAGAGGTGTTTATTTTACGACCGAATTATGTGCAAAGTTATATGGATATGGCCAATAGTTATCGCAATCTGCGGGAACCAAAACAAGCGGCCGCTATGTACGCCAGATATGATTATTTAATAGAAGAAGGTTTTCTCGAACAAGATACTCTAGGCTTTGGTCCAATCATGGAAAGAGAATTCAATAATCTTTTAATGCTTGAGAAAGGAGCGGTTGTTAATGGTAAAAAAGCAAAGAAGCTTTTTATTGCGGAAGAAGGATTTCAAGGAACGCGCTTGGTTTTTGAATGGAATGATGGGGAAGCAGAGTTCGACTTACAGTTTGTGAATCCAGAGAATCAATACCTAAAATGGAAGCATAACATGGCTGATAGTTCCGAAGAGATTTTTAGAGAAAAAGAATATGGGTATAATGTAAAAGAATATTTGGTAGATGGCTCCTTGCCAGGGACTTGGAAAATTAATGTGAACTACCAAGGCAATAAAAGTCTAACCCCCACTTATTTAAAAGCAACCATCTATTACGATTATGGTTCTAGAACCCAGCGTAAAGAAACGTTGGTTTTTAAGCTAGATCTCAAAGATGTAAACCAAGAATTGTTTAGTATTACTACTGGCGCTAAAATCGCCACCAGGTAATTCATTGTAAATAAGGTATGTTACTAAGGGTCCTAATTTTAGGGCCCTTTTATTTGAGTGACAATGTAAGTAATACTATTAAGAATAATAGTATAAATACTGATCATGCGCTTAATATTGGTTAAAACTTTCTAAATATATAGAGAAAATTCACTCAAAACCTGTATCTTCAGAGAAGGTGCGAATTTCTTATGTTGTTCACTAGAAGGACTTTTTTAAACTACTTTTTTTTAAAATAGTTAGCAATGATCCATTCCCATGAACAAATTGGTAGGATTTTTGATGCTTTTAAGGAAAAAGTCTAATTCAAAAAAAGAAAGTATGAAAACACAGGTCTACACAGTATTGTTGGTCCTTTTTACGCTTGGCCTTAGCGCACAAGAGACCAAAAAGATTTTTGGGAAAGTAAGTGATGGTATTAATCCCATTGAGAATGTAAACGTATCCGTTTTAGATAAATCGGTTTCAACTATTACGGATGAGAAAGGCGCCTATGAAATTGAAGCCGCCGTGGGCGATAAAATTCAATTTTCATTTACTGGTTTACGCAACGTAACGATCCGTGTGGAGGATGTTACTAGAGTTTTAAACCCTGTAATGATTCCGGATGTTACCGAGTTAGAAGAAGTAGAGGTCGCAGCAAGTAGAAGAAGATCCCAAAAAGATATGGAAGTAGATTATTTCTACAATGAAAATATCATTCGTACTGCATGGGGGTATATCGATACCGAGCGTGCTGCAGGAAATATTAGAACATTACCTCAAGAAAGAATTAACGCCATTAGATTGTGCGTTCTTGACTTATTAAAAGGGCAATTTGCTGGGGTGAATGTAATTGGAAGTTGCGGACAACCGGGTGGAGCAGTTTTCATTAGAGGACTTAACTCTATTGCCAATAATCGAGGAGCTATATTTGATGTTGATGGTCAAATCTTTACTGATGTCCCTTGGTGGGTTGACCCAGTGAATATCAAACGATTGGCGATATTCTCCAATTTAGCAACAACCGCTTCTTATGGTCAATTAGGTCGTGGAGGTGTAGTAGTAATTAATACCATTAGTGGCAACCCGAAAACTAAAAATGCCATGGACCTCGCCCGTTTAAGAAATAATTTTGCAGATGGCCTAGAATTAAGCGCGGAAGAAGTGGCTAAAAATGCCCCCAGCTATTTAAAAGAGCTTAGAAGTGCAAATTCTTTTGAAGCCTCTAAAGCGGTTTTTGAGCGGTATCATTCCACGTATTCCAACTCTCCATACTTCTTGCTGGATGCCTACACACATTTTATGGAAGAATACGATGAAGAGGCGTATGCAGATCAAATAATTTCAGAGCATTTTGCGGCGTATAGTAACAATCCAGTGCTATTAAAAGCATTGGCCTACACTTATGAATCTCAGCGACGTTATGAGAAAGCCAATGACTTGTATAAAGAAATATTCATTTTACGTCCTAATTATGTTCAGAGTTATATGGATATGGCTAACAGCTATCGAAATATAAGAGAGCACAAACAAGCAGCTTCCATGTATGCGCGTTATGATTACCTTATTGAGGAAGGATTTTTAGAGCAAGATACCTTAGGTTTTGGACCAATCATGGAGCGTGAATTTAATAACCTCTTAATGCTTGAAAAGGGAGCTGTGTTAGCAGCGAACAAGGCGAAAAAAGTATACGTTGCAGAAGAAGATTTCCAGGGTACAAGATTGGTGTTTGAATGGAACGATGGGGAAGCCGAGTTTGACCTGCAATTCGTAAATCCAGAAAACCAGTACCATAAGTTTAAGCACAATCTTGCAGATAACGAAGCAGTGATTACTAGAGAAAAGGATTTTGGTTATAACGTACAAGAATATCTAGTAGATGGAGCCCTTCCAGGGACTTGGAAGGTGAATGTAAAGTACTTGGGAAATAAGAGTCTTACCCCAACGTATCTAAAGGCGAGTATTTACTATGATTATGGTTCTAGAACACA
>CAZRPJ010000038.1:0-31512 GCA_964601965.1 uncultured Croceivirga sp.
CTGATTGTGTACACTGCGTTGTTTTATAATTTCCGCCAGCGCCTTATCAAAGGTAAAGGTGCCATAGGTGAGCCCATCTGTAGGTAATTTGCTAGGCGTTTTTACATTGATAGCTACATCGCGGCTATCATCTTCTATTTGTATAACGGCCACTCGTTCTTTATAATCCTTGCGCAAATAGGTGTAAAAATTACCTTCTTCATCGGTAGTAGCAAATTTTAGCACAAACTCTTTTCCAGGCAACGAAACTACCACTGGGACATTCGCTACGGGAGCTTTTGTGGTTTCATCAGTGACGGTACCAAACAGCAACTCCCCCCGTTGCTCCGGGAGATATAGACTATCGCCTACTTTTAGATAAATTTCCTTAGCCACGTTCATATAGTCCTGGCCAAATTTCATGGCACTCATGGCTGGGGGTACTTCTATGTTATTTTCACGGACCACTTTTATACCATACGTACCATTGCCCAAATAGCCTTTATAATTATTTAAGGATAAAGAGACTTGTTCTCTTTTAGAAAAGTGCGTTTTGTTTAATTGCAGACCCACTGTAGCAGAATCCATTGGAATGGCAGCTAGCGTTTGAGGCTTAGGTGACCCTTCTTCTCCATTTCCAAGCAAAGCCGACTGATCTGCGCTATAGGGATTAATGATTACCAAATTATCCTGAAAAACTTGCGACAAGCCGTTGTTTTTCATCCATTGCGTGTAGCCCAACAATTTGTAATTTCCAGAAGGCACCTCCGTAGAGACAAAGAAATCTCCCTGTCCTAACCCGCGCACTAATTTGATCTTTTGTTCTAACACATACTCCCCATCTGTATTGACCAGGGCCACATACCCCACCTTGCTTACTGAAGAAGGTCGGCTGTTCTGGGCATTGAAGCATTGAAATGCGTAGTAAAGATATTCCCCAGAAAACACCACAGGTCCTGTATGATTGATGTAGACCTTTTCCTGAGGCACTCCTTTTAAGTTAACGAGGTCTGCAGGTGATTTAATAACATATTGTGAATGCGCAACAAAAATGCTCATAAACAGGACCACCAATGGAAATACACTTTTTTTCATACTATCTGTTTTATTCTTCCCAAAAATCTGGGACAACATTACTACCTAATCGTGTGCAATCCCCGCAAGGGGTTGCAACATATAAATAAGGACCGGGGCAGGTTCCTAAATTTAATCCATTTACTTCTACGTACGCTATGGTTCCCAAAGCAATTCGCTCAATTGTTGATTGCGGACAATCATTCATAAATAGCCCATCAAAGCAATACGAGACATGAGACTCTGGAGACGAATGCAACCCACAGTCTGTGGGGTATTCCGGTAATTGTTCTCCAGGAAAAAAGTCCTCCCAATTAAGAAAAAGGCGTTGTTTACTAACCGAAACCACATCAAAAAAGCCGATGACCGACTCCTGATTGCCCTGTAAATCGCTTATGTTTCCACCTAATTGTCCGGGTTGTACCGCAGAGAAGAGGCTTTCATTTCTACTAAAGTTGGCCAATTGCTCATAAAACCCATAGGCTTCTGGACTAGAAACCAATTGCTGTACCTCAATACTGTATCTGTTAGCTATGATATAGTCTTCTTTATTGATAAAGCGAACCATAAAATCTTCTAGACCGTTGTTTGTAAACTGGTCTGTTTGCGCTTGTACTATTTCATTAGAAGGGTTGGTTTTATAACACACCCGTGCCTCTGTGGTACGTTCTACAATCTCTAAATTGTAGGTAGGAACAGGAAGGGCGCAAGGATCATAATCCGTAAGTCTAAACTCAAATGGAGACCATAAAGGGGCAATGATTTTATGGGTTTCGTCATATGAATAGCGCAGGTTAAAGGCTTCTCCGCTTACTAATTCAGCATCTACAAAAATACCAATGCCCTCGGCGCCACTATCCGAAATGGTGGGCGCTGCATAGAGGTTGGTAAGGTTAGAAATTCCTTCTATTTCCATAACATCAGAAATAAATTGCTGTCCAGAGCTCCGTGTTATGGACAATTCATAGCCCACTCCTTCTTGGGCTGCAAATGCACTATTGGATTGATACACACCTGGATCTATCTCAGTAAAATTATATACCGTTCCATTAGAAGCGGCTATTTGTACTAAGGCATTTTCTTCATAATTCACCAGGTCCACATCTATATTTCTAGGTGGTAGAAAGGGGTTAAAAACAGTATCGGTCTCAAGATCTAGCAAAGAATCTAATTTACTGAGACGCACCTCTTGAAAATCTATCTCGTTGGTTAGTGTAGCTTCCACAATGAGAATATCCGGTAACCCTCCCGTTGCATCTATAACGGTGGTTTCCAGCTCTTCTACACAAGAACCTAAAAGCAATACTATGACCACTAAAATTCGCTTCATACTACTCTATCCAAAATTCTGGAACAATGTTACTTCCTAATACGGTACAATCTCCACAGGCTCTCCTGGCCACAAAATAAGGACCACCACCTTCTACGGTACCATTGGTATCGCGCACATAGATAAACTCGCCACCTTCTATAATATCTTTAAGCGGAGAGGTGCCTCCTGGATTAATGGTTGCCGGAGCACTTAAAAAGGTACATCGTATGGGGTAGGCTCGTTCATTTTCTGGAGGATAAAAGTCTTCATAATTAAAAAAGAGGCGTCTTTCAGACACATTGGCCACTTCAAAAAAGCCGAGCACTTTTTCATCTTCATCATTCACGTTGCTAATATTACCTTCGATAAACCCTGGTTGAACGTCTGTAAAAACACTGCTACTGCTTGCTAATTCATTAAGAGTTTCATAAAATGCAAAGGCGTCCGGGGATTGTACCATTTGCTTTACCAAAATGCTATAGCGATGAGCAATGATAAAATCATCCCCAGGAATAAAGCGTATTAAGGCATTCTCCACGGTATTTCCCACTAAGTCAAATCCTTCGTTCTGGATAATATTGTTGGAAAATTGGGTGCCAAAACAAACACGTTCTTCCTGCTCCCTAGGAACCAATCCAAAATCAAAGGGCGGATTTGGATCTAGGACCACCATATCAAAAGGAGACCACAAAGGGGCAATAATTTTATAGGTTTCTTCATAGGTGTAGCGCAATAAGGGCGGTTCGTCTGGCGAAACAGTTGCATCTACATAAATCCCAATGCCATCTTCTCCTGTATCACTTACAATGCGTTCTGCGTACACATTGGTGAGGGAAGCCGCGGCCGGCAAACGAACCTCTTCTGATCGGTAGGTCTTCCCGTCTACTTCTATTTGGAGGGTATATCCAGTATTGGCAATGGCCTGAAAGGGAATTTCTGAAAGAAAGGTACCCGGTTCACTTTGAAAGAAGGATATAATATTTCCAGCATTGTCTTCTAAACGCACGGAAGCATTCTGGACAATAGCAAGACCCTCTCCACCAAAACTACTACCACGTTGCAAGATAACCTGCTGTTGTTTGAGTTCGTTGGTAAAGGTTGCTTCTACTACCAAAATGTCTTCAATGTTGGAAGTAGCGGTTACCTCTGTATCAATCTCAATTTCTTCCACGCATGATGAAAGCATAAATAAGAAGGCTAGTATGTAAATAAATCGATTCATTCTTCTGTCCAAAAATCTGGTACTACATTTGACCCATACACAGTACAATCCCCACATTCCCTGAACGTAACAAAATAGGGGCCTTGACATTCTGGAGGTGGATCACTATTCGATTGAAAAAATTCTATTTCTTCGCTTTTAATTAAATCTACCAGAGGTGTTCCACAGGTTACATTTGGTGGGATTTCACCGTCACGTTCTGGATTTAATAAGACCGGAGCAATTAAACGATTGCAATTGACATCATCAAAATAGGGTGGCAAAGGTTCATCTGGGAAAAAATCTGCATAGTTGAAAAACAAACGCTCCTCTGTAACACTGGCCACACTAAAAAAGCCAATCACAGGTTTCTCTCCATCTCCTACAGCTGTCACATTCCCTTCAATTAATCCAGGTTGAATCTCACTAAAGAGATTCTCATTTTGTGAAAATTGTAAGAGGGTGCGGTAAAATTTAGCGGCATCTGCAGACTGCAAGAATTGCTTCACTAGAATACTATATCGATGCGAAATGATTGTATTATTTCTATCGATAAAACGTACTCTATTGCCGCGTGTTTGCTCAGCAGTTAAGGCAACGCCGTTCGACAAGATAATATCATTAGAAAGGACCGTATTGTAACAAACTTGTTCTTCCTGTGCTCGCGGCACAAGTAACACATCTGGGTACAAAGTTTCAATCACTTCTCCTGTGATGGGATCTAAAATATTCTCCTCTTCTTCTCGTATAATCTCAAATTCAAAAGCCGTCCAATTAGGTGCTATAATTTGGTAGGTTTCTTCGTAGGTATACCGAAAGTCGTTTAAATCACCTGCAGGATTCGAGCTATCTACAAAGATGGCCATGCCCTCCGCTCCACTATCTTCAATGATGCGTTGCGCATAGATCGCATCTATTGAAGAAGTTCCGGAGATTTCACTTTCTTCGGATTGGTATGTTACATTGTCTGAGGTAGTAATGGAAAGTTGATAACGAACCCCCTGTTGCGCAGCAAAAGCTTGCTGCGAGATATAGCGACCCGATGCTTCTTCTTGAAAACTATAAGAATTCCCCAAATGATCATTAACCTGTACGGAAGCGCCAGATTCCGTTGTTGTGGTACCTTCATTAGCAAATGTACTTCCTCTGCTTAGCAAAACTTCTTGAAATGCTAATTGATCCGTAAGGGTTGCTTCCACGATTAATAGCTCTTCAATATTAAATCGGGACTCAATGGCCTCTTCGATGCTTACTTCTTCAATACAACTAGAAATAAGCACTAAAAAGCATAGTATGTAGGTAAATCGCTTCATTCTTCTATCCAAAATTCAGGTACAACATTCGTTCCTACTACATTGCAATCGCCACAAAGGGTATTGGTAACAAAATAGGGGCCTTCGCAAATTTGTGGTAGCCCATTTACATCCACGTATTCTACCAGTCCTAGTCGTATCCGTTCAATTAAAGGTTGTGGGCAAGGTCCATCCGGCGATGGTGGCCCATCACGTTCAGGATTTGGTAATGGAGGACTTAATATTCGATCACAATTGAAGCCATCACCAAAATAAGGTGGCAGGGGTTCTCCAGGGAAAAAATCCGCGAAATTGAAGTAAATGCGTTGGCTGGTTTCTGTAGCAACCTCAAATAGTCCAACAACAAGCTCCTCTTTTTGGGAATTGGTGACATTGCCTTCAAGTGGTCCGGGTTGTACTTGACTAAATACACTTTCGCTGCCTGAAAAATTTCTCAAACGTTCGTAAAACCCATAGGCCTCCGGGTTGGTAACATATTGCGTTAGTAGAATACTATATCTGTGCGCGATAATTGGATTATTTCTATCTAGAAAACGTACTCGATTTCTAGTAATAATGCCACCATTAAGATTTTCAAGGTCTCCTAAAATTAATTCTGTGGATGGGTCCGTTTTAAAACACACCTGTTCTTCTCTAGCGCGAGGCACTGTTCTAACGTCTGGATAAAGGACATCTATCACCTGCCCGGATGCATCTGTAATAATTTCTGTTTGATCTCGGATAATTTCAAACTCACTTGGAGACCAATTGGGCGCAATTATTTTATACGTTTCTTCATAGGAATAGCGAAGAAAGGCATCTTCCTCTGATGCTACGGAAGAATCGACATATATGGCCATCCCATCTTGCCCAATATCTGTGAGTATGCGCTCTGCGTAGATCGCATCTATAGAAGAAGTGCTAGGCATAGCCACCTCTGTAGAGGTGTAAGATTCGTTATCACTAGTAGTTACAAACAATTGATAGGATTTATTTGGAGCCGCTGCGAAACTAGCTACCGACTCATAGGTGCCTGATTCTGTTTCTACAAAAGTGTATACGGTGCCCAAATCGTCACGTATTTCTACCGAAGCATTTGACTCAAAAGCGGGTGCTAACCCATTTGTAATGAGTACTGGTGTAAAAGGATTGAACAAAGTATCGTCGTCTACATTTACCGTACTATCACTTTCTACCTGCTGCATTCTTGAAAGAAGAACACGTTGTCTTTTAGCTACATTGGTAATGGTCGCCTCTACGATAAGTGTACCCTCTAAACTATTGTCGGTTTCTAACTCAGGACCCACATCAAAAGGTTCTACACATCCAAAAATTGGGAGAAACAACAAGCTAATATGTTCAAATCGTACCTTCACTATTCTTCCCAAAATTCTGGTACCGTACTACTCCCTAATAGGGTGCAATCCCCACAAGGCGCTGGCCAAGTGTAGAACGGACTAATAAAATCGTCTTCTTTCTCTGCTGCGAATACTACGGTACCCGCTAAAATTTGTTCTATTAAAGGAGATTCACAATTACCATCACATACTCCTGCTCCTGCACAATGGTACCGTTGGGGCCAGAGTCTAGGATTGCCGAAGATTTCACAACTAATGGCATAGGGGGGTAAAGGTTCACCTGGAAACAAATCGTCATAATTAAAATACATGCGTTGCTTGCTTACCGATGTGACCTCAAAATATCCCAAAGCATACTGTTCTGGATTTGTTTCTAAGGATATATTCCCTTCTAAAAATCCGGGCTGCACCTGTGAAAAAAGACTTTCTGAGGAAGAAAAATCTCCCAAACGTTCATAAAAGGAATAAGCATCATTGCTTTGGGCAAACTGCGTGACCATCATACTATACCGATGAGAAATGATGTAATTCTCTCTGGATATAAAATGCAGTTGAAAATTGTCAATGGTGTTGCCTTCTAATTCCAAGGAAGAGGCCTGAATGAGCCTTTTAGAAACTGTAGAGGCATAACAGGTTTTCCGTTCGTCTTCCCATGGTATAATGTCTACTACAAACGGATCTGGAAAACAAGGTTCGTAACGCACCACCCGCAAACGAAAAGGATCCCAGGTTGGGGCTATTATTTTATAAGTTTCTTCGTATTCATATCTAAAAAAGGACGGAGCTTCACCGGGAGCATCATTATCTATGAATATGCCCACTCCTTCTTCACCCATGTCATTTACAATCCGTTCTGCTCTTATTGCTGCAATGGGCACTGCATCCGGAACCGTTTCAGGGCCCGAGACATATTTTTCACCATCAGACAAGGTAATTTCTAGTCGGTAGGCCATTCCCTGTTGTGCGGCAAAAGGCGCGGTAGAAATATAATTTCCAGGACTACTTTCTGAAAATGTAAAAGTTGCACCAACATCATTGATCACCTGCACGACCGCTCCGGTTTCAAAAACAGGTTCGTCTGTTCCCAGGGCAAAAATGCGCGTTAATTGTACCTCATGATTTTTTAGCTCATCCGAAATCCTAGCATCTACCACTAGAATATCGTCCACTTCTAAATTTGTTTGTACTTCGGTTTCAACTCCTACCTCTTCAACACAAGAAGCAATGAAGACCAACGGTATTGTTAGTACTAGGAGCGTTTTCTTTAGTTTTCTCATCATTCATAGCATTTATCATTCTAAAACTTGAAATTGTAAGTGATTGACGGGATGGGAATTGCAAAAATGGAACTTTGCAAGGCCTTTACTTCGCCATCTTCCGTCACAAAAAACACCGAATAGGGATTGTTACGCCCTAAAACGTTATACACTGAAATGGTCCAAAAACTATGGGCCAACTTATTCTTCTTATGGTTTCCTTCAATATTCACACCCAGGTCTAGGCGGAAAAAATCAGGGATCCGAAATTCATTTCTATCACTAAAGGCAACAAAATCTGCATTGTTGAAACGAAAAGTCCCAATAGGATAGGTCACTGGTCTCCCAGTCTGATACACAAAATTTGCAGAGAAACTGTAGCGCCTCGTTAGCTTATAGTTCGCGATTAAGCTAACATCATGAGGTTTATCAAAATTAGAAGGAAAGAACTCTCCCCCATTAATACGTTCTTCGCTAAACTGACTATCAAAACGGTACAAGGAACGTGCGTAGGTGTACCCTAACCACCCGTTGAGCTTGCCACGATTTTTCTTTATAAGGAATTCAACACCATAAGCTTTGCCATCTCCTTGAAGAACTTCGGTTTCTACGTTTTCATTTAAAAATAAATCTGCCCCCGTCTTAAAGTCCAACACATTGTCTAAGCCTTTGTAATACCCTTCAAGACTTACTTCATACATATTGTCATTAAAGTTCTTGTAAAAGCCCAATGAGGCCTGATACCCTGTTTGTGGCGCAATATTTAAGTCAGACAACTTCCAAGTATCAATGGGCGATACGGTGGTGTTATTCGATAGCGTATGAATAAACTGATAGGAATTATTAAAGCTCGCTTTTACAGAAAAATCAGGGGCCAGCAAGTATCTAAAGGCTACCCGCGCTTCAGGCCCTCCGTAGGTCTCAATAACTTCCCCACTGCCGTAGGAAATGGTTTCTTGAACCGTGGCTTCGTTTCTAGGCTGATTATCAAAATAGGTGCGTTGGGTTCCAGCACCGAGCGCTGCAAAAAATGCATATCGCAGACCTAAATCTACACTCAGTCGTTCTGAAATTTTATATTCATCCCCAATAAACAGTGCCCCTTCCACGGCCTGCTCTTCGTCAATAAAAACAGGAGCTACATCAGAATCTGATCCCATCGGTTCTATACTCCCTGGATTTACAGAATAGTATTTCGCTGAAATACCATAGTCTAAAGAGTGTTTTTCGTTTAAACGGGTGTTCAGCTTATATTTTAACTCCGTTTCATTGATGCTATAATTTAAATCGAAATCTGTGTTTGCTTGCCCATCAAAATCAATCCCAAAACGGTAATCACTGTTCGCTACTAAAAGTGCTCCACGGGTTTTTTCACTGTGCTGATGATCCCATCGAATAGAGGCCAATCGGTTGTTGTAATTATAAAGGGAGTCTGAGGTAATACTAAAATCGTCTCTACTAAAGTAGGCGGTTCCTTTAATTTCACTGTTTTCATTAAAACGGTGATGGTATTTCGCAATCACATCAAAAAAGGAGGCCTGACTGTTGTTTAAAGATTCATCATCTAGTGAGCGTAAAATCCAATCTGCGTAGGCCCCTCTACCTCCTATTACAAGCGAGGAAGTATCTTTTTTAACTGGAATTTCTAGTGCTAAATTTCCCGTGACCGGACCAATAGAGCCTTCTCCAGAGAATTTTTCAACATTTCCGTTCTTGGTACGAATATCAAAGACTGAAGAAAGGCGCCCTCCAAATTCTACGGGAACACTTCCCTTATAAATATCAGCTCCTTCGGTTGTAAACGGATTTAATGCCTGAAAAATCCCAAAGAAATGAGTTGGGTTATAAATCACCGCATCATCTAATAAAACCAGGTTCTGGTCTGTTTTACCTCCACGAACATTGAGACCAGTAGCCCCTTCGCCCGCAGAAGAAATTCCTGGAAGCGCTTTGGCTACTTGAAGTAAATCACGTTCTCCCAATACCAAGGGAATATTCTTAGATTCCTCTAAATCGATACTTTCTGTACCCGTGCTTGTTTCTTGCACGTTGCTAATGGCATCTGCTTCTACCACAACTTCATCCAGCTGTTCTAACCCTTCTTCCATCGCCAAATCCAAAGACCCATCGTTGTACATGACCACTTCGCGGTCCATGTCTTGGATACCCATTGCTGTGGCTGAAATGATATTATATCCTGCAGGCAATTCTATGGAATACCGCCCTGCCTCATCGGTCACAGCTACCGTATTCGAGCCTTGTATTCTAATGGCTAAGTCCGGAACCGCCTCTCCTGTACGGGAATTGGTTACTTGTCCTGAAAGCGTAAAAACCTTCCGTAAGTCTGTATCATTTGCCTTACCAATACGCACCAAAGGGTATTGCCTAGCCCTACGTCTGTTTTCTTGAAAGAACGCTGGAGGAGGGCGGTTTACATCTATCACATTCGCAGCCTCTTGCGACAAAGAATCAGCGGCTTCGCGCCCGAAAAAGTTGGTGGGTAATTCATCGTAGATGACGCCGTTTTGCAAAAGAACTACGCGCTTTTCATCTTCTATAATGTAGAAGTTTAAATCGGTTTCGGCTAGCAGCGCTGCCAAAGTATCTGCTAATTCACCTGCGCCACTAGGGTTGCTAAAAGTTTTATTGACTAACCAATCGTCCCTAAAGAAAAATTGATACCCAGAGGAACGCTCTAATTCCAATAAGGCCGTTTTTAACGCCAAGGAGTCATTTGACACCGTCCCTGTTTCTTGCGCGCTAAGAGTTAATGGGAAAAGTAGAAAAAAAGCATACTTGAAAACAAAACGAGAGAGCGCCCTAACGAGCGTGCGTGGTTCCTTTGACATAGCGATTGAATTAGCCTTTCTAAGTTAGGAAACTTTTAACAAAGACAAACACAAATACTATCGGAATTATAGACTATCTTCTTAATAGCCTTAAATAAAAGGATTTAGCTATTCTTTAGGGGTGAATATTAAAACATCCTCAGAAGTGCTCATAATTTCCTCCTTATTCATCATCATTTTACGGAATTCACCATTCACATACATTTCTGCTTGATCTTTATAATGCTTGCTGAGTGGATTCCCGGATTGTCCAGTAGGTAAAATACTAATGCTGTTTTCTACATCGGAAAAATCAACGATGCGTCTTGTAGATGGAATGCTGGTTACCTTAAAAGTGCCGTCTGCTTGTGTGCGAAATCCTTGATTATTTAAGGTTTCTGATCCTCCGCTTGATGGAAATGGACCTACATTAAAATACTTTCGTAAGGAGGGTACTCTCCCAATGGGGTGGTCATGTTCTAAAAAATGCACACGATCCCAGGTCCATGTTTGATATGATTCTCCCATTTCTTGGGTCAATTGATCCCAGGTATCCTTAAAGGATTTATTTATGATCGCTGCTTTGCTTTCCACTTGATCTGGTGTTGCTTGGTCATCCCACCATTTTGAGTCGGCATTCGAAAAGACTTTTCGCATTTTTAATTGTGCCCCATACGAACGGTATTCAGCTATGCTATCGAACTCATCAGCAAAAAGATTTCGATGCAGATTCTCTTCCATTTTTTCATAGAACACACCGCCAAGGCTGTTTAAAGAAAAAGATCCATCCCATGCCTTAATCTCATCTAAATACGCTAGTTGCTCATCCGTAAAGCCTTCTATCTCAATTTCTTTTAAACAAGCCGCTATAAAATCTGTAGCGGTTCGCAAAGTATTATCGAAAGCCATTGTAGACATATCATCACGGGTCCAACCTGTTGGTTTCGCCTCCATGAGGTCTATAATTCTACCGGCACGCTTGCTAGAATTCGCAAAATACCCTGGGACATACATCCCAGCTGTAGAATCTGGCTGGTTGTTTGCAGAATACACATAGTTCCAAGGAGGGTTAATAGACCTTGGGTTGGCACTAAAATCCAAATATTCCACCGGATCATCCATCCCACTGGCACCGTCAAGAATAAATTTAGTACTGGTGCTATCTGGCATACGGTACAGTTTTGCAGTTCCCCACCAAGCAATATTGCCTTGGGCATCGCCATACATCACATTAAGACCCGGTGCATGAATCAATGGTAATGAGGATTTAAATTCGTCTATGTCCGCGGCGTGATTTATACCATATAATCCCTGCATGAGTTTGTTCTCGAACTGAGTAAAAAGCCAATGCATGCTCACTAATTGAGATCCTTCTACCCTGGTTCTATTGGCCAAGTTATCATTTACAATAGGCCCTCGGTGTGTTTTCTTGAATTGAAAAGAAACTACGCCCTTATCCTTCACCTTTATTTCTTTGGTAACATAGGTGAACTTTCGCCATTCGTCCTTGTAGCGATATAAGGTAGAATCAGTAGGATGCTGCTCCTCGTAATAAAAATTGGTATCGTCATTGGCCAACATGGTAAAACCATGCGCCATGTTGCGATCGTGCGATAATAAGGGAAACGGAACTCCCGCCAGGTAATATCCGTATTTCTCGTAATTAGGCGTTACCAAATGTGCTTCGTACCAAACGGATGGTTGTGCTTGAGAAATATGCGGATCATTCTCAAACAATACTTTTCCAGTCGCGGTTTTGTCTGGTGCTAATACCCAACTATTGCTTCCATAAATCTCTGGTATGGGTAAATTTTCCAAGGCGCTACTAATAGAGGCTTGAATGCCAGCCAAGTCAACCGCGGAAGAATCTTGGTAGACTGGAATTTTTATTTCATCGCCTGGATTGTTTACAAATAGCTCTCGGGTATAAGAGGAATCTAGGCGTTTTAAAAGATTTGTGTTTACGATGTCCCTCGCCCCTTTATTGAAGGTGAAACCCATATAGGCTACCGCATTGTAGACATCTTTTAAAACAAATTTCTGCTTTTCAAGCCCTGTTAAATAGAATTCTACGGGGGTAGGACCTTCTTCAATAAACTGGTTAATTCCATCTAGATAGGCCTCTGCCAAGACAACACTAGGCGCATTCCTATCTAAATTAGCAAGCGCTTTTTCATTGTGATCATCGATGCCTAGGGACAGGAAAAATTGGTCCGTTTCTAAAGTAAGATCACCAAATATTTCACTTAATTTTCCTGCTCCTGCTCTTCGTAAAAGTTCCATCTGCCATAAACGATCCTGGGCATGCACATAGCCTAAAGAGCGAATAGCATCTACTTCGGTAGCTGCATAAATATGTGGCACTCCGTAAGTGTCAAAATATACAGTGACTTCTTCTGAAAGATCGCTTAATTCTTGTTCGCCTTCATAGGTAGGGGTTAAGGTATTTAAGAAGATAAAACCACCTAAAAGGAGTAATGCTAGGAGACCTAAGAGGACAACTAGAACTTTTTTTACAATTCGCATGGGGGATTTTTGTTTGGTTACCCCTAAAATACTTATTTCATTGTAATCTGGTACCGTTCTAAGCCGGATTTTAGCCAGTCTTGATAGGTTTCAACATCAACATACTGAACGGCAGTATTTAAAACCTCTAATTCAGGAGACAATAGCACATAATAAGGCTGCGAAGCCGAATTAAAATTAATCGTCTGGAAAGTTCCCCATTTTTGCCCTACCGTTTTAATCGTTTTTACCCTGCCAGATTCGTACTGAAATTTAAATTGTTGCGCTTGCGGCAATTCTTTACGGTCGTCTACATAAAGAGAAATCAAAATATAATCTTCCTTCAATAAAGGATACACGGCAGGATCACTCCAGACGTTTTCTTCCATACGTCTGCAATTTACGCAACCCCAACCCGTAAAATCTAATAAAATAGGTTTGTTCTGTTCTCTTGCCACCGCTAGTCCTTCGTCAAAATCTTTATAACATTCCAAACCAAGTGGACAATCAGATTCGGTGGCTGCTAAGGAATAAAAATCTGGCGGCGGAAAACCGCTTAATAGTTTTAAAGACGTGACCTGGGCAAGCCCAAGGATTAAATAGATTCCGAAAGCTGCACTCAAGAAACCAACCACTTTTCTTCCCTTAGAAATAGGTTGTTTGGGCCCATCATGAGGAAAGCGAAAGAGACCAAAAAGATAGGCCGTCATCAATGCAAAAATGACGATCCAAATTCCAATGAATAATTCACGCTTTAAGAGCCCCCAATTGCCTACAAGATCTGCATTGGACAAAAATTTAAATGCTAATGCCAGTTCCAAAAATCCTAAAACCACTTTCACGGTAGTCATCCATCCCCCTGACTTTGGTAAGGAATTCAACCATGTTGGGAATAGGGCAAATAAAGCAAAAGGAAGCGCCAATGCCAATCCAAATCCGGTCATACCCACCGTTAAATTGGTTGCAACACTGCCTTGCGCCAAGGTAGTACTACCAAGAAGCCCTCCTAAAATTGGACCAGTACACGAAAAAGATACAATAGCCAAAGTGAGCGCCATGAAGAAAATGCCCAAAACGCCTCCAACTTTAGCAGATGCGCTGTCCAGCTTATTGGCCCACGAACTGGGTAAGGTAAGTTCGTAGTAGCCAAAGAATGAAAACGCGAAAAATATAAAAATGAGGAAGAATGCCAAGTTCAACCAAACGTTGGTAGCAATGGTATTGAGTATTTGCGAATCCACAGAATCAAAAAGGTGAAAGGGCAAGCTTAACAGGAAATATATAAGCACGATAAAAAAGCCGTACAACAATGCATTCTTAATTCCCGTTGCTCGCGTACCCGTATGCTTGGTAAAGAAAGAGACCGTAAGTGGTATTAAAGGAAACACGCAAGGTGTTAGTAGCGCAATTAATCCTCCCAAAAAGCCTAGTCCAAACAACACCCAAAGGTTATTGGCTTGGGCAGTGTTTGCATTAACCTCGCTTTGTAATTTTTGAGATTCCTTCAACTCTAACCGGAGCGCTTGACTCATGGCTAGACTTTTGTCATCAACGGTTATTTCTTTGGCTGCTACCGCTCCCCCACTAAGTGATATTAGAAATACTTCCTCTTTTAAAATGCATACCTCCTTACAGATTTGATAATAAAGTACGACCTCTAATTGATCGGTTGTAGTATCCAGCATTCTAATTTTCTGCTTAAAAAGTGCCTTTTCTTTGAAAAAGGTTTCATCTACATCAAAAACCTCGGTATACTTGGTGTAGGTCTTTCCTTCTTCTGTCTTCCCCAATAATTCATAGGTTGTTCCTGCCCCAACAAAGTCAAATTCACTAGGCATAGACCCTCCTTCTGCAGTGTAAAGAGAATAGATAAACCATTCTTTAAAGATGTCTGCTTTAAAGACGAGTTCGTATTCATTGTCTCCTAAGGAACGCACCTCATGATTCCAAACAGCTGGATTTTGATCACTCTGCGCGTTTCCCATTAAGAAACTACCTATGCTAAGTAGTATTAGTAAACCGTATTTTTTTAATGCCATGTGCATTTTAGAATTTTTTGTGTCGTTGGACCCACTTTAAAACGATCGTCTAGGCGTCTCCCTACGATCCAAATAATTGCATCTCCGGAACATAAAAGCCATTGACTTTCTTTTTCAAGGGTGTTTAGTTTTTCATCTTTAAAAAACTTAGCCACTTTTTTGCTCCCCTGCATTCCCAACGGATAAAAATAGTCGCCAATTTTCCATTTCCTTAGTTTTAACGGATAGTTTAACGTTTCCTTATCAACATAAATGGTCCGTTCATTCCTCTTTTCAATACCGCTTACCTCCTCAAATGAAAGGGCTATTGGTTGGTGAATGTTATCCTCACTATCAGGAATCGAATAAACCACCTGAGAACTCGCCATTATGGGAACTAACAATAGAAATTCCCGATCTTTAATAAGACGATGGGTTGGCGAATGTACTTCTTTACCACTTTGTGCATCCAATAGATTTTGCAAGTCCTTCCATTGGGTAAAACCAAAGGACTTAAATAAGAGATGTAAGTAGCCCTCTAACGGAGAAAGTTCTTTTAATGCCTCAATTGAAATAGTAAATCCATCGTCTTTTGGGAGTAAAAAGCGTTTCTTTAAGTCATCGGCATAATTATCTAACATTAAAGCGCTTAACCCTAAAAAAGATTGTGTTTTTTGAAAATTTAAAGCAAAATTGGGAGTATTCTCTTTTAGTTTAGGCACCACATCATGTCGCATCTTATTACGCTGGTAATCGCGTGATGAATTGCTGGCGTCTTCTCGCCATTTGATCCCTTGTTTTTTTGCAAAAGCTTCCAAACTGTCCTTACTAAATGGCAAAAGTGGTCGCACGATGGAACCATTAATTTCTGGAATGCTTGTCAACCCATCAATACCCGTACCTCTAGATAGATTTATTAAGAAGGTTTCTATAGCATCGTCTAAATGATGTGCAGTGGCGAGGTAACGGTACCCTCCTTGCATAAGTTCTAAAAACCAAGCGTATCGTACCTTCCTGGCTTCCAATTGAATAGACCCTTTATGCTCTCTAAGGTCGAAGGTCTTTGCGAAATACGGCACCTCATGAGAGTTACACCAATCTGCTACAAAAGCCTCATCTAAATCCGATGCGGTTTCTCTAAGTTTAAAATTACAGTGGGCCACAGCAAACTGCCAGCCCAGCATTTTTGCCAAATTGGCCAAAACCATGCTATCCAGACCCCCACTAACTGCCAGGAGTACGGGAGCATCTGCTAGAAAGGGAAAAGTAGCTTTAATATGGTTTTTGAATTCTGCTAGCACTTCACAAAAATAAGGCTTACAGCACTTCTAAAAAGCGATCTAATGCGTCTTGATGGGCGTTGGCTAAGGCAGGATCGGTAATCCCTCTGCCCTCCTCAAAGTTGTCACCAAAGCTAGGCAAGGAAAAGCTTGCCACTATTTCTGCCCCAAACCTAGGAAGTAGGGCTTCCGTGACCTCAAGCGCTCCAAGACCTCCTCTTTTTCCTTTGGAAGTGGCCATTAATAGCACCTTTTTATCTGCCACAAATTTGCGTTCTACACGCGACAACCAATCCAGTAGGTTTTTAAAATAGGCAGAAGGGTTGCCGTTATGTTCATTCACTGAAAGGATCAAAGCATCGGATTTCTGAATGTCATTTTTTAGTTCTATCAACGAATTGGAATAGCCTTCTTTCTTTTCTAGATCCTCACTGAACATAGGAAAAGGATACTTGCTCATCTGCAATAACTGCACAGAATGATCAGTTACTAAGGATACCGTGTGTTTTACTAATTGAAAATTGATGGAAGTGGAAGAATTACTTCCGGCAAATGCTAAAATCTTAGCCATAACAATAATTGATAAGGTTTTTGGTAATAATCACTAAAAATCAGAGGGTTGGCTGTTTTTTGTCTAATTTTGACACCTAAAATAATCCAAATTCCTCTGGATTTCGAATATAAGGGGAAGTACCAAGCATGCAAGCAAAAGCAAACAGATTATTTTTTATTGACGCCATGCGCGCCTGGGCCATTTTAATGATGCTTCAAGGGCATTTTATTGATGGTTTACTAGATCCCATATTTAGGGATAGCACCAATATGGCTTACAAAACCTGGTTGTATTTTAGAGGCATCACAGCGCCGGTTTTCTTTACCGTTTCTGGGTTTATTTTCACCTATCTCTTGCTGCGTGCTCCAGAGAATGGCTTAGCAAACCCACGGGTTAAAAAGGGCATAAAGAGAGGATTGCAACTGCTTTTAATAGGGTATGCGCTTCGTCTTAATCTCTTTGGTCTCTTTAAAGGACAACTGTATGGTGGGTTTTTTCTGGTAGACGTATTGCATTGTATAGGACTATCCATCCTAGCGATAGTTGGACTCTATGTTCTCACGGCTCAAAGAAAACGTTTTTGGTTCCCTACGCTATTATTAGCAACCACACTGGTTCTCTTTTTATTTGAACCACTTTATAAGCAATGGTCTTTTAATTTTTTACCTGCTGGACTAGCGAACTACTTTACAAGAGCGAATGGGTCTGTCTTTACTATAATTCCTTGGTTGGGGTACACCACCTTGGGAGCCGCGATCTCACTCTTGTTTTACAGGTTTAGAAATTTCAAGTATTTATATCCAGTGGCGATTGGTAGTTCTTTACTACTGGGGTACGGATTAATCACACAGTCTTCCGCCTTCTTCCTTTATCTTGGAAGAACATGGGACTTGTCATTGTTTACGTTGATACAGACGAATAACTATTTGTTTATTCGATTGGGTGATGTATTAGTGGTGTTTGCGGTATTTATGCTGCTGCGTAGATTCTTAAACCAACGCACTATTTTGCGCATCGGGGCCAACACCCTTTCCATTTACGTCATTCACTTTATCATCCTTTACGGCAGTTTTACTGGATTGGGATTGTATAAGTTCTTCCATCATGAATTGAGTCCATGGGTGGCCATTTCGGGAGCGTTGCTATTTATGATCGCATGCACCTATCTGGCGTTGTTTTATGATACGCATGAAACGGCCATACAAACAGCCAAAACCTCCGCACTACGCTTTACCAAATTGCAGTGGTTACTAGCTAGAAAAAAAGCGCAACCCCTTTTAAAAGAGCAATGGCAACGCCTACGCCTTTTCGTATCAAGAGTATTTATTTCTGAAAAGATCTAAGCTAGCAGCAAATCTTCTTAGGCATTCTAAGCACTACTTGCAGCATCCTTCGTTAGACGTGAATAGGTCTATTTTCTGTGGCTGCTAAAGCTGCTTCTTTCACGGCTTCTGCGTAGGTAGGATGCGCGTGGCTCATTCGTGACATGTCTTCTGCAGAAGCCCTAAATTCCATAGCAGTTACGGCCTCTGTGATAAGATCGGCACAACGTGCGCCAATCATATGCACTCCTAGAACTTCATCTGTTTTAGCATCCGCAAGAATTTTTACAAAACCATCGATGTCCATACTGGCGCGCGCTCTTCCCAAAGCACGCATCGGAAACTGTCCGGATTTGTACTCAATGCCTGCTTCCTTCAATTCCTCCTCGGTTTTTCCTACCGCTGCCACTTCCGGCCAAGTGTAGACAACTCCTGGAATAAGGTTATAATCGATATGGGGTTGTTGCCCTGCTAGAATTTCGGCTACCATGGTGCCTTCTTCCTCAGCTTTATGGGCCAACATAGCGCCACGAATAACATCTCCAATGGCATAAATATTAGAAGCAGTGGTTTGCAAATGCTCGTTTACCTGCACGCGGCCGCGTTCATCTAATTGTACACCTGCCGCTTCGCAATTAAGTCCATCCGTGTAAGGTCTTCTTCCCACAGAAACCAAGCAATAATCTCCGGTGAAAGAAACCTCCTGCCCTTTTTTATCGTCTGCAGTTACGGTTACCTCATTGCCTTTGCGTGTAACTGACTTTACTTTATGTGACAAGTAAAACTTTACTTTTTGTTTCTTCATCACCTTCATCAGCTCTTTGGAAAGCGCACCATCCATCCCAGGGATAATACGATCCATATATTCTACAACGCTTACTTCAGCTCCAAGACGTTTGTACACCTGTCCTAATTCAAGACCAATAACTCCGCCACCAATCACAATCATATGCTTTGGTATCTCAGTTAATTTCAAGGCCTCTGTAGATGTAATAATGCGTTCTTTGTCGATTTCTATAAAAGGCAAGGTAGAAGGCTTTGAACCCGTTGCAATAATACTATTGGTTGCTGCGATGGTTTCTGTACTCCCATCTGCTTTGGTAATAAGAATATTGGTAGCATCTTTAAAACTTCCTACCCCTTCAAATACTTCAATTTTATTCTTATCCATTAAGAATTGAACCCCTTTCGTGGTCTGATCTACCACTGCATCTTTTCTGGCGATCATCTGCTTTATATTCACCTTTACTTCGCCTGGGATATCAATACCATGCTCTTCAAAATGCTTTACAGCATCCTCATAATGATGCGATGAGTCTAACAGCGCTTTCGAGGGAATACACCCCACATTTAAACAAGTTCCTCCTAGGGTGCTGTATTTCTCAATAATAGCCGTTTTCATCCCTAATTGGGCACAACGAATTGCTGCTACATAACCTCCAGGTCCAGAACCGATAACGGCCACATCAAATTGACTCATAGTTTTAACGGATTTTCAAAATTAAAATAGTTGTAAAACGACCGCAAAAATACGAATGTTTTTTGGGATCCTAAGGGTACTTAGGCAGGGGAAATAGGAATCTTAACACCCCCGTAATACCCCATCCAAAGACCAGTAACCAGCGCGCTGACTTCCAAGGCATCGAACCAAAGGGGTCCGGAAAAGGAATCACAACCTACGAGAAACAATAACTTTCCAACCGCCACGGCAGATAAGATATAATTTGGATAATAATTATCCTGTAAGACCAGTAGCGCAGTCAAGAAACCGGTAATTAAACCGGCGGTCCATAAACCCATCACCATGAGCGATAAATTCATGGAAGTTGCATTGCAAAAAGTAACTCCTTTAAAGAGCACGTCTTGCACCAGTGTGGTATACAAGAGCAGCGCCAGCGCACCAAGGGTGGTTGCTAGCAAGGTTAATTGAAGCCGTAGTTGGGAACTCATGAGGTGTTCGTTTTTTGATTGATGTGATGTTACAACACCAAGTTAGCCTCTTTTGGTATCCCATTGCTGTAGATTTAACGCAGTTTTAGGTTAAACTTTCTTAAAGAATAATCGCCGTGGAGGTTTTTACTTCCCGAATCCCGAAGGAACTTTGCGTACTCCCAATTTGATCAATAGCAGTTAATTTATTTACCATAAACTCACGGTATGCTTCCATATTGGCCACGTAAATTCGTAAGATATAATCATAGTCTCCACTAATATGATGGCATTCTTGTACCTCTTCCAATTGTTGGATTTGCCGTTCGAATCGAAGTACATTGTCCTTGGTATGCTGTACTAGTTTTACATGACAAAAAACAACAAAGGAACGGGAAACCGCTTCCTTATTCACCAAGGCCACATATTCTGAAATCACATGTTCGCGCTCCAATTTTCGAATGCGTTCAAAAACGGCCGTGGTAGATAAGCCCAATTCTAGCGCATAGGCTTTTGTTGTTCTTTTACAATTCTCTTGAAGTAGATTCAGCAACTTTCTGTCGATCGCATCTAAAGCCATATCGGATGATTTTTCTATTTAGGTAGGCATTTAATTTTAAATATAGAATATATTACTATTAAACATAAATAATAACAATTATTATTCTAATATATTACGAATACGTTGATTTTAAATTTAAATTCCTAGAATTTTGTAATAAATCTATACCATGAAAAAATCAGCGGCACAGCAATTACAAGATTTGCATTACTTTGGAGAGTTTGGCGGTGTAAATCCTTCTATTTCAGATTCTTCTACCTACACCTTCCTTTCAGCAAAAACCATGTTCGATACTTTTGAAGGGAATACAGAAGGTTGTTACCTCTACAGCCGGCATTCATCGCCTTCTAATTTGTATTTAGGAGAAGCCATGGCAGCCTTGGAAGGTACAGAAAGTGCGAATGTTTTTGGTTCTGGAATGGGTGCTATTACAGCGGTTATCATGCAACTCTGCAAAGCTGGTGACCATATTGTGAGCAGCCGCACTATTTACGGAGGCACCTATGCCCTATTTAAAAATTTCTTGCCGCGACTTGACATAAGCACTTCGTTCGTAGATGCCACCAATCTAGAACGAGTGGCAAAAAGTATTACCAAAAACACCAAGCTTATTTATTGCGAAGCGGTGAGCAATCCGCTTTTAGAAGTGGCAGATATCAAGGCCTTGGCAGAACTAGCCAAATCACATGGGATTCCATTGGTAGTAGACAATACCTTTTCGCCTTTAAGTATTGGTGCAGCACAATTAGGGGCAGATATCGTCATTCATAGTCTCACAAAATTCATCAACGGGGCCAGTGATTGTGTGGCGGGAGCCGTTTGTGCCTCTACTGATTTTTGCCTGCGCTTAAAAGATGTCAATGATGGTGCCGCCATGCTCTTTGGAAGCACTTTGGATAGCCTCCGTGCCGCTGCTATTTTAAAGAACATGCGTACGCTGCATATTAGAATTAAAAAGCACAGCGAGAACACGCTATATCTTGCTCAAAAATTTCAAGAAGCCGGTTTAAAAGTTTGCTATCCCGGGTTAGAAAGCCATCCTGGACACACGCTTATGAAAGCGCAAATGAATACTGCCTATGGTTTTGGAGGGTTGATGACACTAGATGTTGGATCTTTAGATAAGGCGAACGCCCTCATGGAACTTATGCAAGAGAAGAATTTGGGGTATTTAGCAGTGAGTTTAGGGTTTTATAAAACTTTATTTAGTGCTCCCGGCACTTCTACCTCATCTGAAATTCCTTTAGAAGAACAAGAGCAAATGGGGCTCACAGACGGTTTAATTCGTTTTTCCATTGGGTTGGATAATGACATTGAACAGACTTTTCAACGCATGATGGACTGCATGAAAGCCTTAGAAATTTTACCTACCCCCAAAGCGGTTATGGCTTAAGTCGACCCACGTAGGTTTGCAAGACAGTTGTCAAAGTTGTATTATTAACCTTGCACAACTAACAACCTATGAGCGAAAAAGCCAAGAAACCCAAGTACCGGGAAAATGAACAAGTGGTAGAAAACAAGGAATTAAATATTTGGGAAGCACTAATTCCGGTCTTTGCGCTGGTAGGCATGCTGGCCTACAATGTATACATCTTTGGAGACGATGCCTTAAGTGGATCTAATCAATTCATACTACTCATGGGCGGTGCGGTCGCCGCAACCGTTGGCTTTTTTAACAAGGTTTCGTACAAGCAAATGATTGCAGAAGTGGCAGAGAACGTACGTTCTACCACAGGTGCCCTTCTCATCCTTTTAATGGTAGGTGCTTTGGCAGGAACCTGGCTTATTAGTGGGATTATTCCAGCAATGGTCTATTATGGCTTACAAATTCTTAACCCTACTATTTTCTTGGCCGCCTGCGTCATTATATGTGCTATTATTTCTATTGCTACTGGAAGTAGCTGGACCACCGCGGCCACGGTAGGTATTGCCTTGGTGGGTATCGGTGAAGCCCTGGGCATCTCTTTAGGAATGACGGCCGGTGCCGTTTTATCAGGTGCCTATTTTGGAGATAAAATGTCACCCTTAAGCGATACCACAAACTTGGCCCCTACGATGGCCGGAGGTGAACTGTTTTCACACATTCGCTACATGGCATGGACCACCATTCCTACCATTTCAGTAACGCTGTTAGTTTTTATCATTATCGGTTTTTCCATCGATACCTCAGGGGTTGCAGATACCAGTGCCATTCTATCTACCATTGATGACACTTTTAATATTAATGGCTGGCTCTTTCTAGTACCGGTGGTAGTCATCTTACTTATTGTAAAAAAAGCACCACCCCTATTGGGTCTTCTAATCGGTACGCTGCTAGGAGGTGTTTTTGCGCTCATCTTTCAACCAGATTTGGTGGCCACACTAGGTGGTGGCGATACGCTTGATTTTAGTACTGGCTACAAGGGAATTCTAAATGCCATTACCGTAGATACCGCCATAGAAACTTCAGACCCTAGTTTAAATGATTTATTTTCTTCTGGCGGAATGGCCGGAATGTTAGGAACCATCTGGCTTATAGTATGTGCTATGGTTTTTGGTGGTAT
Organism: uncultured Croceivirga sp.; assembly: GCA_964601965.1. Taxonomy (GTDB): domain Bacteria; phylum Bacteroidota; class Bacteroidia; order Flavobacteriales; family Flavobacteriaceae; genus Croceivirga. Next base: position 23,013 of record CAZRPJ010000038.1, read on the forward strand.
TATGGATGGAATTGGCGCTTTACAGCGAATTACGAAGTCGCTATTAAACTTGGCCAAAACAACCTTTGGTTTATTTGCTAGCACCGTAGGAAGCTGTTTGGCCTTGAATATTACAGCTTCCGATCAATATTTGGCATTAGTGGTACCAGGTAAAATGTTTGCGAATGCTTATCGTGAACGTGGGCTGGCACCTGAAAACTTAAGTAGGACGCTAGAAGATTCCGGTACCGTCACTTCTGTTTTGGTTCCCTGGAATACCTGTGGCGCTTATCACAGTGGGGTGCTAGGAGTAGCAGTAGGTGATTATTTCTTCTATGCGATCTTTAATTGGTTGAGTCCTTTTATGACCTTGCTTTTTGCCGCATTTCAAATTAAAATTAAGCAATTGGTTACCTCCGAGGCGGCCTAAATTTCAATTCCGTTTTTTACCTTCGTAGCTCGTGCGAATTTTACTTGTAAAACAAGCACATAGAACGTATAAATATTCATTTAAATAGCATTCAATAATGGCAACAGTAACATTAAAAGGTAACTCTATAAATACCTTAGGCAATCTTCCATCCAATGGAAGCAGTGCTCCTGATTTCACTTTAACTAAGAATGATTTAAGCAGTGCCTCTTTGGGCGATTATAAAGGTCAAAAAGTGGTCCTTAATATCTTTCCAAGCATAGATACCGGTACCTGCGCACAATCTGTACGCCAATTCAATCAAGAAGCGGCAGAATTAGACAACACCAAAGTCTTATGTATTTCAAAAGATCTTCCCTTTGCACAAGCCCGCTTTTGTGGCGCCGAAGGTATTGATAAGGTAGAAACCTTGTCTGATTTTCGTGACGGGAATTTTGGAGATGCCTATCAAGTAACCTTTACAGACGGCCCCTTGCAAGGCTTGCATTCCAGAGCAGTCGTGGTAATTGATGCGAACGGAACAGTTGTTTATTCAGAACAAGTTTCTGAAATTGTGGATGAACCAAATTACAAAGCAGCCTTAGAAGCTTTAATGGATGCCTAAAGAACCGTTTATAATAAATCGCATTAAAAGCGTGGGCTACGCTTTTAAGGGGCTTTTTATTCTAATTGGTACGGAGTCCAGTATTAAAATTCAATTAGGCATTGGAATATTCGTAACCATAGCGGGATTTTACTACAACATCTCGGCTACAGAATGGATGTTTCAATGCCTTTGTATTGGTGGCGTCATGGGCATTGAAGGTGTAAATACTGCCATTGAAAAACTGGCAGATTATGTGCAACCAGAATTTGATAAAAAGATAGGCCTCATCAAAGACGTGTCAGCGGGTGCAGTGATGGTGGTTTCCTTGATTTCTGCTGTAATCGGTTGTATCATTTACCTCCCAAAAGTCTTTCCATAGACATCCCGTAACCACTTCAGCAACGTAAATTTGTAACTTAGCTCCTTATTTTTAAGAATGGCCACCAAACGAAGAACATCTAAACGTACTTCAAAGAAAAAAAAGCAACCCTTCCAGGTATCAAAAAAGAATAAAATCATTTTTGGCAGCTTTTTAATTGTGCTAAGTATAGCCCTGTTTTTCTCCTTCGCCTCGTTTTATTTTACCTGGCAAGAAGACCAAAGCTTGCTATCGCAATTCCTAGATAGAAATGCACAAACCGAAAATTTATTAAACAAGTTTGGGGCCGCCATTAGTCACTTTTTTATGTACAAAGGCTTTGGATTGGCATCTTTTGCGTTTCCATTGCTGCTGGCCATTACTGGTTTATATCTTTTCTTGGGGTTAAAAGGAAACAACCTTTGGGGAAAATGGGTCTGGGGCCTTCTTGGGGTCATCTGGGTTTCCATAGCACTAGGATTTTTCTTTATAGAACAACCCTTACTAGGCGGACAGATTGGCTATGAGATGAATGATTTTATGCAGGATTACATTGGTAAGATCGGTGTTTTCTTAGTCCTTCTCTTTACGTTGATCGTCATTTTAGTTCGCTTGTTTAATTTCTCCCCCGAAGGAATCGCAGCCTATTTTGGTGGTTTGAATCTAGGCAAGAAAAGCGCTGCGAGTACTGAAGATAACGAAAGTGTGGAGGTGGCATTGAGTACCGAGGAAGAAGAAGAGGCGGTAGTAATTGACACCTATACCCATAAAAAAGATATTCCACCCCTAGAACCAGAAGCTGGCCTAGACGTAAACTTGCCCGAAGAAGAGGAGGTTGAAGAACAACTGAGTCTGGAGGTAGAAAAGGTGGCTGAAGAGGTACTAGAAACCGATGTAAAAGCGGCGAAGCTGGTCAAAGATTTTGGAGAGTTCGACCCTAAATTAGAACTAGGAAATTACAAGTTCCCCCCTATCAATTTATTGGAAGAGCACGGAGCGTCTGGTGGTATTACCATCAACCAAGAAGAATTAGAAGAGAACAAAAACAAAATTGTCTCAACGCTCAAAAACTACAAAATTGGTATTGCTCAAATAAAAGCTACCATTGGCCCGACGGTAACCTTGTATGAAATTGTGCCAGAGGCTGGAATTCGTATTTCTAAAATTAAAAACTTGGAAGACGATATTGCCCTTTCCTTAGCTGCTTTAGGTATACGAATTATTGCCCCTATTCCGGGCAAAGGAACCATAGGTATTGAAGTACCCAACAAAAACGCTTCCGTGGTTTCTATGCGTTCTGTGATCGCTTCTTCTAAATTTCAAAAGGCAGAAATGCAATTGCCCATAGCCTTCGGGAAAACCATTAGCAATGAAACTTTTGTAGTAGATCTTGCTAAAATGCCGCACCTTCTTATGGCTGGTGCTACCGGACAAGGTAAATCGGTTGGGTTAAATGCTGTGATTACCTCCTTGTTGTATAAAAAACATCCTGCAGAAATAAAGTTTGTACTGGTAGATCCAAAAAAGGTAGAGCTCACCTTGTACAATAAGATAGAACGCCACTTTTTGGCAAAGCTGCCAGATTCTGAGGAGGCCATTATTACCGATAACACCAAGGTTATCAACACCTTGAACTCACTCTGTATTGAAATGGATCAGCGGTACGAGCTTTTAAAGCTTGCGATGGTACGTAATATCAAGGAGTACAATACCAAGTTTAAAGCACGAAAATTAAACCCGAATGATGGGCATAAATTCTTGCCTTACATTATTCTGGTAATTGATGAGTTTGCAGATTTAATCATGACGGCCGGGAAAGAAGTAGAAGCTCCAATCGCTCGTCTGGCACAGCTGGCAAGGGCAATTGGTATTCACTTAATTATTGCAACCCAGCGACCTTCGGTCAATGTAATTACTGGGATTATTAAAGCGAATTTCCCTGCACGTATTGCCTTTCGGGTGACCTCCAAAATAGATTCTAGAACTATTCTGGATGCCCAAGGTGCAGATCAGCTTATTGGTAGAGGAGATATGCTGTTTACCCAAGGAAATGATGTCACACGCTTGCAGTGTGCCTTTGTAGACACCCCAGAAGTAGCGAAAATTACAGAATATATTGGCTCGCAAAGAGCCTACCCAGATGCACACCTTTTACCAGAATACGTAGGCGAAGATTCTGGCACAGGAATTGATTACGACATAAGCGAACGCGATAGTATGTTTAAAGATGCTGCTGTAGTGATTGTAAATGCGCAACAAGGCTCTGCCTCCCTCATTCAGCGTAAGCTAAAACTAGGGTACAATAGAGCGGGGCGTATTATAGACCAATTAGAAGCTGCCGGTATTGTTGGCCCTTTTGAAGGGAGTAAAGCAAGGCAGGTTTTGGTTCCAGACACTTTAGCATTGGAACAGCTGCTACAAAATGAAAAACAAAACAGAAATTAAGACCTTTACAGCATGAAAAGATTTTTGATTGCCACCCTCCTTTTATCGCTAACCTTCCCAACTTGGGCGCAAGATTCAGGAAAGGCAAAAGCCCTCTTAGATGAAGTCTATACCAAAGTAAAAAGTTATGAGAATATTGGGATCGACTTTAAATACACCTTAGAGAATACCGAGGCCAATACTAAAAGTGAAACCCGCGGTTCTGCCACCTTGCAGGGCGATTTATACAACGTAGCGCTGTTTGGTTCTACCGTTTTATTCGATGGCAAGAAGGTCTACACTATTGTTCCAGATAATGAGGAGGTTACCATAGAAGACAAATCAAATGATGAGGACACCATTACCCCTTCAAAAATGCTCACCTTTTACAAAACGGGGCATAATTATGCATGGGATATCTTACAAAATGTACAGGGAAGAAAAATTCAATATGTGAAGCTCACGCCTATTGATTCTAATTCAGGTATCACCTCCATTTTGTTAGGGATCGATGCGCAAACCAAGCACATTTATAAGCTAATTGAAACGGGAAGTAATGGTACCAAGACTACGATTACCGTTAATTCTTTCAAAACCAATCAACCCTTGTCAAAAAGCTTGTTTACCTTTGATGAAGCCAAATACGAAGAAGAAGGCTACTATATCATAAAGAATTAGCGTGTTACCCATAATTGACCGATATATATTATCGCGTTTTCTCTACAACTTCTTTAGTTCCTTCGCCATATTAATGGTGATTTTCATCTTTCAAACCGTTTGGTTGTTTATTGATGATTTAGCAGGAAAGGATCTGGATATCTGGATTATTGGGAAGTTTCTTTTTTATTACATGCCCACCCTTATTGATAAAGTATTGCCATTAACGGTTTTACTAGCCTCCCTCCTCACCTTCGGCGCGCTTGCAGAAAACTATGAGTTTGCGGCCATGAAAGCTTCCGGAGTATCGCTTCAAAAGGCCATGCGTAGCATCATTGTCTTTGTCTTATTCTTAGGAGTAGGCGCTTTTTTTCTAGCGAATAACATCATCCCAGCTTCTGAACAGAAGATCTTTAATATGCGCCGCAATATTGCGAAAGTAAAACCTGCGGCAGTTATTGTTGAAGGTGTCTTTAGCGATATTGAAGGTACAGATATGAACATGAAAGTCGCCCAGAAATCTGGCGATAAGGACCAATACCTGAATGATGTGATCATACATCAGAAATCGCGCACCAACTTGAATACCACCGTTATTAAGTCTAAAACTGGGGAACTGGTTAGTAGCGAAGGGTCAGACATTATTCAATTGGTACTAAAAGATGGATACCGCTACGAGGAGATGCAGCCAAAATCGGCTAAAAACAAACGAAAATATCCCTTTACGCGAGCAACATTTGAAACCTATGTTTCCAACATAGACGTCTCGGATCTTAACAATCAAGACATTGAGGCAGAGTCTGATATCATGACCGACAAAATGAAAAATGTAGTGCGCCTAACGAAGGATATTGACTCGTTACGCGATAATAACTTAAGTCAAGTCAAGGCGTTTTCTAAAAATGTTTCCATACGCATGGGTGCCTTCCCTATTGATACAGATACCATTGTAAAAGAAGGTAAGGACATTACACTTATGCCCATTAAAAAGGTGGACACTGTGACCGATATAAGCAATTTGGTGGAACTCGTTCCTGTCTGGCAGCGCGGACAGCTATTTAACAATGCAAAAAACTCTTTGACCAACATTGTTAACACTGTAAATGGCAAAAGGGAAGAACTAGACAAACGGTATGAGATTTATAACCGTCATATCCTTTCGCTACATAAGAAATTTGCCTTGGCTTTTGCTTGTATCATTCTCTTTTTTGTAGGAGCGCCGTTAGGGGCTATCATACGGAAAGGAGGACTGGGCTTGCCTATGGTCATTGCTATTATTCTTTTCCTTACTTATTATTTTATTGGAGTTTTCGCAGAAAATTCTGCCAAAAAAGGAGGCATTAACCCCATGCTCGGTGCCTGGTTATCTACCATAATCATGTTTCCATTGAGTGTGTATCTCACGAGGCGCGCTACTGCGGACCGCGGACTGATGGGAGACGGGAATTTTATACAACGTATTACAGAATTTTTTAAGTTTAAGAAGAAAGTTCAAAAAGCATAAGATGGAAGTTGCATTGAAATTAAATACCATTGAAGAAGCCATTTCAGATATTCGTCAAGGAAAGGTGATTATTGTGGTAGATGATGAGAACCGTGAAAATGAAGGCGATTTCCTAGCGGCTTCTGAGCTGATTACACCAGAAACCATCAATTTTATGGCCACCCATGGGAAGGGTCTTATCTGTGCCCCCCTTACCGAAGGCCGTTGCAAGCAGTTAGGCTTGCATAAAATGGTTTCTCATAATACCGATCCCTTAGAAACTGCATTTACCGTTTCGGTAGATTTAAGAGGTCATGGAGTCACTACAGGTATTTCCGCTTCAGACCGTGCAAAAACGGTTTTGGCCTTAACAGACGATGCTACCAAACCCCATGAATTGGCCAGACCCGGACATATTTTTCCGTTGATTGCCAAAGAAGGTGGCGTGTTGCGCCGTACCGGGCACACAGAAGCAGCGATTGATTTTGCCAGACTCGCCGGATTAAAACCCGCAGGCGTTATCGTAGAAATCATGAACGAAGACGGGAGCATGGCACGACTGCCACAACTTTTTGAAGTGGCTAAAAAGTTCGATTTAAAGATTGTCTCTATTGAAGATCTTATCGCTTATCGAATGGAGCATGACAGTCTTATAGAAAAGAAAGAAGATTTCATGATTAGCACACGCTTTGGCGAATTTAGACTGCGTGCATACCAACAAACCACCAACGAGCAAGTTCATATAGCCCTTACCAAAGGTGATTGGAACAAAGGAGAACGCGTTCTCACACGAATCAATTCCACCCTGGTCAACAACGACATTCTTGGGACGCTGACCAACAATCCGGAGGATAAATTGAATGATATGTTTCAGGCTATTAATGCCGAAGAAAAGGGTGCCTTTATTTTTATCAATCAGGATTCAAAATCCATGAATCTCTTAAACCGGTTGGGCGACTTGAAGAATTTACAAGCCCAAGGCATATACAAAGCTCCAAAGATTGAAATGGACACCAAAGATTTTGGGGTGGGTGCACAAATTTTACACGATTTAAACATCACCAAAATTCGCTTGCTCACCAATTCTGAACAGGCCAAACGAGTCGGTATAGTGGGCTATGGTTTAGAAATTGTAGAATACGTCCGTTACTAGCCTAAAATCTTTGTAAGCACCTCTTTCATTGTAGCGGCGCGTTGGCTTACTTCTTCTGGAGACCAGCTTAATTTTATAAGGCAAGACAAGGTTCTGCCAATCCACTGATCCGAAGCGGAAAAATCTGCCGAGCTATAATCCGGCAAACGTTCTAAAACGTCTGCAGGTAATTTTCCTAAGGCTTTTTTCTGGATAAGGTGTTCCCATTTTCGGTAATAATGCCAGTTATTATCATACCAGTAAAAACAGCCATCTACGCCTGCCTTTGATAAGGCGCTGTGGGCTTCTCTCGTAAGTGCTTCGGTAGGAAGAAAGAAATTTAGAAAGGAATAGTTTTCTTCACCTCCCTCCGGAACGGTTCTAAACACCACCCCATCAACAGAGGTTAAGGCGTTCCTTAAAAGGGTGTAATGTTTCTTTTGTATGGCCACAAATTCTTGCAATCGCTTTACTTGGGCGCAGCCTACAGCAGCGTTCAACTCTGAAATTCGGTAGTTATAGCCCAAAAAAGGATGTGATTCTGCCCCGCGATCGCTCCCAACATGATCGTGCCCATGGTCTGAAAATTTATGCGCATTCTCATAGAATGCTTCCGTATTGGTAATAAACGCCCCGCCTTCTCCACAGGTAATAGTTTTTACAAAATCGAACGAAAAACAGCCCATATCGCCAATACTTCCTAGGGGTTTCCCTTTGTAAGAGCCTCCAATCGCCTGACAGGCATCTTCTAACAACAGTAACTTGTGGGTGTCGCAAATAGCACGTAGGGCGTCTAAATTAGCCATAGACCCACACATATGCACCGGCATCACCACTTTGGTGTTTGGAGTTATGGCACGTTCAACGGCAGCTGGTGCTAAAGTCAGGGTGTCGTCTACATCTACCAAGATAGGCACTGCTCCTAGGGCCAAGATAGACTCAAAACTCGCCACAAACGTGAAGGTGGGCATAATAACTTCGTCTCCAGCTCCAATGCCCGCACTGGCCAAGGCTACGGTTAGGGCAGCGGTACCGCTGCTCACAGTATGGGCGTATTTGGTTTGCATAACCTCACAAAGCGACTTTTCTAAGGTTTTTGCTTTCCAGTGACCGTTGCGCATCCCATCAAAACCATAGCGCATTAACACCCCAGAATCGAGTACATCTGCGACTTCTTTTTTTTCTTGTGCTCCAAAAAGTTCAAATCCTGGCATAGTGGTCCTTGGGTGTAAAAATTTGTAGAATGCAAAAGTAGCACTTGGCGGTTAAAAGGAGAATTTAAAAATTACAAGGAAAGGTTTTAGGGAATCTAAAAAGCTGTGTATATTTGCAGCCGCAAAAGGAGGAATGGCAGAGTGGTCGAATGCGGCAGTCTTGAAAACTGTTGAGGGTCACACCTCCGGGGGTTCGAATCCCTCTTCCTCCGCCACTATCAGAAAAGCCCTAAGGTA
>CAZRPJ010000039.1:0-29172 GCA_964601965.1 uncultured Croceivirga sp.
CTTGGCGTCCTCAAAAGCTCCGCTTTGAAAACCAAAAAACACCGCTTACAAATTCGTAAATACCTAAGGATTCCAAGCTGCGCTTGGCGTCCTCAAAAGCTCCGCTTTGAAAACCAAAAAACACCGCTTACAAATTCAAGCAAGCTTGATTTGACACGGTGCTTTTTGGTTTATTCGTGACCCAGGGAGGATTCGAACCCCCAACCCTCAGAGCCGAAATCTGATATTCTATCCAGTTGAACTACTGGGCCAATCTATATGTTCTTTCATCCACCTTCTTCCAGAAGAAGATTTCAAATATTTTTCTCGTTTCCGAGCTTCCAATCTATTGGAAAAATCCTAAGTATGAATAATTTCCCAAGGTCCGAACTTGGAGGTATAACGCGATTTACCATTATTATGTTCCTCCAATCTTCGCACTAAATTCGAGGTTATTCCTGTATACGTTCTTTTGTATTTTCGGCTATAAAGAACATATACACAAAACATCCTTTGATACTATCCAGCCCGCCTTGCCTCGTGCAAGTCGAGGCAGGTTGAACTACTGGGCCAATTTACTTTTTACTATGGTGGAAATGGTTTTTCCATCGGCTTGGCCTGCTAATTCCTTAGACACCATACCCATTACCTTACCCATATCTTTCATACCTGAAGCTCCCACAGCTTCAATGGTTTGTATCACTACTTTTTCTATTTCTTCTTCCGTTAATTGTTCTGGTAAAAACCTTTCAATTACGGCTACTTGCGCCAATTCTGGTTCAGCCAAATCGTTTCTTCCTTGTTCTGTGAAGATTGCTGCACTGTCCTTACGCTGTTTCACTAGTTTCTGAACTAATTTAATTTCATCTTCTTCCGAAAGAGAAGCACCAGCACCTTTTTCAGTCTGGGCCAATAAAATGGCAGATTTAATGGCACGCAACGCTTCTAATGCTACACTGTCCTTGGCTTTCATTGCAGCCTTTAATTCTGTCATTACGTTTTCTTGAAGTGCCATATCTTAACCAATTTTGGGCTGCGAAGATAAAAAGAAACCCGAAAATAAGCTATTATTTTCGGGTCTAACGCTCCATTCAAATGGAAACAAACTAAACACTACTAATCAACATTATCGTGTAAAAATGAATTGTTCGAACGCAACTGAATTTCATCATTGCTGTCTTCTCCTAAACTCATTCTTGATACCTTTTGTTCTTTAGGATTATCTTCTAAATCTACTCCTTGCCTTTTATAAGCAGGTTCCTTTTCTATATCATCTACACTTTTGTTCTTATTCTTAAAAGTGTAATTAAAGTTTTTAAGCTTGCGTTTGCGCTCTTCGGCACGCTCTTTTAACAGATCGCCAATAGAACTATTGAATGGATCAACGTTGCCTTCTGAACCACCTTCCTTGTTAGCAGCAGCCTCTGTTTTAACGGTCTTCTTTTCAAAAACCAACTCGTTTTCAACCAACTTAGGTTCGTGAGTTTCCGCAACGGATCTAGCACCCGTAAGTTGGGTTTCTAATTCCATGTACTCTTCTAGATTGTAGCGCGTTTCCCCGTCTAAATTGTAATCTATAACCGGACTTACCTCTACGTACTCCTGCACCTCCATTTCCTTTACTTCTTCATCTAGGTCAAAAACCACTGTATTTTCATTGGCCTCTGTCTCTTTTTGATCATTTATTGGAAGATCAAAGGAAAGTGTGAATTGGTCTTCTTCCTCTTTGGTAGGAGACACTACTTCTGCGCCAATAACATCCATGTCATTAATGATGTCTTTAGCTTCTATGATTATAAAATCATCATCCAATGATGTCGCAACCACTTCATTCACCTGTTCTGGCACCACTTCCTCATAGAATACATTGAAATTGCGGATGTACTGTGTAGTAGGAATAAGATCTGACTCTGGCAACTCTGTAGGTTCTTCTAAGGTGTGCTTTATGATAGGTTCGTCTGTAACCATAGGTGGTTCATAGTCTAATTGACTTACCGCAGTTTGTTCTGCGCTTAAATCTTGCACAGCTTTTTGCTCATCCTCTAACGTATGAATGATCTTTTTAGACTCTGTATTAACGATCTCATCTTGCTGATCTACTGCAAAACCGGTGGCAATTACTGTCACTGCTATGGCATCTCCTAAATTCTCATCTTCCCCAACCCCCATAATGATATTGGCCCCATGTCCTGCTTCTATCTGAATGTGATCATTGATCTCACCAATCTCATCAATAGTAATCTCTTGAGCACCGGATACAATAAGTAATAAGACGTTTTTAGCACCTGTAATCTTATTATCATTTAGCAATGGTGAATCCAATGCTTTGGTAATCGCTTCGCTGGCTCTACCAGAACCAGCAGCCGTCGCAGATCCCATAATAGCAGTACCACTATCCGATAAGACCGTTTTGGCGTCGCGCAAATCAATATTTTGCGTGTAATGGTGAGTAATTACTTCAGCGATACCACGTGCTGCAGTTGCTAAAACTTCATCCGCCTTTGAGAATCCAGCTTTAAAACCAAGGTTTCCATATACCTCACGTAGTTTGTTGTTGTTGATTACAATTAATGAATCTACATTGGCACGAAGACGCTCAATTCCTAATTGCGCTTGTTTGCAACGCATGGCTCCTTCAAATTGAAAAGGAATGGTTACAATACCCACTGTAAGAATGTCTAATTCACGAGCTACTTTAGCGATTACGGGTGCAGCTCCTGTTCCAGTACCTCCGCCCATTCCCGCAGTAATAAAAGCCATTTTGGTGGTGCTTTCTAACATCACCTTTAGGTCTTCCATACTTTCTAAGGCTGCTTGTTCTCCAATTTCTGGATTGGCGCCTGCTCCAAGTCCTTCTGTGAGGGAAACTCCTAATTGAATTTTATTGGGTACCGAACTATTTTCAAGAGCTTGGGAATCTGTGTTGCAAATAACAAAGTCAACGCCATTAATCCCTGCTTGGTACATGTGATTTATGGCATTGCTACCACCGCCACCTACGCCAATTACTTTTATTACGTTGCTTTTATTCTTTGGCAAATCGAAAGCTATATTGTCAAATTCATTGTTGTTACTCATTGTGCTGTTGTTATTGTTAGTGGGTATGTTTCTTTTTTATTCAGCGTTATCCAAAAAATCTTTAAGCTTTTCAGACCATTTATCAAAAATGGTTTTACGTTCTCTAGCGGGTGCCATATTGGTGGCAGCTGCAGTCTCTTCTCCAACAAGAACTTCTTCCTGTTCTTCCGGCATAACTTCCATAGGTTGCGCACGCTTTTGATCAGATTGAATGGCGTTCATTAATAAACCAACCGCCGTGGCATATAACGGACTAGCAATCTCATCATCTGAATCTCCTGCCAGGTGTTCGTTAGGATAACCTATTCTAGTATCCATTCCTGTGATGTATTCTACTAACTGTTTAAGATGTTTTAATTGACTACCACCCCCAGTTAAAACAATACCTGCTATTAATTTTTTCTTTTGCTCCTCGTGTCCGTAGTTTTTGATTTCTACATACACCTGTTCAATAATTTCTACCACACGGGCATGGATTATCTTGGAAAGGTTTTTAAGGGTAATCTCTTTTGGTTCACGACCGCGTAGACCCGGAATTGAAACAATCTCATTATCTCTATTCTCACCAGGCCATGCAGAACCGAATTTTATTTTTAGCAATTCTGCTTGCTTTTCGATGATGGAGCATCCTTCTTTTATGTCTTCGGTAATCACATTGCCTCCAAAAGGAATTACCGCTGTATGTCTAATAATTCCATCTTTAAAAATGGCTAAGTCCGTAGTACCACCCCCTATATCAATTAAGGCCACACCTGCTTCTTTCTCCTCTTGACTTAATACTGCTTCTGCAGAGGCTAGCGGTTCTAGCGTGATGTTCCCAAGATCTAATCCGGCGCTTTTGATACATCTACCAATATTTTTTATGGAAGAGACCTGACCTACAACTACATGAAAATTCGCTTCTAAGCGACCTCCATACATTCCAATAGGTTGCTTAATCTCTGTTTGTCCATCTACTCGATATTCCTGCGGCAAAACATGAATGATTTCTTCTCCAGGCAGCATAACCAACTTGTACACCTGATTGCATAGCTTATCAAGATCGTCGTCATTAATAACCTCTTCCGCATCAGCTCTGGTGATATAATCACTATGTTGCAAGCTTCGTATGTGCTGACCTGCAATGCCCACGACTACAGATTCTATTTTTTGACTAGCATTGAGTTCTGCTTGTTCTACGGCCTGCTGTATGGAACTAATTGTTTGCGTAATATTGTTCACTACACCGCGGTGTACCCCAAGACTTTTTGATTTTCCTGAACCCAATACCTCAATTTTACCATATTCGTTTTCTTTACCGATAATGGCTACGATCTTGGTTGTTCCTATATCTAATCCAACTGAATATTTAGCTCGTTCCATACTTTAAATTTTGGTGCAAACCACCTGATTATCAAATTCCAAACTTATTACTGCGTATTTCTCCAAGGTGTTATCCTTGGTAGCCTTCAAATAAAAAGCCATAAAGTTTTTAAACTTCTCGTCAAGGTTCTGGATGTCTCCTAAATTGACGACAAATTCTTCCACTCTTAGCTTCAATTGGTAATCACCTTCTTCTTTAATGTGAATGCCAATAACATTTTTTCTTAAGAACTCATCTTTGTAGATGTAGTTCAGAATCACATAGGCATCTTCCAGGCTCTTTCCTGTTATCTTCCCTGTGATAATGGGCACGCGAGCAGAATGATACTGAGACAACGGCATGCGTTTTCCCTCGTCATCCAGATAAAATCTGTTGACCCCTTCTACTCTTCCAATAGGCTTTCGCTGAACGATTTCTGAAATAAGCTTCCCCTTTACAGAGAAGTAGACTTGGGCGTTTTTTACCATTGGATTCGATTCGATAATCTCTTCTATGGTATTCAAAACTACTTGTTCTTTACCCCCCTTTTTTACGCTTCCATAATTTTGTATTAACAATTTATTAACTGCGTCCTCAGTAAGATACAAGTCGTTGTCTCCCAGAAATTTAATTTCTATTTCTTCAATTGCTCGTTGGTTTCCTCTATAGTCAGAAAAGCCATAAAGTCCTACCATTACAAGGACCAGAACCAACATTTTTATAGCGTTCCAATTAACTCGCATAGGCTAGCGCTTTTTTAATTTTTGGAACCTCTAATCCTATATCACCCGCGCCAAGGGTTACCAAGATGCCTGGTTCCTGATTCTTTTTTAATTCTACAATGAGTTGATTTTTATCGACAATTTTCTTTTGGGGATGATTAATTTGATCGAGCAACCATCCCGAAGTAATCCCAGGGATTGGTTCTTCTCTAGCAGGATAAATATCAAGGAGAAGAATGGTGTCAAATTTTGCTAAAGCCGATGCAAAATCACTAGCAAAGTCTTGCGTTCTAGAAAACAAATGGGGCTGAAAAACTACCGTAATCGGTAGGTTTGGATGCATTTCTGAAACAGCATCAAAAACAGCGTTAATTTCTGTTGGATGATGAGCATAATCATCAATGTATACCAATGAATCGCGCCGTATTTGATATGAAAAACGTCGTTCCACGCCTGCAAAATCTTTTAAAGCAGCGGCCATGGCATTTTCAGAAAAGCCTGCTTCTGCTGCCATTGCAAAAGCAGCTAATGCGTTTAATAGATTATGCCTTCCTGGCTTGGTAAAGGCTACATTTTCTATGAGCTGTTTGGGAGTCTTTATATCAACGATATAATATCCCTGCTGTATTCTAATATTCTGAATGTTGTAGTCTGCCTGTTCCTCAATTCCATAGGTGATTCCAGCTATGGGAAGCCCTTTACGTATTAAAAGCCTTCCTTGAGTACCTAATTTCGCAGCGAAGTCCCTAAAAGCTTCCTCTAATTCCGAAGCAGTTCCGTAAATATCTAGATGGTCTGCATCCATGGATGTGATGCATGCTATATTAGGGTACAATCGCAAGAAGGAACGATCAAATTCATCAGCCTCTACCACCGAATATTGATTTCCTTCAAATACAAAATTACTTTGAAAATCTTCGGAAATACCTCCTAAAAAGGCTGTAAAATCTGCCTTTACGGCATGCAATAGAAATGCCAATATGGAAGAAGTAGTGGTCTTCCCGTGTGTTCCAGCTACCGCAAAAGAAAAGGTGTCTTTTGTGATAATTCCAAGCACCTCAGAGCGTTTTTTAACTTCAAAACCTTGTTCTATGAAGTATTGAAGTTCTGTATGGCTATTGGGCACAGCGGGCGTGTAAACTACAAGCGTATTTAAGTCATTTTTAAAACTATTAGGGATTTCCGTAACCGCGTCTCTGTAATGGATAGTAATCCCTTTATCCTCTAATGATTTGGTTAATGGGGTTGCGGTCTTATCATAGCCTGCTACCTGTTTACCAATCTTCTGGAAATACTTGGCCAGGGCAGACATGCCAATGCCGCCAATGCCAATAAAATAAACGTTATGTATCTCCTGTTGATTCACTGTATTAATTTTTCAATCTCATCAACGATATGGGCTGTTGCTTTGGGCAAACCCAATTTTTTTATCTCCTCAGATAATTGCTGTTGCAAAGCCTTAGATTGCATTAGCTCCGTAAACACCTTTTCAAACTGTGTATCTAAATCAGACTCCCTTAATAAAATGGCAGCATTCTTCTCTACCAATGCCTGTGCATTTTTTGTTTGATGGTCTTCTGCTACATTCGGAGACGGGATAAATACCACTGGTTTCCCTACCAGGCATAATTCCGAAACCGAACTTGCTCCTGCCCTTGAAATGATGATATCTGCTGCTGCAAACGCCTTATCCATTTCATTGATAAAGGGCCTAACCGCGATGTCATCATTTGCATACTTCTCATAGTCCGCGGCATATAATTTTCCGCATTGCCAGAGGAGCTGTATGTTGGCTTCTTTAAAAAAAGAGCGTTTGGCTTCTATCAATTGATTAATTCTTCGTGCACCCAAACTTCCTCCCAATACTAAAAGCACTTTCTTGTTGGGTTGCAATCCAAAGGAATTCACTGCCTCTGTTTTAGAAACATTGGTATTTACCAAGGATTCACGAACTGGATTACCGGTTTTAATGATCTTTTCCTTTGGAAAGCTGCGCTCCATATGATCATAGGCTACGCAAATCTTCTGGGCTTTATTGGCCAATAGTTTGTTGGTGATTCCAGCAAATGAATTTTGTTCTTGCAACACATAGGGAATGCCTCGTTGAGACGCGGCCCATAAAAGAGGTCCACTCGCAAAACCACCTGTACCAATTGCTACTTGTGGTTTAAACTCTTTCAATATTCTCCTCGCTGTTAACAAACTGTGTATCAATTTTATTGGAAACAATATATTTTTCAGTGTTAGTCTCCGTTGTAATCCACTAATCCAAAGGCCTTTTATCTTATAACCTGCATTGGGTACTTTCTCCATCTCCATTTTATCCTTGGCCCCTACAAACAAAAACTCAATGCCTGGATGTCTTTTCTTCAATTCGTTTGCAATCGCAATTGCAGGATAAATATGTCCTCCTGTACCCCCTCCTGAAAGTATCACTCTACAATTGTCCACTTAGCACTTCCAATGGGTTACTTTCATCTACTGCTCCTTCTGGCTCTTCTTGTTTTTTATCACTGGCACTCAAGACAATTCCCACCGCCAGGCAGGTCATCCAAATAGACGTTCCTCCCATACTTATCAATGGTAATGGCTGTCCCGTAGTTGGAAATAGTTCTACCACCACAGCCATATTAATAAAGGCCTGAAATACTATTGGAAGCCCTACTCCAATCACCAGCAACTTGGCAAAGACCGACTTTGCAGAATTTGCCACTACCACTATTCTGAATAATAAGAGCAGATAAAAAAACAAGAGTCCTAAACCTCCTATGAGGCCATATTCTTCTATGATAATTGCAAAAATGAAATCTGATGTACTTTGCGACAGCAGATTCTTCATAACACTCTTTCCAGCTCCTTTCCCAACAAGACCTCCTTCTGCGACGGCCATTTTTGCATATTCTACCTGTCTGGAGGCATCTGCCGAAGCCTTCTCTGGGTAGATAAAAGTTTCAATTCTATTTTTCCAGGTTAGCGCACGTTGGGATGGTATTTTATCTGGTGCTGCCAATAACACGGTGACAAACATGGCCGCTAATAGCAGCCCAACTCCTACGATACTGAACAAATACTTTAAAGGGTACCCACCTAAAAAACAAAGCATTAATACCAACAATCCTAAAATGGCAGCCGTGGAAAAATTTTCAGGTAGAATCAATAAAATCACCAAGGCTGTTGGGAGCCAAAGTGGCAAAATGCTGTCCTTAAATTGAATGGTCTTGTCTTTAATTTTGGAGAGGTACCGTGCGATCCAAATCATTAATACTACCGAAGCCAAAGTAGATGTCTGGAAATTGACCCCAATCACGGGAATGCGTATCCATCGGTTAGCAGTGGCTTCACCAATCTGAGTTTCTACCGTTAACGTATACGCCAATAGTGGTATAATGATGGGCATAGCCATCAATGATAATCCTTTAAAATAATGCGTTGGTATCCTGTGTACAGCATAGATAATCATAAACCCTAGAAACAAAAGCACCCCATGTTTTACAAGATGGCTAATGGTTGTTCCAGAATCTTTTACATATACCAGATTGGTACTTGCACTGTACACCGGCAAAAAGGAAAACAATGCCAACAAGGCTACAATGGCCCAGATAGCTTTATCTCCTCTTAAATTTGCCAATACCCCTTTCATTGCTATTATAATTTTCTAATTGCTTCTTTAAATTGATTCCCACGATCTTCGTAATTCTCAAAAAGATCAAAACTGGCACAAGCCGGTGATAGCAAAACTGCATCCCCCCTGGTAGCCATCTTATAGGCAATTTTTACAGCCTCATCCATTGAAGTGGTTTCTACCATGGGTTCAATGACGTTTCCAAAGGTTTCAAACAACTTTGTGTTGTCCATTCCTAAGCATATAATGCCTTTTACCTTCTCACGAACCATAGGCATTAACTCAGAGTAATCATTCCCCTTATCTACACCTCCCACAATCCAAATAATAGGTTTACGAACGCCATCTAAAGCATAATAAGCCGCATTTACATTGGTAGCTTTAGAATCATTGATGTATTCTACATGATTAATTTTAAGCACCTTCTCAAGACGATGAGCCACTCCTTGGAAGGTCTGTATACTTTGCTTAATGGCTTCTTTGCGCACCCCTACCAACATGGAAGCCAAACTGGCTGCCATAGCATTTTTTACATTGTGCTGCCCATCTAGGGTTAAAAAGTCTATACTCATTTCCAAGGTATTTTGTTCTACGTTTATTTTTATGTTCTTTCCATCTAACCATGCCCCGTATTCCTGTCTTTTTTTTAAGGAGAACGGTACGAGTTTCGATTGAACGGGGTGGTTTTGCAACCATTCAGTTATTACGGGATCATCTGCATCGTAGATGAGAAAATCATTGGCATCTTGGTTCATTGCTATCCTAAATTTGGAGGCGATGTACTTTTCAAACTGATACTCATACCTATCCAAATGATCTGGAGTAATATTGGTAATTACAGCAACTTTTGGCTTAAAGCTCACAATACCATCCAATTGAAAACTGCTGATTTCTAGCACATAATTTTCTAACTCCTTTTCAGCAACCATTTTAGCAAAGCTGTCACCTATATTTCCTGCACAGCCGGCATTAAAGCCTCCTTCTTTCACCAAATGATAGGTAAGACTGGTAGTTGTTGTTTTCCCATTGGTTCCTGTGATTCCTATGAGTGTGGCATTGGTATATTTAGTAGCAAACTCTATTTCTGAAATCACCGGAATCCCTTGATCTTTTAATTGCTTAACTAGCGCAACTGTATCTGGGATTCCTGGGCTTTTCATAACCAGCGAAGCAGATGCTATTTTGGCTACCGTATGGGTGCCTTCTTCCCATTCAATCTCATGATGTGTAAGAACGTTTTTATATTCTTTTTGAATTTGACCTTTGTCTGATACAAAGACTTCAAATCCTTGTTTTATTCCTAATAATGCGGTTCCTACCCCGCTTTCTCCTGCACCAAGTATTACCAACCGCGCCATCTTACCGAATCTTCAGCGTGACGATACTTACAATAGCCAGTAAAATGCCCACAATCCAGAAACGTGTCACGATTTTACTTTCGTGGTACATTTTCTTTTGATAATGGTGGTGTAAAGGCGCCATTAAAAAGATGCGCTTCCCCTCACCATATTTCTTCTTAGTATGCTTAAAATATCCTACCTGAAGCATTACCGAAATAGACTCGGCAAAGAAGATTCCACACAACAATGGGATTAATAATTCCTTGCGAACAATAATGGCAATCACCGCAATTACGCCCCCAATTGTCAAGCTGCCGGTATCACCCATAAAAACCTGAGCTGGAAAAGCGTTATACCATAAAAATCCCACCAATGCCCCAACAAAAGCAGCAATAAATACTAATAGCTCTCCTACTCGTGGGATATAAAAAATATCGAGATAGGCAGAGAACTGAATGTTACCTGAAACCAGCGCAAAAATCCCTAAGGCCAGGACAATAATTGCCGAAGAACCTGCAGCCAGACCATCTATTCCATCTGTTAAGTTGGCTCCGTTGGAAACTGCAGTCACAATCAGAATCACTACGGGAATAAAAATTAGCCAGGCATAGCTGGATGCCCCTTCTCCCATCCAAGAAATAAAGTCGGCATAATCCAACTCATTATCCTTAAAAAAGGGAACATTTGTTCGCACTGATTTTATCTCTTGTCCGTAGATTTTTTCTACTTCTAAACTTTGGTTGATGGTCATTGTATCTTTCTCCTTCATCGTTACCCCAGGATGGAAATAAAGAATAGATCCTACAATGAGACCTAATACAATCTGACCCATCACCTTGAAACGCCCTTTCAGGCCTTTCTTATCCTTTTTAAAGATCTTAATGTAATCATCTACGAAACCAATAATTCCCATCCAAATGGTGGTGATAATCAGTAAGATGATGTAGATATTTAAGACATCTGCGAATAAAACCACGGGGATAAGAGTGGCCATGATTATGATTAAACCACCCATTGTTGGAGTCCCTGCTTTTTGCTTTTGACCTTCCAAGCCCAGATCACGGATACTTTCTCCTATTTGCTTTTTTTGCAGAAAGAGAATAATTCGTTTTCCATAAATCATGGCAATTAGCAAAGAGAACATAACAGCCATCGCCGCACGGAAGGTCTGATACTGAAAAAGCGAAGCTCCAGGCAGTTGGTATTGTTGTTCTAAGTACTCAAACAAATAATAAAGCATGTATCTCTTACTTATTAAGTTCTTGTAAAGCTTCTTTTACTTCTTTAAAATCATCGAACGCTGTTCGTACACCATTGGTCTCCTGATAATTCTCATGGCCTTTACCAGCCACAAGAATAATATCATTGCTATTGGCCAACTTACAAGCTGCCTTGATGGCTTGCTTTCTGTTTTCAATAGCTAATACCTTCTTAACATTCTGGGCTTCCACCCCTTTCTCCATTTCTTCAATAATGGCTTCCGGAGATTCTGATCTTGGATTGTCTGAAGTAAAAATGGCTTGATTGCTCATTTCTGAGGCGATATGACCCATAACCGGACGCTTCGACTTGTCACGATCACCACCACACCCCACTACGGTGATGACGTTTTCATTTCCAGTCCTCAATGCATTGATTGTCATCAACACATTTTTTAGTGCATCCGGTGTATGGGCATAATCAACAATAGCTGTAATTTTCTTTTTCGATATAAAATATTGAAACCGTCCATCTACCGTTTCTAATTCGCTTAACAAACGAAGGGCTTCTAATTTTTCTAATCCTAACAACTCTGCAGTAGCATAGATCGCTAGCATGTTATAGGCATTGAAGTCTCCTATGAGTTTCGACCACAATTCGTTGTCATCAATCTTTAGAAGTTGCCCGTTTAATTGTCTTTCTAAAATCTGCCCTCTAAAATCTGCATAGGATTTAAGAGCATATGTCTTTTTAATTGCCTTGGTATTCTGCAGCATGATCATGCCATTTTTATCGTCTGCATTTGTTAAGGCAAAAGCAGTTTTTGGGAGCCCGTCAAACAGTTTCTTTTTGGTATCCCTGTACGCTGCAAATGTTTTATGATAGTCTAAATGATCATGAGAAAGATTGGTAAAAATGGCCCCTTTAAATTCTAGAGCTTCAGCCCTTTTTTGATGAATCCCATGAGAGCTCACTTCCATAAAACAGAATTCAATACCTTCTGCCGCCATAAGGCTCAGGTAATGATTGATAGTGAGCGAATCTGGGGTAGTATGCGTGGTTGGAAACTCTTTATCATCCACCATTATTTTAATGGTTGAAATAAGGCCTACTTTATATCCCGCCTTTTTGAAGAGATCGTATAACAAGGAAGTGACCGTTGTTTTCCCGTTCGTTCCTGTAACCCCTACTAATTTTAAATTTGATGATGGGTTTCCGTAGAAATTTGCTGCCATGATAGCCAATGCCTTTTGACTATCATCTACTTGTAAATACGTGACCCCGTTTACTGTAATTTCAGGGATGGTCTCACAAACTACCGCCTTTGCACCAGAATTTACCGCTTTTGATATGTATTGATGGCCGTCTACCTGCGTACCAGAAATAGCCACAAAAACATCATCCATAGCCACCTTCCTAGAATCGAACTGAATTTCGTTGATCATCACGGAGGTGTCACCAGTGACTGCCATTAGGCCTACCTTATACAATATGTCTTTTAACAGCATCATGATAATTCTAGTACCACCTTTTTCACCTTAGCAACGGCTTCGCCTGCCTTGACTGATTGATTTTTTACTTTTCCGTTCCCAATTACTTCAACTTGGAGTCCCATGTTTTCCAGAATTGAAATAGCATCCATACCACTCATCCCTTTTAAATTGGGGATGTTATTATAAGTCTCTTGTGCTTTATTATAGAACTGCGCGTATTCTTGTTCCAACACTTCATTTGCTGCTTCCTCTGGAATAACTTGATCGACTACAGGTGAATTAGCATATATTTTTTGTGCCATGGATTTAAAAACTGGTCCTGAAACATCGGCACCATAATAGCCCACACTTTTATCTGGTTCATGGATTACCACAATGCAGGAGTATTTAGGTTCATCCGCTGGAAAGTACCCCACAAAAGATGAGATATAGGCCAACTTATCTGGGTCCTTGGTAACATAATTTTTCTGGCAGGTTCCTGTTTTTCCCGCCATTGAAAAATTTGGAGAATACAGTCCATGACCGGTACCGAAGTCTTTTTCTACCACATCTTTTAACAACTGCTGGGTCTTTTTCACAGTCTCCCTAGAACAAATAGATGTGTTAATCACTTCTTTATTAAAGCGCTTTACCACTTTCCCACCAATGCGTGCTTCTTTAAGAAAGCGAGGGCGCACTAATTCTCCATCATTTGCAATTGCATTGTAAAAAGCGAGGGTTTGTATTGGAGTCATGGCTACTTCATATCCATGAGACATCCAAGCAAGGGAAATTCCTGACCATCCTTTGTCTCCTGGATAGCGCAGTACAGGCTGCCCTTCACCCACAATAGGAAGCTCCAAATCCTGGTGCAACCCCATACTCATAAGGCGGTTTACAAATTTCTCGGGGCGTTCTTTATAATTCTCGTGAATAATTTTTGCAAAAGCTGTATTGGAAGAAAGCGCAAAAGCATCGGCTACAGAAATTTCACCGTACCCACCCCATTTGGAATCTTTTACCGTTCGGTCATAAATACGCCATCGCCCTTTTTCGGTATCTACCACAGAGCTCGTATCAATCATGTTGTCTTCAAGAGCGGCAATTAAGCTCATCAACTTAAATGTAGAACCGGGCTCATGTGATTCTCCTACCGCATAATTTAATTTCTCGTAATAGGTACCTTCTTCTGTTCTACCCAAATTTGAAATGGCCTTTATAGCGCCCGTTTTGGTCTCCATAACCACTACACAGCCATGATCTGCCTTGTATTTTTCTAATTGCCCCAACAATGCATGATGTGCAATATCTTGGATATTGGTATTTATGGTTGTAACAATATCCTGCCCGTCTTTGGGCTCTATGATGTTATCAAAACCTACCGGTTTCCATTGACTACCTGCACTTTTTTGCTTTAATCGTTTTCCTTCTTGCCCTCGTAGGAATACAGATCCAAAAGCACCATCCAACCCTACTCTAGTGTAGTATCCCTTTTCATCAACACGCTCATAGCCAATACTGCGAGCCGCCATTTTACCTAAAGGATATTCCCTTACCACCTTGTGCTTTTCAATAAAACCGCCTTTGTTGGGACCCAAACGAAACATGGGAAACTTTCTCATGCGGGCGTAGTCTAGATAAGAAACATTACGTGCAATTAACTTGTACCCGTTCTTGTTTGCTCTGGCCTTACGAAGCATTTGGCGGTAATGCGACGCTGGTTTATTAAATAACTTTCCTAAGGAATCACATAAGGGAAGTAAGTTTTCTTCCCACACTTTTGGTTTTACCGTATTGGCGTCGAATCGAATTTCATATTTCGCCACGGAAGCAGCTAGCAGACTACCATCATCTGCATAAATATTTCCTCTATTAGGAGCTATGGTAAATAACTGCTCTGTTTTTTGAACCGCCTTCGCCTTGTAAACATCTCCTTTTACCATTTGTATGTCTACCAACTTCACAACAACCCCTACCGCAAAAAGGAAAAGTCCCCCAGCTACGAGGTACAATCTATTCATGATATTTTTTTCGGTTATTGCCACTAATCTTCAGATTTAACTATGATTTTTTGAGGAGGAATTGCTGCAGGCACCAATCCGTTTTCTGCTACTTCGGTTCTTAGGGTTGACTCTAATCTAATTTGTTGAAGTTGCTGCCTCTTGGCAACAAATTCACTTCGTAAAGCCCGCACTTCTTCGGTAAGCGAAGCAATCTGTGTAACCTTTTTATCTGCTCGGTGACTACTTGCAATCATTAAGACTGCTAAAAATGAAGCGAAGAATAGGAAGAGCCAATTCTTGGGTGCGTCTCCGCTTACCAAAAACTTCCCTCTTAAAATGTCTAATACTCCTTTTTTCATGTTCTCTGTAGGTGCTCTATTTCTCTACTATATGCGTTCTGCAATTCTTAGTTTCGCACTGCGTGCTCTGTTATTCTGTGCAATTTCTTCAGCTGATGGCACTATTAAACCGCCCACTTTTTTTAAAGGAACTTTTACGTTGCCATAAAAGTCTTTCTCTGCTTGTCCTTGAAATTTCCCATCCCTTATAAATCGTTTCACAAGCCGATCTTCTAAGGAATGATAGCTAATAAGGCTTAAGCGCCCTTTTGGCTTAAGTACTTCTGGTACTTGAAGCAGAAATTCTTTTAGCACTTCTAATTCTTCATTTACCTCTATCCGTAGTGCTTGGAAAACCTGCGCCAGAATACGGTTCTCTTTCCCGCGTGGCAAAAACTTTGCAATTGCCTTTTTTAGATCAGAAGTAGTAACAATTTCTTTTTGGGATCGCTGG
This sequence comes from uncultured Croceivirga sp., assembly GCA_964601965.1. GTDB lineage: Bacteria > Bacteroidota > Bacteroidia > Flavobacteriales > Flavobacteriaceae > Croceivirga. The sequence continues at coordinate 15,551 of CAZRPJ010000039.1, forward strand.
GATAGTATGGCATTAGCCATACCCTTTGCACTACGGAGCTCACCATATTCTTGAAAAATCTGGATCAACTTAGATTCAGTACAGGTATTTAAGAGATCTAGCGCACTGGTAGCACTTCGCTGATCCATGCGCATATCGAGTCTTGCGTCAAACCTGGTGGAAAATCCGCGATCGGCAATATCAAACTGATGAGAAGAAACCCCAAAGTCTGCCAATATTCCATCAACTTCTAAAATGCCATAGAACTTTAAGAATCGCTTGAGGTACCGAAAGTTCTCGTTAATTAATTGAAATCGATCATCCTCAATACTGTTAGCTAGTGCATCTTCATCTTGATCAAAAGCGATTAACTTTCCTTTTGCCCCTAGCCGTTTTAATATCTCCTTAGAATGGCCGCCACCCCCAAAGGTCACATCTACGTAGACCCCATCTTCTTGAATGGCAAGTCCATCAACGGACTCATGTAACAGCACTGGACTGTGATACATGCGCTCTATTCTTTATTATCTGACATTACCCGCTTTGCCAAGCTTTTTTTCTTTTCCTTGGTAGCAGAAATGCTCTCGTTATATTTTTCTAAATCCCAGATCTCCATGTATTTACCCATAGGAGCAATCTTAACTGCTTTGGTAATTCCTACCATACCAGTAATGGCCTTAGGTATAAGGAGTCTGCCAGTAGCGTCTAATTCTACTTGTCTTAAACCAGCTGTATACATACGGATGAAGTCTAAATGATCCTCATCGAACCTGCTTTTCTGATCTAGCTCTTCCATGACCCGATACCATTCCTTGGCCGGGTACAGTTCTAAACAATCATTGTAATAGGACTTTTTTACAAAAAATCCATCCTTAAGAACAGGAGACATCTGATTTCTAAGGGCAACAGGCAACATGACGCGTCCTTTCGCGTCTGCCTTGCAATCAAATGTCCCAAAGAATATGATGTCCAAAGTCTGGTTGTTTACTTATTACAAAATCAAATATATAAATATTCCTCCCACATTTTACCACTTCCCAACACAATGTTAATAAATAACTCTATTTTTTGGTCATTTATTGCACTTATTGCCATCATTTGACACATTTTGGGGCTTTGTAATTGAAAACAATCCCTTAAAAGTTGTTTTATGAAATGCCTATATTTGCCGCTGATGCCGAACCAACTTAGATGGAAGACGAAATCATAATCGACGGTAAGTACCGTTATATTGAAATTGGCGAAGGAACACCCATCATTATTTTGCATGGGCTTATGGGAGGGCTAAGTAATTTCCATGGGGTTACCGATTATTTTCCTAAAAAAGGATATCGGGTATTGGTCCCAGAATTACCCATCTACGACATGCCCATGTTAAAGACCACGGTTAAGAATTTTGCTAAATTTTTAGAGGAATTTATTGAGTACAAGCAGTTAGAACAGGTGATTCTTCTTGGCAACTCTTTAGGTGGACATATTGGTCTATTGCATACCAAAATGTTTCCAGATAAAGTAAAGGCACTCGTTATTACTGGCAGCTCGGGTCTTTATGAAAGTGCCATGGGTGATGGATACCCGAAACGCGGGGATTATGAATTCATCAAGAAAAAGGCTGAGGATGTTTTTTACGACCCCGCAGTGGCCACAAAAGAAATTGTGGACGAGGTGTTTGCCACGGTAAATGATCGTATGAAATTGGTAAAGACATTAGCCATTGCCAAGAGTGCAATTCGCCACAATATGTCTAAAGACTTACCCAGCATGCATACACCCACCTGTATTATTTGGGGAAAACAGGACAACGTAACACCACCAAATGTTGCAGAGGAGTTTCATGAGTTATTACCAGATGCAGATCTGTTCTGGATTGATAAATGTGGCCATGCACCAATGATGGAACATCCAGAAGAGTTTAATAGGATTCTTGCTTCCTGGTTAGAAACACGTAATTTCTAGAAACGGCAGGATTAATTATCCTTCTAGCAAAACCAAGCATTCTTTCTTAATAAAACCTAATGAAGATTACTGCTGCCGAATTTATAATGAGTAATTCTGACGTTGCCAAATGTCCGAAAGATGCCATCCCAGAATATGCCTTTATAGGTCGTTCAAACGTGGGCAAATCTTCGCTAATAAATATGTTGGTGAATGATAAGAATTTGGCAAAAACCTCTGGGAGACCTGGAAAAACTCAGCTAATTAATCATTTTAAAATCAATAATTCATGGTTCTTAGTGGACCTCCCTGGGTATGGGTATGCTCGCGTATCTAAGAAAGAGAAAAAGACCTTTCAAAAGTATATCACCAATTATTTTTTACAACGAAAGCAGCTAGTATCTGCCTTTGTTTTGGTAGATATAAGACATGAACCGCAACCTATTGACCTAGAATTCATGGAATGGTTAGGAACCAATGGACTGCCATTTGCCATCATTTTCACCAAGGCAGATAAGCTTAAACCAAACGCCATTGAAAGTCATGTAGACCAATATTTAAAAAAATTATTGGAAGAAGCCTGGGAAGAGGCCCCTCCTCATTTTGTAACCTCTTCTGCCAAACACATGGGTAGGGAAGCCGTTTTAGAATATATAGACAGCATAAATACAAGTTTATAACCCAAGGGATCGCCCTTTTAAGACTTTTATTAACTCCTCAGAAGATTGTACAGTATTCAATTCTTTCGTGCTAATTAGCACTTCCAAACCGTTGTCTCCTTCTAATAAAACGATAGGGAAGGTAAATTTATATTGAAACTTGCTTTTGTACGTTTTGGTAAATTCATCCTTATGTAAGAAAATCATGGGAAGCTTGCTTGCTTTCCTAAATCGTTTCCAACTGCTGTTTTCAGTAAAAACTCCAAAGGTAATTTTACAGAGTTGGCAATCATATGTTTGCGGACTAAAAACTTTATGAAGACTATCTAAAAGTGCATTGCCCTTACCAGCATTGGCGTTGTAAACGAAGAGGAGTTGTTCATTATTTTTCATAGCGATGAAAAGATAGTATTTTATCGTAACAGAAGGTTCTTATAAATGTCTTTACCTTGCAATTAATCCTTTTTGATATGACTAAAATTTTGAAGTTGCTCGTTTTTTCAATGTTCCTTTTGGCATGTACCGAAAAACCAACTACTGAATTTACCAACACACAACAGTTTTCAAAAGAACTTGACCAGTTACAATCATTCTTCCAAATCCCTGGGCTGGCTGTGGTGGTCCAAAAAGAAGATTCCGTAATTTTTGAAGCATACCAAGGTTTTGCAGATATAGAACAACAACTGCCTGTTCAAAAAAATACCAAATTCCCCATTGCTTCGATTACCAAAGTATTCTCAGGAGTCTTGCTTCAACAATTAGCAGAAAAGAAAGCTGTAGACCTAGAGTCACCAATAGACTCATTCTTAGTGACCCCTACTTTTGGCGATTCTATTAAAATAAAGCATGTGCTATCTCATACTTCTCAAGGAAACGTTGGACAACAATTTTATTACAGCTACCGCTTTGGAAGTCTTACTCCTGTTATTGAAAAAGCTTCGGGAACTTCGTTTGCTTCGGCGATAGAAGACGCTATTTTTAAGCCTTTAGACCTAACCCAAAGTGGTTTTCTACTGGATTCTTCCAGTGTAGATACAACCACTGCTAAACCTTATAATTTTGAAGGGGAGTCTAACTTAGGGCAGTATGAATACGGAATCTCTGCAGCTGCAGGAATTGTGAGCACTGCTGGAGATCTTATAAAATTTAGTAGCGCACTAGATAGTGAGGTCTTGCTTAAAAACGACTCCAAAGAAAAAATGTTTGCTCCGTATTCCCCTAACCTCCCTTACGGTTTAGGCGTTTTCTCGCAAGAAATAGAAGGGATGCAAGTTGTCTGGGCATATGGACAATACGATTCTTTTTCCAGTTTATTCATCAAGGTTCCTGAACAAAACTTAAACTTGGTGATGTTAGCAAACTCTAACTTAATGAGTGACCCCGCCCGACTAATAAATGGGGACTTGCTATCTTCTCTATTTGCCATTAGCTTTTTAAAGAACTATGTATTGGATTATTCCAATCTTCCGCTATTAAAAGCAGAAAAAACACCAGAATTGTCCCTCGGAATGGCCTCCTTCCAAAAGAAAAAATTGCTAGCGGAAGCTTTGGCCCAATCCTACATGGCACGGTTTGATTCTACCGCATTGGAAAAAAGCAAGAAGTTACTGCGACATGTTTTTAAACAGTACCCCAATTATTTAGCCGAGTCCGATTTAAATTTACTGCATACCCTTTGTTTTCTTAAAACCGTTCATTTTTACAAAGAACTCGGTCCGTTTACTGAATTTGACACTAAAATTGAGTCCATTGCGAATACCCTTTTAGAGAAAGACCCCAAGAATCCATATGTTCATGTAAACATGGGATTCTACTATGATGAAAAAGGGGATTCTGAAAAGGCACGTTTTCATTACAATGCTATTTTAAAAGCCAAAAACTTCTCACCTTTCTGGTATACCAATGAAGCCAAGAACTGGCTAGCCAAACATCCGTAATTGAAAAACCTTATCTTGGAGCAATGAACTTCTTAATTCTTTTAATAGGCCATTGGGTAGGTGATTTTGTATTGCAAAGCGCATCAATGGCCACTAATAAACATAAGAGTATTAAATGGCTCTTGCTACATGTATTGGTGTACACCTTGGTGCTTTTGTTGGTGAGTCAGCTTACCTTTTCGTGGCAAGTAGGGCTAGGATATGCAGTTTTCAATGGTGGGTTGCACTTAGTTACCGATTTCTTTACCAGCAAATTAGCCGCAAAATTTCAAGAGAAGCCACGTTTGTTTTATACCATTCTAGGGTTTGATCAGCTGGTACATAGCTGTTGTCTCTATTGGACGTATGTAAACGCAGATGTGTTAGCCCTTTAGCTCTAATTTCTCTGCAAAGTATTCACAGAAATCCTTCATGGTCGCCGTCATCTTTTCATCTTGAGTGGCACGCATAAAGGTATCAGACATGGTTACCAAGGTTTGATGAAAGAAAAGCTTCATCTCTTCTACTGGCATATCCTTTGTCCATAAATCAATTTTTAAGGACTCTTTGTTTTTGCTATCCCAAACCGAAAGAAGCATCGCTTTTGCGGCTTCGTCGGTAATGCCACCATCCTCGGCAGACCAGGTTAGTTCTTCTGGAATTCGATTTTCATCCAATCCAACCTTTAGTTTAATTTCTGATGTATGTTTAACCGCCATTATCGCTTTGGTTTATAATTTGAATTTTTAAAGAGGTCGTCTGCTGGCATATCTAATAATTCTACTAGGGTGGTTTCTGGATTTCTATCCATGTACGCGCGCACAATTTGCCAACCCATATAACGACCTAATCTTCCTGGAGATTCACTATCTAACTCTAATCGAAATTTAGAAAACGGCGCTGGATCTAAAAATCGCCTATCTAATTCAGTTTCGGTACTGTAGAGGAGTTCACTTTCCACAAAGTAGCGCCAAATCTGCTCTTCATTCTCTTTTGCCCAAACCAATTCATCGTCTGTATAATTTATTTTTTGAGCATTTGAATTCCCAGGTAATAGCTTGTCCTTTAGGTAGAGTTCTTTTCCATAATAGAGCATCCTTGATAAGAAAGTACGATTGCGAGGATATCTATTAATTGTCTTTGCAAATGCGTTGGCCACATCTGAAATGAGGTACTTTTTATCTAACCCTTGCGCTATATAACTAGAAATACCGCTGTAAAAATAATGTTCAGCTCCCAAATAATTATCCAACCCTAGCAACAAGAGTGTATCTGCCAGCACAACTCTATTGTTGTATTGTACTTCTGAAGTAAGGGTAACTACCTTTGGGATCTTTGCACTGGGAAAGTAGTAACGAATGTGTTGAAAAAGTGAAGTAAGAGCCGCTTCCTCATCTGAAAAATCTCCAAATGTTTTATCTACTTCAGTTAAAAGTTCCTGCTGTAGGGTATCCTTCATCTTAGCAATCCAGACACTGTCTGAAAATTGCTCAGGAAAAAGATAAGGAAAGGAAGCTTTTAGTTGAGGAATATCATCTTCGGAAGCTTGCGCGAATGCCCGATCGAAACGTTCTACAACAAGATTTACAGGAATTTTTGATATTTCGGCTTCTAATTTATCCTCTTTTTTACAGGCAAAGGCAAAAACCAATAGTGTTATTAGAAAGTATTTTAGTACCCGCTTCATTATTAGTATCCCAGGGTTTAAATTTACAAGGTGCAAAGGTAATTTTTAGAAATTTAATAGAATCCAAAATGCAAACAGAAAAGGTAATTGATCATATTGTTCATTGGTTAAAGGATTATGCCACAAAGGCGAATATTAAAGGTTTTGTAATAGGGGTGTCTGGAGGTATCGATTCTGCCGTGACCTCTACATTATGTGCAAGAACTGGATTAAAACTCTTATGTGTTGAAATGCCCATTCACCAAGGTGAGAATCAAGTAACTCGTGCAGATCGTCATATTAATTGGTTAATGGAACACTTTCCGAACGTCTCCAGAGAGCCGGTGAACCTAACCCCTGTTTTTGATAGTTTGGTGGCCGCTCTTCCAAAGGTTGATGATGAGGAAGAACGTTTTATGTCATTGGCCAACACGCGTGCGCGACTTCGTATGACTACTCTTTATTATTTCGCTGCATTAAAAGGGTATCTAGTTGCAGGTACTGGAAACAAGGTAGAAGATTTTGGTATTGGTTTCTATACAAAATATGGAGATGGAGGGGTTGATTTAAGTCCTATTGCAGATTTACTAAAAACAGAGGTCTATGCCCTTGGCGCGGCATTAGGGGTAAATAAAGATATCATGGAAGCGGCTCCTACAGATGGCCTATGGGGAGATCACAGAACAGATGAAGACCAAATTGGTGCAAGTTATCCTGAACTAGAATGGGCCATGCAAATGGACGATCTTGGCAAAACGGTTGAAGACTTTTCTGACAGAGAGAAGGAAGTATTCGCTATCTATAAAAAATTTAATACCGCAAATAAGCATAAGATGATTCCTATACCTATTTGCGAAATACCCGATTCTTTAAAAACTGCATCTTAACCGTAGAAATCGCAATTAAAACGAATAAAACCTTAAAAATTCTATGGTTTTCCTAAAAAAATGGGAGTTTTGTATCGCTATTTTGTTAACTTGCCTGTCAGTAATTGTAGGCATTTGATTACTAAAATACCCGAAACCTATTAAACTAAAGTAAAACTACCCACATGATAACCGTTTTAATTGCCGATAGTCATCCTATTGTGCGTCTAGGGATAAAACAAGTTTTGGATGCTACTTCAGAGTTAGAAGTAATTGCCGATGTGGCCACCACGACAGAGTTGTTTTCTACCTTAGAAAAAGTCTCCCCCGATGTTGTAATGCTAGAAATGGATATTCCAGAAATTAATGGAATTGCCACGCTTCGTAAGATGAAGCAAGATTTCCCCAGCACAAAAGTTTTAATGTACAGTGGTCAGTCTGAAGACGTTTATGCCTTGAGCACTATTAGAGCTGGTGCATTTGGTTATCTTTCAAAAACAGCTGATGTAGATTACATTATTTCTGCTATTAAAAAAGTAGCAGAAGGCAACATGTTTATCACCAACGAATTGGCCCAGCGTCTTGCGTTTGATGAGGGAACTCAAAAACCACGAAGATTCTTTAGAAAGCTATCTACCAGAGAAGTGGAAGTTTTAAAACTTCTTGCAAGTGGAAAACGTAATAAAGAAGTGGCTGAAGGTCTTAACCTTAACGAAAAAACTGTTAGTACGTACAAAGCCCGTTTGATGCGAAAATTAAACGTGGACAACCTAGTAGATTTATTACAGCAAGCCAAAGCGCTAGAATTGTACTAGGAACATTAAATGTGATTGTAAAAAAACCCCTAAGAAATTAGGGGTTTTTTATTTTAAGAAAGTACCCTATTTAGTTTCTCGTTAAGGAGTTTGTTTAGTTGAAGATAATTCATGATCTCTTCCAGAACCTCCGCATTGTGATCCATAGAATCTTTGGTATTTCCTTGTAATAATTGAATTCTATTTTTAATCAGGTTACAGCGAAGTGTAAGAATGGTTTCACTTACCAATTGAGCAATTCCTGACTCTTTTGCCTTAGGGTAAATGTCTTTTCGCTCCCAATTGTGCAAACTGTATTTTTCTTCTTCCATTAAAATTGAAGACACCTGTTGCCCTAAATCTTGATCTAGACCTGCGATAAAACTAGCCACTGAAAAATTGGTCTCTTCATTAAGTTTCGCGACTAACTTGTAATAGACCGCTCTAAACTGTTCGTTAGAAAGTTCAATCTCATCTTCTTGAAGGTCTAAATATACCTTCTCATAGACCTTAGCTTCAACAGTCTCCGGGGATAATATTAAATCACCTTCTTCATTTTCCTTTAAAACGAGATCTTCAAATTCTTGTTTTTCATTGCCATACAACAGTAAAAGCTCAATAATTTTACGCTCTAACTCGTCCTGTACATTTACCTTTTCCGTAGCTGGCTCGTGTTTTACAACTTCGAATGATTTTTGCTGTTGCCGCGCTTTTTTCGTGGTATCTGCAATTCCCTTTTTTGTGATTTGCGCTAGGGTATTGTACAATACATCTTCAGAAACTTGCATGATTTTAGCACATTCCTGAATGTAAATCTCTTGTTTAATTCTGTCAGGAATCTTCGCAATAGAATTCACAATATCCCTAACGGTTTCCGCACGTTTTATAGGGTCATTAGCCGCTTCCTGGGCTAATAAGGACGTTTTAAATTGAATAAAATCTTTTGAATTTTCCTCTAGATACAACACCACATCCTCGTAGGCGTTGTTTTTTGCAAAACTATCAGGGTCCTGCCCTTCTGGGAAGGTACAGACCTTTACATTCATGCCTTGCTCCAAAATAAGATCTACACCGCGCAACGAAGCACGTAATCCAGCAGCATCACCATCAAACAAAACCGTAATATTCTTGGTTAATCTATTCACCAAGCGTATTTGTTCTGGAGTTAGAGCGGTACCACTTGAGGCTACTACATTTTCAATTCCTCTTTGGTACATCTGAATGACATCTGTATACCCTTCAACCAAAAAGCAATTGTCTTGCTTTGCTATGGCTTGTTTTGCATAGTAGATCCCGTAGAGCACCTTACTCTTATGATAAATATCGCTTTCAGGAGAGTTTAAATACTTTGCGGCCTTTTTATCGTTGGTTAAAATTCTACCGCCAAAACCTAAAACACGCCCACTCATAGAGTGAATTGGGAAAAGCACACGCCCCTTAAACCTATCAAAAGTGCGTTGACCGCCATCGGCCTGTTCCTTTACAATAGTTAAACCAGTTTTTTGTAAAAAATCTAACTGATAGCCTTTCTCTATTGCGCTTTTTGTAAATGCCTCCCACTCATCTAGGGCATACCCCAATCCAAACTTTTTTATGGTCTCATCGCTAAAACCGCGCTCCTTAAAATAGCTTAAACCAATGGCCCTACCTGGTTCAGAATCCCAAAGGGTCTTTGCGAAGTAATCTTGCGCAAATTCAGATACCAGATACATGCTTTCCCGCTCGTTGGCATGCTCTTTCTCTTCATCTGTTTGTTCGGTTTCTTCTAATTCAATATTGTATTTCTTGGCTAGATACCGGATGGCTTCCGGATAGCTAAAGTGTTCATGCTCCATTAAAAACGCCACCACATTTCCGCCTTTGCCGCTACTAAAATCTTTCCAAATCTGTTTTACTGGAGAAACCATAAAACTTGGCGTACGTTCATCAGTAAAAGGACTTAACCCTTTAAAGTTCGTACCTGATTTCTTTAACTGCACAAAGTCGCCAATCACCTCTTCTACCCGTGCAGTTTCATAAACTTGATCTATGGATGTTTTGGAAATCATGAACCGTAAAAATATGGAAAAACAACGTCCCAATCTTTACCTCTTTCTGGATACGTTTTAGTTTTGTGCTACTTTTAAGCAAAAGAGAACAATGCTCTTATTCTTTGGGACTAGACCAGGCAAGAAGGACTGCACAGCACTCCCCAACGTGCGTTGCCCACATTGTGGGCAAACACAACAACTTGAGGTGACAAAACAGCCAACTTATTTTCACATTTTTTGGCTTCCTCTTTTTACACTACAAACGTTCACCTATGTTAGTTGTAATCACTGTAAGCGCGTGTATTACAAAAAGGAATTCACAGACGAAATGGAAGCTGCGGTTCGTTAGTCTAAATCGAAGCGAAGTCCAAGGGAAATATTTCGTTGCTCTACCGCTGCATTTCTAAAAATTGGATTAAGATCGTACTTCACATAAAGCAACGTATTATCAAAACCAGCATAGGCACTTAAACCATAAATTAAATCACTGGTGTTGTAGTCACGCTTTAATTTATCTTTAATATTCTCTCCGTTTCTGTTGTACTTTAACTTCTGACGCGTGCCTATATTAAATCCACCATAGCCACCAATACCCATTCTAAACTGCCTTCTTATAGAATACCGTATTTTTTCTTCACTACGATACACTTTAGAAGGACCAAACTCGAAATGCACAGGAAATACCAGATTATCCATGCGAAGTTTTGACTTATCTAAAGCAACATCAAATTCTTCAAGAACGGTCTGGTCGCCATCTTGAACAAAGTATTGATTATTGTCTGGCTTTAAGCCATTAAACTGAAACGAAAGACCATAATTAAGACGCAACCAATTAGAATTTTTAAATACCCGTGTGCGCCACTGCAAGCCCATTTCAAAAAACCGACTTCCACCAATTTTATACGGCGAATCGTCTAGTGATTGCCCTTCTATAATGGCGTTGTTAAGCCCCACAGCGATGACAAAATCTGAATAGGTTCTTCTATCGTATTTTACAGGGCGATTTCGTGGTTTTTCCCTAAAGCGAATTCCAAGAACGCGATCGTCCCCATCATCTTCGCCTCCAAAACCAATGTACAACTGCGTTTTAAAATCTAAGGAATCTAATTCCATCACGTCGCCATTGTTTCTTTGTAGCAGCGCAATCTTATTCTCTAAAATGGCCATTCTATTTTCAATATTCATGGCGCGCTTCCTAGCAGCTTCTTCTTTAAGAATTTTGGCTTCCGCCTCAGTAATTAAATTATTCTCTAAGCGATAATTAATGGCTTTTACTTCTTCTTTTAAGGCCTTTTTCTCCTGTCTTGTGATTTCTTCTTTCTGCTTTTCTAATGCCTTCACTTCTTTTACAACCGCTTTATCTTGTGCGTACAGGACTGCGGTGAAAAGACTTAAAAAAAATAAGGATACTAGAATAGTAAATTTCTTCATGATGGTTTTTGATTTTAGACCGTCCTTCGCCAGCCCCTGAAACAGGGGCCTGGGAGAAGGTTGGTTTGATTGATGAATATTAATTGTTGCGATCTGCTACCGCGGTTCGCAGTTTAAAAAAGCCTTCTTTTAATCGAATAAATAATGGGTTTCGCTCGTCATCGTAGAGTTCTAACTCTACTTCATTTAATAATGCCAGCGCATCTACTTTTCCGTCTTTTTGAAATAGGGATTGTTCTGTGAGCAATTCTTTTTGAGCGGCAAGCAATAACGAATCTATTTCACTATCTGTTACTACCTGAGCGTTTTGCTCCATCACTGCTACTTGTGCTAATACTTCTTCCAACTTAGAGTTAATTGCCAACTCTGTTTTTTTAGACTGATCATTTAGTGCAGGAGCCTCATTTTTGCTACTTTCCTGCGCTACGATGGCAAATTCTGTTTCTTTTTCCTGACCATTACATTCTGGTTCCTTTTGTGCTACCTCTTCATCCACAACTGTTTCCAGATCAATAGTTGCTGTTGGTGTTTCAATATCTGTGTCTCCCTGTTTTTCAATGGATTGGCGCTCTTCTGTAGATTCATGATCTAGAACCACCCCGTTTTCTGGTATTACAATTGATTCCTTACGCAACAATCCCACAGACAGGACTAAAATTCCTAAACCCACCGCAGCAACAGCCCACCAATATCGCGGTATAGTACTACCCTCCTTTTTGGAATGTGCTAGTTGTGAAGATATCTTTTCCCATGCCTCTGGAGAAGGTGGCAAGGTTCTATTATTAAGTTTTTCTTTGATATGTTTTTCCAACCGATCCATAAGCTCCCTACTTTACATTACTAGCCTTTGTTTGCTAATCCTTTTAACTTTAAATTTTCTTGAAGCAACTTTCGTGCTTTAAATAATTGGGATTTTGAAGTCCCTTCTGAAATAGCCAACATTTCAGCTATTTCCTGGTGTTTATACCCCTCAATTGCGTAGAGTATAAAAACCATTTTATATCCTTCTGGCAGGGCATCTATCAATGCCTGAATATGTTCTTCATCCATTAACGAACCCTCATCTTGGTACTGTTGAGGTTGGTTTTCTATCACCTCATCGTCGTAGACTACAAATTGTTTTTTGCGCAAATACGATATACTTTCTCGAATCATTATTCTGCGTATCCAACCTTCAAAGCTGCCACGATGCTCAAAAGAATTTAATCCTTTGAATACTTTTACAAAACCGTGAATCATGACATCTTCGGCAAATTGAAGATCCTTGATATACTGCCTACAAACACTAAGCATTTTAGGGGCAAACTTTTCATAAATCGTTCGCTGCGCAGTAGGATTACCTGCAATGGCACGCTTTATAAGTTGCTTTTCATTACTATAGAATGAGATGACTTTCAATGATTCTCGTTTTGTCTTCTAAAAGTATAGACGCCTCCTTTTTTAGAATGGTTGTCTCAAAAAGAAAAAAATTATTTTTTTCTGTCTACTACGTAATTGACCATGAGGGTTAAGGCTTCTTTATAAGCAGATTCGGGATAGGCCTCAAGAATTTTTAATGCCTCATCTTTAAACTCCATCATTTTACCAACAGCATACTCCAAGCCGCCCATTTCTTTCACGTAGGCAATCACCTGTTTCACACGTTTTTTGTCTTTGTTATGCTTTTTAATGGAATTTATAAGCCATTTTCTTTTGGCAGGATCACTTTGGTTTAAAGCATAGATAAGAGGAAGAGTCATTTTTTGCTCTTTAATGTCAATCCCAGTGGGTTTCCCAATACGCTCCGTACCATAATCGAATAGATCGTCTTTTATTTGAAAGGCCATACCACATAACTCTCCAAAGCGCTGAAAAATGGCTACTTCTTCAGAATTAGGCTTTACGCTGGCAGCACCCATGCTACAACAAGCCGCAATAAGAGTTGCTGTTTTTTGACGTATTATATCATAGTACACTGGTTCAGTTATGTCTAAGAGGCGTGCTTTCTCTATTTGAAGCAATTCTCCTTCACTCATAGACTTTACCGAATTAGAAATGATCTCCAAGAGATCATGATCTCCCTTTTCTAATGCTACCAACAATCCTTTTGAGAAAAGATAATCTCCTACCAAAACCGCTATTTTATTCTTCCAAAGGGCATTTATTGAGAAGAATCCACGTCGCTTATAACTTTCATCCACTACATCGTCATGGACTAAACTTGCAGTGTGTATTAGTTCAATAATAGAGGCGCCTGTATAGGTCCTTTCCTCTACTTGACCGTTATTAAGCATTTTGGCTGTTAGAAAAACAAACATAGGTCGCATTTGTTTTCCTTTCCTATTTACAATGTAATAGGTAATACGA
>CAZRPJ010000040.1:0-28926 GCA_964601965.1 uncultured Croceivirga sp.
AACGCCTAAATTTTGTTACTTTGCTTCTTTGAAGCGGCTGTTCAGATAATGTGTTAAGCCACTTATTTGAACAGCTTTTTTTTATCCTATAACTATTGCATGAGTTTAGTTCGACTAAAAATAAAAGGGATTTCATACAGTCAGACACAAAATGGGGCCTATGCCCTTATTTTGAATGAAGTAGAAGGAGATCGAAAATTACCCATTGTTATAGGTGCCTTTGAAGCACAATCCATCGCCATAGCTTTAGAAAAGGAGATAAAACCACCGAGACCCCTTACCCACGATTTGTTTAAAAACTTTTGTGATCGTTTTGGCATCATCGTTAAGCAGGTTATTATCCATAAACTGGTTGATGGGGTATTTTATTCCAGCATTATTAGTGAGCGTGATGGAACTGAAGAAATTGTAGATGCCCGAACAAGTGACGCGATTGCCTTAGCCCTTCGTTTTAACGCGCCTATTTTTACCTATAAGACCATTTTAGATAAGGCCGGTATATTCCTCAAGTTTTCATCTAAAGACAAAGACGACGATAGCGATGATAGTATTGTTGTGGATGAAATTCTTCAAGAGGGCGAAACCGTAGAGATAGATTCAGGGGCCGGAGACGCCTACAGAGAAATGACTTTGGAAGAGCTTCACAAAGAACTTGAAAAAGCAGTGGCTAATGAAGACTATGAAAAAGCCGCTAAACTTAGGGACGAAATCTCCAAACGCAAGTAGAACCAACCCAACCTTCATGAGAAAATCCGGACTTTTAATGCTCCTTGTATTTCTTACAGGCATTTTAGGAGCTTTTGGTCAAGAGACTGGAGTAACAACCACCCTCCCTTCTGAACAATTAATACCTAATCAAGGATTTACTTTAGGCGGCTTAGCCCGTGGAGCCTTAGGGATGGCGGTTTTAGTACTAATATCCTACTTGTGTAGTGCCAATAAAAAAGCCATTAAGTGGAAAACGGTAGGTATTGGATTAGGCATACAACTCTTAATTGCAATTGGAGTATTAAAAATTCCTTTTGTAAAAATTGTCTTCGAAAGTATTGGTAAAGTATTTATTAGCATCCTTGATTTTACAAGGTCTGGTAGTAAATTTTTGTTTGAAGGACTGGTAGTTGATACAGACACTTTTGGATATATTTTTGCCTTTCAAGTATTGCCAACCATCATATTCTTCTCTGCACTCACTTCGGTACTTTTCTATTTGGGAATTATTCAAAAAGTGGTGAAAGGCCTTGCCTGGTTGTTAACCAAGTCTTTAGGGATTTCTGGCGCGGAAAGTTTATCCATTGCAGGGAATATCTTTCTAGGTCAGACAGAGGCCCCTTTATTAATAAAAGCCTATCTAGAAAAGATGAATAAGTCTGAAATCTTGTTGGTCATGATAGGAGGTATGGCAACAGTTGCCGGTGCTGTTTTAGCAGCTTACATTGGATTTTTAGGTGGTGATGATGCTGAATTGCAATTGGTTTTCGCCAAGCACCTTCTTGCTGCTTCTGTGATGGCGGCTCCAGGCGCTATTGTTGTTTCAAAAATTTTATATCCTCAAACGGAAGCCATTAACACAGATGTTGAAGTTTCCTCAGATAAAATAGGTGCAAACTTTTTAGATGCTATCGCCAACGGGACCACCGAAGGGCTAAAATTGGCGCTCAATGTAGGTGCCATGTTACTCGTATTTGTGGCTTTTATTGCGATGATTAATGGTATTTTAGGCTGGATTGGCGATTGGTCTACCTTAAACCAGTGGATTGCCAACCACTCTCCGTACGAAGCCTTTTCTTTAGAAGCAATTTTGGGAACCGTCTTTGCACCGCTCATGTGGCTTATTGGGGTAAACAATGAAGACATTATGCTTATGGGCCAACTACTAGGCATTAAACTGGCAGCCAGTGAATTTGTGGGTTACATTCAATTGGCTGAACTAAAGAATATGGCCAACACCACGCATTTTACCTTTAATAAGTCGGTTATCATGGCCACTTATATGCTCTGTGGCTTTGCAAATTTTGCATCCATTGGCATCCAAATTGGGGGTATAGGTTCTTTAGCACCCGGACAGCGCAAAACCCTCTCAGAATTTGGGATGCGTGCCGTACTTGGAGGTACTTTAGCTTCCTTAATTTCGGCCACTATAGCTGGGATGATCTTAGGTTAATAACCTATGGATAAATAGCTGTCTTCTTTTCAATACTTTTTCCATTCGTTTTCTATTTTCGAAAGAATAATTTGAAGTAAGCGATGAAGCAGTATCATGATTTATTGGAGCACGTTCTTAGAGAGGGAAACCAAAAAGGTGACCGAACAGGAACGGGAACCTTAAGCGTTTTTGGATACCAAATGCGGTTTAACCTGCAAGAAGGATTCCCTATGGTGACCACCAAAAAATTACACTTAAAATCCATTATTCATGAACTGTTATGGTTTTTAAAAGGAGATACCAATGTGGGGTATTTGCAAGAAAATGGCGTTCGCATTTGGAATGAGTGGGCCGATGAAAACGGCGATTTAGGTCCTGTTTATGGCCACCAATGGCGTAATTGGAATTCTGAGGAAATTGACCAAATAAAAGAGGTCATTCAAACCCTAAAACACAATCCTAATAGCAGAAGAATGCTGGTAAGCGCTTGGAATCCCAGTGTTTTACCAGATACCTCTGTTTCTTTCTCGGAAAATGTGGCCAATGGGAAAGCGGCATTGCCCCCCTGCCATGCCTTTTTCCAGTTTTATGTCGCTAATGGAAAATTAAGTTGCCAATTGTATCAACGTAGCGCTGATATTTTCTTGGGTGTGCCTTTTAACATTGCTAGTTATGCCCTGTTTACTATGATGATGGCACAAGTTTGTGGCTATGAACCGGGAGATTTTATTCACACTTTTGGAGACGCGCATATTTACAACAATCATTTAGAACAGGTTCAGCTACAATTGTCAAGAGACATTCGTCCATTACCTACCATGCATTTAAATCCTGAAGTCACCGATATTTTAGATTTTACTTTTGAAGATTTCACACTATTAAATTATGATCCGCATCCGCATATAAAAGGGGCGGTGGCCGTATAATCCTATTTGATTGAGAAAGCTTCTTCCAATACTATTTCTGATATATTCAGCTGGAATTCTAGGACAACAAGAATTAAGCTATTTTCCAAGAGAAGAACTGGTAATGAAATCTTGTGAAGGAAGCGCAGACAAGAAACGTTGCTTTCAAGAATTTTTAAGTGGGGAAATAAATAAAATCTTATCAACGGATCCATTTTGGACGAATACAGAAATTGATTCCTTACACGTAGATGCTGTTTTCAATGTTGATGAGCAAGGAGAAATAATAGAAAGCTTAAGTTATATTATCTCTCGCGACAGTCTTACTCCAAAAGAATTGAATAGGAAACTAAAAGATCTTTGCAAGTCATTACCCCCGTTTATTATAGAGAACAAAAAACCTAAGGAATACAGTGTAAAGCATCCTCTAGAGTTCACTTATCTTGTTGCGGATGATAAGAGTCTAAGCCCTGTTCAACTTCAAACATATGAAGGAGGTCTTTTGGTAGAACCTCCTATTTATCCCGGTTGCGAAAGTCTATTACCCAGGCCAACAATGATCTGTTTTCAAAAACAGATCATTAATCATATTCGCCAAAATTTTAACTATCCGAAAGAAGCAAAGAGAAATGGATTTGAGGGAAAGGTTTATATCATTTTTAAAATTGGTATAAATGGATATGTAGAAGGAATAAGAACAAGAGGACCTCACCCACTCTTGGAAGGAGAAGCAAAACGGATTATATCGCTCCTGCCCCAAATGATTCCAGGCAAACAAAATGGAAATCCTGTTAGCACGCCATTTTCAATTCCAATAGAATTTGCTCTTACACGTAGGCGGTAGGAATCCAACTAAAAAACGCCCAAACTTTCGTTTGAGCGTTTTCCCTAATTGAAACAACTAATTACAAAACACCATTCTTTTTCATAGTTTATTAAGGTATCTAAAGGGGCTACCCATTAGAAATTAGTTTCGCGTTACTTGAATGGAATTAGAAAGTCCGTAAAGCCCTTCTAAATCCGCCACATTATTCCCTGCTTCTAATCCTACTAGGCCATCTTCATAACGCATGTACCAGATAAAGCAGATCCCTGTTCCTGCTGCATCAAAGTCAACTCCTTCTACGGCGGCTAATGTGGGGGGCAATCCTAGAATATTACCAGCATCATCTGTAATCACCCAAGTACGGTTTGTTCCAGTGGCATTGCTGCTATCCAGGGTAATTCCGCTAACCATATCAGGTGTTCCGTCTACCGTGAATGTATATGGGCCTCCGGAAATAGTGCCTGCATTCGGGTTTCTATACACACGTATGGAATTCGATAAGGCAAAGAAGCCTTCTAAATCAGCAGCGTTCTCACCTGCAGCTAAGCCTGTAATTCCATCCTCATAAGTTATATGCCAGATCAAGCAAAGTCCAATCCCTGCGCCATCAAAATCAACACCCTCTACAGCGTCTAAAGTAGGAGGCAACCCAAGAATGTTTAGCTGATCATCGGTAATGACATACCCCTGATTAGAACCCGTAAGATTGGTGGCATCCAAAGAAATACCACTCACCATATCTGGTGTTCCATCTACAGAGAACATAAAAGGCCCTCCTGATAAAGTTCCGGCATCCAAGGCATTTCTGTTAACCACTACAAAGTTCGATAGCCCAAATAACCCCGTGAGGTCGTCCAAATTGCTCCCCATTTCTAATCCTTCTAAATCGGTCGAGTAGGTTAAATGGTAGATATAACAAGATCCTACACCAGCTCCGTCAAAATCAACACCCATAACCGCTTCCAAAGTTGGTGGTACTCCCAAAATATTCTTTGCATCATCTGTAATCACATAGGTCTGCTTCTCACCATTTAGATCACTATCATCTAAGGCAATGGTGGTCACTAGATCTGGCATTCCATCTACAACAAAATCATATGGTCCACCTGATAGAGATCCTGCATTTAAGGCAACACGATCTACTTCCACAAAATTTGATAGATCAAACTCGCCTGTTAGATTGTCTAAATTGTTCCCCATTTCAAGACCACCCAATCCTGTAGAATAGGTTAAGTGATAGATGTAGCAAGAACCAACGCCTGCACCATCAAAATCTACGCCCATTACAGCTTCTAATGTGGGCGGTACGCCTAGGATATTTCGGGCATCGTCTGTAATGACATACGTTTGGTTATCGCCTGTAAGATTTGTAGCATCTAACATAATTTGACTTACCATATCAGGTAGTCCATCTACCACAAATTCATACGGACCACCAGATAGTAGCCCTGCATCCAAAGCACCTCTATTGACCATAATAAAGTTAGACAGGTCAAACTCGCCATCTAATCCGTCTAGATTCTCTCCCATAGCCAAGCCGGTTAAGCCCTCTTGATAGGTAATGTGGTAAATGTAGCAATCGCCAACGCCTGCCCCATCAAAATCAACCCCTTCTACTGCTTCTAGAGTCGGAGGTAACCCTAGGACGTTACGCGCATCGTCTGTTATGACATAGGACTGTATATCTCCAACGCCATCAAAATCGTTTAAAGAAATTCCGCTAACCATATCCGGCACGCCGTCCACAGTAAAACTAAAAGGACCTCCTTGTAACGTTCCGGCGTCTAGTACAATTGGATTATCATCATCTGAATCTCCTTCGCAACCTACCAAGATGGCAGCTGCTAAAATGCTCATTGTAATCGTTTTTAAGTTCATAGCTTTTTGATGTTTTTAATGTTGATGCAAAGGAATTCGTCAATTGTTGCGAAAAAATCACAGAAATTTCAATTTTTTTAATTCATTCATTATTAGTGTTTTATGAAATTTTAATAGGGTGTGCTGCAATTTCTTGCTAAAGAGTACGACCAAAAATCACGAGTTTGCGATGCGGTTGTGAACATTCCGTGAGATTTGACTATTTATTTTGAACCCATGAAGAACGTGCTCATTATTGAAGACGATCCAGAGATTGTACAATTACTGGAAATTCATCTTAAGGATTTGGGCTGTAGTACCCTTATTGCGAGACAAGGAGACCTAGGACTACGAATGGCCGTTGAACATGAGCCAGATCTTGTAATTCTTGATATTATGCTTCCTGAAATGGATGGAATTGAAGTTTGCCAGAAAATCAGAGCGCATCAAGTTAATTCTCCCATCATGATGCTTACTTCTAAATCTGAAGAAATAGATAAAGTTCTAGGATTGGAAGTAGGAGCCGATGATTATCTTACAAAACCCTTTAGTGTTCGCGAATTTATTGCACGTGTGAAAGCCATATTTAGGCGTCAGAAAATGACACGAAAAGATCCCAATGGGGCCCAATCCTCGTCCTTAAAGTTTAATGGCCTAAGTATCAATATTGAGCAACGAAAAGTTATTTGCAACGACGAACGAATTGAACTCTCTCCTAAAGAATTTGAATTGCTGGTTTTACTGAGCTCTAATCCTGGCAAAAGCTATGACCGAACCAAGCTGCTAAACCTCATCTGGGGATATGATTTTAAAGGGTACGAGCACACCGTAAACTCACATATTAATCGATTGCGGTCTAAAATTGAACCTGATATGGGTAACCCTAAATATATTTTAACTACCTGGGGTGTGGGGTATAAATTCAATGAAGAATTATGAATAAACGGCTTTTTTCAAACACGCTGATTAAAAAACTCATTGCTGCCTTTCTTTTGGTGTTAGTCTTAGCGGGCATAGGGTATACAGCAAGCACACTCTACTTTGCCAATCAGCATTTCAATGAAACCAATCAACGATTGCATGCAAATCTAGCCCAAGATTTGATTGATGAGAAATTTATAGCGCAAAGCCCTATAGACAGTCTGGGACAAGTAAACAAGGCCCTTTTTGGTGATATCATGCATGATATGATGGCTGTCAATAGAGCCATAGAAGTCTATCTTTTAGACAATGCTGGCCACGTGCAATATTCTGTGGTTTTAAATCACGATGACCCCAAAAAGACACCTGATAAAGTAGATTTAGAGCCCATTACCCAATTTATAGCAGCAAAAGGAGAAGGCTATATTTTGGGAGACGACCCAAGAAATCCAGAAAATAAAAAAGTGTTTTCTGCAGCCAAGTTCAATAAGAATGGTAAAGAAGGTTATATCTACATTGTTCTAGCTGGTGAAGAATATGTAGATGTACAAAGTACCCTTCTTGGTGGCTATGCCTTAAAACTCGGGCTTGGTGCTTCACTAGTCACCTTATTTTTTGCAGGGCTGTTGGGAATACTCTCTATTTGGTACCTCACTAAAAACCTCCGCGCAATCAATTATGCAGCACAGCGATTTCAACAAGGTGACTTGGGGTATCGTATTAAAGAAAAAGACCAGACCGATTTAACTGGACTCGCACAGACTTACAACCATATGGCATCGACCATTTTAACGGATATTGAGAAAATTAAATCGCTAGAAAAGGTGCGAAGCGATCTCATCGCTAATATCTCCCACGATCTTCGAACCCCTTTAGCCATTATTCAAGGATATATAGAAACCCTTCAAATGAAGGAGCACGAGTTAACCGCCGAAGAAAAAACTTCCTACCTGCAAAAGATTAATGCCAGTGGGGAACGGTTGTCAAAACTCATCACGCAACTCTTTGAATATTCTAAACTAGAGGCCAACCAAATAGAACCAGAGCATGAACCCTTTCTAATTTCAGAATTGGCCAACGATGTACACCGCAATTATCAGGTATTGGCGAAAAAGAAAAATATAGGCTTACAACTCTCCATGGAAGAACAAATTCCATTGGTTTTTGCCGATATTTCTTTGGTAGAAAGAGCCATTCAAAATTTAATGGATAATGCGTTAAAATTTACACCAGAAGGCGGGGAAGTCACCATAGAAATTAAGCCACAAAAAGAAAACGTCGCAATCGCAATTAAAGACTCCGGACCTGGAATTTCTAAAGAAAACCAGCAGTTAGTTTTTGAACGCTACCGTCAAACCAAAACTGGCAAAGAAAAGGAAGGAGCGGGATTGGGCCTTGCAATTGTTCGTAAAATCATGGAGCTGCATAATGCCAGCATACAGGTATTTAGTAGACCAAATGAAGGCACCACTTTTCAGTTTTACCTCCCCATTTATGACAAGGGGTTAAGTTTGGGTTAAAGTCTATTTTAAAATTGAATATTGGTTATCTTTAAGGAAAACTGCTTTACATGCTACTTACTGATACGCTTTTGGACTTCTTTTTGGAGACCCGAAAGCACTCTGAAAATCTATGCCAACCTTTAGAAATTGAAGATTATGTGGTACAACCTGTGGTTGATGTAAGTCCGCCTAAATGGCATCTTGGGCACACCACCTGGTTTTTTGAAGAGTTTATTTTAAAGCCACACGCCAAAGGCTATCAACAATTTAACGATGATTTTTCTTTCGTTTTTAATAGCTACTACGAAACTGTTGGAAAAAGAGTGATCCGCGCAGATCGCGGAAATTTAAGCAGGCCTTCTGTAAAAAAAGTGTACGAATACCGTGCTTATGTCACGAAAGCCATCACTTCTTTTTTTGAATCTCAACAAACCAAGGAATTACAGGATTTATTGGAGATTGGTATTCATCATGAAAAGCAGCATCAAGAATTACTTTTAACAGACATCAAATTTATATTAGGCAACAATCCCTTGCTACCTGTATATTCTAATAACATAATAGAACATGATCCTGAAAATCATAGGCAAGAGTGGATTCCTATGGAAGCCGGCTTGTATACCATTGGACATGAATCGGATGAATTCTGTTATGATAATGAACAAGGTGTACATCAAGTATTTTTGCAGAACTATCGCATCTCAAACAAATTAGTCACAAATGAAGAGTACATCGCTTTTATTGAAGATGGAGGGTATTCTAAGTTCGAACTATGGCATGCCGAAGGTTGGGATTGGGTGAACCAACAAAGTATAAATGCACCCTTGTATTGGCATAAGATAGATGGCGTTTGGCACCATTACACTCTCGCAGGCTTAAAAGAAGTAACGCTAAATACTCCTGTTACACACATTAGTTATTATGAAGCCTATGCATATGCACAATGGAAAGGTATGCGATTGCCTACCGAGTTTGAATGGGAAGCTTCGCAGAAATACTTTTCGTGGGGCCAACGCTGGGAGTTAACAGAAAGTGCTTACCTCCCCTACCCAAATTATAAAAAAGCAGCAGGGGCTTTGGGAGAATACAATGGAAAATTTATGGTAAACCAAAAAGTACTGCGTGGGGGATCAATTGCCACCCCCAAGAACCACACCCGACCAACCTACAGAAACTTTTTTCATCCTCAACTCCGGTGGCAGTTTACTGGATTAAGGTTAGCACAGTAATCCCGACCTAAATTTTATGTCGAATCAAAATACCAAACAAATCAACACGATTTTTGCAGAAGAAGTCCGTGAAGGCCTTACCCAATTTCCTAAAACACTTTCTTCTAAATATTTCTATGATGAAATAGGTGACCAGCTTTTTCAAGAAATCATGGCCATGCCAAGCTATTACTTGACCAATGCAGAATTTGCCATTCTCATGGAACATAAAGAACAAATTACCGCTCATTTTTCATCCAAAGTAGAGGCCTTTGATTTATTCGAATTAGGGGCTGGAGACGGAAAAAAAACCAAAATTCTACTGCGGTATTTGCTTAAAGAAGGCTACAAGTTTAAATACCGCCCAATTGATATTAGCCAGAATGCCCTAGCGTTACTTGAAGCCAATTTGCTAGAGGAATTACCTGAATTGGTCGTTGAGAGTGTTCAAGGGACCTATTTTGATACTCTTAAAGAAATTGGGGAAGCCACTGACAAAAAGAAAGTGATTCTTTTTTTAGGTTCTAATATTGGGAATCTGCTTCACCCCAATGCTATTTCTTTTTTAACGCAATTAAAAGACTCCATGAGCGCACATGATTTGTTGTTTATGGGAATGGATCAGAAAAAGAATCCGCAAATGGTGCTTGATGCCTACAACGACCAGGAAGGCATAACAGCAGCTTTTAATAAGAATATTTTAAAAAGAATAAACCGGGAATTGGGGGGAGATTTTAATTTAGATAATTTCTTGCATTGGGAAGTCTATGATCCTGAAACCGGGACGGCTAAAAGTTATTTGGTAGCCAAAAAGGAACAAAAGGTTACTATTGAAGCCTTACAGCTAGAACTACATTTTAATGCTTGGGAAACCATCCATACTGAAATTTCTCAAAAATATGATGACCAAACAGTAGCTTGGTTGGCAGGAGCTTCTGGATTAGAAATCGTGACTTCCTTTGAAGACCAAGATCAATTATTTAAAGATTATCTACTAAAAAAGAAATAAGATGAAAGCAGTTTGGAATGGAAAAGTTTTAGCGGAAAGCGATGCTACTAAGGTGATTGAGGGAAATCATTATTTTCCTCCAGAAAGTCTCACTAAAGACTATTTTAAAAGTAGTGAAACACACAGTACATGTCCATGGAAAGGGGTTGCCTCTTATTATACACTAGAGGTTGAAGGCCAAGAAAATAAAGATGCTGCTTGGTATTATCCGGAAACGAGCGAGCTGGCTAAGGAAATAAAAGGCTATGTTGCCTTTTGGAAAGGTGTCACCATTGAGGAATAAATCCCCAATGGTGAGCTTGTGGGGTTTAGATTTCTAGAACTGCGTTTTCAGTTCCAGCATAATCATTCCATTGGTAACGATCTGCTTCGCTATCGTTCACATAATCGTTGTCTACTAAGTAACGAAACTCGTAGGTGTTTTCCTTTGGAAGTTCAAAAGTTCCTTTAAAGGTTCCGTTCTTTAATTTCTTCAATAGGCTGCCTTTTGGATTCCATTCATTGAAATCTCCAACAACCGCTACTTTAGTTGCTTCTTTTGCAGGTACACTGAAAGTAACTTTACAAACAGGTTTGCTTTTTAAATACTGTTTCTTGATTGCCATGGTAAATAAAATTTCTAATTCAATTAAGGGACAAAGCAATACATAAAACCTTTAACTGTCAATAGATTAGAGCCGATTTATCATTTTGATAAAATAAGGTTCACCAATTCTTGACTTCTTCAAAAAAGCGACTTGAAATTGAATCTAATGATAAAAAGAGGCTATTTTTTAAGGATTTCAACAATGCGTTTTACTTCATCCTCAGTATTGTAGAAATGAAAACCCATCCTAATTCCGCCACCTCGAATAGCACAGACCACATTTTCTTGCTGCAACGCTTCATATTTATCCTTAGAGGTTAGTCTAAAAATGGTACTTAGCGGTTCATGATTTACAATGGTGTTGTCTAAGAGTTCAAGGGCTTTTAATTCCTCTTTTAGCAAACGAGCCAACATCGTGTTTTGCTGTGTTATTTCGGATAATCCAACATCCATTAAAAAATTCAGAGAAAACAACAGACTTCCAAAACAAAGAGGATCTAGATGACCAGGTTCTAATTGCATGCAAAAAGTTCCTTCATTCTTTCGAAAGGCCGCATTTCTTCCAGAACCGTAACCTCTTGTTTTAAGACGAAAACGACTTTGATGTCTGGGATGTACAAGCATAAAACCATTGCCATAACCAGATAGCAGCCATTTATACCCACTGGCGCCCATGACGTCTATACCCGAAGCGTCAAAATCAAAATGAGAGGTGCCACAGAATTGGGTACCGTCCATTATCAATAGCAAATTAGGATACAATTCTCGCAATCTTTTGATAAAGTTGAAATTAATCTTATACCCATTTAACCATTGTACAGCACTAAAGGCAAATACAGTAATCTTTTGTTCTTGGATACAGGCTTCAATTGCATCTTCTAATTGCTCTGAAATCGTAAGATAGGTGATAGGAAAACCACGACTTTCAAAAGGCCAGTTTAAAGAAGGATAATCATCTTGTAATAGAAGCACCCGCTCTGCTAAATCTAACCCTTCTAAAAGCAAGTTAAGTCCTTGGCTAAAGCTTGGCACTAAAGCAACATCCGCAGCTTGAAAATTAAAAAATTTGGCAACCGCTGTGCGCGTTTTTTCTAAGAGTGCTGCAGTATCTCCCGTTACCTCACTCGCACCGACCAAAAAATCTAAGTCATGATTTTGGCGCCATTCTAATAAATCTTCATTAAAAGGACCGGAGGTAGGAGTGTTCACATAAATACCTCGCTGGAGCACGGGAAACTTGCGCCTAAGATCTTTTGAAATTGCCATTGCGTATATTTGTTTTAAAGATAACCAAAGATGTTTTCTAAGGAAAAGTCAAAGCCAGAAGTGAATACGGAGCAACATGAATTGTTGGAATACGCTCAAAAGCGCGTTCTACAAAAAAAACGGTTGTTCACCCACTTTGTACTTTTTCTAATTGGCAGTGTTTTTCTTATTCTCATCAATAAGATTTTAAAGTATGGAGAAGAGTACAATTGGTTTCTTTGGGCGATTACGTTTTGGGCATTTTTGTTCGTGTTTCACCTTTTCAATGTTTTTGTTACGCATCAATTTATGGGAAAAACATGGGAACGGGATCAACGAGAGAAGTTAGTTCAAAAACAAAAAAAACGCATTGCTGAACTACAAAAAGAAATAGAGACGGAGTTTCCTGCTTCGCAAATCAATAAAAAAAAAGAGTGAGTCAATTCATTATTATCGCCGCAGCGGCAGAAAACAACGCATTAGGCATCAACAACGATTTACCCTGGCACTTGCCTGACGATTTTAAACGCTTTAAGCAATTGACTTCTGGACATAAAATAATTATGGGCAGGAAAACATTAGAAAGTTTCCCTAGACCTTTGCCTAACCGAGAACATATTGCTATTACCAGAGATCGAAATTACCAGCCTAAGTTTCCTTGTACGTTGGTCAATTCTATTGACGAAGCTCTAGAACTAGCAAAAAATGATGAAAAGGCCTTTATCATTGGTGGCGGTGAAATCTATAAGCAATCCATGAAATTGGCTACACATATCGAGCTAACAAGAATTCATGGCGAATTTGAGGCCGATACTTTTTTCCCAGAGATCGAGACAGAAGATTGGGAGTTACTAGAAGAGGTACATCATCCTAAAGATGAGCGACACCAATACGCATTTACCTATCAAACCTTTAGACGTAAACGACTTTAAAATTCTTTGAAGTAAATATAGGAGGTGTCGGCTGCTACCAATTGGCGAAGTAATGCCACATCAGTATTGGTGTAAAAGGTATGAGGAACTTTATTTCTTGCCACCGTATTTAATAGGTTGCTCTCCTTAAGAACTGCCTTGGTTTGCTTGGCTACAGCAAAGCCAGAATCTATAATTTGTACGTTTGCAGGAAGTACTTTTTTTAGCACAGGAATTAAATAAGGATAATGGGTACAACCCAATACCAAACAATCAATGCCTTGGTCAACCATTGGCTGTACCAAATCTCTTAGAAGAACTTCCATCTCTTTAGACTCCGCTTCACCTGATTCTATAAGCTTAACAAGTCCCTTCCCTTCTTGTTCTATTACTTTAATACCGGCGGCATGCAATTTAGAGGTATTATGAAAAAGAGCACTAGTCAAGGTTCCTTTGGTAGCCAGTACCCCCACCGTATTTGTTCTTGTTTGTAAAGCGGCTGGTTTAATAGCAGGTTCAATTCCTATAAAGGGAACTTGATACCTTGCACGGAGGGTTGCAATAGCATTGGTTGTAGCAGTATTACAGGCCACCACAATAATTTTTGCGCCAAGTTCTAAAAGCAACTCTGTATTTTTTATACTGAGCGCAAGAATCGCCTCGCTGGACTTGTTCCCATAGGGTGCGTTCTTACTGTCGGCCAAATAAATGGTTTCTTCATTGGGCAAAAGCTTCGCAATTTCCTTCCAAATTGAGGTGCCTCCAATACCAGAATCAAAAATACCTATAGGCTGTTGCATGGGCTAAAAATAAAAAACCGCTTCACTTAATTCAATAAGCCAAGCGGTTCTTAGTCCTTGTAAAGGGTTTTTAGAATCCTAATTCTTGCTTTACCTCTGGTAAAAGATCTTTTCCTTTAGCAACAATTAAGCCACCACCCTGAGAAGCGTCAATCACATAATCATACCCCTGGGCTGCTGCAACTTTTTCAATGGCTGCTTTTGCCTTTTCGGTGATTGGAGCGAATAATTCTGCCTGCTTTTTCTGCATTTCTTGCATAGCAGCTGCTTCCGCTTCTTGAATATTTTTCTCGAACCCTTGTAATTCTATCGCACGCTTTTCATTCTCTTCATTTGTTTTAGAAGGCGCTTCGTTTTGATATTGGGTCAATTTATTTTGTAGCTCGGTCATGGAGCTCTGTAAATCTGCACGATACGTTTCTTGCAATTTTTTAAGCTCTCCTTGTGCAGCCTTCATTTCTGGCATCGCAGCTAATAATTCCTGCACGTTAATGTGGGCCACCTTGCTTTGCGCATTCACGAACCCTGTTGTTGCTATCAGCACCACCGCAACAACCAACTTCCTTACATTTTTCATAATTCCTAATAGTTTAATTTGAGTATTCAATTTTAGCGTTCAGTTTATCTATTTTGACTTGTTGAGTCCTTTTCCTGTTCTTTTATTCGTTCTTCCTGTTTGGCTTTTCGCTTCGCCTCTCTTTCTTCTAATAATTTCTTTCTTCGTTCTTCGTAAGCCTTTTTACGCTCTTCCCGGAGCTTTAACTGCTCTGCACGACGCGTTTCTGCGGCTTTTGCTCTTGATTCCTTATCGGAGGCTGCCTTCTCTTGGCGCTCTTTTAAGGCTTCACTTATTTCTTTATCTGCAGCAGCTTCCTCTGCCTGAAATTCTTTGAGCCTATTATTTTCTTTCTCCGCTTTTTTAGATTTACTCACTTTTCTAGTACGGGCTATTTCCCTTAAAACCAGATCACTGATGTCATGCCTTTTTTCGGAGTACAACATTACAACATCTGCCGATTTATCAAAAATAAAATCATACCTTTTATTTTTTCCAATCTTTTGTACTTCCACAAAAACTTGGTCTTGGATTGGCTGCACCAATAACCGCTTTTGAAGAACCAAATCGCCTTGAGGGCCAAATCGGTCTTGTTGGTAATCTAAAACTTCGGTTTCAAGAATTTGAATTTCTTCTTCTCGCTCTGCGATAAGTTCATCAGTAAGCAAGACTTTTTCAGCAGCCAAATCACTCTTCATTTGCTCAACCTTGCTTAGTTTTAATTCAATTTCTTTCTTCCATCTATCGGCTTTGGTATTAAGCTGTTCGGTGGCATCGCGATACTCCTCCACATTTTCAAGGATATACTCCATATCCACATATCCAATTCGTACCCCAACGACGCGTTGCGCAGTAACACTAAAGCTGGCTAGTAAAAGACCGATAAAAAAGAACGTTGTTGTCTTCATTTTTGAATCCGGATTTTACATAGAAAATATCGTGCCAAAATAGTTAATTGGTTTAAAATGAGGTGTTTAAATTATTAATTATTTGGTCGAATCTTCCAATAACGTTAAAATTGTTGACCAATAATGAAGTGGGTCTGCCATCCGCTTGGTCCATTTCCTATGGACTGTGGTCTTAGGTCTTCATCAAAACCATAACCAAAATCTATTCCCAAGAGGCCAAATGCTGGCATAAATATTCGCAGCCCCGCTCCAGCTGATCTCTTTAACTGAAACGGATTAAAGTCATTAAAATTATTCCAAGCGTTCCCAGCTTCTAAAAAAGTTTGCACATAAATAGATGCAGAAGGCTTTAAAGTAAGCGGATATCGCAATTCCATGGTGTACTTATTGTAGATAGTACCCCCATCTTGTTCTTGTTGTCCAGTAATTGGATTTAAGCTAAAAGGTGTCAAAGAACTGTTGTCGTAGCCTCTTAACTGAATGATCTCTCTTCCATCCAACGTAAAGTTTCCAAGACCATCACCTCCAACAAAAAATCGTTCAAAAGGTACGTTTCCAATATCGTTGTTATAAGCTCCTAGGAATCCGAATTCTGCATTGGTACGAAGCACCAATTTATCTACTAATCTGGTGTACCAATCACCTCTAAACTTCACTTTAAAGAACTCTAATAACTTAAATCGTTCTTCCTCTAAGCTCTCTAATTGTCTTCTTAAAGTGGGAAACGCAGGGTCATTGGCACCCAACTCTAGATCTAATATCTCTTGAGTAACCTCGTCAATTTCATCTCGAATGGCCTTAAAATCTTTATTACTGAATAACGACCAAGGCGGTGTTACTCTGGCAGAAAGTTCAAAATTAGACCCTGTAAGTGGAAATATTCGGCTAGGACCTTGTGAACTACGAGAAATTCCGAAAGTATAGGTTAAGGAATTCGAAGTCCCATTACCAAAATTGAATAAACCACTATTAAAGTTATTAAAGTCGTAGCGCTGATAACTTAAGGAGTGCGATAAGGTAAAATAATCATCTGGCCATTGCACCCTTTTCGCTAATCCTGCAGATACTCCAGTAATAGAGAAGCTTTGATCCCTGTCTACATCAATTCTACCATTTCTATCAAAAGTTGATCGGAACTGTTGTGTTCTTGAGAAGGATAGATTAAACCTAACGGGTTTTTTACCTCCTAACCATGGTTCTGCAAAGTTTAAACTATACACACGGAAGGTTCTACTTGCCTGGAGACGTAGTGCAAATGTTTGACCGTCTCCCATTGGCACAGGTTGGTAGGCCTCTCCTTTAAATAAATTTTGTATGGAAAAATTGTTAAATGAAAGTCCCAATGTTCCTATGAAACCGCCTCCTCCAAAGCCACCTTGGAGTTCAATCTGGCTAGAACCAGCTTCTACCAAACTGTATTTTAAATCTACCGTTCCTGCATTTGGATCTGGATTTTGAATATCTGGGACAATTTGCTCTGCATCGAAGAACCCTAATTGTCCAAGTTCACGCACACTTCTAATAATATTGTCCTTACTGTATTTCTGCCCTGGACGTGTTCGTAGTTCACGGAAAATAACATGGTCATTGGTCTTATCATTTCCAGAAACTGTGACGTGATCTAAAAAGGTTTCTTTTCCTTCAATAATTCTAATTTCAAAGTCAATGGTATCGTTCACCGCAGAAACCTCCACCGGATTAATACTAGAGAATAGATAGCCATTGTTTTGATAGAGATTTGTTACATCTTCTCCATCTGGCTTAGAATCATCTGCAATACGCTCTTTTAAAAGCACACCATTGTAAACATCGCCTCTTTTTATTCCTAATACTTGGGCCAATTGTCTGTCTGTGTAAACGGAATTCCCAACAAAATCGATGTCTCCAAAATAATAGCGATCCCCTTCTTCTACACCAATTTTTAATGCAATATTATTCTCATCTATCTTGATAAAAGTATCTGAGACTACTCGGGCATCTCTATATCCTCTTTCTGCGTAAGTATCAACTAGGTTTTCTAGGCCCTCTTTAAATTCTTCATCGGTATACTTGGAACGTTGCCAAAAGGCCCCTATTTTTTTCTTTCGAATCTTCGCCTTTCCTAACGCTTTTCGAAGGCGTTTGTCTGAAACCTTATCGTTCCCCTCAAACTCAATAGTCTTAATTTTTACCTTATCTCCTTTGCGCACATTTACCACCATGCTTTCGCTGTTGGTTCCAACGGTATCTTTAGCGGTGGCAATGGTTACCTTGGCATTTAAGAACCCTTGTTTTTTGTACTTATTTTCTAGGTAGTTTTTGGTGTTAGCAATTAAACTTTCGGTAATTTTCTTTCCTTTCTTAAGATCGGTATCATCAATAATATCTTGAACCTTTCTCTTTTTAACCCCATATACTGTAACTCTGGAAAGGGTAGGACGCTCTTTAATACGAAGCTCTAGAAAAACCTGATCCCCTTCTACCGCGTAAAAGAAGTCTAATTCGCTAAATAGTTCGAGACCCCATAATTTCTTTATGACACCACTAATTTCTTCGCCAGGAATGGTAATAGGTTGACCGATTCTTAATCCGGTATACGTTTTTACGGTCTGTTCGTTATAGCTTTGAAGTCCCGTAACCTCTAAACCTCCTAATACATACTTTTTAGCTGACTCCAATGAAGTTTCTTGCGCTGTATTGCTCTGCGGAATTGCTAAAAAAAGAAGGAGAATGTTGCTGAGTAACGTAATTTTTTTTAACCCTCTAACTGAGTTGTTCACTAGTCTTTCCAAATCTTCGTTCTCTATTCTGGTAATTGATAATTGCATCTACCAAATGCTGCTCGCTAAAATCAGGCCAAAATACGTCAATAAAATATAATTCGGCGTATGCAATCTGCCAAAGCAGAAAATTGCTTATTCTATGCTCTCCACTCGTTCGAATGAGCAGGTCTACATCTGGCAGGTCATGCGTGTAAAGATGAGTATTAATAACGGTTTCGTCAATATCCTCCTCTGAAATTATGTTATTTTTAACTTTGGAACTTATGGTCTTTATGGCAGATTTTAATTCTTCTCTAGAACCATAGCTCAAGGCCAAAGTAAGCGTTAAACCAGTATTTTTGGCTGTTTTTGCAATTACTTCGTTTAATTCTTTGGCGACCTTTCCTGGTAAGAAATCTAAATTTCCAATAGCATTTAAGCGTATATTATTCTCATCTAAGGTGGTCAGTTCCTTGCGTAAGGATGCGACTAACAATCGCATTAAAGTTTGCACTTCCAATTTTGGTCTATTCCAATTTTCAGTTGAAAATGCGTAAAGGGTAAGGTATTTTATTTTGAGCTTCGCGCAGTTCTCTACGGTTCGTCTAACGGCATTTACGCCATTTTCATGACCAAAGACCCGCAATTTTCCGCGTTGTTTCGCCCACCTACCATTACCATCCATAATAATGGCAATGTGTTCTGGTAAATTTTGTTCGTTTACGTGGCTAAGGTTGTTCATTTATTATTCAAAACAATCCTGGCATGGCTTTCTTCCGAAGGTATAGGTTAAGGTTATTCCGGAAAAGACATACCAATCTTCACTTAAAATATTGCCAAATCTAAACTGCTCGAAATTCGAACCTTCTGGATTGCTGGCATCCAAATTATCGGTGAAAGTATATCTAGCGCCAATCTCTGCTCCTAAAATAAAAAACTGACTTAGCCTTAGTTTAGCACCGACGGTCATTGGAATTGCGAAACTACCATCTTTTTGGTTAATATCCTGAACCTGTAGTGCATCTATGTAGTTAAAATCGTATCGGAAGTATGTAATCCCGGTATATAAATATGGAGTAAAAGCAGGTCCCAACTTGTGTAAATTGTAATCTACAAAGTTAAATTCCATCCCTGCCGAATATTCTGTAACTGAATTCTCTACCCGATATCCGCGCTGCTGTCTAGAAGGCTGACTGGATTTTGAATCATCTGCGGTGAAACTGCCTCGTAAAACACTGGCTCGCAAAGCATAGCGCTTTCGCTTATTCCATTTAAAAAGAGCGCCATATGCAGGCCCCGAGGGCAATACATAGTTGGTTCTACCTACATCCCCTATCATATTGGTACCTCCTGCGAACAACCCAATCTCATAGGTCTGGGCGTGAATACTCCCAAATGCTAACAAACACACCAAAACAAAAAATCTCATAAATACGCTTGAAATATGCCAATTGCGGGGTAGTCCCACATTGTCATATAATGTTCCTTTTGTAAAACAACTTTTGAGGTAATTTATTGTGGGCTTCGCACTCAGTTCCTTCGGTCTTCCCCCCAAAGCAACTTATTACGCAAGGTCTTTAAAAAGCTTTCAGATTTGTAGGCAACCATCTTTATGGTATTGGTGGATTTCTGAATAATAATCTCTTGTCCGTTAGGAATCGTTGCAATTCTAGAATCTAAGGATACCAGATGGTGATCTTCTCTACCAGAAACTTTTAATTTAATAATGGTATCATCTGCGATTACAAAAGGACGGGCATTTAAATTATGCGGCGCAATTGGCGTTAAAACTAAAGACTGTGCTGTGGGCGCAATCACCGGACCTCCGCAACTGAGGGAGTATCCCGTAGAACCCGTAGGTGTAGAAATAATGAGGCCATCTGCCCAATAGTTGGTAAGATATTCGCCATTTAAAAAGGTTTCCACGGTAATCATAGAAGTGGTATCCTTTCTACTTACGGTTATTTCGTTCAGTGCAAAATTTAACTCATTAAATTCCTCTATATGAGAATCAGTGCGTATCTCTACCATACTGCGCTCTTCAATAGTGTAGGCACCGGCAACAAATTCCGTGACAACTTTTTGAACGTCTTCTTTTTTAAAAGTAGACAGAAATCCCAAACGACCTGTATTAACCCCTACCACAGGTATGCCGTGAACACCTACATAAGAAATAGCGCGAAGCATAGTACCATCACCACCAAAACTTACAAAAAGATCAAAGGAAGAATCCAGGCCTTCTTGTTGATTAAACGACGGTAGATCATTTTGAGGATGGAAACTAGAAAAAAGCTTTAAAAACCCTTCTTCCATAGCCACTTCTGCCTGTTGCTCTTGCAGAGTAACCAGCAAAGTTTGCACGTAGGAAACGTCTTGTTCTAGTAAAACTTGTCCGTAAATTGCAACCTTCATCTTAGACATTTAAGTATTTGTCTAGGTAGGCAGAACGCTCTTTAAGATCTTCTAGGAACTGATCGTCGTTATTACCGAATATAATGGTGTAACTGTATCTTCTAAAAGTTTGAATGATTTCATTAAGATTACCGCTATTAATTTTCATGGTTACCTGCACCACATCATTCTCATTATCTGTAATAAAAGCACCTAATAGCTTACCGTTGTTGGTCTCAACAATTTGTGTTACCTCGCTCAGAGAGTAATCTTTAATACCTTTTGACACGACAAGTACGCCACCGGGCTCCGTAAAAAAGGGTGTGCTTATAAAATGTGCAACAATATCATTTAAATCATAATAGCCTAAAATCCGCTGAGAAGCATCATCTAAAACAGGGACAACATTGGCTTCGTTTCGCGTAAATTTTTCCAATACATCAAGCCACAACGTTTGCGGTGTCACAAAGAAATTCTCCAATTGAAAACGAAAATCTTGAACTTTATTTTCAGCTTCAAAGCAAGGCAAATCATTGGCAGAGAGTAGTCCTAGAAAGACATCTTCCTCTTTCACAGCAACATGCGAATAGGCAGTGCTCTCAAAAAAGTTGATAACCTCTTTCAGAGAGTCGCCAACTTCAAAAATTGGGAGGGAATTCAATACGTACTCTTGAATATTCATAGGACCATTCTTAAGACAAAACTACAAATTTAAACAGCGCAAAAGGCGTGCCCATTTTGTATTTTTGCAGCCCGTAAAGAAAACATTTTATGACAAAGCTTAGCGTAAACATTAATAAACTGGCCACCTTACGAAATTCTAGAGGTGGTACTGTTCCCAATATCGTGCGCTCTGCTCAAGATATTGAATCCTTTGGCGCCCAAGGAATCACCGTTCATCCTAGACCGGATGAAAGACATATTAAATATCAAGATGCCCGCGACTTAAAAGAGGTAGTAAAGACTGAATTTAATATTGAAGGCAACCCAATTCCAAAATTTAAAGAACTTGTTTTGTCTGTTCAACCCACCCAGGTAACCTTAGTCCCAGATGGAGAAGATGCGCTTACTTCAAATGCCGGTTGGGATACCATTGCGCATTTAGATTTTTTGAAAGATGTCATCGCTGAATTTAAGGAAAGTGGGATAAGAACCTCCATCTTTGTAGACCCCGATCCAAAAATGGTGGAAAGCGCAGTAGCTACTGGCACCGACCGGATTGAATTATACACCGAACAATTTGCGGTAGCTTTTGCAGCTGGCAATAAGGGGGGAATTGATGACTTTGTCGCGGCCGCGCAAGTAGCCAATGAAGTTGGATTAGGGGTTAATGCAGGACATGATCTTAATCTGGATAATATTGCCTATTTCAAGTCAAAAATTCCTAATCTCCTGGAAGTTTCTATTGGTCATGCATTAATTTGTGAATCGATTTATCTGGGACTTGAAAATGTTGTTAATATGTACCTTCACCGCTTAAAATGAACCAAATTCTTCACAGTACTATCTTAGGCAAAAGCGAACCATTGCTAATTCTACACGGATTTTTAGGGATGTCTGATAATTGGAAAACCCTAGGAAAAAAGTATGCAGAAAGCGGGTTCGAAGTGCATTTAATTGACCAAAGAAATCACGGAAGAAGTTTTCATTCTGAAACCTTTAATTATGAAACCTTAGCAGAAGATGTAAAGAATTACATGCTTCACCATAACATTGAGAGTGCAAATCTTATTGGACATTCTATGGGAGGTAAAACAGTTATGCAACTAGCCGTAACCATCCCTAATAAGGTGCTGCGTTTGGTTGTGGCAGATATCGCTCCTAAATACTATCCGCCGCACCACCAAGCAATTATCAATGCCCTTACACAACTCGATTTCTCAGTACTCAAAAGTAGAGGCGATGCTGATAAGGAGTTGGCCTTATATTTAAATGACTTTGGGATCCGTCAATTCTTACTTAAAAACTTGTACTGGAAAGAAAAAGGGGTACTAGCCTTACGGGTAAATTTAGAGGTTCTTCAACATAAAATGGAAGAAATTGGCGAACCAATCGGAGGCACCGACTATTATGAAGGCCCTACCCTTTTCTTGAAAGGAAGCAGGTCTGAATATGTGCAGGAAAATGACACCCCACACATAAAACAGCATTTCCCAAATGCGACTATTAAAACCATTGAAAATGCTGGTCATTGGCTTCATGCAGAAAACCCCGGGCAGTTCTTTGAAACATCCTTAGAATTTCTAAAATGTTAAAATAGGGCCCATTTTATTATGCATGCATAATTTTTTTAGGCCTTTCGTTGTGTGGATGATAAATTTCCGCTAGTTTTGGAAATACTCATTTAACTATTACTTCAACTTCAATTAACGTAAATTATTCCAACATGAAAAAGTTCCTTGCCCTCCTACCAATACTTGGGCTGTTATTTATTGCATGTGATAACGATGACGACACCGTAGACAACACCACACCTGAAGAACCAGACCCCGTTGTGGTCACACCAGGTTCCGCAAATTTTAGCAATTATGTTGCTCTTGGAAACTCGCTTACGGCTGGTTTTTCTGATGCTGCATTATTTATATCCGGTCAAGAAGCCTCCTTCCCAAATATGTTAGCAGGTCAATTTGCTCTGGCTGGCGGAGGTGCTTTTAATATTCCATTTATGGCGGACGATTTAGGAGGCCTAACTTTAGGAGGGAATCCTATCTCTAGCAATCGATTAATTCTTTCTTTTGCCTCAGGTTCCCCTACACCGGTACCTGTAGATGGTCAAGGAAGTACGGAAGTATCGAACGTGCTTTCAGGGAATTTTAATAATATGGGAGTTCCCGGTGCAAAAAGTTATCACCTCTTAGCCCCTGGATACGGAAGTGTCGCTGGTGTACCACTAGGCTTAGCCAATCCTTACTACGCGCGTTTTGCTTCTAGTGAATCTGCCACCATTTTAGGAGATGCTGTAGCCCAGAGCCCAACGTTCTTTTCGTTATGGATTGGAAATAATGATGTCCTAGGGTATGTTACTGCCGGAGGTGCCGGAGTAGACCAAGCAGGAAATCTAGATCCTTCTACGTATGGAGGTTCAGATATATCAGATCCTAACGTTGTTGCGGGATCCATTCAAGCTATTCTAGACGCCATGACAGCAAACGGTGCAGGTGGTGTAATTGCTAACCTTCCTGACGTTACTACAATCCCATTTCTAACAACAGTTCCGCACAATCCAGTTCCTTTGGATGAAGCAACTGCGGCGGTATTAAATGCTGCATATGCAGAATACAATCAAACCATGTTGGCGTTTAGTACAAGTTTGAACCCTTTAGGGACGCCATTAATTAGTGCTGAAGAAGCGCAAAGAAGACAAATTTCTTTTGCTGCTGGTGCAACGAATGCAGTGGTGATCTTGGATGAAGATTTAACGGATCTTACGGGTGTAAGTCCTGCTTTAATAAACATGCGTCAGGCTACTGCTGAAGACCTTGTGGTTTTACCAGCAAGTGCCTTTATTGGAACTTTAGCTAATCCTGCAGACCCAACCTCTATCAATGGCGTAGCAGTACCTTTGGCAGATAACTGGGTGTTAACACCAGAAGAGCAAGCACTTGCAAATGCTGCTTTGGCGTCTTACAATCAGATTATCGAAAATTTTGCCAATGCGTATGATTTGGCATTTGTTGACGCTAATGCGTTATTGACTTCCATAAATCAAAATGGATTCCCGCTAGCGGATGGTAGCTTTGTTACTGCTGATTTTGGAACGGGTGGAGGATTCTCGCTTGACGGAGTGCATCCATCACCACGCGGGTATGCTATTCTTGCAAATGCCTTTGCAGAAGCCATTAATGCAAAATACGGTTCTACCCTACCTGGCGTAAATCCTTTAGATTTTACTGGTCTTTACTTGAACTAAATTCAAAAATTACTATATTGAAAGCACCGCTTAGGCGGTGCTTTTTTTATTGGTAGTTATGAACTTCATTTTACGACTTTTATTAAGTGCTTTAGCCGTGGTATTGCTATCCAAGGTATTGCCCGGTGTTGCGGTAGACTCGTACGTCACTGCCGTTATTGTTGCAATTGTTTTAAGCTTGCTCAACTTTATAGTTAAACCCTTATTAATAGTCCTTACCCTGCCCATTACTATCATTACCCTAGGTATTTTTTTACTGTTTATAAATGGGATCATTATTCTCCTCGCAGACTATTTTATTACCGGATTTTCCGTTTCAAATATTTGGTGGGCGCTCCTTTTTAGTTTACTACTTTCATTTTTACAATCCATCCTTTTTTCACTCTTAAAGGAAGATAAAAAGAAGTAAGGCTTTATCCTGATATACAAGTCCTTAAAAACTTGTTGTACAATACAAAATGTAGTACTTTTGCCCCCCATTAAAAGCAGGATAGATGAATATTTCAAAAGAGCAGATAGACAATTTAAACGCGGTTGTAAAAGTGGCTATCACCAAAGAGGACTATGAGGAAAAGGTGAATGACATCCTTAAAAACTACCGAAAGCAAGCAAATATTCCAGGTTTTAGAAAAGGTCAAGTACCTATGGGCCTAATTAAAAAGCAATACGGCAAGGCGGTTTTAGTAGATGAGGTAAACAAATTACTTCAAGACAATCTTAATAAATACCTAACTGAAGAAAAGCTCGATGTTTTGGGTAATCCATTACCAAAAGCACAAGATAACTTTGATTGGGATAGCGAAAACTTCGATTTTGAATTTGAATTAGGTTTAGCTCCAGAATTTGAAGTAAAGCTGAAAACCAGAAAGGCGGTTACCCACTACAATATTGTTGCGGATAAAAAAATGGTAGCTGAGCAGGTAGAGCGTCTACAAAAACAATACGGTAAAATAATCTCCAAACCAGAGGTGACCAAAATTGCAGAGGTAAATGGTACGTTCGAAAATGCCGATGAAGAGATAGAAAATAAAACCACCATTGAAATTGCCAAATTAAAAGGCAAGAAAGCAATTGACGCCTTGGTTGGTAAAAAGGTAGGAGAGACTGTGAGCTTGAAAACCAAAGGACTTTTTAGTGAAGACTATTTGTTATCCTCTAGTTTAGGTATTGCGAAGGAAAAGGCAGATAAGCTTAATATTGAAGTAACTTTTACCATTCACGAAATTAATGAAAGAGAGCCTGCCGCTTTAGATCAAGAACTATTTGACAAACTGTTTGGTGAAGGAGAAGTGAAGAGTGAGGCTGAAATGAAAGAAAAGATTAAAACAGATTCTGAAAAGCAATTCGAGCAACAATCAGATCAGAAGCTGTTGAATGATATCACTGAAAAATTAATTGACGAAACCAAATTTGACCTTCCAAAGGAATTCCTTACCAAGTGGATCCAAGTGAGTGGCGAAAAGGAATTAAGTGAAGAGGAGGCTGCTGATGAATATGAAAAATCTGAAAAGGGTTTACGCTATCAACTAATTGAAGGGAAAATCATTAAGGAAAATGATCTTCAGGTTCAATTTGATGAATTAAAAGAGTTTGCCAAAGGATTTATTAAATCTCAAATGGCACAATATGGCCATATGAATCCTCAAGAAGAGGAACTTGAAAACATTGCAACTCGTGTAATGAGCAATCAAGACGAGGTGAAGCGTTTATCAGAACAACTTATGAGCCAAAAGCTATTAGAGCTCTACAAAGAAAAAGCCAATCTTAAAAGCAAGGAGATTAGTTATGAAAACTTTGTAAAAGAGGTGTACGGCTAAACGCTCTAAATAATTGTATCTTTACGGTTCTGAAAAATTGTCTTTTCAGAACCGTTTTTGTTTTAAAAAATCATCAAAAAATCCTATGGATTACGGAAAAGAATTTGAAAAATATGCTACGAAACATCACGGTGTAAGTAGCACCTATTACAATCAAATCATAAGCAGCATGTTCCCTGTGAACATGACTCCAAACATCATTGAAGAGCGTCAAATGAATATCGCTGTATTCGATGTATTCTCGCGTCTCATGATGGATCGCATCATTTTTATGGGTACAGGAATCAACGATCAGGTCGCGAACATAGTTCAAGCGCAGCTCTTGTTCTTAGAAAGTACAGATGCAAGTAAAGACATATCCATCTACATTAATTCTCCTGGAGGAGGTGTATATGCCGGATTAGGAATTTATGACACCATGCAGTTCATAAAACCAGATGTTGCCACCATTTGTACGGGTATTGCTGCCTCCATGGCTGCTGTGCTTTTATGCGCCGGACAGAAAGGCAAGCGAAGTGGATTACCGCATTCACGGGTAATGATCCATCAACCACTTTCTGGAGCACAAGGACAAGCAAGCGATATTGAAATTGCTGCGAAAGAGGTCCTAAAGATTAAAGATGAACTCTATCATATCATTGCTAACCATACAGGACAGTCTTTTGACAAGGTCTACGAAGACAGTGATCGAGATTTCTGGATGAAAGCGCCTGAAGCCAAGGAGTATGGTATGATTGACGAAATTTTGGTAAGGGATAAGGCATAATTTCGACCAATGGTCAGCTAGAACTGGGTAAAAAGCAGAATTTTACCTTACTTTTAGCGTTAAAGCAATGCTATCCAACTGATAACATATGGCGAAGGAAAATCTGGAATGTTCATTTTGTGGAAGAAAAAAGCCGGAAACCAATCTTTTGATTGCTGGTTTGGACGCTCATATCTGTGATCGATGTATTGAGCAGGCACATAGCATAGTTGCTGAGGAATCAAAGCAATCGAAGTCCAACGACCTTTCTTCCGAATTGGTACTAAAGAAGCCCCTTGAAATAAAAGATTTTTTAGACACTTTTATTATTGGGCAGGAACGTACCAAGAAAGTGATGTCCGTTGCCGTTTACAATCACTATAAAAGACTCTTACAGCCTAAAAGCAAGGAAGATGATGTTGAAATCCAGAAAAGTAACATCGTTATGGTGGGACAGACTGGAACAGGAAAAACATTGATGGCTAAGACCATTGCCAAAATGTTGAATGTACCCTTAGCCATTGTAGATGCTACCGTATTAACGGAAGCGGGTTATGTTGGTGAAGATGTAGAAAGTATCTTAACCAGGCTTTTACAGGCGGCAGATTACAATTTAGAAAAAGCAGAGCGCGGCATTGTTTTCATAGATGAAATTGATAAAATTGCTCGTAAAAGTGATAATCCTTCCATAACTAGAGATGTTTCTGGAGAAGGAGTGCAACAAGGGCTTTTAAAATTACTAGAAGGCACGGTTGTGAATGTACCACCTAAGGGAGGAAGAAAACATCCAGACCAAAAATTTATAGAAGTTAATACAGAGAATATTCTTTTTGTAGCTGGTGGTGCTTTTGATGGTATTGAGCGTATCATCACCAAACGTCTTAACATGCAAGCCGTTGGATATAGTGCCTCTAAGGCAGAAGACAACCTCGATGCGGAGAATATCTTACAATATATTATTCCAAAAGATTTAAAAGAGTTTGGACTAATACCGGAAATCATTGGTCGTTTGCCAGTATTGACCCATATGAATCCGTTAGATAAGAAAACTTTAAGAGCCATTCTTACAGAACCTAAAAATGCCATTATTAAGCAGTATGAAAAACTGTTTGCAATGGACAATATTACGTTTAGTATTACAGAGCAAGCGCTTACTTATATTGTAGACAAAGCCATTGAGTATAAATTAGGTGCTAGAGGATTACGTTCCCTGTGTGAAGCTATTTTTACAGATGCGATGTTTACCTTACCAAGCTCAGAAGAAAAGGATTTTAAGGTGACGAAAGCGTATGCCGAGGAAAAATTATCCTTAGAAACCATTAAAAAATTAAAAGCAGTTTCATAAAAACTGCGTTTCACCAAATAAAAAAGGGGCCAGTTGGCCCCTTTTTTTTATTATATCCTAGCTAGGCTGCTATACGGCCTTACGCGTCACCTTGTTTAATAATTCCATACAAACATCATTGATAATTTTCTCATCAGAATACAACTCGTGCCCAAAATTTTCAATCACCTTCATGGGTACATCCATCTTCTTGGCCCATTTCATAGTAGGCTTGAATTCATCACATTCGCCATAAATCAAATTAATATCACAAGATGGTGCAACTTCCTCAAAACGAATTCTTGTTGGTGAAATGGCTGTTAACGACTTCAAAGGAAGCCCCTGAACGCCTGCTTTCCAAGCTATAGTACCACCCATGCTAAATGCAAGAACATGGCATGGCTCAGTTTCCTTTTTTAACAGATGCGCGACCGCCGTATCTAGACCACCATCCATAAAAGCCTTATGAATATTCTCACTAGTCATTACAGGAATATCCAAATTGGCTAGTTGCTGAATGTCATAAAACTCAATATTATAATACTGTTGAAGATATCCAAAATAGGAGGTTATCCAAAGGCCTTTTTTAATGCCCCACATGTCTGATAAGACGAGTAATTT
>CAZRPJ010000041.1:0-27037 GCA_964601965.1 uncultured Croceivirga sp.
GCCGCCACAATTTCCATATCCCGTTTTCCCATTTCCCCTGGCGCCAAATTAGGAGCGTCAAAAAGTACGTGTTTAGCAAAATCGTCCATTTGAAGTTTTTGCTGACTCTCCTGCTTAAATTCCAAAGGGCCGTTTACCGTTCTTCCTGCCAATGGAATATAAGTGCTTGCAGGGTCTAATTCGAACCATCCATTTTCACAAGTGGCGTACAGTCTATTGGCACGAATATTATGCGAGGTCATAATATTAGCTACCGCACCACTTGGGAATTTAAATTGGGCAGTAATGGTTTCATCGGTCTCCTTAAAGTATTCTGGCCGGGTGCTATATTCTTGCGCTTGTACAGAAATAGGGTTCTCTCCTGTGGCGTAAATGGCGCTCTGAATGGCGTAGACTCCCATATTTACCAAAGCACCTCCTCCAGAAAGCTTTTTATTAAGCCTCCATTGATCAGGATTACTCATAGAACGATAGCCGGCATCCGCAGAAACATATAAAATAGATCCAAATGTTTTTTCCCTCACAAAACGTTTTACTTCTTGAGTATAGGGCTCGGAGTGCAATCTATAGCCCATACCCAATTTCACACCGGCCTTTTTACACGCAGTAATGATTTCATCACATTCGGCAACGTTCATCCCCATTGGTTTCTCACAGATGACATGTTTACCGGCTTCTGCAGCCCTAATTGAGAATTCTGCATGCATGGAGTTTGGTAAAACCACATATACAATGTCAATAGCTTTATTTTCCTTGATAGCATCAAAATTGGA
Organism: uncultured Croceivirga sp.; assembly: GCA_964601965.1. Lineage (GTDB taxonomy): Bacteria > Bacteroidota > Bacteroidia > Flavobacteriales > Flavobacteriaceae > Croceivirga. The sequence goes on from CAZRPJ010000041.1 coordinate 774, forward strand.
ATAGTTGTAAATGTTTTCTTCTGGAATACCGTACTTCTTGGCCCATAGCTTCTCTTTTGCTGGTGTTCCTGTAACAATTCCGGCCAAGTAGCAATGTTCAGTGTCTTGTAAGGCTGGTGCCAATTGATAGGTACTGTAGCCCCCTAGGCCTACCAAGGCAATCCCTAGTTTTTTGGATGCTTGTTGGCCCATAGCACATGCCATTGGAAGATGGCTCATAAGTGTAGCAGCTCCTACTCCTTTGGTAACGGTTTTTGTAAAATTTCTTCGGTTGATGCGTTTCATAAGACTGCGTTTCCTTCTAAGGTAACGAAAACAGCGGGTCTTGCTTTATTTCTTATCAGAATCTTAACCAAATTCCCTACTTTTAGGGAAGACTAATTCAACTAGAAAATGAAGAAAATTGTATTATCCCTGAGCTTTGTATTGTATGTAGTTATGGTAGCAGCGCAAGAGCGTAAATTACCTATTGACACTACAGTTACCACACAGCATAGTGTTACTATTAACGGAACACCAATTTCCTATACCGCCACCACAGGAACCCAGCCTGTTTGGGATGAAATGGGCAAGCCCATCGCATCTTTACATTATACTTATTATACCAGAAACAATGTAAGAAATCGAGCAGCTAGACCACTGCTATTCTCCTTTAATGGCGGACCTGGATCTGGTTCGGTTTGGATGCATTTGGCCTATACTGGACCAAGAATCTTAAAAATTGATGACGAAGGTTACCCAGTGCAACCGTACGGTGTAAAAGAAAATCCATTTTCTGTTTTAGACGTTACAGACATTGTATACATCAACCCAGCAAATACTGGTTATTCTAGAACTATTCCTGAAACAGGAAAAGAGGTCGATAGAGAAAAGTTTTTTGGTATTAATGCCGACGTTAAATATTTGGCTGAATGGATGAACACCTTTGTAACCAGAAATAACCGTTGGAGATCACCAAAATACATTGTGGGTGAGAGCTACGGAGGCACCCGAGTTATGGGATTATCGCTGGCATTACAGAACCAACAGTGGATGTATTTAAATGGGGTGATCATGGTTTCCCCAGCAGATTATAAGTTGTACAACACCGGTGGTGCGGTAGAAAATGCCATTAGCTTGCCCTATTTTACAGCAGCAGCATGGCATCATAAAGCATTGCCTCCCGCTTTACAACAAAAAGATCTATTAGAAATATTGCCAGAATCTGAAGCCTATGCAGTAGACGAGCTCATTCCAGCACTGGCTAAAGGAGGGTTCCTAGATGCGGCCAAGAAAAATGAAGTGGCTGAAAAAATGGCCTATTATTCTGGCTTATCGAAGCAGGAAATTTTAGACCAAAATTTAGTGGTCCCTGTACAATACTTTTGGAAAAACCTTTTAAAAGACAGAGGCTACAACGTAGGAAGACTAGATTCTCGCTATTTAGGAATTGATCGGCAGTTAGCGGGTATGCGTCCGGATTACAGCGCAGAGCTCACCTCTTGGCTGCATAGTTTTACTCCTGCTATTAACTACTATCTTCAAGAAGAACTTAAGTTTAAAACAGATATTAAATACAATATGTTTGGACCTGTAAGACCTTGGAATAACGATGATGATAATGTACGTGACAATCTAAGACAAGCTATGGCCCAAAACCCGTATTTAAACGTATTGATACAGTCTGGTTACTACGACGGTGCTACCACCTATTTTCAAGCAAAATATACCATGTGGCAGGTAGACCCTAGTGGTCGTATGAAAGACCGTTTTGAATTTAAAGGATACCGTTCCGGACATATGATGTACCTAAGACGTGAAGATCTTAAAAAAGCCAATGATGACATTCGTGCTTTTATAAAACGTACTATGACACAGGGAGAACCCGCAAAATATTAACCCATGAAATTTCCTGCCATATTTTTTGTACTACTAAGTTTTTTACAGTTTGGAATGGCCCAAACCATTCCGGAAAAAGAATGGCAAATTAAAACAGCACTGATGGCCGTCCCTGAAGATTACAGGGACGGAGCCAAGGTGTATGGCTATGCAGAAGATGGGAGTTTTATAACCTTAAAAGAGGGAAGCAATGCCTACATCGCATTAGCTGATGACCCCAAAAATGAACAGTTTTCAACTGCTGCCTATCACAAGGAGTTGGATCCTTTTATGGCCCGTGGTAGGGCTTTAAAAGCTGAAGGCAAAGGATTTAAAGAAATCTTTGATATTCGCGAGGCAGAAGTCAAAGCAGGAACTCTAGAAATGCCTGATAAAGCTACGCTTTGTGTTTTTACGGGCACGGTAAATACAGCTACGGGTGCCATTGAAAATCCCTATGTGCGCTATGTTTTTTACATACCCTTTGCCACCGGCGAAACCACAGGATTACCCACCACTCCTGCCCCACCGGGACATGCATGGATTATGGACCCTGGTACGCACCGGGCACACATTATGATTACACCTCCCAAAAACGAATGAAAAAAATTGTTTTTGATAATCCCCACCGTAAAAAGCATTTCGAATTTTTTAATGGGATGAACCACCCGCATTTTAACCTTACTGCCAACGTAGATATTACGGAGTTTCTTAAAAAGGTAAATGCAGAGAATGTCCCCACCAATATTAGTCTTGTACATGCCTTGTCTAAAACTGCGAATGCGATCAAGGAGTTTCGCTGGCGAATTCGAGAGCAGGAAGTTGTAGAACATTCTACAGTGCATCCTTCTTTTACTGTTTCCACTGATGAGGCCGATGTTTTTAGCTTTTGTACCGTTCTGTTTCAAGAGGATTTTAAAGACTTCGAGAAGGACGCGAAAAGAGTGCAAGAGCAAATGAGAACCAATCCAAGCGTTGAGGACGAAGCAAATAGGGACGACTATCTTTTTATGTCCGCCATTCCATGGGTTAGCTTCACAAGTTTACAACATGCCATGAGTTATCATCCACATGATAGTGTTCCTAGAATTTCATGGGGCAAATTTTTTAACTCCGGAAACAAGGTGATGATGCCACTTTCTGTACAAGCCCATCATGCATTAGTAGATGGAAGACACATGGGATCTTTTTTTAACTTATTTCAAGAATATCTACATTAAATTGTGAATATTAAACCTATATTGTATTATTGTTGAATAATCTGTAACAAAATTAACTATTTGCCTACATATATTATAAATATCAAAATTTATGAATATGGGAGGCGGAGGTTTTGCACAACATGCTAAAAATGTTACAGAGAATAACCGAGCGTTGCTTCGTTCTAAAAGAAGAGCTAGAAAAACTAAAAAAGACGTCTACGGTCAGATTTCAAGTACGCAATTACAATTTAAGAAGTCTACACAGGCAGACATTTTAAAAGTCCGTGAACAGATGCGCAAGCAAAGACTTCATCATCTGAGAATGGGATGGGTTGCCGGTGGAATATTACTGGTCTTACTCGGACTTTTGTGGCTTTGGCTAACATAATATTCTTTACTTTTAGGGAAAACCACCTTCATGCCAACATTTGCACGTTACTTCTTATTTTCAATTTTTTTACTTGGAATTATGCAACCTATGGAAGCTCAAGATTGGCCCAATCTAAACAGGTATAAACAAGCAAATGAACAATTGCTAAAAGAGGGAACATCTGCTTCACGTGTGGTGTTTATGGGAAATAGTATAACGGAAGGCTGGCTACAGGCAAACCCTGCATTTTTTGAAAATAAACCGTATATCAATCGAGGTATTGGTGGACAAACTACCCCTCAGATGCTCTTGCGCTTTAGACAAGATGTGATCGCTTTACAACCAAAAGTGGTTTTAATTTTGGCTGGAACCAATGATATTGCAGAAAATACAGGACCCATTACCTTAGAGCAAATAAGAGATAATATGCTTTCTATGGTACAACTTGCCAAAGCCAATGGAATTGTACCCATTGTATGTTCTGTGCTTCCTGCCTACGACTATCCCTGGCGGCCGGGGAAGGCTCCTAATGTTAAGATTCCCCAATTAAACGAGCTATTAAAACAGCTCTGTAAAAAAGAAGACGTACCCTATTTAGATTACTTTGCAGAAATGACAGATAGCCGTAATGGACTGCCAAAAGCATTGACTACAGACGAAGTACACTTAACCAAAGCAGGATATTCGGTTATGGAAGAATTAGCAGAAAACGCGATCCTTGCTGCATTAAAATCCTAACGGATTGATTAGTATTATCATTCCTTTTAAAAACACCGCTCAGTACTTGCCGGAATGCTTAGATTCTATAAGGGTACAATCTTATTCTTCTTGGGAGGTTGTCGCTATTAACGATCATTCCACAGATGAAAGTGAAGCCATTGTAGCCAAATATGTAAAGAAGGACTCTAGATTTAAACTTGTTCAAAATAAAGGTCAAGGTATAATCCCGGCCTTGCAAACTGGTTACGAGCAGTGCGCTGGTAGTTTTATTACCAGAATGGATTCTGATGATATCATGCTACCCAATCGTTTAACTCATATGCATGCTTCTTTAGTTGATTATGGAATTGGACATGTAGCAGTGGGCCAAGTTCGCTATTTCTCTCATCGCGGAATTAGTGATGGTTACGATCGCTATGAAAAATGGCTAAATGCTTTAACGGAAAAGGGTCGCAATTATGAAGAGATTTATAAAGAATGTGTGATCCCCTCTCCCTGTTGGATGGTGCATCGGTCAGATTTTGAGAAATGTGAAGGATTTACACCCAATCGATATCCGGAAGATTATGATCTTACTTTTCGGTTTTATCGCCATCAATTGAAAATAATTCCCTGTCAAGAAGTACTGCACCATTGGCGGGATTACGATACTCGAACTTCACGCACGCATGAACATTACGCGCAAAATTATTTTCTAGATATTAAAGTTCATTATTTCCTAGAGCTAGACTACGATAAGAACCGGCCATTGGTTATCTGGGGTGCGGGTTTTAAAGGAAAAACTGTCGCTAAAAAACTTCTAGAGCAGGGAATTGCCTTTCTTTGGTTGTGTGATAACCCCAAAAAGATCCATAAAAAAATATATGGAATTCCATTGGCGCATTTTCGTGAATTAGAATCGCTAGAAAAACCGCAAAGTATCATTACGGTAGCAAATGAGGCTGCCCAGAACGAAATTAAGGCCTACCTAGTTGGATTAAAATTAAATACGAGCAATGATTCTTTTTTCTTTTGTTAGAAGAAGATTGGCGAACCCTTAACAAAGGTTTTCCCCTTCGGAAACTGCCAAAACGCTATCTTTGAGTTTTAAAAGTAGGAATGCAGTTTAAACATCCTGAAATTCTTTGGGCCCTCCTAGCACTCCTTATCCCTATTTTAGTTCATTTACTACAACTTCGTCGTTTTAAAAAGACCCCATTCACCAATGTAGCCATGCTACAACGCGTGGTTTCAGAATCTAGAAAAAGTCAGAATTTAAAAAAATGGCTTCTTTTGGTAACACGGTTATTGTTATTAGCTGCTTTAATCATTGCCTTCGCCCAACCGTTTAGTTCCTTGACCGACGCCTTAAAAAAGCGTGAAACGGTCATTTACTTAGATAACTCCTTTAGCATGGAAGCCCAGAACAACGGAATTCCATTACTATCCAAGGCCATACAAGATCTGGTTCAAGAACTACCAGAAAATAATGAGATTAGTCTGTTCACGAACGAAAATACGTTTAAGAATACAACGGTTAAAAGAATTCAGAACGAGCTATTATCCTTAGGAACGACGAAGGATCAGTTGGCGTTAGACGCTATTGTTTTAAAGGCTTCATCCCTTTTCTCTAAAGATGCTGCCACCTTAAAGAACTTTATTCTTGTTTCTGATTTACAAAATCGAAGCTTGACCGATGTTCCTTTTCCAGAAAATTGGAATTCCTACGTGGTACAATCGTTGCCCGATAAACGCAATAATACCTACATCGATTCACTTTATTTAGGCCCCCCTAGCGGAAATCAACAACCACTCTTTGTACGTGTAAAGGGATTGGAAGAAGGTACTTCACTACCAATTTCGCTGTACAATGGTAACACGTTAATAGCAAAAACCGCTGTTACTGGAACCAAACAGCAAGCGGCTACCAGTATGTTGTCTTTAAATTTTGGAGAAGAAATTAAAGGAAGGGTTCAGATAGATGACCCAGTGTTGCCTTTTGATAATCAATTCTATTTCTCAATCAATGAACGCGCCAAGCCCAAAATTCTAGCAATTTCTGAAGCCGAAACCGACTTTCTTGAGCGTGTGTTCCCTATTACTGAGTTTGAGTTTACAAACGCCACTCCTACTACTTTAAATTATAGTCTTCTAGATTCTCAGAATACCATTATACTGAATGGCTTACCTGTGATCCCTCAGAATCTTGTACGTTTACTTATTGACTTTTCTAAAAATGGCGGTACAATCGTAGTAATACCAGCAAATGAAAGACTCGATGAAGCAAGTTATAATTCCCTTCTAAGGCCTATTGCCGGCCTAAACTTGAATGCGCAATTAGCCGTGAAGCAGGAAATAGCTTCTATTTCTTTTAATCATCCCCTTTATAGAAATGTATTTGAATCTCAGGTCACGAACTTTGATTATCCCTCAGTAAATACCTATTATGGAAGTAATGGTGGTAATGCGGCCCTCAGTTTTTCTAATGGTGCACCTTTTTTAGTCACCAATGAAGATTGCTATTTGTTCACGGCTTCCTTGGCCACGGAGAATTCTAATTTTATCAATTCTCCCCTAATTGTCCCAACGTTCTATAACATAGGAGAAAACAGTTTAAAAAATGCCTCCCTTTATGTTACACTTGGTGACAAAGCGGAAGTAGCGATCACCCAAAATTTGGGACAGGATGATATTTTAAAAATCGCCAAAGATCAAAGAGAAATCATTCCTTTCCAACAGTCGTATCCCAATAAAGTACAACTACGTTTTGATGATGAACCTCAAGAAGATGGCAGTTACGCGGTATTACGTGAGAACGATACCATACAATTTTTGAGTTTTAATTATCCGCGGACTGAGAGCCTATTAAACTATGGTTCAATTCAGGAAAATGAAACCATTTCGGCTTTTAGCGGACTGCCAGAACTTGCAGAAAAATTGGCTGAAGATACTTCCGTCACCAACTATTGGAAATGGTTTGTTATTTTTGCCTTGCTTTTTGCAGTGCTGGAACTACTGATCCAAAAACTACTTCCATGAACGTACTCCTTAAGTCTGCCACCATTGTAGATCCTAATAATGACCAACTTCATTTAAAGAAAAGGGATCTTCACATTAAGAATGGTAAAATAGTTGCTATTAAGTCCAAGATAGAGGCGCCTGACGACGCGGTCGTTCTCACCAGAAAAAATTTGCACATTTCATTAGGTTGGTTTGATTCTGGAGTCGCCTTTGGAGAACCAGGGCATGAAGAACGTGAAACCTTAGAACATGGGTTAGATGTGGCAGGAAAAAGTGGCTTTACGGAACTTCTGCTAAACACCAATACCACCCCTGCTCCGGACAATAGTGCTCAAATTGTCTTCTTAAAAGAGAAAGCAGGGAAAAAGGCAACCATTCCATATCCTTTAGGCAACGTTACCATGCAAGGGAAAGGAGAAGCCTTGGCAGAAATGTTTGATATGTACCAAAGCGGTGCTAAAGCCTTTTATGATTTTAAAGCACCTTTAGAGGATGCTAATCTCATGAAGATTGCTTTGCTTTACGCTCAAAATTTTGGAGGGCTCATCTTTGCTTACCCTTTAAACAAGACAATTAAAGGGAAAGGAGTGGCCAACGAAGGTATTGTGACAACCAGATTAGGATTAAAAGGCATTCCCTCCTTAGCCGAAGAATTGCGGGTAGCTAGAGACTTATATATTTTAGAATATACTGGAGGTACGCTGCACATCCCAACAATTTCTACACCAGGCGCCGTGAAATTAATCGCAGCAGCAAAAAAGAAAGGCTTAGATGTGAGCTGCAGTGTTGCAATACACAACCTCTTTTTAACAGACGATACTCTTGAAGAATTTGATACGCGGTATAAAGTAATGCCACCCTTACGCACCGCCTCAGATGTAAAATCCTTGCAAAAGGCATTACTAAATGGCACTATTGATTTTGTAACCACGGACCATACCCCTTTAGACGTTGAGGAAAAACGCTTAGAATTTGATAATGCGGAGTACGGAAGCATAGGTTTGGAAAGTGCTTTTGGTGCCTTAAATGCACTCTTTGGAAAGGAAAAAACAGTGTCTCTACTAACAAAGGGGAGAACAAGATTTGGAATAGCACAACCGCAAATTAAAGAAGGGGAAACGGCAAATCTTACGCTTTTCGAACCTGATGAAGAGGTTCTCTTTGGCAAAGAACATATTCTTTCTACTTCAAAAAACAGCGCCTTTTTAGGGCAGGCATTAACAGGACATGTCTACGGTGTTATTAACAATGGAAAGCTTAATATAAAAAAGAATGAATAAGACGGCCAAGGAAGGAAGAACTGTGGCAATAGTAGCCTATCTCACCATTGTGGGTTGCTTAATTGCAATTACCATGAATCTAGAGCCAAAAAACACCTTCGCAAGATTTCATATTAGACAAGCGTTTGGAATTCATTTACTGTACCATGTGCTCGCAATTACTCTGAGCTATTTAAATTTTTCTTGGGCGGCCTTGTTTCTTTTCTTTTGTTATCTATTGCTTTGGGGTTTTGGATTTATCAATGCTATGAATGGTACTACAAAAACATTGCCGGTGGTAGGAGATCAATTTCAAAAATGGTTTACCTTCATTCAATAAATCACAAACAACGTTGCATTAATGACCCCCGCCCCACTCTCTCTAGAACATATCATTCGCCCTAATAAAACTTCGAACCCTACTCCTCCAGTATTGTTTATGTTACATGGGTATGGCAGTAACGAAGAAGACCTTTTTTCGTTTGCCGAAGAATTACCAGAAGAGTTATTCATTATCTCTGTGCGCGCTCCTTATTCTCTAGATCCGTTTGGTTATGCCTGGTATGCCATAAATTTTGACGCTGAGTTTGGAAAGTGGAACGATGAAGAACAGGCGAAAGAATCACGCACAAAAATTAGCGCCTTTATAGATGAAGCGGTAAACGCTTATGGACTAGATGCCTCTAGGGTAACATTATTAGGATTTAGTCAAGGCACCATCCTTAGTTATGCCGTGGCCATCTCTCAACCAGAAAAAATTAAGAATGTAATTGCGCTGAGTGGTTATATAAGCGAAGGTATTTTAGAAGAGGGCTATGCAGATAAGGACCATTCAACAGTGAAGATCTACGCTTCTCATGGACAAGTAGATCAAGTAATACCACTTGAATGGGCGCAGCGCGCACCCCAGTTTTTAAAAGATTTGGGTATTGCAGTGACTTTTGAAGAGTTCCCAGTTGGGCATGGTGTAGCACCCCAAAATTTCTACTCATTCAGAAATTGGTTGGCCGATAAATTTTAATTGCTACGCGTGTAGAGCAGATGATCTAACAATGTAAAGTCGATACTTAAATCATCTTTTAATTCATACGATATTACTAAATCGCCCCAGTATTTTCCATCTGAAAAATCGGCCAGTATCCATTTGTGATTCAACACCTTAATTTTATTGATTTTAAAATCACTTTCCATTCCCGCGTAAGGAATTAAAGGGTTGTCACCTTTTCTTTCGTTGGTTTCTAGAAGCTTGTCTTCTATAAACCTGGTGGGATTTTCCAGATTTAAATGTTCATAATACGCCAAGGCATCGTCATTATTTTCAAGTGAAAAATATTGCATATCTAAAAGCCGAAGCTGTAAAGCCTCTGTTGAATCTTTTAAGACACTTACCTGCGATTCTAGTTTGCTTATTTTTTCAGTACTGGCCTTTACTGCCTTAGATCCTCTCATTAAAAGAAATAAAGCGATTAATGCAGCAAATACAAACAGGTATAGAAAGATATTCTTCTTCATTTACAAGGTAATTTTTAAGTTGTCGTACGCTAAGTGTACATTTTCTGGTAACTGCTTTTCTACTTCGTCATGAAATCCAAGTAGGTGGCTAATATGAGTAAAATAGGTCTCTTTAGCTCCAATATTCTTAGCAAATTCTAAGGCTTCTTCTAAATTGAAATGCGAGTAGTGTGGCTCTATTCGCAACGCATTTATTACAAGAACCTTTAAATCTTTTAATTTTAAAATCTCAGAATCCTCGATATGTTTTACATCTGTCAAATAGGCAAAATCTTGTACTCTAAAACCTAGCACGGGCAGCCTATTATGAAACGCTTCTATGGGAGTAACTAACATGCCTTCCACCCTAAAGGGCGCATCCTTATCTATTAAATGAACTTTGACTGCTGGTGCTCCAGGATACCGATCTTCATCGGCAAAAATATAATCGAAGCGACGTTTTAGAGCAGTAACCACGCGCTCATGAGCATAAATAGGAATGTCTCCTTGCCTAAAGAAAAAAGGTCTAATATCATCGATTCCCGCAGTATGGTCTGAATGTTCATGGGTAAAAATAACGGCATCTAAGCGATCAATTGGATGCCGAAGCATTTGCTGTCTAAAATCCGGGCCGCAGTCAATTACCACGTTAAAATCTTTCCACTGAATTAAAACAGAAACACGTAGTCTTTTATCCTTGGGATTGTTACTTAAACAAACAGGATGTTTGCTACCAATAATGGGAATTCCTTGTGAGGTTCCGGTGCCTAAAAAAGTAACGCGAAGTGGCTGTTCCATCAATAATCAAAATTATAACATATTTGTTTAAGAAATTGCCCCATCTTCTTAACTTTGTTTACGATAAATCGCAGCATATGCCCACTTCCAAAAGCACCGAAAATGGTTTTGAAAATATTCCATCCATCAAAGCCAAAACTTTACGCATCAATTTAAATCAAGATATCTACGGGACATTTGCCGAAATTGGGGCAGGCCAAGAAACAGCACGACACTTTTTTAGAGCAGGTGGTGCTTCTGGGACCATCGCAAAAGCGATGAGTGCCTATGACAAGGCGTTTAGTGATGCTATTTATGGGGTTGAAGATGATGGTAGGTATGTGACGCAGGCACGGTTGCGAAGAATGCTGCAGCATGAAATGCAATTGGTGGAGGAACGTATTGATCGAAAGCAAAATCCAAACTACCGCTTTTTCTCCTACGCCAACACTGTGGCAACTATTGATTTCTCCAAGCGTTACAAAGGACATGGTTGGGTTGGAATACGCTTTCAATTAGATCCGAATCAAAAAGAGCCAAACGAGATTATCTTGCATGTACGGTTTAAACAGAATGAAGCGAGATTACAGCAAGAAACGCTTGGTATCATGGGTGTTAACTTAATTTATGGTGCCTTTTTTAAACACGACAAGCCCAAGAAACTTCTTAAATATCTATACGACCATATTGACAAGGATACCCTGGAAATTGATATGATAAACTTTCATGGACCAGGTTTTAAAGATGTAGATAACCGTTTAATGAGTCTGCAGCTGATTAGAAATGACATGACAGATGCCGTAATGTTTGGGCCTGACGGTCACAACCTCCTGCCTGCTGCCGTCCTGTACAAAAAGAACATCCTGGCCTTGCGCGGAAGTTTTAGACCTGTGACTAAGGTAAATATGGATATGTTCCAGAAATCCTATGATATTTTTATTAGGGAGCAAACCGTAGATTTTGATAATACCATTGTCATTTTTGAAATTACCCTGTCTAATCTAAAAGCATCTGGTGAAATAGATGAACAAGATTTCATGGACCGAGCAGAACTCCTAAGTTCCTTAGGGCATATGGTAATGATCTCTAAGTTTCAGGAATACTACAAAGTAGTGGAATATTTCAATAACTACACCAAGGCAAAAATTGGACTTACCATGGGTATTAATAACCTGGTAGACGTTTTTGATGAGAAATATTACCGCCATTTAAGTGGAGGCATTCTGGAAGCTTTTGGAAAACTTTTCTTTAAAGATTTAAAGGTTTATCTCTATCCGATGAAGGATCCGGAGTCTGGGCAAATTATGACCAGCAACAACGTAAAAGTACATCCGAGAATGAAAGAATTGTACAAGTTCTTTAAGTACAATGGTAAGGTGATGGATATTATTGATTACGATCCGGATATCATGCATATCTTCTCAAGAGAAGTCTTAAAAAGAATCACCAATGGTGAAGAGGGCTGGGAAGAAATGTTACCCGAAGGAATTGCCGAAATCATTAAAGAGAAAAAGCTCTTTATTCGCAAAGAAGTTCTAGAAGAAGAAACGGAAGAAGTAGAAGAAGATTAAAAGAAAGCCCTGTCAAAAACAGGGCTTTTTTTTATGCCAGTATTTGTGCTGCGTGGTCTTTGGTCTTTACCTTGTCAATGACATTAGATACCACTCCAGATTCGTCAATAATAAACGTAGTTCGGTGCAAACCATCATATTCTTTTCCCATGAATTTTTTTGGCCCCCAAACACCAAAGGTTTCAATTACCGTGTGGTCTTCATCCGCTAGTAAGGGAAAAGGGAATTCATATTTATTGCGGAAGTTAGCCTGTTTCTTGGCAGAATCTTCGCTTACTCCTAAAAGTTCGTACCCCTGTGCCTGTAGTTCTGCATAATTATCTCTTAAATTACAGGCCTCGGCGGTACATCCTGGCGTATTTGCTCTTGGATAGAAAAAGACAATAAGCTTTTTTCCTTTATAATCAGAGAGGGAAATTTCATTTCCGTCTTGGTCTTTTGAAGTAAATTCGGGTACTTTATCTCCTGCTTTAAGCGTGTTCATCGTTTATAGTTTTTGTTTAATTATATTTATTCAAAGTTAAACATTAATGAATAAAAAAGAGAAGGTTTCCTTTGTTATAAATACCTTAAATGAGCTCTATCCGGAAATTCCGGTTCCTTTAGATCATAAAGATCCCTACACCTTATTAATAGCGGTATTGCTTTCTGCGCAAAGTACAGATGTTCGGGTCAATCAAATAACACCATTACTTTTTCGCGAGGCAGACAATCCTTATGACATGGTAAAGCTTACTGTAGAACAGATAAGAGAAATTATTAGGCCTGTTGGGTTGTCACCCATGAAATCCAAGGGAATTCATGGACTCTCAAAAATTTTAATTGAAAAATACAATGGTGAGGTGCCCAAAGAAATAGAATTGTTAGAAGAACTTCCTGCGGTGGGCCATAAAACAGCAAGTGTTGTTGTTTCACAAGCATTCGGGATCCCCGCATTTCCTGTAGATACTCATATACATCGTTTAATGTACCGATGGGGCTTTACAAATGGAAAAAATGTGGTACAAACAGAACGCGATGCTAAAAGATTGTTTCCTAAAGATGCTTGGAATGATCTTCATCTACAGATTATTTGGTATGGTAGGGAGTATTCACCAGCAAGAGGTTGGGACTTAGAAAAAGACCTAATTACCCGCACAATTGGCAGAAAATCAGTGCTTAACGAATACTATAAAAATAAAAAAACCACCAAATAGGTGGTTTTTTTATTTTGTATGGGCGCTGTTTAGTTTAAGAAACGCTCAAATGTTACATTGTTGTAATCGGCTACCTGATACGACTTAGAAAACGCCAATAAAAAAGATACGGTTTCCGGTCTAGCCTTTAAATTTCCACAGGTTCTTGGTGTCTCAGAGTAAATTTCTTCCATATTCTAGCGTTAAAATTCAATATAAAAACGCCAGTATTTTGGAAATATTGCTCCAATCGACCTAATGCCAATTAATTCGTTAAAACGATATTATTTCGTTGTACGATCTTTCTAAGGTTAATGAGGGCATATCGCATACGACCTAAAGCTGTATTAATACTTACATCCGTATTTTCTGCAATTTCCTTAAAACTCATATCCTTGTAGATACGCATGATCAATACTTCCTTCTGATCGTCTGGAAGCTCATCAATTAAATAAGATAAATCACTATCTATTTGATCTTTAATCATTTGCTTCTCTACATTTAATTTATCATCGCGGATAACAGAGAAGATATTAAAGTCCTCACTTCCTTCAAACTTGGGCATACGTTTGTTTTTACGGAAATGATCAATGATTAAATTGTGTGCGATTCGCATTACCCAAGGAAGAAACTTTCCTTCTTCACTATAAGAACCGCGCTTTAAGGTTTTGATTACTTTAATAAAGGTATCTTGAAATATGTCTTCTGCGACATCCCGATCAAGAACCTTTGAATAAATAAAACTTAAGATTTTTTGATTGTGGCGATTGATTAAAGTTTCTAGTGCTTTTTCTTCGCCTTGGATATATTGTTTGACCAATACAGAATCTTCGATTTGCAGTTCCATACAAATTACTTTTTTGGTTTAAACGCCACCAAACCAACGGATTGGTCCGATGTAGAGTTATTAGTTTAATTGTAAAAAAGTAATTATCGCTGTATAGGCCTATCAGTTTTTAATTACACATCAAAGATAGATAATCAGGTATGTTACCAAAAAAGTATGTTGTGATCTACTGCTTTTTAGATGTCAACAGTCGCAATATAGACATTAAGACCCCTGAATTGTATCTTTGCCCAAATTTTTTCGACGAATGACATCAATACTGGATGTAGACCCCAAGCAAAATATCATCATAAAAGGTGCCAAACTGCACAATCTTAAGAATATAGATGTTGTAATACCTAGAAATAAGCTAGTTGTGATCACGGGATTGTCTGGTTCAGGCAAGTCGTCACTTGCTTTTGACACCCTATATGCAGAGGGACAAAGGCGTTATGTAGAAAGCTTATCTTCCTATGCAAGGCAATTCCTTGGCAAATTAGATAAACCCAAGGTAGACTATATAAAAGGTATTGCACCTGCGATAGCCATAGAACAAAAAGTAAATGCGACCAATCCTAGGTCCACCGTGGGTACTACTACAGAAATATATGATTACCTCAAATTACTCTTCGCCCGTATCGGACAGACCATCTCCCCTATTTCTAACCAACCAGTAAAGAAACATACGGTTACTGATGTTGTAAACCATGTGAAGACTTTTGAAGAAGGCACCAAGTTATTATTACTCGCGCCTATTAAGATTAAGGAAGACAGGGATGCACTAAAATCATTGGCCTTATTTTCTAAACAAGGCTATGCTAGGATTAAGTATAATGGGGAAGTGATGCGCATTGATCAAGTTCCTGATACCATTGGAAAGTCTTTTGACTTAGTTGTAGATAGAATTGTGGTAAAAAAAGAGGATGAAGATTTTTTAAATCGACTAGGTAACGCGGTGGACAACGCCTTCTTTGAAGGTAAGGGCAACTGTAGCATTGAGGAGCTCTCATCTGGTAAGCAAGAAACGTTCAGCAATCTTTTTGAACGCGATGGCATGAAGTTCTTAGAACCAAATGTGCATTTATTTAGCTTTAATAACCCTTTTGGGGCCTGTCCCAAATGCGAAGGCTACGGCGATGTTATCGGCATAGATCCAGACCTAGTAATACCCAATACAGCACTTTCTATTTTTGAAAACGCTGTGTTTCCGTGGCGAGGTGAAAGTATGAGTTGGTACAGGGACCAATTGGTGAATAGCGCCTACAAATTCGATTTTCCTATTCATAAGCCCTGGTTTGAACTAAGTGAAGACCAAAAACAATTGGTTTGGGAAGGCAATGATTTTTTCATTGGCATTCATAAGTTCTTTGAACAACTAGAAGAAAAGAGTTATAAGATCCAGAACCGCGTGATGCTATCTCGCTACCGCGGAAAAACAAAGTGTAGTGTTTGCCAAGGAAGACGGCTACGCAAAGAAGCTAATTACGTAAAAATTGCCGGGCATTCTATTTCTGACCTGATAGAAAAACCCATTAAAGATCTCATACCCTTCTTTGATTCACTTAAACTTTCTGAACATGACCAAACCATAGCGAAAAGACTTTTAAAGGAAATTACCACCCGTCTTGACTTTCTAGATAAGGTGGGACTTAGCTATTTAACACTTAACAGAAAATCGAACACGCTTTCCGGTGGGGAAAGTCAGCGTATTAATCTTGCAACGAGCTTAGGGAGTAGTCTGGTGGGATCCATGTACATTTTAGATGAACCTAGTATTGGTCTTCATCCTAAAGACACTGAAAATTTAATAGCGGTATTAAAATCGCTCAGAGATTTAGGAAATACCGTTATAGTGGTAGAACATGATGAAGATATTATGCGTGCTGCTGATGAGATTATAGATATAGGCCCAGAGGCCGGTACCCTTGGGGGCAAGGTAGTAGCTACAGGAACCTTTGATGAAATGCTTACCCAAGGCACTTTAACAGGAAATTATCTCAGCGGGAAACAAGCAATCGCAGTACCCCAAGAACGCAGGAATTCCAAGAACTATGTGCAAATCAAAGGTGCTCGAGAAAACAATCTTAAAAATATTGATGTTACTTTTCCTCTCAATGTCCTAACGGTTGTAACGGGGGTGTCTGGGAGTGGTAAAAGTACCTTGGTTAAAAAAATCCTCTATCCTTCCATGCTCAAGGAAGTAGGAGGATATGGTGAAAAAGCGGGACAGTTTACCGCTTTAGAAGGTAAATACAGCCAACTAAAACATGTAGAATTTGTAGATCAGAATCCTATAGGAAGGTCTTCCCGTTCTAATCCGGTTACTTACATAAAAGCGTATGACGATATTCGTGCACTATTTGCCGCGCAGAAACTAAGCAAGCTTAGAGGGTACCAAGCCAAACATTTCTCTTTTAATGTAGATGGGGGGCGTTGTGAAAAATGCAAGGGTGAAGGAGCCATTACCGTAGAAATGCAATTTATGGCAGATGTTCATTTAGAATGTGATGTCTGTGATGGAAAACGCTTTAAAAAAGAAGTGTTAGAAGTACAGTTCGAAGGAAAAAATATCAACGACATTCTAAACCTCACCATTGATGATGCCATTGTGCATTTTGAAAGTCATCAACAATCCAAAATTGTTCAGAAATTAAAACCGCTCCAAGATGTTGGTTTGGGCTATGTTACCTTAGGACAAAGCTCCTCTACCCTATCTGGTGGTGAGGCACAGCGGATTAAGTTGGCTTCGTTTTTAGTAAAAGGAACTACAAAGGATAAGGCACTTTTTATTTTTGATGAGCCTACTACGGGATTGCATTTTCATGACATTAAAAAGCTCATCACTTCTTTTGATGAATTACTAGCCAAGGGGCATTCTATTGTGGTGATAGAACACAATATAGAACTCATTAAATGTGCAGATTACATCATTGATTTAGGGCCTGAGGGTGGAGAAAATGGAGGCCAGTTATTGGCCGAAGGCACCCCGGAAGAATTGGTCTTAAATAAGGAGTCCTTTACCGCACACTATTTAAAGGAGAAAATCTAGTTTTTGAAATAGCTTAAATTTAGTCATCCAGAAACTGATGATTAAAGCTAAACACGTAAAATTTCAGAACAGTCAATTACCGCGTTCCGGTTTTGACATGATTAAATTACAGACGCTCTACCAGAGAGTAGATCTTGACCATTCTATTAGCGATAACCACATTGTTGAGTTCTATATCCTACTCTTAATTTTAGAAGGTACAGGCACACATACGGTAGATTTCAAGGAATACAAATACGGCCCAGGTTCTGTTTTCACCATCCGAAAAGATCAAATTCAGAAATTTCATCCAAATGCAACTACGAAAGGTTTTCTTTTGCTCTTTACCAATGAATTTCTGGTAAGCTTTTTTCAAGCACATGAATCCCAAAAAACAGAACAGTTGTTTAATGAACTCCTTGGTTCGCCTCATTTGGTCTTAAATAAGAAGCGATTCTTAAAAACTAAAAAACAATTAAAGCGAATCAAAGAAGAATATTTTGTGGAGCGAGATGATCACAGCCTGGCTATAATACGAAGTGAATTGCAGATTTTAATTGCCCGTCTTTTCCGTATTAAATCTAAAGAAGAAAATACCTTACACAGTCATAAACATTTAGCATCCTTTATCAAGTTTCAAAAAATGGTAGAACAGAACGCAACAAACAAACACCGCGTTCAAGAATACGCCCAACAACTGGGTGTAAGTACCAAATCACTGAATAAAATTACCCAAACTACCATTCATAAATCTGCAAAAGAATTTTTAGACGAAGTACATTTAAAACAAATAAAGCGGTTGCTAATTAACTCCAAGGCTTCTATTAAAGAAATTGCCTACCAAGTTGGTTTTGATGAACCTAGTAATTTCTACAAGTTTTTTAAGAGACATACCAAACAAACTCCGGAACAGTTTAGAAGTGAATTGCAATAGGTTCCTTTTTTTACAGTAATCCCTCCTTTTTTTATACTCGTTACCTACGGGTGACCAACGAATTTTGTGGCATTAAAATTAAAGTCATGAAAAAAGTACTCATAGCAGCTGTTATTCTATCAGGAAGTTTATACTCCTGTAAAGAGCAAAACAAAGAACAAGAAACCTCAAAGAATTCCAATACTGAAATTACAATGAACGCCAAAGAACTCTCCAACAAAGAAAAAGCAATTGCACTAATTGAAAGTTTAGAGACAGGGGCCACTGAACCCATTGCATACATTAATCCAGAAAAATACATTCAGCATAATCTAGCAGTTGCAGACGGTTTAGATGGTTTTGGCGCTATCATGGCCAATGCACCAGAAGGCGGTTTCAAGGCCAAAGTAATTCGCGCTTTCGAAGATGGCGATTATGTGGTGTTACATAGCGCCTATGATTTTTTTGGTCCAAAGGTTGGGTTTGATGTCTTTAGGTTCGAAAATGGACTTATCGTAGAACACTGGGATAATTTAGGGCCCATAGCACCTGCCAATCCTAGTGGACATACACAATTAGACGGGCCAATAGAGGTAACAGATCTCGAAAAGACCGAAGCTAACAAGGAGTTGGTAAATGCTTTTGTTACCAATGTTTTAAAGAACGGAGAAGGAGATAAAATTACTACCTATATCAGCGAAACAGAATATACACAGCATAACTCCGCTGTGGCCGATGGTCTGGCCGGATTGGGAGCAGCCTTAAAGTATTTTGCGGAAAATGGTCTTGTAATGGAATATGACACCATACATAAGGTATTGGGCCAAGGAAATTTTGTGCTTACTATTAGCGAGGGGAAGTTTGGAAAAGGAGCACCAACCTCTTATTACGATCTATTCCGTCTTGAAGAAGGAAAAATAGTGGAACATTGGGATGTAATTGAAACCATAGCTCCCAAAAGTGAATGGAAAAACGACAATGGGAAATTTGGATTTTAACTCCCAAAAAACTTACAGCTGTTTGGTACCTTTATCAAACAGCTTTTTTTTATGAGTGATTATATTCTACCAGAGAAGACCCGCATTGGTCATGTGCATTTAAAAGTTGCCAACCTAGAGACTTCCTTAGATTTCTATGTACGCTTGTTGGGCTTTAAAATAATGGCCACCTATGGCGAAGACGCTGCTTTTATTTCCGCCGGAGGATATCATCACCATATCGGACTAAATACTTGGCAAAGTAAAAACGGTCCGAGGGCTCCAAAGAACGCAGTGGGTCTATTCCATACTGCCATTCTCTTTCCAACACGGAAAGACTTAGCCCAAATACTTCTGAGATTAACGGAGCATCAGTACCCATTAACCGGTGCGGCCGATCATGGCGTATCCGAAGCACTTTATTTAGATGATCCCGATGGAAATGGAGTAGAACTCTATTGGGACAAACCAAAAGAAAGTTGGCCTAAGAACGAAGATGGATCTCTTTCTATGTACACGAAGCCGTTAGATTTACAAGCATTACTTTCAGAAGCTTCCTAAAAACTTAATTGTAACTATTTTACAATCAGTATCTTAAATTATTAATTCTTTTTTGGCACGCTGTTTGGTATGTATTGAGTGGGATGTAAATAGTTGCTCCTTTAATTAAAACAAACAGTATGAAAAAGTTAGTACTCTTAATCGCAGCGATGGTTTTCGGAATGGGTACCCATGCTGCAACTTCAAGCGAAATGACAGTGGTAAATTACCGCTATGGCAACTCATTTATTTTTAATGAAAGCGGTATTACGTTTTCTGTATATCCCGATGGTGAATTTGATTTCTTTATTGACAATCGAGTGAATGTCGGGGTGGGCGCACGTGTCGGTAATGTCGGAATCACCTTTAACTCCGGATTCAATTACGATCCATTTGTACAGTATGATGATTTTGGTGCAGTAGTTCAAGTAGAAAACGTTCCTGTTTTTTATGACTACTATGGAAGAGTATCACAAATTGGTGCAATTGATATTCGGTACCGCAACGGATTTGTAAGACGTGTTGGTGGATTAAATGTATTCTGGAATGGTGGTGTATTTAGCCATACCACAGGTTTCATCAACATCTATAACCGTGGATTCATTTACAGACCATGGCACAGATGGTTCGCCAGACCGGCGGTTGGATTCTGTAATGTTTGGACCACTCCATATAGAAGATGGTATAATCCAGTTCGATATACTTGGTATAGACCCTACAGAAACAATGTTCGTAGAGCATACGCTCAGATTGGTAGAGAATACCGATTTAATAGAAGCAGAAGAGCTTCCATTTACAGAAATGATAGACGAGTAGCGGTACGTGATAATAATATTCGTAGAGCAAACTCTGGTAGAAACAATAGAGCACTAGCTCAGAATAGATCGGTAACGCGTTCTAATAACACAGCGGTACAAAGAGGTACTAGAAATTCGGTAGGCAGAAGTACTACTGGTAGACAAGGAGAAGTACGCAGAAGTACTACTACTTCCAGAAGGTCTGCAGACGTAGGTAGAACTAATAGAGGAACCTCTGTTACACAAAGATCGGTAACACGAACTCCTAGAAGTACTACCGTTACCAAAAGGGAGGTGCAACGCAGCCCAAATAATAGAACGGTAACAAAACGTAGCACTACCTATACGAAACCGAAGCGTAGTGTGGCACAGACCCGAAGCAGAAGTACAAGTGTTAAAAGAAATGCTCCTGCGAAAAGAACCGTAACACGAAGTACTACTACCAAAAGAAGTACTTCCGGGAATAAATCAAGAAGCACCAGAAGTGCTAGAAGATTATAAAAACAGTTTTTAGGTTGGTTAGTTGTTTAACCCTGCAGTATGAACTATTCTACTGCGGGGTTTTTCTTTTTAGAAAGGATTGAATAACCCCGGTTACATCTTCAGAAATATTAAAACGATATAATATTCCAAGATACATGACCATCATTACTGCAGATTTTATAATGATGTTTAGAATAGGATGAAAGGGAAAATTAAACTGCCAAAAAAGGAACCCCATTAAAACCAAGGTAGCCAGAATTTTAAAGGTTGCCGGACCAAAAGGGAGAAATCCAAACTTTACTTTTACAAGCGCCATTTTAATACAATTGAAAGTAACAATGGCAATAAAACTCGCCAACGCTGCTCCTTCTATTCCCAACTTAGGTATGAAAACCAAATTGAGAACAATGGTAGTGATTGCTAGTAATACCCCTAACAAAAGAACCGTCTTATAATATTTAGAATTATAAAGTATGGAATTAACATTACCGAGCATCGAATCAAAAACTTTAGCTAATCCAATAAAGAAGACGATTGTAAATCCATCCCTGTAGGACTCCGGTAACAACTTATAGAGTTCTTCTAAATTTAGAAGTATCAATAGAAATAGTATTCCAGCAGCGATAAACAGAGTTAGCGAACTCTTTTTGTACAAACTTTCTAATTCAAAAAAATTCCCTTCTTCTAAAAGTTTTGCGGTTAATGGATATGTGATCTGATGCATGGCTCTAGATGGAACAATGATCACTGTTGCGATATAAACGGCCACCCCATAAAAAGCGACATTTTCAATTGCTATAAATTGATTGATCATAAACTTATCAATCTCAAGTAGAATCAACGAAGCCGATCCCCCTAATATAATTAAGAAGCTATACGTTAATATCTCTTTCGTTTTCCTAGGAAAGCGAAAATGAATAGCGGGTCGTTGAACGCGATACGCATAGAGTTTCATAATAAGGGTTCTAAGTAAATAAAGCCCTACTAAGCCTTTAAAGAAATTAGGCAGGGTAATCACATCAAAATAGAGCAATACAAGGAGTATCAACACCCCTATCCTTGCGAAGACTTCTTTCATGAAATTCCCAAAAACAGATTTTAGGTGCACTTTTACCCATGCAAAAAACAGTTCAAAATATGCCATGGCCAAGGCCACTAAAAAAACATACCAAACATAGTCGGCTACCAAAGGGTTTTCTCGTGCAAAAAAAGCACTTACGGCATCATACTTAAGCCAACATAAACCCGCTAAAGGCAAGATTGTAATGAGAGGACTTAATAACATTAATGATAAAAAGCCATCCTTCTCCTCTTTCTCATGAGCATGGTAATAACGTACTAAGGTGTTATGAGTTCCAAAAGCAAGAAGCGGCATTAAAACAGCCGCTGTCGCCAAGATAAAAGTAACCAGGCCATAATACTCAGGTTCTAAAATGTAGGTATATAAGAACAGCGTATTGATAGCCCCAATACCAAACCCAATGTAGGTTATGACAGTATTACGTAAGGATTGTTTTATTACGACTCCCATAAAAGAATCTTGGCTAATTTTTCAGTGAGTGCGCGTCTATGATACTGCGCTACTCCTTTAGATTTAATTGCAGTAGTTCCTTTTTGGAATTCCTGAAATTGCTTTAAAAGTACTCGTTTTATTAGTTCTTTTTCGCCATGCACCAGGTAATCCCCTGCGTCATGCTGTGCTACTAATTGACCTGCCTCCCAATCTTTTGGACCAATGGCCAAAATAGGCCGTCTGGCATTTAAATATTCAAAAAGCTTACCTGGGATAATACCGGTGGTCTCTATACTGTCTATCTCTAATAAAAGTAGTAGGCGGGCTCTGCGTTGATATTTCAAAACTTCTGAGTGAGGTACATACCCTATGTTTTCTACATAAGCTTCGAGCTGGTACTTTTTTATAGATGCGAGCACTCCTTCTCCAACAACTCCTACTAATTTTATGTTTAAATGCTTTTGAAATGAAACTTCTTCTTGAAGCAATTCTTGCAACGCTTGCCACAGGGTCTCCGGATTTCTATCGGTCAGCAATGAACCCAAATGAGCAAGGGAAAATTGTGAATCTAATTTGGTAGGCTCATATTCCTCATCATACCCATTGGTAATGACCGTAATTGGTTGCGTAGTGATTTTTTGGAACTCTTGCTTGGTCTTATCGCTCGTAACAACAATAGCATCGGCTTGGTTTAAAACTTCTTGTTCCAGTCGCTTGTGTTTTTTGGCAGCAGCTATAGTGAGCTTCAGTTTCTTATGATACCCAATACTTGTCCAGGGGTCCCGGAAATCTGCTATCCATTTTATGGCTCTTTGTTCCTTGAGCTGTTTCCCAATGAGGTGTAAACTATGTGGCGGGCCGGTGGTTATTACGGTATCAATATGTTCTTTTTCCAAATACTCATTTAAGAAATTTACAGAAGGGATAACCCAAAATTTACGAGCGTCTGGAATAAATAAATTTCCCCTAACCCATAGGAGCAAACGTTCTAAAAATGATTGTTTTCTATAATCCTGAATCACTCCTGAACTAATTCTATCTGTTTTCTTTTTTGAAAAAAGCGCGGCCCAAGCATAGGGTTCTTTTATAGGGAACGGTATGGTTTTGATGGTTTTAGGCACCTGTGCTACCAAGGAATCATCTTGTAGCGGATAATGTGGATTCTTGGGAATAAAAACAATAGGCTCTATACCGTACTGTGGCAAATAGGTTGCAAATTTCAACCACCGTTGAACTCCTGGTCCACCTGCGGGTGGCCAATAATAGGTGATAATAAGCACCTTTTGCATTACCCTTCTTTTTTCGTTGGTTTTTTAAATGACCAGAAGATCCCGGCCAGCAGAAGAATACCTAATAAAATATTACTCGCTAGGGCAATTGTACTACCCGTGCGTACCACTTCAGGCACAAATCTAAACTCAATTTCATGAGCTCCTTCTGGAACCTCCATCCCGCGAAGCGCATAATTCACTTTTAGGTGCGATACTTCTTTTCCATCGATCGTCACTTTCCAGCCTTGGGGATAATGCATTTCAGAAAAAACAATAAATCCTACACCCTTATTTTGCGTTTCATAACGAATAACATCTGGTCTATGATCTAATACTCGAACAAAAGACAGAGAATCTTTATAAAACTGGTTGGACGTTTGATCTGGATACAAAGCCCTATTGAAAATAGCCGATTCCTTGGTGTTAAGACTGTCTAGTGCTTTAATCTCTGCATCTGGATTATCCACCGCGATAAGATTCTTTACAAACCAAGCAGGTCCGTTGGCATCGGGATTTACCGCAGGAACACTATTGCCATCTTCATCTTGTTGAAAGATGTATTTTACATTCAACATGTTCAAGACATCCAAATTGTTACTGTACAAATGAAATTGCACCAGATCTTGAAGCTTGGCAGGTTTGGCTGCATGATACCCTCCCAATGATTTATGGAAATACGAATTGCGGGCACCATTCAATCCTTCCGATGGATCAAAAACCCTGAAAACCGTGTTATCTGCTTGAATCTGTCGGTCACCTTCATTGGCTTGGAAGGGTTGGTCTACCAATCGTTGTCTAATAAAATCATCTTCATTCACATACCGTTGGTTCACCCCTACCAAATCAACAACTATTAATAAACCAACAGCAAGTGTAGCCCAACGTCTATTTAAATTGCCGCGAGCAACAAGGAATAAGACCAATGCTGTTAATACAATGAATATTAGACTTCTAAAGGAATCATTTATATAAACCGCCTCCCGATCTCTAGTGATCATGGACATGAGTTCTTCTCCAAAATACTGTTGGTAGGTAGCGTCATTTAAACCTTCAAAAGAAAAGAGACCCTTAATGAGAAATAATCCTAAAATGCAACCCAATCCAATAAACCCAGATAAGCGTACTGCACGTAACTTTTCGTTCTTTTTTACCTTATCAGAAAACAAACGTACCAACCCCATAATCGCCAAAATGGGCACACATAATTCCAGAATCACTTGTATGGAAGATACCGCCCTAAACTTGTTGTAGAGCGGAAAATAATCAATCATAAAATTGGTGAACGCTGGAAAATTCTTGCCCCAAGAGAGCAATAATGAAATTAATACGCCCCCTAACAACCACCATTTCTTTTTTCCTTTCACTAGAAATAAGCTCAGCAAAAACAAATAAAAAACCACTGCACCAATGTAGGCAGGTGCCGCTACTCCTGGTTGTTTGCCCCAATACAATGGCAAGCCTTCTGTAAATTCTAACGCTCTAGAAGGTGGCAAACCTTGACCGGTTAAAAATTCGTATGCTTTTGAGTCTCTACCAAGATCTTCTGTATTAGAACCTCCAAATAAGCGTGGTACAAATAGATTTAAAGACTCTACGATTCCGTAACTGTAATGGGTAATGTATTCCCTATCTAAGCCAGTCTTTATTTCTTTTTCGCTTCCGTCTGGGTTAATGGTAAGTTCAGAAGTCCCCCGTGTGCTCCAATCTGCATATTCTTTGGTTGCCATGATACCAGTGGCATTCGTAGCAATTCCTAGTATTACAGCCCCAATTAAAATAGCGACGGAAAGAAAAAAATGCTTCAATTTCTTCTTGCGTATGGCTTCTATTAAATAAACCAGGCCAAGTACTAAGACTAGAAGCATAAAATAATACGTCATTTGGTAATGATTGGCACTTATCTCTAACGCCATGGCAATGGCTGTTAGGAGAAATCCAAGAATATATTTTTTACGAAATACAAGTAATATACCACCTAAAACCATTGGCAAATAGCCTATTGCGTGAGCCTTGGCGTTGTGTCCAACCCCTAAAATAATGATATAGTAGGTTGAAAAGCCAAACGCCAAACTTCCTAAAATGGCCAGGCGCCAATCTACCTTCATGCAGAGCATAAGAATATAAAATCCTACAAAGTATAAGAACAGGTAATCTGCTGGCCTAGGCAAAAATCGTATCAGGCGATCTAATTTTTTTACATAGTCATGTGGGTAATTTGCGCCTAATTGGTAGGTAGGCATTCCTCCAAAAGCACTATTGGTCCAGTAAGATTCAATACCGGTATCCTCTTTGTAATCATTGCGTTCTTTGGCCATTCCCTTGTATTGCGCAATATCAGATTGAAACAAGGCTTTCCCTTGAATAACCGGATAGAAATAGGCCAAAGAGGCCACAATAAAAAAGAGGAGAACGGCGAGATGGGTTAAAATTGCTTTTACAGAAAGCTTCATAATCTGGCTTTGAATGCCCAAAGATTATTCAATTTCTTCAAAAT
>CAZRPJ010000042.1:0-25914 GCA_964601965.1 uncultured Croceivirga sp.
ATGGTTGGAAAAAGCGCTTGATTTTCTAGAGCAAGGTCATATCCTTTTTAAGCACTTTACAAAAATTGAAAATCGCAAATTCCAGATTTTCAGCGCTGCTTTTTTTAGCTTCCTCCAAGGTTTGAAATGCTCTTAAAATAGAAGTGCAATAGGTTAAGCCAAAAGCCTCTTGTTCTTCAAGGGTTAATTCGACCACTCCACAAAAAGCAGCTACATCTTTTTGATGGTTTTTAGCAGATTCAAGGACACCAGCGATCGTTTTTCCGGATAAGGTTTGATGGTCTAGCTTTCCTTCGCCAGTAATGATCCAATGCGCATCTTTGATGGCTTCATCAAACTGAGCGATTTCTTTAATGATAGCGATACCAGAATCCAGTGAGGCATTTAAGAAAGCAATAGCTCCTCCGCCAAGCCCTCCAGCTGCTCCTGCTCCGGGAACAGATTGAACTTTAAAATCAAACGTATGTTCTAGCACTGTGGAAAAATGTTGGAGACCACTATCTAGAAACGCTACGTCCTCTTCCGATGCTCCTTTTTGAGGAGCGTAAACATAGGCAGCTCCATCTGGCCCGTAAAACGGATTGGTTACATCGCAGGCAACCTTTACTTGTAGCTCTTTTAAGCGATCATCTATTTGTGAGTTGTCTATTGTAGCGACGCTGTTTAAATGCTTGCCAATGGGTTGCAGGACCTGTCCAGTATCATCTAAAAAGCGATATCCCAAGGCGTGTGCCATACCCATACCCGCATCATTTGTAGCGCTTCCGCCAATACCTAGCACCAATTCCTTTGCACCTCGGTTGAGCGCATCTAGAATTAATTCACCGGTGCCTAAGGTGGTGGTATTCATGCAGTTTAATTCAGGAGCTTGTAAAAGCCGATAACCAGATGCTTCGGACATTTCAATAAATGCCACTTTGCGTCTTTCAGAATAGAGATACGAGGCTGTTACTTTTTGAAACAATGGGCCGCTCACGGCTAGGGAAATTTCCTTGGCGTTTAAATAATCCCGAACGACTTCCATAGTACCATCACCACCATCTGCCAAAGGTTTTTTTACGACAATAGCGTTTGGAAATAATTTGCGGATGGCTACCTCTGCAACCTCACAGAATTCATTTCCGCTAAGAGAGCCTTTAAACTTATCTGGCGCGAGGACAAATTTCATAATTGGTTATTGAAGTAGTTGTGGTAATGCAATGCTTAAAGCAATGATGAATAAAAAGAATCCTATTAAAAGCAGCACTTCCTTTTTAGCACTGTAATAAGAAATAGCAACCCCTTCATTGACCTGCCGTTTTATAAGGGCACTCACCAACAAGGCAATGACTACGGTGACCACACAACCAATGGCGTTCCACCAAAACCAGAATACTTGAGGCACATACAACCAGAGATACATATTAAAAAGTACGCCACACACAATACCAATATTGGCCCCTAGAGCATGGGTTTTCTTAGTTAAGATGGCCAGTATAAAAACTGCTAGAATGGGTCCATAAAAAACGGAACTAATTTTATTAATTACTTCAATGACCGTTCCTTCAATATTCCCAGCGAAAAAGGCAAAAAACAGGCAGACCACCCCCCAGAAAAGTGATATTAGACGGGAGTTTAAAACATAGGTCTTGTCAGACATGGAAGGTTTAAATCGTTTTACAAAATCTTCCATGGTTACGGCAGAGAGTGAATTAACGGTTGAACTTAAAGAAGACATGGCGGCAGACATAATAGCGACAATTAAGATTCCAATGACCCCATTGGGTAGGTATTTTAAAATGAACACGGGAACCATAAGGTCTGCTTTTTTCCCTTCTAAAGACCCAATGTTGTTTTGGTAGGTGGTATCCATGAGCTCCTGAAAACCAATATCTTGAATAAGTAAGGTTCCTAATACCAATCCCATAATACAGTAGGTAAGCGTTAATGGAAAACGGAACAATCCATTGGCGAGAAGTAATTTTTTAATGGTTGGCATTCCGCTTGCGGATAACAGGCGTTGCGATTGTGTTTGATCTGTACCATAATAAGAAGCGTACAGAAAAAAGCCCCCAATGATCATGGGCCAAAAACCAAATTCATCTTGCTTATCGGCGTTATTGAAGCCCCATTTAGAGAAATCTACTGCGGTTAAGCGGTCTTTATCCACATGCGTTAAAAAGTTATCGAACCCGCCTAATTCACTTAGGCCATAAATTAAACATATGATGATGCCTAAAAACAAAATGACCATTTGAATGACATCTCCCCAAATCACAGCCTTCATACCCCCTTGAAATGAATAGACCAGGGTAATTACACCAATTATTAGAATAGAAATCCAAAAATCTACTCCTACCGTCGCTTGTAATATCAATGCCATAGTATACACCATAACCCCCGTTGCTACAGATCTGCTTATTTGAAAAACAAAGCTTATTAAGAGTCTAGAAGAGGCATCAAACCGTTTTTCTAAATATTCATAAACACTTACAATACCGGATTGATAGAGTGTTGGAATAAGAGCAACCATTAAAAAGGCCATAGCCAGAGGCACCCCAAATTCGTAGGTTAACCATTGCAAGCCTCCTCCTTCTTTTAAACCCACAAATGCAGGTGCAGAGATAAAACTTATGGCTGATAACTGGGTAGCCATGGTTGATAAACTTAAGGGCAACCACCCCATGCTTCGACCTCCTAAAAAATAATCTCCTGAACTTTTATTTTCTTTAAAAAGGTACCCAATGCCTAGAAAGCCTATGAGGTATACTACGATGATGGTGTAGTCTAATGCGTTCATAATTTTTGTTTTAGTTGGTTTTTGTAGCCGTTTATCCAATCGTCTCGAGTGATGCCATAGAGCACACCATCTGCCCGGCCAGCGTTTTGTACGCTAGGAAAAAGGTTTCTTAAACAGCCCTCTTCGGAACAGCCCACACTTTTCATGGCTGCGATACTTCGAGTGTTTTCGGAATGTGCGCCGAGACCTACTCGTTCCATTCCTAAGGTTTCTAAAGCAAACTCAAAAAGTAGAAATTTACAATTTTTGTTTAAGCCAGTACCTTGAAAGGCCTTTCCGTACCAAGTATAGCCTAATCGGATGTTCTTTATTAAGCTTGAGTAATCAAACAGACGCGTACTTCCAGCATAGGCCTTCGTTCGCTTATCAAATACTGCAAAGGGATATTCTTTGTGTAGAAGTCGGTGTTTTATGGCGTCTTCAATGTAGCCCTTAAGGTTCGCTGCCCCATTCGATCTTCCTAGGAAATACGTCCAAATAGCCGTTTCATTCCCAAAATGTACTAATTGGGGAATGTGGGTTTCATCTAAAGGTTCTAAACGTACCATGGTATTCTCCAAAATGTAATCCGTTGAAAAATCCATGTACTAAGGATATTAGTTATTCACTTTCTAGTGCTAAGTCTATATACAATGCGGCGCTCCAGGAAAAGTTATCTCCACCGTACCCGTTGTTATGGGTGTCTGGATTCTCTTTTCTACAATCAAAATATTCGAAGAAGCCAAATTGCTCAATCAAAGCCATAGCATCTTCCTTTACTTGTTGGGCTAATTCCATGTAGCCTTGTGCTTTTAATCCTTGATACAGCATCCAATTTAGATTAATCCATACTGGACCTCGCCAATATTTTCTAGGGTTAAAACGCTCATGGGTAGGATCAAAAGAGGCACACAAATAACGGGCTTCCCCGCCAAATTTTGTAGTCAAAGTTTGTACTAAAGCTTGTGCGCGTTCTTTGTTGGGTACTTCGGAAAATAAAGGCACAAAAGAAGAAGAACAGATATAGGGCAGCTGTTTTTTATTTCTAAGGTCATAATGAACATAAGCGCCCAATTCTTCATTGTAAAGTTTGTCATTAAAGGAAGCGATACTCAAGGCTTGCTTTTGCTGGAGGTATAAAATCTTTTCTTCATTACCTCCTAACTGCTTGTACAATTCAATGAGCGCGGTATTAGAACGAATTAAAATTGCATTAAAGAGCGGGTCGAGTACTAAGAACGGCGAGTGTTCGGCAATTTTAGCATCGTCATAATTGTATTTTTTAGCAATATCAATGAGGTATAAATAATGATCATACTCTCTTTTAGTGGGTCGTTGGGCGGGATCTACGTGGGTGGTATCTCTCCGTTCAAAAGTATATTCTGGCGGATTCATAGTTTCCCAAATATCATCCCAAATAGGAGAGTTGTCCGTACCTGATTCCCAATTGTGATAGATATAAACTAGTCCTTCTTTTTGGATGTCTCGGTGCTCATAAAAATAGACGTGATTATCGTACACCTTATCAATTATTCCTGCGATGAACTGCAACATCCCCTCCTTGTCTTTGGCAATTTTTAAAAGATATTCCAGCACAAACCCGAAGACCGGAGGTTGTGTCATCCCAGTTGAACGTACCTTTTTACTTGATTGAGGATGAAGTCTTGATTCGTGAAAGTCTGGGCCTGGAAAATAGGTGTCACTATCATTATGAAAAACAATGTGCGGTACAAAACCATTGCCCCATTGCGCTTTAAATAAGGTTTCGAGTTCGGTTTTTGCTTTTTCAATATCAAAGTGAGCCCAGCCTAGAGCTATGAAGCCTGCATCCCATTTCCATTGAAAAGGATACAGCCCTTCGCTAGGAATGGTAAACCCACCTTCTTGATAATTTTTATTGAGAATCTCCTTGGCTTTATTAAGAAAAGCGTCTTTCATTGTGTACTATACCTTAAAAACATGCTGGCCGCCAACAACCATCCGACCAGCATGTAACTTGATTAAACTAACTTAAACTAATTCGCTAATAATCAAAAATTAAATGTAGCGGTTAAGAAGAATCTTCTTGGTAGAATAGGTCTTCCAAAAAAGAATTCTCCATCATCTACCTGACCGCCAATCCCAGCTCTTGGGTTTCCTTCGGTAAGGCCTTCGCTATCAAATAAATTGAAGACAGAGAACCCAAGGCGCACCGAGCTTTCTTCTTCTACTCTAAACGTATACCCAGCACCTAGTCTTGCGATGGTGATTGCATCTAATTCGACGTTGTTTCCATCATCTGTGAATTTGTTACCGGTATGGTTTAGCGTAAAATTGGCATCGAACTTTCGGTCGTCATAGTTTAGACCTAAGCTACCTAAGAAATTAGGTTGTCTTCCTATCTCATTGCCTTCATTAATGGTAGTGACTTCTCCAGTTAATAGGTTAGTGGTTTCATTTTTTGTAATCTCATGGTTTTGGTACGTAGCTGTTCCGTTAAGACTAAAATTGTCATCAAATCGGTACAACCAAGAGGCTTCTAAACCAAGAGTAGAGGTGGTTTGCTCACTTCTTGCCTGATCTTCTAATTGGCCGTTTACAATGGCTTGGTCAATTCTAATTCTGTCTCTTAAGGTCACGTAGTATCCTGCAATAGATCCAGAGAATTTAGAGGTCCCAAACTTGGCTCCAGCCTCCCCTTGTATAATAGTTTCACCTTCATAATTAGATTCGCGAATCCCTGGTGTTGGTACAAAACCGCGTTGCTGTGGCCAGAAGAATCCACGAGAGAAGTTTGCATATAAATTGGTAGATTCGGTGAGTTCATACAAACCAGCCAAGGAAATAGCCCAATCGGTAGCGTTAATTTCTGCGGTGGTAAAGCTTCCGTCTGCAAAACGAACATTGGCCAATTCCGCTGTTAAATCTGGATTGTCATACACCTGGCTTTCTTCTAAACCACCGTTATTAAAGGTTCCTGTTGTAGATTCTACACGCAACCCAACATCAAATCTCCAACGATCAAAAATCATCTCATCCGTTACATAGAAAGCGGTTCTGCTTTGAGAGAGAAAACGGTTCGAAGTCATCCCTATTCTATTGTATAATCCACCTTCGGAGTATACCACATTATTTCCACCGGCATCAGTATAACTTAAATTCACGAGCCTAGGATTGTTATTAAATTCGGAAAGCACACGATATTGCCAATTCACGTCTTCAGCATCCGTACGTGCCATATAGGTACCAAAAGTAAAGGTGTGTTCTCTGTTGTCTGTTCTAAAGATAAGATTGGCATCTCCGGAATAATCGGTCATAGGGCGCAGACGGTCTACATGCAAGTTCTCTACTACCAAGTCATTCCCATTAATTTCTGCACCACTCCCACCTTGATAGGTTGCTGAGAATCCAGTATTCCCTGGGGCCACTTGAGCGATATAGTTAGAGAGGGTAAGAGGGTTGCCAAAAGTACCATTACCACCAACATACAAGGCGAAATTGTGTTGGTAATTGGCGTAACGTATTTTGGATTTAAAGCTTACCTGATCACTAAAATTGTACACAAAATCTCCCATTAAATACCCTCCTTTGGTAGACACACCATCTTCAATAGGGCTTTTATAAACGCCCCCCGGAGTTAAAAAAGAGGTCTCTGCTAATTCTCCAGAAAGTAGCTGCTCTACAGCGTCGCCATCATTGCCGGCAATACGCTCTCGTGAATCTCCGTCGAGCGGGAGCGGTAAAAAGAATTGGGCTTTATCATCTATATATTGACCATGTAAGGTAAAGGTTCCTTTTTCGAAACGCTTTTTGATATTTCCTCTAAACTGCACCCCTCTAGTAGGCAATCCAGTTTCTATGGGGCCGTCATCTTTACGTACAAATCCTGTAAAGGCATAAAATGTATTGGAATCTTCACCACCCATTTTACCGCCGGTGTAGAAATCTGTTTTTAAACGCCCACGGCTACCCCATTCAACGTTAATAACATTGCCAGGATTGGTGTCACCTGTTTTACTGGTATAGTTAATAAGACCAGCAACAGATCCAGCACCGTAAAGTACGGCTGCACCACCACGTACAAATTCTACGCCTTTAAAGCCAATATCAGGTCTCGCATAAACGTCATGTGCAGACGAGTTAAGACCAAAGGTGCTCATTAAAGGCATTCCATCGTATTGAAGCGGATTAAATACATACTGACCCCCAGAAGGAAGACCACGAACAAATAGGTTGGTTGCCGTTTCACCACCACCACCTTCTGCAGTGATCCCTGGAACATCTCTTAAAATGTCTGCCTGGCTATTGGCAGAAAGTTTTGTGATTTCGGCAATCTTTTTAGAGCTAATAGATAATGGTGCCTGTTTCTGTGATCTAAAGGTGGTGGAAGCAGAGATTACTACTTCATCCAACTGTTGGCCACTTTCTTCTAAAACAATTTCTAAAGTAATAGGACTTCCATTTAGGGTAACTGTTTCATCAACAGAGGTAAATCCTATAAAAGAAAAGCGAATTGTTTGACTCCCACTGGTATTGGTTGTGAGAACAAAATTCCCGTCAAAGTCTGTTGTGGTCCCTTCCGTGGTTCCCACAATGACAACATTGGTTCCTAAGATGGGCACCCCGGCGGCATCTTTTACCGAACCTGAAATCTCGGTTTGAGCAACGACATTACTAATACAAAATAAGGCCACTACCGCAAAAACAAATTTTTTCATAATACGTAAGAATAGTGAATCGATTAACGAGTTAGTTTTAACGAATCGGTTAATTTTGAAATGAATTTATAGTAGTATCGCAATCATTCTGCAAAAAAATTGCGAAAAAACAATGCAAACGATTGCGAAAACGTTTGCAATTTTTAATTTTCAGAAATATTAAGCTTAAAAGGTGCTGTAGAATGAACCAACGAAGAGAGAATATTACCCTGAAAGGATTGGCTAGCGAGTTAAACCTTTCTGTGTCAACTGTTTCCAGAGCACTTAACAATCACCCGGATATTAGTGCAGCAACAAAGAAGCGCGTGCAACAGCTCGCGAAAGAGCTAAATTATGTGCCAAATCTTTTTGCAAAGGGATTTAGAACGCACCATACGCATATCTTAGGAGTAATTGTCCCAAATGTTTCTCATTATTTTACCACTACTATTTTAAAAGGCATTTTAGATGAAGGGGAGAAATTGGGCTACCGCATTATTATTTGCGAATCTAAAAACGATGAGAAAAAGCAGGCCGATATGCTGCAAACCATTTTGCAATTTGGGGCCGAAGGAATTCTAATGGCACTGGCGAGGCGTACCAAATCCATAAATGATATACTTAAAACCATGCAACGCATCCCAGTGGTTTTATTTGATAAAGTGTCCGATAAAATTCCGTGTACTCAGGTGGTGATTGATGAAGAAGTAGCTGCCTATACCGCAGTGGAACATTTAATTAATACAGGAAAAAAGCGCATAGCAATCATAAAGGAAACAGAGAATTCCTATAATTCAGAAAAGCGCTATGCTGGATATTTAAAGGCTTTAAAAGATTACAATATTCCGTTCGATGAAAAAATAGTGCTGAGTACGGAAGATATTTCTATGGAAAAGGGCCGGGCTATGGCACATATGCTTCTGAGTTTAAGAAACCGCCCGGATGCAGTTTTTGCTATTACAGATAGCTCTGCAATCGGAGTGATAAAAGCTTTAAACAAATTTAAAATTAAGATCCCTGAAGAAATTGCAGTAGTCGGTTTTAGTAACTCCATGCATTCTACCATTATAAGTCCATCACTATCAACCGTAGATCAACCAGGCGAAAAAATTGGGCGAACTGCTTTAAAATGTCTCATAGAAGAGATAGAGAATCCTGCGGAAGATATGCGCACCAAAACCATTGAAATTAAAACCCACCTAATTATCAGGGATTCTTCGTTTCGCTAACAAACCGCTTGCTTATTAATGGTCGCTTTTCGTGTATTTTTTTAGGAGAAAATGAATAAGCGACTCTTGGGA
The DNA here is from genome assembly GCA_964601965.1 of uncultured Croceivirga sp. Classification (GTDB taxonomy): domain Bacteria; phylum Bacteroidota; class Bacteroidia; order Flavobacteriales; family Flavobacteriaceae; genus Croceivirga. The sequence continues at coordinate 8,736 of CAZRPJ010000042.1, forward strand.
GGCTAATCCTTCACGCAATACCCCACCGGCGATACCTTCCAATGTATAATTGAGTAGTTCAGCTTCGTTTTTAGGGTCGTCGAAGCCCAATTCAGTGAGTGCCCAGGTAAGCTTGTCAATAAAAGGTTGCATTTTTTCCCGACCGCTAATTTCTAATTCCCATTTCAACTTAAATTGAAGTTTCCAGAAATGGTATTCGCTTTCATCTACAGTGTAAGGTAGTTTAATGGCTTTGCTTAAAACCTCCAAAGGATCCTGTTCTGTTATAATGGGGGCATATAAAATGGCTGCTTTTTCAAATGCTTGTGCCAGAATTACTGTTAAGAGCCCTTGTTTGTTGGCGTAATGGCGAAAAATAAGCCCTTCGGAGACGCCAGCGTGCTTTGCAATCTTGCTGGTAGATACGCCATTGTACCCATGCGTAGCGAATAGTTCAAGTGCGGAAAGCACTATTTTTTGTTTTTTCTCCAATTTAAGTGAGTAATCACTATAAAATTAATATCCTTTTTGGAAAACACCAAATGAGATTCAGTTTTTTGCACAAACGTAAGGTAGCCATAACCATGTCGTTAATAATTATAAAAATCAGAATAACAATTAGTTAATTTGAAGAGTAGCAATAATTTTACCCTTCTTCATGGAGATGCATTAAAATAAATTGTACATTTATTGATATAATAAGTAAGCACTCACTTTAGATATGAGTTTTAAAAACCTTCCTTTGCTGCTAGCGCTTTTGGTAGTCTTTGGTCTCTTAGCACTAACCAAAAAACCACACAGTACGCTGGTGGCTCTGCCGACAACAGATAATACGGCAATGACTCCCACAGAAGCGTTTCATAAAATGATGGACGTCTTAACACACCAACGCTGCGTGAATTGTCACCCAAGTGATGATGTTCCAAAACAGGGCGATGATCGTCATGCGCATTATTTTGGTGTAAAACGAGGGATTGCCAATATGGGGTACGAGGCAACGAATTGTACCACCTGTCATGCCTCTGAAAACAATTCCTACAGCGGTGTTCCGGGTGCGCCAGAATGGTCTTTAGCACCGCATTCTATGCGTTGGGAAGGATTAGATCGTTACGAAATAGCCGCTTCCATGATGGATCCTGAGCGCAACGGAGGGCGAACTCCCGAAGAAACCCTGCACCATCTTACGGAACACGAATTAGTTCTTTGGGCATGGAACCCAGGAGTGAATGCAGAAGGTGTAGTAAGAGAAGTGCCTCCTGTACCTTTAGAGGAATACAGGGAAGCAGTAACGCTTTGGTTTAAAAGCGGACATAAAATACCTACGAAATAAAAATACCTATGAAAATTACATTTGAAATTAATGGATCCCTGGAAACAGTCGAGGTGGCCGATGAGAATATGCCGCTCTTATGGGTAGTTCGGGATCTATTAAATCTTAAAGGAACAAAATTTGGATGTGGGAAAGCTGCCTGTGGTGCCTGTACTTTGCATGTAGATGGCGCTGCCGTGCGTTCTTGCTCGTATGCAGTAAAATTTGCAGACGGAAAGAAAATTACCACCATTGAAGGATTAGGAGATAAAGAAAATCCGCACCCTGTACAACAAGCATGGATTGAAGAAGTGGTCCCTCAATGTGGTTATTGTCAGCCAGGTTTTATGATGGCAACTGCTGCACTTTTAGCTAAAAATCCAAGCCCTTCGGATGAAGATATTGACCAGAATATTGTCAACATTTGTCGTTGCGGCACCTATTACAGAATGCGTAAAGCCATTCATCGTGCTGCAGCGTTGACTCCTACTACTGAAGAACCCGAATCAAAAAACTCTTAAGTGATGGCAGCGAAGAAAAAGATTTCAAGGCGTAAATTTTTAGTGCGCGGTGGATTAGGAACAGCAGGTGTTTTGGCCGTTGGCGCTTATGTATTTAGAAACCCCATCCGAAGAGGTATTTTGGAGATGGCCAATACCATGGAAATGGCGTATATGGGAGATACCAATTCTCCTATGATTTGGTTCGAAATTTTACAAGACAATACGATCCTTTTGCATTCGCCCAAAGTAGAAATGGGGCAGGGTTCCTTTACAAGTTTTGCCCAAATGGCAGCAGACGAACTTGAAGTACCTATTGCAATGATCAAGGTGGTTCATGCCGCTACTGCTACAGGGAACATAGATGGGCTGAGTACTGGTGGAAGCACTTCCGTATCAGGCCTTTGGCAACCCTTACGTGAATTAGCGGCTACCATGCGCGAAATGCTAAAAGCAGAGGGTGCCAGAAAATTAGGAATCCCAGAAACAGCTGTAACATGCAAGGATGGGATGGTTTCAGGGAGTGGGCAAACACTTTCCTATGCTGCGGTAGCGGAAGGAGTGGTAGATTGGCCAGAGGTGGAAGTACCCCCATTAAAACCCTTAAGTACCTATAAATACATTGGGAAACCGGTTCCAAGAGTAGATTTAGAAGACAAGGTTTATGGTGCTCCTATGTTTGGGATGGATGCAGAAATGGAAGGGATGCTGTATGGCGCTGTAGTGCGTCCGGATAAAATTGGGGCACGCTTTATTAGTGCAGATACTACGAAAGCCGCTGGCATGCCCGGAGTAGTAAAAATTGTAGAAGAGGAAGATTTCGTGGGGGTTGTTGCGCGCTCTTTTCAGGAAGCTGAAAATGCCAAAAATGCCATAGCGGTTACTTGGGAAGCTCCAAATAATTTGCAGCAAGCAGATTTAGAAGCGCTAATGACCGTTGGAAATGGAAAGACAACTATTATACAGAAAGAAGGTTCTGCTCTAGAAGATGCAGAAGCCGAAATCATGGAATTTCGTTCCCCGATTGGGGCCCATGCGCAACTAGAACCCAATGGGGTGCTGGCATCTGTTAAAGATGAGGAAGCCACGATTATGATTTCTACCCAGGTGATTGGAATTACCAGGAAAGAAGTCGCAGAGCGCCTTGGATTAGAAGAAGAATCTGTCAATGTTATCCCCACCTACTTAGGAGGAGGATTTGGGAGAAGATTGCATACCCCTCATGCCGTACAAGCTGCGGTTTTATCGAAAGCAGTGGGGCAACCCGTAAAATATTTTTTCTCTAGAAAAGAAGAGTTTCAACATGATATGTTTCGGCCACCTACCCACCATGTGTTAAAAGGAAAATTAGATGATAGTGGCTTGCTAACAGGTTTGGAACATCACTTTGTAAGTGGCAATGTGGGCAATGGTTCTGTATTAGTCCCCAGTTTTGCGCCTACTGTGTTGGGAGCCGATGTAGGTGCCATCCGTGGTGGTTTTATTCAATATACAGGGGTGCCCAATTACCGCACCGTCTACTGGCATGTTCCGCTACCGTTTGCAACTAGTTGGTGGCGCAGTCTTGGTCTTTTGGCAAACACCTTTGCCATAGAAAGCTTTATGGATCATATGGCCATTACGGCCAAAAAGAATGCCGCTAGCTTTAGAACGGAACAAATAGGGGACGATCCTATTGGAGCCCGACTCAAAGCGACAATTGAAGCAGCGGTACAACAATCAGGGTATACCGAAGAAGTGAAAAATGGCAGGGCCATGGGCTTGGCAGCATCCATTGATGCAGGAACGCCTTGTGCTCAAGTAGCGGAAGTATCTATTGAGGATGCTACAATTGTGGTACACAAGGTGACTGTAGCTTTGGACCCAGGGTTGGCCGTGAATCCAGATCAGGTAAAAGCGCAGTGTGAGGGATGTGTGATTATGGGAATAAGTGCCGCCATGCATGAAGAGATGTTTGTAGAAGATGGTGAACTACGTCCCGTAATTTATGGGCCTTACAACATGGCTTTAATGAAACACGCCCCTAAGGACATAGATGTGGTGCTCTTACAAGGAAAAGATACGCCAGGACCGGTTGGGGAACCCCCATTAGGGCCAATCGCTGCGGCAATAGCCAATGCTGTTTTCCGTCTCACAGGGAAGCGCCTTACTAGACTGCCATTGCAACTTTCCTGAGTATCTTTGAGCGATGGAAGCGCTTAAAGACAGTTTTAAGGATTTTTTTGAGAGACCTCTTTTACTAGAGATAGAGCAGGAGGGTATTGCCATGACTTTTTCAGAAGGAGAAAAAATCATGGATATTGGAGCGTATGTAAAAGGAATACCACTGTTAATTTCTGGGGTGATTAAAATCTTACGAGAAGATGAAGATGGCGACGAGTTATTGCTTTATTATCTAGAACGCGGAGATACTTGTAGCATGACGATGGCCTGCTGCTTAGGAGATACCAAAAGCGAGATAAGAGCCATTGCAGAAACCGATGTTTCGCTCATTCTAGTTCCTATCCGGAAGATGGAAGAATGGATTTCGAAATATCGTAGTTGGCGAAATTTTGTTTTTGAAAGCTACCACAACCGACTTAATGAATTATTGCACACCATAGATGGTATTGCCTTTCATAACATGGACCAACGTCTGGTAGACTATTTAAAAGGAAAGGCGCGCATTTCAAAAACAAGTACCATTCAAGTAACCCATCAGCAAATAGCAGACGATTTACATAGCTCACGAGTGGTGATGTCTCGACTCCTAAAAAAGTTAGAACAACTAGGACATATTCGCTTGCATCGAAATGCCATAGAGTTGCTTAATTTATAGTTGGTAACACCGGTTACCTAAAAAGCATAAAAAGCTGTTTACCTTTGTAGCTGTGTTAAAGAAGTATTTACCCATACTGCAGTGGCTTCCTAATTACAAACGGTCCTTTTTTGCAGGCGATATTTCTGCGGGCCTTACCGTAGGAGTCATGCTCATACCTCAAGGGATGGCTTATGCTCTAATAGCCGGCTTGCCTCCAGTTTATGGTTTATATGCAGCTTTAGTCCCTAACCTCTTATATGCTTTTACTGGCTCCAGCAGAAAGCTGGCAGTTGGTCCAGTAGCCTTGGACTCCTTAATTGTCGCCTCAAGTCTAGCGGCAATGAAGTTGGCCAATATCGAAGCTTATATCTCCATGGCGCTCTTTTTAGCCTTGTTGGTAGGAGTATTACAATTACTCATGGGGTTTTTAAGAATGGGCTTTTTGGCTAATTTTTTGTCACGGCCAGTAGTTAGTGGTTTTACCTCTGCCGCCGCCCTGGTTATCGCAATTAGTCAACTTAAATATGTCTTTGGATTAGAATTAGAAACCATAGGCACCTTTAAAACTTTGGTGGCTATTGTTCAAAATATTGGGCAAACCAACGGATATGATTTGGCGATAGGCATTGGTGCCATTCTCGTAATAGTCGGGCTTAAAAGACTGCACCGCAAGTTGCCTGCAGCCATGGTGGTGGTAATCTTGTCCATCATCGGTATTTATTTTTTCATGGTCAATGATACGGATGTACATATTCTAGGAACCCTTCCTAAAGGATTGCCTGGTTTTGTAGTGCCAGAGATCCAACTTGAACAACTCATAACGGCCCTTCCCACGGCCTTAGCTCTTGCATTTATCGCCTTTGCAGAGGCCATGACCATAGCAAAAGCGGTTGAGGAAAAGTCAAACGAATCCTTTACTCGACCCAATCAAGAATTACGAGCACTGGGATTCTCGAATGTGATAGGATCCTTTTTTCAATCTTTTCCAACCAATGCAGGACTTTCAAGAACTGCTGTAAATGTGGAAGAAGGTGCAAAAACTGGGGTAGCTTCTATTATTAGTGCTCTTGTGGTAGGAGGGACACTACTTTTTTTAACACCCTTCTTTTACTACCTCCCCAAAGCGGTACTAGGGGCCATTATTTTGGTGGCTGTTTATGGCTTGATAGATTTTGAATATCCCAGACAATTATTTAGGCAACAAAAAGACGAATTTATACTCCTCACCGTCACCTTTTTTACCACCTTACTCATTGGGATTTCCCAAGGAATCATTTTTGGGGTATTGTTTTCTTTAGTGCTGCTGGTGTACAGAATTTCTAAGCCGCACGTAGCAATTTTAGGTAAGATTCATGGGATGGATTATTTTAAGAATGTAGATCGGTTTAGTGAAGATGTAGAAGTATTAGACGAAATTCTTATGATTCGTTTTGATGCACAGCTCTTTTTTGCAAACATCCATTACTTCAAGAGAACTATCGAGAAACAAATTGATAAAAAAGGGCCTAACCTTCGGTATGTCATATTAAATGCAGAACCCATTACGTATTTAGATGATACAGCTGCGAAACAATTGCATACGCTTATTCATCGATTAAAAGAAAAGAATATCGTCTTTAAGATGGCAGGAGCCATTGGTCCAATTAGAGATATCTTAAAGAAAAGTGGGCTTATTGAACTTATTGGACAGGAAAATATTTACGTCCGTACTGCAGAAGCTTATGAAGATAGTAGAGCTAAAATAGCGCGAACCGCTATTCAAGAGAAGGTGTCCTTGCAACACAAATAAATTGCCATAATGTGACAAAGGTTACCTTTTCTTTAAAACGATACAATTACTTTTGAATCATAATTGAGAGGAATGAACATTGAACAAATTTATACTGGATGTCTTGCCCAAGGGGCTTACTACATAGAGAGTGAAGGAGAAGTTGCAATTATTGATCCATTGCGCGAAATACAGCCTTATTTAGATCGCGCCAAACGTGATAATGCAACTATTAAATACATTTTAGAAACCCATTTCCATGCAGATTTTGTAAGTGGCCACGTAACGCTTTCAAAAGAGACGGGCGCTCCAATTATTTATGGACCAATGGCCAACCCTTCTTTTGATGCTATCATCGCTAAAGACGGGCAAGAATTTAAGTTAGGTGCCATTTCTTTGGTTGTGTTACATACGCCAGGGCACACTATGGAAAGTACTACGTATTTATTAAGAGATGCCAATGGTAAGGATCATGCCATATTTAGTGGGGACACCCTCTTCCTAGGCGATGTAGGAAGGCCAGATTTGGCACAAAAAGCCGCCAGCATGACACAAGAAGAGTTAGCTGGTACTTTGTTTGATAGTCTTCGAGAAAAAATCATGCCTCTTGCGGATGATGTAGTGGTATATCCTGCACATGGTGCTGGATCTGCTTGTGGAAAGAACATGATGAAGGAAACGGTAGATACCCTTGGCAATCAAAAACAAATGAATTACGCTTTACGAGCAGATATGACTCGGGAAGAATTTATAAAAGAAGTTACAGATGGATTGTTGCCACCTCCACAGTATTTTCCGCTAAATGTAAAAATGAACAAGGAAGGATATGATGATATCGGCGAGGTTTTAGCGAGAGGCGCCGTCGCACTTTCTCCAGATGCTTTTGAAACTGCTGCCAATGAAACCGCGGCCGTAGTTTTAGATGTACGGCATCAAGACGATTTCGCAAAAGCGCATGTGCCAAGATCGATTTTTATAGGCCTTAATGGAAGTTTTGCCCCTTGGGTGGGCGCACTCATTGCCGATGTAAAACAGCCCATACTACTAATTACTCCCGAAGGAAAAGAAGAGGAAACCATTACGCGACTTTCAAGAGTTGGTTTTGATGGAACCATTGGCTATTTAAAAGGAGGTATTGAGGCATGGTCAGCCGCTGGTAAAGAAACCGATCAGGTGGCGAGTGTAGATGCAACTTCTTTTGCAGAACAAGTGCAAGCAAATGCACCAGTATTTGATGTTAGGAAAGAATCAGAATACAACGCTGAGCATTTAGAGCGTGCACAGCTTACACCCTTAGATTTTCTAAACGATCATTTGGCAGAATTTCCTAAAGAAACTACGTTCTACGTACATTGTGCCGGAGGCTACCGAAGTATGATTGCTGCTTCCATATTAAAAAGCAGGGGCATTCATAACCTGGTAGATGTTGCCGGAGGATTCGCTGCTATTAAAAAAGCGGGGATTCCCACAACTGATTTTGTGTGTCCTACTTCATCAAAGTCTTAAAATGAAAACTACACTAAGGCTTCAGAATATTAAATGTGAGGGCTGCGCAAACACCCTCATTAATAAATTAAATGTCTTAGAGAACGTCGAGGTGGAAAATGTGGCCATTGACCAGGGAACGGTTTCTGTGGTATATCCTACAGAAACTACGCTAGCAATAATTAAAAGTCGTTTGGCCAGTTTAGGGTATCCTGAAGTTACCGCTTCTAATTCTGCCTTTACGCAAGCAAAATCTTTTGTAAGTTGCGCCATAGGCCGAATATCCAAAACATCATGAAAAAGTATCTTCTTTGTGCACTTGTCTTAGTACTAGGAATCTCTTGTAAAAAACAGACAGAAACTAAAATCACCGTGGTTACGAAAACAGTAATTAAAGAAAAGGTGGTTGGAAAAGATGTGCAGCTCATAGACGTGCGTACCCAAGAAGAATATGCTTCTGGACATATTGATGATGCACTTAACTTCAACATCATTGATAACGCCGCATTTTTAGACCAAATACAGGAGTTAGACAAGTCAAAACCAGTGTATCTCTATTGTAAAATGGGAGGCAGAAGTAATCGCGCGGCTTTGTTATTAAAGGAAGAAGGGTTTGCGGAGATTTATGATTATTCGGGGGGCTATAACGATTGGGTAACCGAAGAATGAGCCAATCTCTAGATGCCACGTATTGGGATTCTCGTTACCAAGAGCATCGTTTGGGTTGGGATATTGGCGAAGTTTCCACACCATTAAGGACCTATTTGGATCAATTAGAAGACCGTTCTATTAAGATTCTTATTCCGGGTGGGGGCAATGCCTATGAAGCGGAATATGCTTTTAAACAAGGTTTTGAAAATACATTTGTGGTAGACCTAGCAGCAACTGCTAAGGATAATTTCTTAAAGCGGTTTCCAGAATTTCCGGAGGAACAGTTTATAGTGCAGGATTTTTTTACTCTTCAAGGGCAGTGGGATTTAATTCTAGAACAGACTTTCTTTTGTGCTTTGGACCCAAGTCTACGCCCCGCCTATGGAGAAAAAATGAAAGAGCTATTAGCTGGGGGAGGAACTTTAGCTGGGGTACTTTTTACTTTTCCTCTAAAAAGCGGTCCCCCTTTTGGAGGCTCTAAAGAAGAATATTTAGGGTATTTTTCAGAACCCCTTCAGGTAAAAACTATGGAACCTTGTTATAACTCTATACCTCCACGGATGGGGAGTGAACTATTCTTTAAAGTTACTAACCAATGAAAGCAAAGGGGGCTTTAAACGACCAACAAGTATGGCAACATTAAAAGAGATTATTGAAGGAGATAGACCCGTTTTGGTCGATTTTTTCGCGACCTGGTGTGGCCCTTGTCAAACCATGATGCCCATATTAGACGAGGTAAAGGCGCAACTTGGAGACCAGGTAAAAATTATTAAAATAGATGTAGATAAGAACCAAGCCTTGGCAGCCAAATACCAAGTACGCGGCGTACCAACGCTAATGCTTTTTAAAGAGGGTAAAGTGGCTTGGAGACAATCTGGAGTAGTACCTTCTCATGAATTAATCAAGGTAGTAAAGGCCTAATTTTACCCCTACTTTGTAGTAAAACCATGCAGGAGTTGTTTCCAAAAACTTGCTGGCATTTTTTCATCACCGGGATACCCCAGAGGAATGGTTCCGCTGTCTTCGGGAACATGATGTGTATTAAATAAATAATCCCAAAGACTAAGACTAATGCCAAAGTTAACGCCAAATTTACCCGAAGGAAGGGTATATGAATGATGGTATAAGTGCATTACGGGATTGTTTAAAAAATACTTTAGCGGGCCATAGCTCAATTTTATGTTGGCATGGTTAAGATGACCAATAGCAATAGCCATAAAGTGCACAATGTAGGCCTGTTCTGGTTCAAAACCTCCCAAAAGCATAACGCCAATAGTTTTTAAAGGTTTGTAGAGGATGTTTTCCATCCAATGATAGCGGAGATGAGCTGCAAATCCCATTTCTTTAACGCTATGGTGTACTTGATGAAAACGCCATAAAATAGGGAACTTATGCAGCGCAATATGGGTAAGCCACTGCACAAAGTCTAGTAAAACAAAGAATACCAATAATTGGCTCCAAACGGGCCAATCTGAGAGTGGAATAAGGGAGAGACTTTGGGCAGTAATGCCTATGCTGGCAAAACTTACTTCTAGCATATTGTATACCCCTTGGATAACGATGGCAAAAACGAAAAAATTAAAAAACATATAGCCAAAGTCCAACCAGAAATCCTTCCGAAACACCCCTTGATTTTTTCGCCAGGGGAAGAGAATTTCCAGAAGCCATACAGCTAGAGAGATTCCTACCAATCCCCAGAAATAGTTCTTATACCAAGGCACTTCAAATAACATGGATTTCCAGGTGTAACCAACGGTTCCACTAAAGCCTCTTACAAATGCATCCCAATACACTTCCATACTTATTCTAATTCATACCAGGTTATGTCAGTCAGATTTTCGCGCCTTCCTTTACTTTCTGGCCCGTAATTTTTAGCGAGATAAGCTATAATTCGTTCTTCGTTGGATCCTAAATCCCAGAGATTTTGAGAAGCTTGCATCCAACGGATGGTCGCCTTCCATCCTTCTTCACTTAATTTGTTTTGGGTAACTAATTTGGCAGAATGGCATTGGGTGCAATTTTGAATTACCTGTGATACCCCTAGGTCGTCTATGAATCCTGAGGCCAATATGGTTTCTTTATCCAACTCTATAAAAGTAGAGTCGTTTACTGGAACAAGTTCTTCTGTGGTCAATGAATGCAGGGTTTCAGGAGAATTTTTTAAATACAAGAGGGCTCCTGCAAAAAAGAAAAGTAACACTCCAAAAACGGTGAATAGGTTGGCAAGATGCTTTATTTGTTTTCGATTATCTTCTTGCATCTCACACGATTTTTATCGCAATTCTATGACAGGCATTGTTAAGATACCCCTTGGGATTCCAGCCGGGTAATACCATGGGCTGACTCTTTCCTTGGCTATCCGTTGCTTTTGCCCAAATCTCGTAATACCCTTTTTTAGAAAAGGATACTTCGGTTTTGAAATGCTGCCAAGCCAATCTATTTACAGGTTTTTCAAGTTCACAATCTTGCCAGCTACTTCCAAAATCTAAGGAATATTGAACGCGTTGTACCGCTAACTCTCCAGCCCATGCATGCCCATTTATGGTAATGGTACGGCCAAGGGCAACGAGCGCGCCGCTTTTGGGGTAGGTAATTAACGATTTTACAGGCATGGATTCAATGATGCACATATTTTCTTCAGCAACCTCGCTACCGGGAGCCACTGTTTCACAAGGTACACGATACGAAGTGCCACCCATTTTGGCACCGTCATGCACCCTATCTCGTACACTAATACGTTCAATCCATTTTCCAGAAGCAGATGCGGGCCATCCTCCACAAACCAAGCGCAATGGAAAACCATGTGCTAATGGTATAGGTGCCCCGTTCATTTCGTAAGCTAAAATGGTTTCTTCTTGCATGGCTTTTTCAATGGGTACTCCTCTAGAAATGGGTTCTTTTTTAGGGTCCCCACTTAAGTGTTCATCAGCCGCATGGTAACCAATATATACTGCTTTAGAAGTAATACCTACAGCTTCTAAGACATCTTTCAAGCGTACGCCGCTCCATATGGCACAAGAAACCGCCCCAACGGTCCATTGGTTTCCTTTTGCAGGAGGGTTAAATTCACTTCGTCCATTTCCCCCGCATTCTAGCGTTAGTTGGTAACTAACCTTGGGAAAGGCTGTTTTCAATTCTTGAAGGGTAAATGTTTTAGCCGATTTTACCGCTTCCCCATCAATGGTAAGTTTCCATGAAGAGGCATCAATATTTTTGGGAATTAGACCATTGTTCCGGATAAACATGTATTTGTTTGGCGTAACCGCATCGTTTAGTAAATGCGCTTTTGCTTCTATGTTCCATGGTTTATCATTGAGCACGGTCATTTCCTTGTCCTTATTAAAAAGTTTAAAAGGATCATTGGTATCTAAGCCCACGGGAAGATAGTCCATAGGCATAGAGGAAAGGTGAACAATGGGTGCTCCAAGAAGTGCAGCACTGCTACCCGCAGTAAGATATTTCGAAAATGTACGTCGGTTCAATTGGCGCTATTTCAATTTAAAACTAAGATAATAAAAGGGAAACTTGTGTAACCTACGTTACCAATTATCGCAAAACACCCGCCTACCTTTGAGCATGAAATTAAAACAATGGCAAAAAGTTGCAGTGGTTTGCATGGTATGCCTTGGGATACTCACGGCTGCTGTTTTGCTCATTGAATTATTAAACTAATATCATGAAAAAAAATATGGGCGGTACAGACCGCATTATTAGAACAGTACTGGCAATCGCTATTGCAATCGGCTATTTCACAGGGGTTTTATCAGGAACCTTGGGCTATGTATTACTTGCCTTAGCGGCCATATTTTTGCTCACCAGTGTTGTGAGCTTTTGCCCGCTGTATCGTTTAGTAGGACTTTCTACTTGTAAAGTGAACTAGTAAACCCTGAGGAATATCATACTTTTCTTGAGGCAGATGGCGTAGCTTTAGTTGTGTAATTGAACTACTATGATACCCAACATTCTTTTAGTTTCTTTAGACTATAGCCTTGCAGCGGTAGGTGCTGTGGTGGCGTTAGTAGCCTTGTTTATATTAGCAGAATTTGCATTACCAAATAAGAACTAGCCAATAAAGTTTCAAAGACCTTCTTCAGAAAAGTATATTCTATTCACGTATCTTTCTTTTTGTAATTAGACAACACCTGTATGGATTTTATATTGAAACCCTGGCCTTGGTATATTGGTGGCCCAATGATTGCCTTAACCATGGCCTTGTTGATACTATTAGAGAAAAGGTTTGGAATGTCTTCCAACCTACGGACGCTATGCGCTATGGCGGGAGGAGCAAAAATGGCTTCTTTTTTTCGTTTTGATTGGAAGGCGCAGCGTTGGAACCTCATTGTAGCCTTGGGGGTTCTCATCGGAGGCTTTATTGCAAAAACTTTTTTAACTGAAGATGCGAGCGTTGCAATTTCCCCAGAGACGGTGGCCGATTTAAGCGCGCTAGGTTTTGAAAGTGCTGGTAAGGCCTATATGCCTCTTGAGTTTTTTAGTAGTGCCGTTTGGAGTAATCCAAAAGCATTAGTCCTTTTAATTGTAGGCGGATTTTTAGTTGGTTTTGGCGCACGATATGCGGGAGGGTGTACCTCCGGGCATGCAATTTCTGGTCTAAGTAATTTGCAACTTCCTTCTTTGATTGCTGTTTTAGGATTCTTCGCTGGCGGACTTATCATGGTTCACTTTCTTTTTCCCATTTTGTTTTAAGTATATGAAAAGCATTCTTTATCTAATAGTCGGTATATTTTTCGGAATTGTATTATTCAAATCTGAAGCAGCTTCATGGTTTCGTATTTATGAAATGTTTCAATTCCAGAGCTTTCACATGTACGGAATTATAGGTTCTGCATTGGTGTTGGGCGTTTTGTTTATACAATTGGTAAAACGAAAAGGAATTAAATCATTCTACGGGCACGCCATAGAAATTCCAAACAAGGAAAGGTCTTTTACAAGGTATGCCCTTGGAGGAACCCTTTTTGGTTTAGGATGGGCTCTGGCAGGAGCTTGTCCAGGGCCTATGTATGTGCTTGCTGGAGCAGGCTATTGGCCTATTCTTTTGGTTTTAACAAGTGCCATTTTAGGTACTTTCTGTTATGGACTTTTAAAGTCTAAATTGCCCCATTAATGGCTTTATTTGAATGAACCAAAAGCCCTAACTGAACTATAAGTAAACCAAGCGTTTTAAAAAATTCTATTTTAAGTGCGTGGCCATTTTTCTGAATAAAAGGGGGCGTATCATACTTCTATTTTAGAAAGAGGAGTTTTTGTAGAACTCGTTGAATTTTGCATTATTTAGAATAGCTTTTAAATAGTGACAGGTATCTCATCGAGATAATTGTACAAATGGTAGTACACTTAGGCCTTTAGGAGCTGGAAACCCCCATTATGTCGTAGTTTTGCTTGGATTAAAAAAGAAGGGTTATCAAGTCTGTACGTTCCATTTATATTATAGAAGATGATATGGTATCTCAGTTTGCGACTAGATACTGCTTAGAGCAGTTCGCTAAAGATACTTTTCATATTTCTACGTTTGATTCTGCTGAGACTGCTTTGGAAAATTTTAAAGAGGCACTTGCCGCAGGCACTTCTCTCCCTGAAATGATTTTTTTAGATCTTATTATGGATGAAATGGATGGATGGGGCTTCATTGATGCGTTAGAGAAGCAATTAGGAAAAAAGGCCCTTCCCGAAATTTATGTTTTATCTGCTTTTGGTAATCCAAAAGATCGTGAACTTGCTCAAAAGCATCCTTTAATTTTAGGATATATAGACAAGCCATTAACGCGCAATAGATTAGAGGCTATTTTTAAACAACCTACCAATTCGTAGCCCTACGAACACCCCTTTTACTTTAGTAAAGATGGAAGCTTACTTTTTTATGATGTAGGTTTTTTGTGTTTTTAGCAGAATTGACTGTTTAAGGTTTAGAACCATTGGATGCATTTCTTAAATCAAAAGCTTGAACAGTGCTGTTAAAGTCTTTTTAAACTGGCCATTCTCCTTTATGGTCACAATAATGTTTAAGATATTTACATAAACATTAAACATTATTACGATGGATTTGTTAATGCAAGCAGCGGAATTTGAAAAGATGAAGATGAGTCATTTATCTACCAGTGATCGGGTAAAAGCCTCTAGGAAAGCAAAAGAACTTGTCTTGGCAATTAATGAAATATACAAGAAAACCAAAGACTCACAGCTCATGGACACCATGAAGCGTATTACAGAGAAGAAAAAGAAAATAGATAAGCGTTTAAAAGGACGTTTAACAGTGTAAGAATTAGGGTGTCGATTCGGTTTCGGTTCTGGGAAATAAATTGCTATGAAAGTCAGTTTCGAGAAGGATTGGATGTTGTTGGTTAACCAGTCATTCGGCGCCCTACCATTTTAAAAAGCTACCAATTAATCAGGTACTTTTTCCCACATTAAATCAGAATTTAAGCGATAACTTCCTAGATGCTTAAATGAACACTCTTCTGGAGCTAAGATGGATAAGAAATTGGTGCCATCGCTCTTCTGATACAAGAAATAAACCTGCCCTACAATGGGCTTAAAATTAAAAGACGCAGCATATACCAGTTGATTCTGCTCATAGCGCTGTTGCAACTTTTGGAACTCTTGCTTAAGCTCATTAAAGCTTGCCGCCAAAGAAGCATTCGCTCGGGTAACGCCGCTTTGTTTCCAGGTGCCAATTTGTTCTAATTTAATAGCAGGCGCTCCTATGTCTGTCCCGTAGGGTTTTAGGTGGGCATCATACGTTTTGGTCTTCTCGTTGTAAACAACGGC
This sequence comes from uncultured Croceivirga sp., assembly GCA_964601965.1. GTDB lineage: Bacteria > Bacteroidota > Bacteroidia > Flavobacteriales > Flavobacteriaceae > Croceivirga. The sequence continues at coordinate 24,011 of CAZRPJ010000042.1, forward strand.
ATCTGGTTTCTTGGCCATGCGATCTTAAAAGTTGCTTACGCTAACTTAAGAAAAGTAGCGCGTTATTTTCTTGCTTGTAGGTGGTGTAGTGGAGTAAAAATAATCTATAAGCGTTCCTTCTGGGCTTACCAGATATTTTTGAAAATTCCATCGCACTTTACTATTGCTTTTTCCGTTCATCGATTTCTGGGTAAGCCATTGATAGAGCGGATGTTGACCACTTCCCTTTACCATCATTTTTTCAGTAATTGGGAAACTCACGCCATAATTCATTTCACAGAATTGTTGAATCTCTTCGTGTCCTCCAGGTTCTTGAGATCCAAATTGGTTGCAAGGGACACCTACAATAAGCAGGTGTCCTTGGTGTTCTTTGTACAATGCTTCTAGACCTTTATACTGTGGCGTAAATCCACATTTGCTAGCCACATTTACAAAAAGAATGTGTTGCCCGCGATAGTCATTTAGATCTAAACTAGTCCCATCCAAAAGCGTCAGGGGTATGTCATAAAGTGAGCTGCCGGACTTGTCCGCCTCAGATTTTGGACTCGTTCTAGCATCGCGCATGGAAGTAGGTAGTTTCAAGGAGTTTAATTGTTTATATAATTATACAATTCCTGTATTTTTTCTGGCGTATTAAATTGTCCACCGTAGAAAGAAGTAACTGTTGCAGAAGTGTCGTCTTTTATTCCTCTAGAAGAAACACATAAATGTTTGGCGTCTATAATCACTGCTACATCTTTTGTTTCTAAAACCGTTTGCAGCTCTGTTGCAATCTGGTTTGTAAGTCGTTCCTGTACCTGAGGTCTTTTTGCAAAGTATTGTACAATTCTATTCAACTTAGAGAGCCCAATGACTTTTCCGGAAGAAATGTAGGCTACATGCGCTTTTCCAATAATAGGCACAAAATGATGCTCACAGTTAGAGTAAAAGGTAATATCCTTTTCTACTAACATTTGGTTGTAGTGGTATTTATTTTCAAAGAGCGCCACTTTTGGTTTGTTGGCGGGATTGAGTCCAGAGTAGATCTCGTCTATGAACATTTTAGCAACCCGACTAGGAGTTCCTTTTAGAGAATCGTCCGTTAGGTCTAATCCCATTACATCCATAATTTCTGCAAATAGGATGGAAATCATCTTTTTCTTTTCTTCATCAGAGAGGTCAAAAGCTCCTTTTTTCATAGGAGTTTCAATACCTGTGTAAAGATGATCATCGCCTATCTCTTCTGGCGTAAGTTGATTGATAATATAGTCGTCGTTAGAAATCCCGTTAAGGACAAGGTCTTGATCTTTCATTTTTTATGCTTTAAGCCCTGTATGTTATGTTTGGGCATATGTAAAACTACATTTTTGTTTAATAATAAATGTTAAAAATTAAACAAAATATAATCTATGTCGAAAAATTGGCAGGAAGATCAAAATTTTCAGTGCTAGAAGTTCCCTATGATTGGGAAAGGGGGTATAAAAAAACAACCTGTGAAACGGTTGCTTTGATGGAATTTGTTGTTGATTTTTAAAAAAGGGGGAACGTTTCCGTTAAATCACCTATCAAGTACTTAAACTCTCAAGATGAAGAAGGAATCATCGGTGCGGTTAGTGTATGTAGTCCGTTCCCCCTATTTGGTTGTATAGCTAAAATCTTATATAAATAATAACATTGTGAGATACTTCTTTTAAACATACTGGGGGACTTATTTAAACCTACATTGTGGTGCTAAAATCAGCAGTTTCAATTATTACTTCAAATGTAGGCTGCTTCTTGCCTTCGCTGTTTTTCTTATTGTTCCATAAGTTGTACTCATTGTTCAAAAGGCACTAATCACGGCCTTTTCAAGGATATTGAAAGTGAAAGAAGTAATCTAGAGCATTGGAAAGTGCCTAATAGAGTAGCCCCGGCAAGAATCGAAC
>CAZRPJ010000043.1:0-25715 GCA_964601965.1 uncultured Croceivirga sp.
ATGCCAATACCCAAAAAGTGATCCCCTTTGTAAATATCGGTATTGTTGCCCAAGGCATTGGTACGGTAAGTGACGAAGAAGGATTGTTTCATTTATATTTTGAAAAAGATGAAGTGGCTCCAACGGCGGTAATTTTATTTTCCGCCTTGGGGTACGCTCCCTTAAACATCCCAGTGGCAGAAATGCCATTAATCTATAATGAGTATCCTATTTTTAAGATGACACCCACCCGTGTTGCCTTAAATGAAGTAGTGGTTTCCAATAAAGGAGAACGATTTATAACTGACTTTGTAGGATATAAAAATTATGGGGAGCGAACCTTTGGCTATTGGAAAGATCAAATAGCTTTAGGAGGTGAGTTGGCCACAAGAATTGTTGTTAAAAGCGGTCTAAGGCGTTTAGACCGTTTTCAATTTGAAGTGTTCCATAATCCTTCTGATAGTCTGTTACTCCGTGTAAATATCTATGAGGATGATGGCCCAGTTGGGAGTCCGAAAACCAACTTAAATACTTCTGGGAAAAATATTTTGGTTACTGTTAAAAAGACAGACAAAATTGTTTGGGTAGATTTAAAACCCTTCGACATTTACGTAAAGAATGATTTCATGGTTTCCTTGGAGCTTTTAAAAGTCTATGGGGAAGAAGAACTAGGACTAATTTTGGCGGCCGCCTTCAATAAATACGGTTCCTACAGGAAATATGCTAGTCAGGATAAATGGGAGCGTATTGCGGATCAAAATATGGCCTACCATTTAGAAACCCAATTTATGGTATCTGAAAAAATTGCTGAACGTTATGAGAAAAGAGAGGAGCGCAAAAGAAAGAAGATACGCACCATCTCTGGGTTTACTTTACGTAAAGGACGAATGATTGAAGGGGTAGAAGTCATAAATACGCGAACGAAAGAGACTGTTTTTACAGATGAAAATGGCAGATATACCATTGCAGCAGACAAAAAAGATAAGATAACCTTTAAAAAAGAAGGTTTTAAACTCATGGTATTAACGGTAGGAGAGAAACCTACTGCAAATATCATCATGAAAGGAGAGTAGATGTTATACCTGAAGTACTCCTAAATTAAAAGGCCTTTCAATGGGAGCATGATTCGCGGCCTCAATCCCTGAAGAAATCCATTTTCTTGTATCTCTAGGGTCTATAATGGCATCTGTCCACAGTCTGGCTGCGGCATAATACGGCGATACCTGTTGATCGTACCTTCCTTTAATTTTTTCGAAAAGCGCTTTTTCTTTTGCCTCGTCAAAAGCTTCTCCTTTTTTCTCCAGGGCGGCTTTTTCAATTTGCAACAAAACTTTAGCAGCAGAATTACCACTCATTACCGCTAACTCAGCACTGGGCCAGGCCACAATGAGTCTTGGGTCATATGCCTTGCCACACATGGCGTAGTTTCCAGCCCCATAGCTATTGCCCACAACTACGGTAAATTTTGGAACTACAGAATTACTCACGGCATTCACCATCTTCGCACCATCTTTAATAATACCGCCATGCTCACTCTTACTGCCTACCATAAAACCGGTGACATCTTGAAAGAATACTAAAGGAATTTTCTTCTGATTACAATTCGCAATAAACCGGGTAGCTTTATCAGCAGAATCACTGTAAATAACACCCCCAAATTGCATCTCTCCTTTGCCGCTTTTTACCACCTTTCGCTGGTTGGCAACAATACCAACTGCCCATCCATCAATTCTAGCATATCCAGTCAATATGGTCTTTCCGTACCCTTCTTTGTACTGTTCAAATTCAGAATTATCCACCAACCGATGAATAATTTCTAGCATATCATACTGATCTGATCTAGATTTCGGTAAAATTCCAAAAAGCTCCTCTGGATTTTTTTCAGGTTCATTGCTTTTAATTCTATTAAAACCAGCCTTTTCAAAATCTCCTATTTTACCTACAATAGTTTTAATGGTATCCAATGCATCTTTGTCGTCTTTTGATTTGTAATCCGTAACCCCACTAATTTCACAGTGGGTGGTGGCACCACCTAAGGTTTCATTATCAATACTTTCTCCTATAGCCGCTTTCACAAGGTAGCTTCCTGCTAAAAAGATGCTTCCCGTTTTATCCACAATCAGCGCTTCATCGCTCATAATAGGTAAATATGCTCCGCCCGCCACGCAGCTACCCATGACAGCAGATATTTGGGTAATTCCTAAACTGCTCATCACTGCATTGTTTCTAAAAATGCGTCCAAAATGTTCTTTATCTGGAAAGATTTCGTCTTGCATTGGAAGGTATACTCCCGCGCTATCCACCAAATAAATAATGGGCAACCTATTTTCAATTGCAATTTCCTGAGCTCGCAAATTCTTTTTTCCGGTAATAGGAAACCAAGCACCTGCCTTAACGGTGGCATCGTTGGCCACTACAATGCATTGTTTGCCTTGCACATGACCAATTTTTATTACCACACCACCAGAAGGGCACCCGCCGTGTTCTTTATACATACCTTCACCAGCGAAGGCACCAATTTCAACCGCTGCCTTGTCATCGTCTAACAAATAGGCAATACGCTCTCTAGCGGTTAGTTTGCCTTTTGCATGATGCTTTTCAATTCGTTTTTCACCCCCTCCTAATCGAACTCTTGCTAGTTTTCGCTTTAAGTCAGAGAGTAGTAGTTTATTATGATCTTCGTTTTTGTTGAAGGTTATATCCATTCTGTAATCTATGCTTCTATTCGTTAAAGATAAGCAGTATAAATGATTACTTTTAATGCTATGGAAAAGGTTCGATGGGGAATTGTAGGTCCCGGTAAAATAGCCAAACAATTTGCAAATGACTTGTTACTTTCAGAAGATGCTGAAATTGCGGCGGTTGCTTCCAGAAGTGAAGAACGCTCCAAGCAATTTGCAAGTGAGTATAACATACCGCATGTTTTTACTTCCTACGAGGCATTGTTTACGTCAAACACCGTAGATGTTGTGTATATCGCCACACCTCATGTATTCCATAAAAATGTTACGCTACAAGCTTTAGAGAATAATCTTGCCGTATTATGCGAAAAACCACTCGGTGTGAACACCAAAGAAGTGCTCGAGATGACGCAATTAGCAAAATCGAAGCAGGTGTTCTTAATGGAAGCACTTTGGTCTAGATTTAATCCTACGATTAAAGCAGTTAAAGAAAGAATTGATCAAGGAGCTTTGGGAACGGTGTCCTATGTGAATGCAGACTTTGCCTTTTACGCCTTAGACCGCCCCAAAGATTCACGCTTATTAAACTTAGCACTAGCTGGCGGGACGCTTTTAGATATAGGTATTTATCCCGTTTTTTTGGCGTATCTCTTTTTAGGAATGCCTAATGAAATAAAGGCCGCCTCCAATTTTAATTCGGAGGGAACGGAAATTCAGACTTCTATGATTTTTGAGTATCCGCAAGCACAGGCCATATTAAATAGTAGTTTTCGGAATACCTCTAGAATGAGCGCTGAGCTATCGGGACCTAAAGGGACCATTACCTTAAATCCTCGATTTCATGAATCAGATGGCTACACCATTGATACCAATGAAGTGTCCGAATCCATAAAACTCCCACCAACAGGACGGGGGTACTTTCATGAAATAGAAGAGGTGCATCAGTGCCTTAGGCGTGGAGCCTTAGAAAGTGAGTTATGGTCGCATCAAGACAGCATCAATCTTAGCACGCTTTTAGATAAGATTCGCTTGCAAACAGGGGTTCATTTTCCTTTTGAATCCTAGTTCAGTAGTACAAATTCGCATTTTTTACGATATTTGACTTTCGACTAAATTTGATTTTATGGGAATGAATAAGAATACCGTCCTAGCGTGGGCCACGTTTATTATGATATTTGTTGGAGTTGGAATGATTGCGTTGGGAGTTTTCAAATATGATGAAGTAGCTGGTTACGGATTTGGAGCCGTTGGGGTTGGTTTTTTTGCAATTGCCTGGGTATTTAATGCCCTAAAAGGTAGAGTCTAAGAGGACTCATTCTTCCTTTTCAAATAGTTATCTTAACCATACAAAGCATAGTACATGTCAGATGATAAGAAGGTCATTTTTTCAATGACCGGTGTTACCAAGACTTATAAGAACGCCAACACCCCAGTTTTAAAGAATATCTATTTAAGCTTTTTCTACGGAGCTAAAATCGGAATATTAGGTTTAAATGGTTCTGGAAAATCGACCCTCTTAAAAATAATTGCTGGGGTTGACAAAAATTTTCAAGGAGATGTGGTATTCTCACCTGGCTACACGGTGGGTTATTTAGAACAAGAACCGCAATTAGATCCTGAAAAAACAGTATTGGAGGTTGTAAAAGAAGGCGTTGCTGAAACGGTAGCCGTCCTGGATGAATACAATAAAATCAATGACATGTTTGGCTTGCCTGAGGTCTATGAAGATCCGGATAAGATGCAAAAGCTTATGGATAAGCAAGCTGCATTGCAAGATCAGATAGATGCCAGTAATGCTTGGGAATTAGATACCAAACTTGAAATTGCAATGGATGCGTTGCGCACCCCAGAGGCAGATAAAAAGATTGGAGTTTTATCAGGTGGTGAAAGACGTAGAGTTGCCCTTTGTAGGCTGTTGTTAAAGGAGCCAGATGTTTTATTATTGGATGAGCCTACGAACCACCTAGACGCAGAGTCGGTGCATTGGTTAGAACATCACCTTGCACAGTATAAGGGAACCGTAATTGCGGTAACGCACGACCGTTATTTCTTAGATAATGTGGCAGGGTGGATTCTGGAGTTAGACCGTGGAGAAGGGATTCCTTGGAAAGGGAATTACTCTGGATGGCTAGACCAGAAGGCTAAAAGGCTGGCCCAAGAAAGCAAACAAGCGTCTAAAAGACAAAAGACTTTGGAGCGTGAGTTAGAATGGGTTCGACAAGGAGCCAAAGGGCGCCAAGCAAAACAAAAGGCGCGTTTAAAAAATTATGACAAACTAGCGAGTCAAGATCAAAAACAGCTTGAAGAGAAATTAGAGATCTATATTCCTAACGGCCCTCGCTTAGGTACCAATGTAATTGAGGCAAAAGGTGTAAGTAAAGCCTATGGAGATAAGCTTCTTTATGAAGACCTAAATTTTAATCTTCCGCAAGCGGGAATCGTGGGTATTATTGGACCTAATGGTGCCGGAAAAACTACAATTTTTAGGATGATCATGGGCGAGGAAACCCCAGACAAGGGTTCTTTTACAGTGGGTGAAACAGCGAAGTTGGCCTATGTAGATCAATCTCATTCCAATATTGATCCTGAAAAATCTATTTGGGAGAATTTTAGTGACGGCCAGGAATTGGTTATGATGGGAGGGAAGCAAGTAAATTCTAGAGCTTATTTAAGTCGTTTTAACTTCTCTGGTAGCGAACAGAATAAAAAAGTGAACATGCTTTCTGGGGGAGAACGGAACAGACTGCATTTAGCAATGACATTAAAGGAAGAGGGCAATGTTCTTTTATTAGATGAACCTACCAACGACCTTGATGTGAATACGCTGCGCGCATTGGAAGAAGGGTTAGAAAATTTCGCTGGCTGTGCGGTTATCATTTCCCATGACCGTTGGTTTTTAGATCGTATCTGTACTCATATCCTGGCATTTGAAGGTGAGTCACAAGTGTATTTCTTCGAAGGATCTTTTTCGGATTATGAAGAAAACAAAAAGAAACGCTTGGGAGCAGACATTATGCCTAAGCGTATTAAGTATAAAAAGTTAGTTCGATAACTTAAGACTTATACCAATCTATCAAGGTTACTTTGATGGCTTCGTCTCCTTGGTTTACGAGCGCTTTAAATTGTTCAACGTCGCTGTAACCGTTGGTTCCTCGGTAATGATAGGGATATACTTCTTTGGGTTTAAATTCGAGTACTGCATCCGCTGCACTTTCAACGGGCATTGTGTAGGGTAAATTCATGCACACAAACGCCTTGTCAATATTTTTTAACGCCCGCATTTCAGGAATATCTTCCGTATCTCCAGAAATATAAATACGCTCTCCATTCATTTCCAAAACATATCCGTTTCCGCGTCCTCTAGAATGATATTGAAGCGCTTCTTTACGGAGGTTGTACATAGGAATGGCTGTTGTTGTGATACCAAAACGCTCCTTGCTTTCGCCATTGGCAAGAACATCTAGTTGTGGGGTAAATTCTTTTGGTATGCCATATGCCACCGCCTTGGGCACAATAATCTTGGCTTGATCTGTCCGTAACGCCTTTAGAGTTTCTAAATTAAAATGATCTCCATGAATATCGGTGATAAGAATAAGATCAGCAGATTTCTGATTTTCGAAGGCCTTGGCACCTCCTACAGGATCTACGTAAATGGTGACACCATTCCACTCTAAGATCATTGTGGCATGTTTTATTGGGATGAGTTTAAAAGAAGAAGGGACTACTACTTCTTGAGGCGGAATGGGTGTTTCTTCCGTATTCTTTTTATCTGTTTTACAGCCAATCATTAGAATGCAAGTCAGGAGGTAACTGGCTAATACTATCTTTTTCATAAAAATTTATTTCTCTAAAGCTACGTAAACATTGGGCTTAGAACTAGTCTTTAACATTTTTATCTATCTAAAACATCTAAATAAAAACTAAGGACGTATATAAACCAGATCACACGCTAAAATTGATTGTGTTAAAACTGATATCATGACAGAAACAAAAAGTAACAACAGTTTAAAAGTTATCGCCGGGCTATTAGGAGTTATCCTTTTAGGAACTATTATTTACACGGTAAGTCTATATCAAGACAAAAAGAAAACAACCAACGCTTTAAAACAAGAAAAAGACTTAGTGGTTGAAGATTTAAATAGTTTAAAGTCAGAATACGACAAAGCTATTTTAGAAAGCAATGCTACTAACGAAGAGTTAGTTGCTGCCAGAGATCGTATTGCAAAATACATCGATTCTGTAGAGACCATGAAAGCAGATATCGCATCTCTTTCTCGTTACAGAAGACAAGTAAGTCAATTAAAAGCAGAGCGTGAAGCCTTGCTAAAACAAGTAGATTCTTTAACTACTTCGAACACTATGCTAGCTATGCAACGTGATAGCACGTTTGTAGAATTAGAAAAGCAAACAATTTTCAACGATTCTTTAGTTGTTCAGAACACTCAGTTAGCAGACGCTGTTGAAAGAGGTTCTGCTTTAAACTTATCTGATTTTAAGATTGATGCAGTAAAAGAGAGAAGCAGCGGTCGTTTGGTTTCTACCCAACGCGCTAAAGCCACTGATAAATTTAAAGTATGCTTTACGGTTGCTGATAATGCTATCGCACAGGCGGGAGATCGCGAGTTCTTTATTGAAGTTTTAGATCCTCAAGGCAATGTTGTTGGTGAAGGTATGACTACCAGCAATGAAGACGGAGCCTCTGTAAGCTATACGAAAGGAACAAACTTCTACTTTGAAAACAGCTCGTTAGATGTTTGTGATTACATCAACAAACCAGCTGGTGATTTCCAGAAAGGGAATTACATGGTCAATGTATATGATGATGGACTTAAATTGTTAGGTACTTCTAAATTTACATTGAAGTAAAAACACGTAACACTATCCACATAAAAAAGGGGTATCCTACATCGGGTACCCCTTTTTCTTTTGAGATAATTAACACCTCTTATTTTAAGCTTCCTACCATATCTTCAGGTTTTACCCAGGCATCGTATTCTTCCGCCGTAACATAGCCTAAATTAATAGCTTCTTCTTTTAAAGTGGTACCATTTTTATGAGCGGTATTAGCAATTTCAGCCGCTTTATAATACCCAATCTTCGTATTTAGAGCAGTTACTAGCATAAGTGAATTGTTGAGCAGTCTTGTGATGGTTTCATGGTTTGGCGTGATTCCCACGGCACAATTCACATCGAAACTAACACAGGCATCTCCAATAAGTTGAGCGGACTGCAAAAGATTGGCCGCCATTACCGGTTTAAAGACATTCAATTCATAGTGCCCCTGTGTGCCACCTACTGCAATGGCAACATCATTCCCAAGAACTTGCGCACAGACCATGGTCATTGCCTCACATTGGGTAGGGTTAACCTTTCCTGGCATTATAGACGATCCTGGTTCATTAGCAGGAATTAAAATTTCGCCAATTCCGGAACGTGGCCCAGAAGCCATTAATCGGATATCATTGGCGATTTTATTCAATGAGACCGCTAATTGCTTAAGCGCTCCATGACTTTCGACTATTGCATCATGGGCGGCCAAAGCTTCAAATTTATTTTCAGCAGTAACAAAGGGTAGGCCGGTAAATTCTGCAATATATTTTGCTACAAGCACGTCGTACCCTTTTGGCGTATTTAGCCCTGTACCAACGGCAGTACCACCCAATGCTAATTCTGAAAGGTGCGGCAAAGTATTGTTGAGTGCTTTTAATCCGTGATCTAATTGAGAAACATAGCCAGAAAACTCTTGCCCTAAGGTTAGGGGAGTGGCATCCATTAAATGGGTTCTACCAATCTTTACTACCGACTTAAATTCTTCGGCCTTCTTTTTAAGCGTATCTCGTAATTGAGTAACTCCAGGTATGGTTACTTCTATTATTTTCTTGTATGCCGCAATATGCATACCAGTTGGAAAGGTGTCGTTGGAGGATTGTGATTTGTTCACATCATCATTGGGTTGAATGGTTTTTTCACCTTCTCCTATCTTTTTCCCGGCCAATTCATGCGCTCTGTTAGCAACCACCTCATTCACATTCATATTACTCTGCGTTCCAGAACCGGTTTGCCAAATGACTAACGGAAATTGGTCGTCATGTTGGCCTGCTAAAATTTCATCACAAACCTTTGCAATAAGATCTCGCTTTTCAACTGCTAGCACCCCCAACTCATGATTGGTATAGGCTGCTGCTTTTTTCAAATAGGCAAAACCATAGACCACTTCTAGTGGCATAGACCCAGCAGGTCCAATTTTAAAGTTGTTTCTGGAACGTTCTGTTTGAGCACCCCAGTATTTATTGGCAGGGACTTTTACTTCCCCCATTGTGTCTTTTTCTATCCTAAATTCCATTGGTACTTTTTTGTAGTGCAAAGGTACGGTTTGAAATACTTTTCATTTCCTGATAATTGTTTGTAAAAAGAATTTCTTTTCTCTCTTGCAATTGTGAGTATTTTCAGATTATCTTTGTGTCATAAATGAAATTACATGGTAGAATTTGACCAATATCTCGGATTTTTAGCTTTTTTAACCATCTTGACCATTGGTTTCTGGCTAATGATATTTTTGTTAACCTTCGTAGTTCCTTACTGGTTAACAGGTAATCTCATGGAAATGTGGAAAGAAAGACGCGAGGCAAAAAGAGCCAAGCGAGAAGAATAAAAAAAGAGGAGCAATTAGCTCCTCTTTTTGTTTTAGGTCCCAAATTCTTCGCCTCCTCCATCATAGTCACGTTGTCTGTCTCCTCCGCGCTTTTTCTTCTGATTAAAGCGGTACGTGAATGCCAAATTATAACTTCTTACCCGCCATTGAAACTCACTATCACTTGTAAAGAAAGGAGTTACGGTTTCGCTTATTCGGCGTCTGCTATTAAACACATCACTAATATTTAAGGCTAAAGAGGCCTTTTCTTTAAAAAAGTCTTTGCTAAAGGCGAAATCTAAGGAGAAGATTCCTTGATTTCTTGTTTGAGCATTTTCTGTAGGTCCCCTGTAAAAAATGCGTGTTTGCCAATCAATATTAGAAGGGAGGGTAATCTTATTATTCAACCGCATAAACCAACTTAGGTTTTCTGCATCAAAATTCTGACCGTTAAAATCGCCGCGTGTTATAAGATTAAATAAATTAATGTTCGCGTTTAAATTCCATTTACGTGTAGGACGATAGTTGGCCGTGAAATCAAATCCGTACCTATCATTTTTGGCAAGGTTTACAGGAGTTCTTCTAAGAATGCTTACTACCTCACCATCAAAGAGCGTATCTTCTCCTGTGTCCTCTGTTATAAATGTAATAACGTCTGTTGCGCGTTGAAAATAGATGGAACCATTGAGGGTAAATTTCTCCCATCTTTTTAAATAGCCAAGATCTACTTGGTTAGAAAAGGAAGGGGTTAAGTTAGGGTTCCCTTGAAACAGATTGGTAGGACTTGATCTGGAAGGGAAAGGATTTAAAAAGAAAGAACGTGGTCTTCTAATTCTCCTGTTGTATCCCAGCTGAAAGCTTTCCATCTCTGAGATTTCATAATTAACATTCAGAGTAGGGAAGAAGCCATCAAAATTGTTTGTATTGAAATCGTTGGTTTCAATCTGATTAATAATTAGGCGTGTTGCTTCATACCGAAGTCCTGCTAAAAAAGAGAACTTCTTAAAAGCATTGCCATACTGTGTATACACTGCATTAATGGTCTCTTTATAGTCCAATACATTACTGGGATTGGTAATCCCCAACTCTTCCTCCGTAGGCTGAATAAAGACTACGTCGTAATCTGTATTAAGCTGGTTAAAATCGCCACGGTACCCCAATTCAAAACTACCGGCCTTGCCTAGCGGCACCACATAATCTGTTTGAAAAAATACCCGACGTTGATCTTCGGCAGTGCGTACGCTTTCACTATCAAAACCATTTTGAACAATAAGGGATTCCTCTACTTCATCGCTCTCTTCGTATTGAAAAGCGAATGTGAGTGTGTGATTAGAATCGCCATTAAATTGTTTGTCATAATTAAATGAGTACTGAAAAGTCTCATCCTTTTCAGTTTCAGGATCAAACCGGAAGCCCTCGCTAGTATTTCCCAGAATATCCGTTTGGAAGAAGTCATTTGTGGTTTCACTTTCATTGTCAGAATCACGAACGAAGATAGACTGGGTAATGGAAGCGGTTTCATTTACATACCACTCAACGCCAAAATTTGCATTGATTCCTTTTCTAATTCGATCAAAATCCCGTTCCTCCCTAAGAGCATTGGTAAAGTCACCATTTTCATCAAAGAAATCAGTGTCGTTTAAGGAATTTCCGGGCCTAGTTCTATAATTGTATCCGGTGTTTGTAAAGAAATTTAAATCGCCGGTCCGGTAGTTAATATTGCCATTAACACCTGCAGATAACGGATAGCCTCCATTCACGGTTAATGCACCATTAAGACCCTGTAATTTACTTCTCCTTAGAATAATATTAATTATCCCACCGGAACCTTCTGCATCATAACGTGCTGATGGCGATGTTATGACTTCTACCTTTTCTATAGATTCTGCAGGGAGCTGTCGCAGTGCTTCCGTACTATTTAATCCTGTTATAGCAGACGGTTTTCCGTTTATAAGTATGCGCACATCATCATTGCCTCGTAATTGTACATTTCCTTCCACATCTACAGAAACAGAAGGTACATTGTCTAAAACATCACTCACTGTACCTCCCCGTACCGTGAGGTCTTTTCCAACATTGTATATTTTTTTATCCAAGCGTAATTCTACGGTGGTGCGTTCAGCAACTACATCTACTTCTTGTAATTGGGCGACATCCGGCGACATTGCAATGACCCCTAAATCGGTATCGGTGCGTACTAATTGCGGTTCTAACTTAAAAGTGGTGTAGGAGATATATTCTGCAGAGATGCTGTACCTGCCGGGTGTTGTTTCCACTACAAATTTTCCATTTGCATCTGTTATGCCACCTGTAAGTTGTTCAGGATTTTGGACACTTTGCAGTACCAACGTGGCGTATTCCAAGGGTTGGTTCGTTTCCTTGTCTACGATTGTTCCTGTGATTTTTATGGGTTTTTGGCTTGCTTGGCGTTGTGCTGTGACTGCCATTGTACTTAAGGCAACCCACAACAGGAACAGTTTTCTCATATTAGGATTTTGATTTCTGTTTTTTCTTCTTTTTTTGTTTTCGTTTGGCTTTGGTTGGGTTCTCTACCATCTCTAAATACAGCTCGTATTTTTCTGCTGGCAGTGCTGCTTTGAGTTCTTTTTCTTGTTGAACTCGTAACTTCTCGTATTCTTCTTTCATTTTCTGAGGCTCCAGCTGCAAAATCTGAAGCTCCATACGCTTTTGAACACTATTCACAAGTACAGAACGCATTACGGCCTCTTCAAAAGGATCCAATTCCATGACCTCTACAAGTTTGGGCATCTCAAGGTCTACATACTGCTCTGCCGTTAATTTTTCGGGTTCTGGAGGTGGAGTTTGAGCCTGAGGAATGGCAGTTCTTCCTTGTTGCCTTCCCCAACGGTTTTGGTTTACAAATTGCGCTTGCATTTGACTGAAAGCGAATAAGGTGATAATTACTAGTGTAGATGTGATTTTAGTTCTCATCGTGTTATAAGATTTCAAAGCTAACTGAAGGTTTAAGTGGCTTTGGTTAATTGTTTGTTAAATGAAAATTTGCATTAAACAAATTTAGGATTGTTTTAACGCATTTAGCTTTCTTTTTGCCCCATCATCATTAAAAAGGCCTTTAGAAATTGATTGATATCGCCGTCCATTACGGCATCTACATTCCCCGTTTCTTGACCAGTTCGTACATCTTTAACTAGCTTATAAGGATGCATTACATAGTTCCTTATTTGAGAACCCCATTCAATTTTCATTTTTGAGGCTTCAATTTCATCTCGTGCTTCTTGCCTTTTTCGAAGCTCTATTTCATACAATTGCGATTTTAGCATTCGCATAGCGGTAGCTCGGTTATCATGCTGTGATCTAGAATCCGAACAGGAGATTTGTATGCCCGTAGGTTTATGCACAAGCTGCACTTTTGTTTCTACCTTGTTTACATTTTGTCCTCCAGCACCGCTACTTCGAGCTGTTGTAATTTCAATATCTGAAGGGTTAATATCAATTTCAATAGAATCATCCACCAACGGGTAGACATATACAGAGGCAAAACTGGTATGCCTTTTTGCATTGCTATCAAAAGGTGAGATACGTACCAATCTATGCACACCATTCTCTCCCTTTAACCAACCAAATGCGAATTCACCTTCAATCTCCAAGGTCACAGTTTTAATCCCAGCGACATCTCCTTCTTGATAATTTAACTCCTTGACCTTGTATCCGTTTTTCTCGGCCCACATCATGTACATCCGCATGAGCATAGAGGCCCAATCGCAGCTTTCTGTACCTCCGGCTCCAGCCGTTATTTGAAGTACTGCAGTGAGTTCATCGCCCTCTTCAGAGAGCATATTTTTAAACTCTAAATCCTCTATTAGTTCTTTGGTGGTCTGGTATTTTGCAGTAACCTCTGTTTCCTCTACTTCCCCTAATTCATAGAATTCTAAAAGCACTTCCAGATCTCCTATGAGGGTTTTTGCAGTTTCATAATCTGTAACCCATCTTTTTTTGGATTTTAAGGACTGCATTTGTTTCTGGGCTTCTTGAGGATTGTCCCAAAACCCAGGAGCTAAGGTTTTTTCTTCTTCATTTTCAATCTCAATGCGTTTGGCATCAATGTCAAAGATACCTCCTTAACGCACCGAGGCGTTCAATAAGATCTTTTTGCTGATCTGCGGTTACCATTTAAAAGTGTTTCGGCAAAAATAGAAATTCACTATTGCTGGGCAATCAATTTTATATAATTTTAGTGGTTGAACCTCATTAGTATTCCCTATGAAACCAACCCTTCTCTTTGTGCTGTTATGCATGAGCTTATCATTAAGCGCCCAGTCTTTTGAAATGACTAAAGATTTTCAAAAATTCAACGGTTTTTTCAATTATTATTATGACGATTCAACTGATAAAATTTACTTAGAAGTAGATGAATTAGACAAGGAGTTCTTGTATGTCTATTCATTAAGCAGCGGAATTGGAAGTAATGATATTGGTCTCGATAGAGGACAACTAGGAGATGAACAAGTTGTTTATTTTAGAAAAGCGGGTCAAAAATTAGTACTCGTTCAACCCAATCTAAAATTTCGTGCCTTAACGGATAACGAATTGGAAAGTAAATCGGTAGAGCAGGCGTTTGCGAAATCCATACTACATGGTTTTAAAATTGCGGAAGAATCTAAAGGCAGTTATCTCATAGATATAACAGAATTTTTAATGCGCGATGCGCATGGCGTATCTGATCGTTTGAAACGCACAAAACAGGGATCCTACAAATTAGATCGCTCTAAAAGTGCCTTAAACTTTGAGCGTACCAAAGCCTTTCCTAAGAATATTGAGTTTGATTTGTTTCTTACCTTTTCTGGGAATCCAGAAGGCGCTTGGATTCGTTCTGTAACCCCCAATGCTAAGTTGGTCACGGTGGCGCAACATCATTCCTTTATAGAGTTGCCGGAAGCAGGGTACGAAAAGCGAGATTTTGATCCTAGATGCGGTACCTATCCCTTTACATATTATGACTATGCTACTCCCGTACAAGAACCTATTTTAAAACGATATATTCCTCGGCACCGTTTGGAAAAGAAAGACCCCAGTGCGGCAGTAAGTGAAGCGGTAGAACCTATTATTTACTATTTAGATAATGGAACTCCAGAACCAGTACGATCTGCGCTTTTAGAAGGGGGTCGTTGGTGGAATCAGGCATTTGAAGCCATAGGATACAAAGATGCTTTTCAGGTTAAGATCCTTCCAGACGATGCAGACCCTATGGACGTTCGCTACAATGTAATACAATGGGTACATCGATCTACCCGTGGATGGAGCTATGGATCAAGTGTACGAGATCCGCGCACTGGAGAAATTATAAAAGGGCACGTAAGTCTAGGGAGTTTGCGCATTCGCCAAGATTTCCTAATCGCGCAGGCTTTGATGAACAAACCATTTGCAGAAAGAGACGACAACTACCAGCCTATGTTAGAATTGGCGTTAGCAAGAATTAGACAGCTTTCTGCTCATGAAATAGGGCATACGCTAGGCTTTGCGCACAATTTTGCTGCGAGTACTAATGGAAGGGCTTCGGTCATGGATTATCCGCATCCTTACATTAAAAAGGTAGGTTCGGCTATTGATTTTTCGGAAGCTTATGACACGGGTATTGGAGAATGGGATAAGGTAACTGTGGCTTATGCATATTCTGATTTCCCCGCCGGTACAGATGAGAAAAAAGCATTGAATTCTATTTTGGAAGAATCTAGGAATCAAGGGTTAAGGTATTTATCTGATCAGGATTCAAGACCCCTTGGAAGTGCACATCCCGCAGCCCATCTTTGGGATAATGGTGCCAGTGCTAGTCAAGAATTAAGTAGAATACTTGACGTGAGAGCACTAGCTATCGCCAATTTCTCCATTGATAATATTAAATCTGGAGAGCCCTATTCTGTGCTAGAAGATGTTTTTGTTCCGTTGTATTTTTTACACCGCTATCAAATTGAGGCTGCTTCTAAGGTAATAGGCGGGTTAGACTATAATTACAAAGTAAAAGGTGATGGGCAACGTAGCGTAACGCCAGTAAACAGAGCTTCACAAGAAAGCGCACTTATGGCCATGTTAAGTACTTTAGAACCTTCAGTCCTTGCTTTACCTAAAGAAAAGCTAGAGCTCTTTCCACCTAGAAGTATTGGGTATCCTAGATCTAGAGAATCGTTTAAGGGAAAAACAGGCGTTGCCTTTGATCCCTATGGAGCAGTTGAGACTGCTTCCTCGGCTACTTTAAGTTTGCTACTACATCATGAGCGCGCCAACCGTTTGGCGCAGCAAAAAGCCTTAGATAATGGGCAGCTGGGCTTTGAGGAGATGGTGGAAACACTACTAGATGAAACGGTAAAAGCTAAAATGGAAAAAGGGTATTTGGGAGAAGTTCAAAAATTGGTGAATTGGCAAGTGCTCTATCATTTAATGCACGTGGGAAGCCACAAAATGAGCTACCCTAAGGTAAAGGAAACGGTCTTGTTTGAAATGATGCGACTCAAAACCTTTTTAGGAGATGGACCACGTGCTACAAATCCTAGTTTTATTCTAATGAAAAAAGAGGTCGAAAAATTTATCGGGAATCCAAACGGGTATGAAGTGAAAGTAAATGCCCCAAAGATTCCAGATGGCTCTCCTATTGGGACAAGTTGTCAAGAACACCAATGGTTAGGCGCCTCAGAATAGTGTACCGTATTTATGGAAATTAATTTAATTAGTGATACCGTCACCAGGCCCACGCCAGGAATGCTCCAAGCTATGATGGGTGCGGCTGTAGGGGATGATGTGTTTAAAAACGATCCTACGGTAAATGCTTTGGAAAGTAAGTTGGCAGAATTATTTAATATGGAGGCTGCCTTATTTTTTCCTAGCGGAAGCATGACCAACCAAACCGCCATAAAATTACATACCAATCCCGGAGAACAACTCATCTGCGACAAGTACGCACATGTTTATAATTATGAAGGAGGCGGAGCTAGTTTTAATAGCGGTGTCTCCTGCAAATTGGTAGATGGGCATCGCGGTATGATGACCGCGGATCAGGTGAAAGCAGCTATTAATCCCCCAGACTTTTATCACAGTCCAAGAACTAGTTTGGTATGTATTGAAAACACCACTAACAAAGGGGGTGGGGCTTGTTGGGATTTTAATGAGTTAGAAAAAATTAAGGCCGTTTGCGAAGAACATGGGCTGGCTTATCATTTAGACGGTGCCCGGTTGTGGAATGCCTTAATTGCTAAAAATGAATCACCCAAACAATACGGTGCCTTGTTTGATACTATTAGTGTTTGCCTTAGTAAAGGACTGGGCTGCCCAATTGGTTCTGTTTTACTCGGAAGTGAGAAACATATTTACGATGCGATTCGTGTACGAAAAATTTTAGGTGGCGGAATGCGACAAGTAGGTTATTTGGCCGCTTGCGGTCTTTATGCCTTGGACAACCATTTTGAAAGATTGCAGGAAGATCATAAAAGAGCCAAAGAAATTGGGGCTGTTTTAGAGACGATGAACTTTGTTGCCAAGGTTGAACCTATTGAAACGAACATCATCATTTTTGAGCTTGATCAAAACGAAATTTCAGAAGAGGCTTTTATGAAAGCCCTTGAAAAGAATAAAATTTCTATCATCGGGATGGGTCAAGGAAAATTGCGTATGGTTACGCATTTAGACTACACCGAGGCCATGCATGCGCATTTTCTAGAAACCCTAACAAGGTTACAGGATTAATTAGACACTAGACTTTTCTGAATGTTTTTAAGGCCGTTTTCCATCCCAGCCTCCGATGAGTAAGGGTTGCTCCAACCTACTTTTTTCCCAGCAGCAGTTTTTAAGGCGATGACAAACTTCCCTTGATGATTGGTATGTCTCTCGAAAACAGGATTCATGAGTGCTTCTTCCATGAGCGCCTGTGCTTGGGCTTTAGACGTGCAAGGAATGCCTTTTAATAAAGAACTTCCGGAGGGAGTGGTAACTGAAAACACATACCCGCCCGAAGCATTCTTAACTATTTTAACCATTCCTTTAAGGTACAATTATTTTAGGAAGTATTATTTAAAAAGGCCGTCCATCCCTGGAATATTGGGCATTCCTTCCTTTGCCACAGCACCTAATTCCGCTTCTTGCACGGCAGTTGCTTTGCGTATTGCATTGTTTAGTGCTACAATAAGGCGGTCTTCTAATTCTTCTTTGTCCAAAAGAAGAGGATCTGCGATGGTGATAGATTTTATCTCGCGATTGGCAGTTAGGGTCACTTTTAGAGCGCCGTCTCCTGAGGTTTCGTCCACCATAACAGTGTCTAATCGCTTTTTTGTTTCTTCTACTTTTTTCTGGGTCTCTTTCAATTTACCCATCATTCCCATAAGGTCTCCAAACATCTTGTGCTAGCTTTATTTATGGTCAAAATTACATATTTCCAAGGCATTATTTCCTGGGAAGAGGTCTTCAATGCCCATAATTCTAACGTATTTTTGCAGCTTATTTTTAAAGAACGATGCAAGAATCGGTTACGCACCCACCAAAAGCACCTAAAAAACCTAAAACCTTAGAAATACACGGGGATGTTAGAATTGATCCGTACTACTGGTTAAATGAGCGAGAAAATGAAGAAGTGCTGAGGTATCTTGAAGAGGAGAACGCCTATTACGAGCAGATGACGTCTCATACCAAAGATTTCCAGAAACAGCTTTTTCTTGAAATGAAATCCAGAATCAAGGAAGATGATAGTTCAGTCCCTTACAAATTAAATGGCTACTTCTACCTAACGCGTTTTGAAACAGGAAAAGAATATCCAATTTACGAACGAAAAAAAGAAACCCTCCAAGCGGATTCTGAGTTGCTTTTTGATTGTAACGAAATGGCCAGAGGGCATGATTTTTTTAATCTGAGAGGAGTTTCTGTTAGCCCAGACAATTCCATGGCAGCTTTTGGTGTAGATACTGTTTCAAGGAGGCAATACACCCTTCAAATCAAGAATTTAATAACCGGTGAGTTATATGAAGACCGGATTGAGAATACGACGGGCAGCGCTGTATGGGCATCCGATAACTGTACACTATTTTATACCAAAAAGGATCCCGTAACGCTGCGATCAGATCGTATTTTTAAACACCGCTTAGGCACATCTCCTGAAGAAGATGAATTGGTTTACCATGAGAAAGATGACACCTATACCACCTTTATTTACAAAACAAAATCCAAGAAATATCTGGTAATAGGTTCGTATAGTACTTTAACCACAGAGTTTCGAATTTTACCAACAAACGACCCCGATGGCACCTTTAGGGTGTTTGCAGAGCGAACAGAAGGTCTAGAATATTCCATTACTCATTTTGGTTCGGACTTTTACATTCTTACCAATAAAGATGGTGCCACCAATTTTAAGGTAATGCGCACTAGTGAGACCACTACCGAAGCCAGTGCATGGGAGGAGTTTATTCCGCATAAATCAGAAGTACTCCTAGAGGATATAGAGATTTTTAAGAATCACTATGTGATCACAGAACGCGAAAATGGACTCAATAAAATGAAAATTGTGCGCTGGGATGGTAAGGATACGTATTACTTGCCATTTTCTAGTGAAACATACGTTGCGGGACCTACCACCAATCTTGATTTTGATACCACTAAGCTTCGATACTACTATAATGCGATGACTGCTCCTTACTCTATTATTGAGTTTGATATGAATACCAGGGAGCAGACCATTTTAAAAGAGCAAGAGGTTCTAGGAGGTACTTTTAAAAAAGAAAATTATCGATCGGAAAGAGTTTGGGCCACAGCGGAAGATGGAAAGATAGTTCCCATATCTATGGTGTATCATAAGGATACCCCCTTAGATGGAAGTAGTCCATTATTGCAGTATGCGTATGGCTCTTACGGTTCTACGATTGATCCCCATTTTTCAACAGTTCGCTTGAGCTTATTAGACAGAGGATTTATTTTCGCCATCGCTCATGTGCGAGGAGGGGAGTACCTAGGAAGACCGTGGTATGAAGAAGGCAGGTTATTGCATAAAAAGAACACTTTTACAGACTTTATTGCATGTTCTCGATTCTTACTAGAGAAAAAATATACCACCACTTCAAAACTGTTTGCCATGGGAGGCTCTGCGGGAGGTTTGCTCATGGGAGCAGTTGTAAATCTGGCCTCTGAATTATACGCCGGCGTCATAGCCGCCGTGCCTTTTGTAGATGTGGTTACGACCATGTTAGATGATTCTATTCCACTAACCACGGGTGAATATGATGAGTGGGGAAATCCCAACGATGAAATCTATTACCACTACATGAAAAGTTACTCCCCATATGATATGGTAACAAAAAAGGACTATCCTAATATGTACGTTTCTACCGGATTGCATGATTCACAAGTACAATATTGGGAACCTGCCAAATGGGTTGCTAAATTGAGGGACTATAAAACGGATAACAACGTATTATTTCTTGACACCAATATGGAAGCCGGTCATGGAGGGGCGTCTGGAAGGTTTGAAGCATTAAAGGAAACGGCCAAAGAGTATGCTTTTCTACTAGATTTAGCAGGAAAAATCGGATAAATTAAAAAATACTAATTTTGCTGGCGGAATCTTAACTTCCAAGACCTAACTAGATTATGGAACGTAGTATACAAGCGTATAACAATATATTGGAGTTGGTAGGAAACACCCCTCTGATTCGTTTAAATAAAATTACCCAAGCTCTTTCTGGAAATTACTTTGCTAAACTCGAAGCTTTTAATCCAGGACACTCTGCTAAAGACCGTATTGCGGTTCATATCATCGAACAGGCAGAGAAAAAAGGCATTCTTAAAGAAGGAAGTACCATCATTGAAACTACTTCTGGGAACACCGGATTTAGTTTGGCAATGGCCAGTATGGTTAAGGGGTATCAATGTATTTTGGCTGTAAGCTCTAAATCTTCTCCAGATAAAATAGACATGTTAAAGTCTATGGGAGCTACGGTATATGTTTGTCCTGCGCACGTTAGTGCAGACGATCCACGTTCTTATTACGAGGTGGCCAAAAGACTGCATAAAGAAACTCCAGGCTCTATCTATATCAATCAATATTTCAATGAATTAAATATTGATGCACATTACCAAAGCACTGGGCCGGAAATTTGGGAACAAACAGCTGGTAAAATCACGCATTTAGTGGCTTGTAGTGGAACAGGAGGTACCATTTCTGGAACAGCTCGTTTTTTAAAGGAGCAAAACCCAGCAATAAAAATTTTAGCTGTTGATGCCTATGGATCTGTGTTAAAAAAATACCACGAGACAGGGGAATTCGATCATAATGAAGTGTATCCGTACCGAATTGAAGGATTGGGCAAGAATTTAATACCAACAGCCACAGACTTTAACAGCATTGATCGTTACATTAAAGTGACCGATGCTGAAAGTGCACACATGGCGCGACAAATTGCTCATTCTGAAGGTCTTTTCGTTGGCTACACCAGTGGGGCAGCAATGCAAGCAGTACTTCAATACCATACGGAAGGGGAGTTTGGACCAGACAGCAATGTAGTGGTTATTTTCCCAGATCACGGGTCTCGCTACATGAGTAAAGTATACAGCGACGAATGGATGGCCAACCAAGGGTTCTTTGAAGATGAAAAACTTCCTAAGCCACAAGAAATTAATTACATCAAATAAAAAATACAGCAACCCGCTATGAAAAGGTAATACAGTTCGTATTACCTTTTTTGTTTTCTAAGAACAACGTTGTAAGATTGTCATAAATACCTATTTTTGCAGTTCAATAAATTTTCAGGTAGATGCGCGATATTTTTGACAGAATTATTGAAAACAAAGGACCTTTAGGTAAATGGGCTTCACAAGCAGAGGGATATTTTGTATTTCCCAAATTAGAAGGACCCATCTCAAACCGTATGAAGTTTAGAGGAAAAGACGTTATTACATGGAGTATTAACGACTATTTAGGCCTGGCTAATTTACCAGAAATTAAAAAAGTTGATTCTGATGCAGCCCTAGAGCACGGAACTGCTTACCCGATGGGGGCACGTATGATGAGTGGGCATACCAACTATCACGAACAGCTAGAAAAAGAATTAGCTGCCTTTGTAAATAAACAAGCTTCTTATCTTTTAAATTTCGGGTACCAAGGTTTTATGTCTGTTGTGGACGCTTTGGTAGCTAAGGATGATATTATTGTGTACGATGTAGATTGTCATGCTTGTATTATTGACGGGGTGCGTTTACATGTAGGTAAACGTTTTACTTTTAAACACAATGATGTTGAAAGCTTAGAAAAAAACCTTGAAAGAGCTACCAAACTTGCTAACGAAACAGGTGGTGGAATCTTAGTGATTTCTGAAGGTGTTTTTGGTATGCGTGGCGAACAAGGGATTCTTAAAGAAATCGTAGCGCTTAAAAAGAAATTTAAATTCCGTTTGCTTGTAGACGATGCTCATGGTTTTGGTACGCTAGGAAAGACTGGAGCAGGTGCAGGTGAAGAGCAAGGCGTACAAGATGATATAGATGTCTATTTAGCCACTTTCGCTAAATCAATGGCGGGTATTGGTGCTTTTGTTGCCGCTGATCAAGGAATCATAGACTATTTAAAATACAACATGCGTTCGCAGATGTTTGCTAAATCACTGCCAATGGTGTTCGTAAAAGGGGCCTTAAAGCGTCTTGATATGCTACGAACCATGCCAGAATTAAAAGCAAAGCTTTGGGAAAATGTGAATGCTTTACAAAACGGACTTAAAGAACGAGGTTTTGATATTGGTACTACGCAGAGTTGTGTAACACCAGTTTATTTAAACGGGAGTATTCCAGAGGCGATGGCATTGGTAAAAGACCTTCGTGAAAACCATGGAATATTCTGTTCTATCGTTGTTTATCCAGTAATTCCAAAAGGGTTAATCTTATTGCGTTTAATTCCAACGGCTACACATACCATGGAAGATATCGCGGAAACCTTAGAAGCCTTCTCTAGTATTAGAGAACGACTACAAAATGGTACTTACAAACGTCTTTCTGCAGCAGTGGCAGCTGCGATGGGAGAATAGTTATAAGAAATAACGTTCCAGTATTTTTTTTACACCACCTAAATAGGAGGTACCAAACAGGTTCAGGTGTACCAAGAGATAATACAATTGGTAAATCTCTAGTATTGCTGCTTCATTTGGATGTTTTGGGATTACTTCGGTATAAGCTTCGTAAAACGGTCTGGAAAAACCACCAAATAGTTTCGTCATTGCGATATCTACAAGGTGATGCCCGTAATAAACTGCTGGATCTATTAAAAAGGGAGTCCCATCTTTATTAATTAAATAATTCCCGCTCCACAAATCCCCGTGCAAGAAGGAAGGGTTTATTGACCCAACAAGCGTTTCTAAACGTACGACCATCTTTTCATACGAAGGAATAAGATGAAAAGGAAGTCGTTCTAGTGAATGTGCCAATTCTAATTGTGGAAGGAGTCGCTGCGTTACATAAAATTCTTCCCAGGATACCGATCTACCGTTCTTTTGGCTTAACGAACCAATGAAATTGTTGGACTGAAACCCGAAGTAATCCGGAGAACTAGCGGAGTGAAGCAATGCCAACTGCCTTCCGAAGGTTTCAAATTCTTGGGTATTCGGCGTTTTACTAGAAATATACGCTAATAGAAGGGAGCTGATTCCGTCTCTCGAGTACGTTCCTAATACTTGGGGTACTTTAATAGTTTTAGTAGCTTCAATGCTTTGTAATCCAAGCATTTCGGCTTCAAGCATCTCTTGGCCATTTTCGAATGCAGTTGATTTTACAAAATAACATCCACTGGACGTGGTAATCTTTTGACTGCTCGCAGTGTCACCCCCATGCAGGGTTTCAAAGGTTAGAATGGGTTCCTGAAAAAGGTCTTCTAATTGGCGAGCGTTAAGCACAACTTATAATAGTTTTTTATACGTTCTTCGCCGTTTATGAGTGATGGGATTAAAGTGTTTCCACAGTTGCCTAATAGCCGTATTTTCTTCTAATTCCGGAGTTCTAATACAATTTTCTACGCCTCTTTTTTTAAAGGTCTCATAAAACTCATTGAAAATAATGGCGGTAACCCCTTTGTTTTGATATTCCGGATGTATCCCTATTAAGTAAAAAATGACGTCTTTACTTTTCTTTTTTGCTTTTAAAAGGTGAAACACGCCAAACGGCAAGAGTTTGCCGTTAGCCTTCTGTAATGCTTTTGAAAATGAAGGCATTACAATAGCAAAGGCAACAATAGTATTCTCCTTATCAACCACAAATTTTATAAATTCTGGATTAATAAAACGGATGTATTTTTCTTTGAAATATGCCTTTTGAACATCTGTAATTTTTACAAAAGAAGATAATTTGGCATACGACTCATTAAAAAGATCGAACATCTTATCGGCCCATGGCATGATTTCTTTACTGGACGCAAAATTCATGGGTTTTAGTCCATAGCGTCGCTGTACCAATTGATTTGCCTTTGTAAACAATTTAGGATCTGCCGCAGAGAATTTAAACTTGTTCTCCAGGTATTCTTTTTCTTTTACAAAGCCATGGGTCTCAAAGTGTTTTTGATAATATGGGTGGTTGTACCAAGTAATCATGGTTCCAATATGGTCAAAACCGTCAATAAGAACACCCACCTTATCCAGATTAGAAAAGCCCACGGGCCCTTCCATATAATCTAGTTTATGTGCCGTTCCAATGGCTGCAACCTTTTCTAGTAAAGCTTTAGAAACTTCCAAATCATCTATAAAATCGAACCAACCAAAACGCATTTTTCTGAGTTGCTGTTCATTAACTTCAACATGGTTAATTATAGCAGCTACGCGTCCTACAATCTTAGTACCCTCGTAAGCCAAAAAGAATTGCGCTTGAGCCGATTGAAAGGCCGGGTTGCGATCTTTATTAAACGTCTCTAACTCATCGTTGATAATGGGGGGGACCCAATAGGGGTTGTCTTTATAAAGAGAAAATGGAAAGCGTACAAATGCTTTCATTTCTTTGGGAGTCTTCGCCTCTTTTACCGAAATCATGCTATGCAATTAAGATGCACAATGATAAGAATATTTAGAAGGCCGAAAAAATGGAAACGGGCTATTTAGAAGTCAAAGTCGTCTTTCTTTTTCTTCTTTTTTCTTTTCTTCTTTTTTTGAGGTTTCATGCTGCCGCGTTTAATCTTTGCCTGGGGTTTTTGTTCTTCAATAGGGATGAGTTCATCCTTATGAAAATCCAAACGATAACTTAACCCGGTGCGGCCAAACATGCGAAAAGGAGTGTTTTTGATACTGGCTCCTACACTAAAATCAACTTGAAAATTTGGATTGAAAAGATGCGCTATCCCTGAGCGGAACAACAGATCTGAAAACCGATCGCTATTAATCCCTTGATGTTCTACGAAAAGACTCCATTTAGGATTTCTAAAAGCCCTGGTGAAAGAAATCGCATAGCTCCACTCTGGAAAATCTGTGGTAATTCTGTCGTAGGCCACATTGGTAATTAAGACAGACTTTGGAGTAAGTCTACTTTGAGTAGCAATCATTGCTCTGTAAGAGATGGTGCCATCTTCCGGATAAAAGGGATTGTCTCCTAAATTAAAGGTAGCGCCAGCATATAAAGAAACTGCTGGTACTAAATTTTTAAGCTGAAACTTGTTATTGGCACGCCAACTATAAAGGTTGGGTTTATTGGCTTCTGGGTTTTTAAAAGGATCGTAGACCAAATATTTTAGTCCGAGTCTATTTCTAGAAAAATCAGACCTGGTCTCTTCAATATCGAAGTTTTCAAATGTAATTTGTTCGCGTATGTAGCTTCCTTCATACTTAATTTCTAACTGTTCGAATAAAAAACCATAGCGCAACGCCAATTCACCACCCATAATGGTTGAAGAGGTATTAAGGATATCATGATTGCGTCTTTCGTAAAGAAATCCTGTTTCTGCTTGTACTACATTTTTACCTACTGCATAGGCACTTACCCCAATTCCGGGTCTATTAGAGTTTATAACATCTGTATACTGTGCAATACTTAATAGCGGCAGAACAAGAAGGAGGACTACGAAAAGATTTTTTTTAGCCATAGCTGGACTTTAATACTATTTTATGAAACTAATATTCAATTAAACAGACTAGTTGGGTAACTTTGAATCAATAGGAAACTACTATGGTTGTACTACAAACGATATTATTTCTCATAATCGTATACTACCTTGCCAAAATCCTTTGGAAATGGTTGGCGCCTCGTCTACTTAATTATGCGGTGCAGAAGACCGAAGAACGTTTTGGACAAGAATATGGGGGCTTTAATCAATACAGAAAAGATCCGCAAGCAGAAGGTAAAACTACCGTGCATAAAAAGGGCAATCCAAAATCAAATCCTTCAAAAAAAGTTGGAGAATACATAGATTTTGAAGAAATTGAATAATCTTTGGGCATTCAAAGCCAGATTATGAAGCTTTC
>CAZRPJ010000044.1:0-23945 GCA_964601965.1 uncultured Croceivirga sp.
TTAAGTGAGCACTTCTAGGCTCTGGGCAATAAGTGATTCCACGGTCTTTCTGGGATCTTTAGAAAAAGTACCCTTAGGTCGGTTGGCTAATATTGCATTTAAGGAAAGTGCTTGATGCCCTAACAATTGCGCTAACCCATAAATGGTCGCTGTTTCCATTTCTAGATTCGTAAGTCGTTTTCCATTGAATTGAAAGCTTTGCAATTTGGTATGGAAATCTGTTAGTTGTGGGTCAAGACGGAGGCTGCGTCCTTGTGGTCCATAAAAACCCCCATTAGTAACCGTAATTCCTGTAACAAATTGTTTGGATGAAAAGGTATTTATCAAGGTTTCACCCCCTTTAGCGACATAAGGTAGAATACCAAAATCTTCCCAAGAAAAATGTGCTTTTAACGCATTTTCCATGGCATCCGAAGCGGTTTGAGATTTGTAAAAATGAAGAATCCCATCAAAACCCACCGCACTTTCAGAAACTAAAAAAGAATCTACCGGAATTGAAGGTTGTATGGCCCCGGACGTACCAATACGTATAAGATTTAAAACCTGGTGTTGTTTTTTTACTTCGCGCGTACTCAGGTCAATATTTACCAGCGCATCAAGTTCATTTAAAACAATATCTATATTTCCGGCTCCAATGCCCGTAGATAGTACCGTGAGTTTCTTTCCGTTACAAACACCGGTATGCGTAAGAAACTCTCTTTTTTGCTTAATAAGGTCAATGCTATCAAAATGACGTGACACCAGAGGCACCCTATTGGGATCGCCAACCAAAATAATGGTGTCCGAAATGTCTTCGGGTATTAAATTAAGGTGATAGATGCTGCCATCTGCGTTTAAGATAAGCTCAGAATCGCCAATGGGCATGGAAACCTACAGTTTAAGAATTCTGTTCGTATCCGTATTGTAAAGAAAACCATACTTTAAAGCACCTCCTAAGTAGTAATCATCACTACGCAAGGCCGAATAGTAATTCTCTTTCTTAGCTAATATAGCTTTGCCTTTTGCAGATAGGCGCACAGGATTAAAACTGGTAAATAAGGGCTTTAAATTGGTGATTATTCGCTCGTATTGCGAATCGCCAAATCCATAATTACCTTGATCCTTCAAAACTTTTCCTAGAAAATCACGTTTGGACTTTGGTTTTTCCTCTACTGCTACTTCCAAGATGTTGTTCTCTACTGCGTTCAATCCGTTTTTTATACTTGGGAAACGTGTAAGATGTGCTTTTATAGCATCACTTAAGTATGTAAACTGAAAATTATCATAATCCATGAGATTTTCTAATCGCATGGGGTTATCACTGCAATATAATTGCCAGACATAGTCCGCGTATTCTATGTCGTCTTGTGATAGGATGGTTCTATTTTCATAGAGTGCTAATAAGCGCTCGTCAGAAAGATCATTTAAACCATATAATACACCAGAATCGTCTTCTTTACCACTACATACCAAAGATATCTCTGCATGTCTACGGAATGTCTTTAACCAACTTAAAACGGCTAGCATATTAATTTGGCAAAAGAGATCGTATTCAAACCAAAGTACAATTTGGTCTTGTTGTTTGTGATTGCAAAGATTTCGGTACTCCTTCAGGGTTTTTTCAACAAACCATGATTTGCTGACCCGGTAGTTTTTGTTGAGGAATTCAAACCGGGTTTTCCAGAAAGATTCACTTCCAACACTGCTCAGTGTTTTTCCTTCACATAACATTTCACGCCATGTGATAATGTCACCTTTAACAGAGAGTGTTTTAAGCCTTTCCGTAAAACTATCCCCGTTGGTAATGTGCAACAGTGATTTCATTTTCGAGCGTTATTTCGTTGGTTAGAAAGTTTAAATGTAGCATTTACCTAAAACAAACAAAAATTAAATTGCGAAAAGCTGCCCATTTCAACGATAAATTTAACAGAAGATCGAATAAAATTGTAAATCGTTAAAGACTGAAAATCAACCTCCCACGCGTTTTACAGAAAACCCAGAATCTTTAAGAAAGTCCATAATCTTATCGCGGTAATCCCCTTGTATGATGATGGTTTCGTTTTTGAAACTTCCACCAACACCCAATAGAGATTGTAGGGCTTTGGTTAATTTTTTAAAATCAGAAGTGGCACCGGTATATCCTTCAATGAGTGTAATAGGTTTTCCCTTGCGTTTCTCATATTTACAGATTAAGGGATCTGTCTGCAACCAAAATGCTGCTTTAGGCGCTTCTTTTTCTGTAGGTTCTTCCGGAATATGATCTGGAAAAAGATTTTTGAGTTGATCTTGGAGGTCCATTCTTATTCTTTTACAAGTCCTAACTCTATCAATCGTTCATGTAAGAAAGCGCCCGCGGTAATGTCTTCAAATTGTTTGGGATGTTCCGCGTCAATGCAATTCTCTAAACTATTTAAAGGCATCTCACTTATAGGATGCATAAAAAATGGAATAGAATAGCGGGAAGTGCCCCAAAGCTCTTTCGGCGGATTTACCACCTGATGAATCGTAGACTTTAATTTGTTGTTGGTCAATCGCGAGAGCATATCGCCCACATTAATCATTAACTCATTAGGTTGGGCAATAGCATCTACCCAATGACCTTCATGGTTTTTAACCTGCAAGCCTTTTCCATGTGCACCCATTAAAAGGGTAATAAGGTTTATGTCTCCATGGGCTGCTGCGCGAACCGCATTTTTTGGTTCTTCCGTGATGGGCGGGTAATGAATAGGGCGTAAAATGGAATTGCCATTTTTTATGAATGCATCAAAATAAGTTTCTTCTAACCCAAGGTGCAAAGCAAGCGCTCGAAGTACATACTTTGCCGTTTTCTCGAGCATTTGGTAGGTTTCTTTCCCCACCGTATTAAATTCCTGCAATTCTTTCACCTCCACATTGCTAGGATATTCTGCTTCTAACCCAGGATCATCCTCCACATACTGCCCAAAATGCCAGAATTCTTTAAGATCGCCTTCCTTTTTGCCTTTGGCATGCTCTTTTCCGAAGGAAGTATATCCACGCTGCCCACCAATCCCTTCAATTTCATAGGTGTCTTTTACTTCTTGCGGTAGAGCAAAAAAGTTCTTTATTTCTGCATAGAGTTTGGTGACTAGATCATCAGATAAAAAATGACCGCTTAATGCCACAAAACCAATGTCTTCAAAGGCACTTCCTATTTCTCTTACAAATTTCTCCTTTTGTGCAGGATCATCCGATAAGAACTCTTTTAAATTAACACTTGGAATGGCACTCATATTCGTTTGTTTAATGGATGTTCAAAAATAATGAATCTTCCCCTTTTTACTACTTTTG
This sequence comes from uncultured Croceivirga sp., assembly GCA_964601965.1. Lineage (GTDB taxonomy): Bacteria > Bacteroidota > Bacteroidia > Flavobacteriales > Flavobacteriaceae > Croceivirga. Next base: position 3,289 of record CAZRPJ010000044.1, read on the forward strand.
AAAAACAACAACAAGGCTTTCTCAACTATGCGATACCATATTGGCGGGATGGAACCCGACGTACTCCTTTCACTCTATGAGCGAATGCTAAAACCTAGAATGATTGAGGAGAAAATGCTCATCCTTCTTAGGCAAGGGAAAATCTCTAAATGGTTCAGCGGTATCGGACAAGAGGCCATTTCTGTGGGAGTCACGAGTGCCTTAAAGGATACAGAATACATTCTTCCCATGCACCGAAATCTTGGCGTGTTTACCACGCGTAATGTACCCTTGGCGCGTTTATTTGGTCAATGGCAAGGCAAAGCCATAGGATTCACCAATGGAAGAGACCGAAGTTTTCATTTTGGGAGTCAAGAGCATCATATCGTAGGGATGATTTCGCATCTTGGGCCACAATTAGGCGTTGCCGATGGTATTGCTTTGGCTGATCTTATTAGGAAAAAGAAAAAAGTAACGGCTGTATTTACTGGGGAAGGAGCTACCAGTGAAGGTGATTTTCATGAAGCACTGAACGTCGCTTCTGTTTGGAATTTACCGGTACTTTTCTGTATTGAAAACAATGGATACGGTTTGTCAACACCCACCAATGAACAATACAATTGTGAACACTTGGTAGATCGTGCCAAAGGTTACGGAATTGAAGGTAGGGTAATTGATGGCAATAACATATTAGAGGTGTATTCCAAGCTTACGGAACTCTGCAAAGCCTTGCGAAAAAGACCGCGACCGGTATTATTAGAATTTAAAACCTTTCGCATGCGAGGTCATGAAGAAGCGAGTGGTACGAAATATGTACCCGACAAACTTCTTAAGCAATGGGCCAAAAAAGACCCCATCGCCAATTATGAGCGTTTTCTATTGGAAAAAGGAATTTTAACTGAGAAAAAGAAGCAAAAGATTGAAGCACAAATAAGTGCCGAAATTAGTGAGGGTCTAGAAAAAGCAGGGAATGAACCCCCCGTACATTTTGATGAAGCTCGTGAATTAGAAGCATTGTATGCGCAGGTGGAAACGCAAGAGGTATTGCCCAACAAAGAGAATACCAAGAACATTCGTTTTGTAGATGCGATTTCTGATGGATTAAAACAATCCATGGAAAAGCATCAGGAATTGGTGATTATGGGCCAGGACATCGCAGAATACGGCGGTGTTTTTAAGATCACCGAGGGTTTTGTAAAAGCTTTTGGACGCAATCGCGTTCGGAATACGCCTATTTGTGAATCTGCCATTGTTTCTGCTGCCATGGGCTTGGCAATCAATTCCATGAAAGCCGTGGTAGAAATGCAATTTGCAGATTTTGTTAGCTCTGGATTTAACCCCATTGTTAATTATTTGGCGAAAGTACATTACCGTTGGGAGCAAACAGCAGATGTTGTGATTCGTATGCCTTGTGGCGGTGGGGTAGGTGCTGGCCCCTTTCATTCTCAGACCAATGAGGCTTGGTTTACCAAAACCCCAGGCCTAAAAGTGGTATATCCGGCTTTTCCATCAGATGCCAAAGGATTATTGGCCGCTAGTATAAATGATCCAAATCCCGTTCTATTTTTTGAGCATAAGGCGCTTTACAGAAGTATTTATGAAGATGTGCCCGAGGACTATTTTACACTTCCTTTGGGTAAAGCACACCAACTTAGAGATGGAAATGCTGTGACCATTGTTTCCTACGGGATGGGCATTCATTGGGCAATTGCCACCTTAGATAAAAATCCTTCCATAGAGGCAGATCTTATTGATTTAAGAACCCTGATGCCATTGGATATGGATACAATTTATCATTCGGTAAAGAAAACAGGGAAACTAGTAATTCTTCAAGAAGACACCCTTTTTGGAGGTATAGCAAGCGACATTTCGGCCTTAGTCTCTGAAAATTGTTTTGAGTATCTGGATGCCCCCATACGACGGGTAGCCAGTTTAGAAACTCCCGTACCTTTTGCAAAAAATCTAGAAGCCGGCTTTTTACCCAAAGAACGCTTCGAAAGTGTGCTTCTAGAGCTAGTTGCGTACTAAGTTTACGAAAAAGTCAATTTTCGACGAAAGGAGCATCGCCCAAGAACCATTTTTGCATTCTGTCCGTATTTTTATCATATAACACTCAAATTATGATAAGAAAGCTAAGCTTGCTTGTGCTAGGAATCTGCTTCCTAGTTTCTTGCACAACTACAAAATCAGTTCGTTCTCAACGCAATTTATTCAGTGGTACTTGGTCATTGGATAACATTGCCTATGAAAACAATACAGGGAGTTTCCAAGCCGTACTCTTTAACGATGCCAAAGACATTTGTTTTGAGGGCAGTGAATGGTTTTTTAGAGATAACAACAGTACGGGCCGCTACACTATTAAAGACGGTTCTCTTTGTAATGGAGGGATTAGACGTATTCGTTGGTCCGTAATTGAACCACAACAAAACTACAGCAGTCAATTACAGTTTAAATTTATCGACGATAAATACAAAGACATTGATGGTGTTGGATACCGATTAAATATTGCGACTTTAACAGAAACGCAAATGGTTTTAAAATCGAATGCCAATGTAGATGGCGAAACGGTTACAATTGTTTATGAATTTTCAAAAAAATAGGATGAATACAATAGGAAAAAAAGGACTCGTTTACGGTCTTAGCATCATGATGCTTTTAAGCTGTAATGCTGTAAAAAATGCAAACAAAGCCCAAAAAGGAGGCGCTATAGGAGCTGCCGGTGGGGCAGTGATTGGTGGTGTAATTGGAAATAACGTTGGAAAAGGGAATACCGCTTTAGGTGCAATTATTGGGGCCGTGGTAGGTGGTGCTGCTGGAGGTTATATTGGAAGTAGAATGGACCGGCAAGCAGAACGAATTGAAGAGGAAATTCCTGGAGCTGAAGTGCAACGCGTTGGCGAAGGTATTAATGTCACCTTCACACAAGATGCTGGAGTATTCTTTGAAACAAATAAGGCAGATGTAAAAGGAACCTCTGCTACTACGTTAGATAAGCTAGCCGCAATTTTTAATGAGTACCCAAAATCAAATATTCTTATTGAGGGTCATACAGATTCCGCTGGATCCGAAGAATACAATTGGGGACTTTCTCAAAAACGCGCAGAGTCCGTAACCGCTTATTTGCAAAATCAAGGGATTAGTCCATCCCGTTTTACCACCAAATGGTATGGAGAAACACAACCAAGGGCTACCAATGAAACTGCCGAAGGAAAGGCAAAAAATAGACGCGTTGAGCTTGCTATTGTAGCGAGTGATGATCTAAAGGAAGAAGCCTACGAAAAAACAAAAGGGTAGGGTTCTTAAAACTTCTAAAAAATCCCGGTGTGATAAGCACTGGGATTTTTTTTAGGCGTATTTTCCAGGAATGAAGTACGAAGTGATCGTAGTTGGAGCTGGTTTAGCAGGTCTTACAGCTGCCTTGTCCTTACAAAAACAAGGTATTCAAGTACTAGTTTTAGAAAAGAACAGCTTTCCTAATCATAAGGTTTGTGGGGAATACATTTCTAATGAAGTGCGACCACTTCTGGAGGGACTTGGGCTAAATCTAACCCAATTGGGTGCAGTGTCAATCACCCAATTTGCTATTACTAATACCAAGGGGCGGCGTTTGTCTTGTCAACTACCGCTCGGGGGCTTTGGGATAAGCAGATTTACCTTGGACCATGCCTTATATCAACTTGCCTTGGAGTGCGGTGTAACCTTTAGTTTTCAGGGAGTCACCAATATTACTTTTCAAGAAGATTCCTTTTTGGTAACCACTAAAAAAGAACGTTTTACTTCCAGATTGGTGCTGGGCGCCTTTGGAAAACGATCTACCCTTGATAAGGCTTTAAATCGGCCATTTATTCAACAGAAATCCCCTTGGGTAGGAATAAAAGCGCATTATACTATTGCTCATTTTCCTAAAGACGAAGTTTCCCTGCATACTTTTCCAGGAGGCTATGCGGGGTTGTCTATGGTAGAAGAAGGGAAAGTAAATCTTTGTTATCTGGCGCACTACAAACAATTTCAGCAGTTTGGAGACATACAGGCATTTAACAAGGCCGTCCTCAGAAAGAACCCCGCCTTAAAAAAGTTTTTAGATCAATCAGTGCCCTTAATGGATCGACCCTTGAGTATTGCACAAATTTCTTTTGCTAAGAAAGAAATTATCATGGATCACATGCTAATGTGCGGCGACAGTTCTGGGCTTATTCATCCACTTTGTGGTAATGGCATGGCAATGGCCATTCATGCAGCCAAAATTGCTTCAGAAGTAGTCGTACCTTTTTTAAATGATAGGTCGTATTCAAGAGCAAGGCTTGAAAAAGAATATCGAAAGCGATGGCAACATCATTTTAATTCACGACTAGTAGCTGGCAGAATGATACAACACGCCATTACAAAACCCACAATGATTAATGGTCTTTTTTCGATTATCCCCAATTCGCAACGAATTCTGGAACGGATCATCCAACAAACCCACGGAAAGCCTATCTTAGTGTAATGGATTTTTCAAAAAGAAGTCGTGTTCAGGAACATATGGATAACCCAACCCTGGACCAAGAATCCTACAGAAAGGCGTATTTAGACATTAACCGGTGTAACCGATTATTGGGTGGAATGGGAATTACACTGAACGCCATTAAAAAGCTCATTGCTAAACATCCACAAGATTCGTATACCATTTATGACATGGGTTGTGGCGATGGATTTATGCTACGTCACATCGCTAGTTCCCTGCAGAACGAGTCGTTTAACCTAAAATTAGTTGGGATTGATTTAAGAGACGATGTCATTGCAATTGCTCAGGAAGCGTCACTAGATTTTCCAGAAATTGAATTCCGCAAGGCAGATATTCTCACCTTGCGTTCCTTTGAAGGCTGCGATATTTTGCTTTGTACACTCACTATGCATCATTTTGAAGAACCTGAGATTGATGTCTTTCTTAAGAAGTTTGTAGACCTTTCAAAATTAGGAACTGTTATTAATGACTTGGAGCGTAGCAAACTTTCTTACAGACTTTTTAAATTATTTAGCTTCTTTTTCATTAAAACAGAAATTGCAAAAGATGATGGACTTATTTCCATTAGTAAAGGCTTTAAAAAAATAGAATTGACCCAATTGGCAAAGCCAATTAAGAATGCACATCATACCATTTCCTGGAAATGGGCCTTTCGGTATTTATGGGTTTTAGAACCAAAACTTGCCTCTTAAAGAATGAGTGAAACCCGCATTGTACAGCTTGCTAAAGCCTTACCGCCATTTTGTAGAACTACAGATGAAATTATACCGTTTGTTTCACTCTGGTTACAAGATCAAGAACCACGTTTTCGCAGAAAAGTGGTAAAGATTTTTGAAGGAGCAGGGGTCGATAGACGATACGGGATCATGTCTATTGCAGATGTATTTACAAAGACTTCCTTTGAAGAAAAAAACCAGGTCTATGCACAAGAGGTAAAGAAATTAGGACAAGAAGCCCTAGAAAAAGCCCTTGAGAAAGCGAAATGGCAAGGCAAGGATTTAGATTTTATCATAACAGTGAGCTGTACTGGTATTATGATTCCTTCCTTGGATGCATATTTAATAAATGCACTTGAATTACGGCAAGATATTATACGGCTTCCCGTTACTGAAATGGGTTGTGCTGCAGGAGTTTCGGGAATTATTTATGCCAAGCAGTTTTTGTCTGCCAATCCAGGCAAACGAGCTGCGGTAATCGCTGTAGAGAGTCCAACTGCCACTTTTCAGCTCAACGATTTTAGCATGGCCAATATGGTAAGTGCCGCGATTTTTGGAGACGGTGCCTCATGTGCGTTACTTTCATCAAATGAAGAAGATACAGGACCCAAGATCGTTGGCGACGGTATGTATCATTTTTATGATCATATTGAGATGATGGGATTTGATCTTACAAATACGGGATTGCGAATGATTCTTGACCCTAAGGTTCCAGAAACAATTGCAGCCCATTTTCCGAAATTAACCTACCCTTTTTTGGAAGGGCATCAATCTAACATGGAAAAAGTACAGCATCTTATATTTCATCCAGGAGGGCGCAAAATAGTCCAAACGGTAGAGGATTTGTTTGGGAAGCTGGGTAAGAATATTGATGAAACCAAAAAAGTACTTAAGGAGTATGGCAATATGAGCAGCGCCACGGTTTTATATGTGCTAGAGGAGTTTTTAAAGAAGGATATAAGCAGCGGGGAACAAGGCATGATACTAAGTTTTGGTCCTGGATTTTCTGCCCAACGTGTATTAATTGAATGGTAATGAGTGAAAAGGAAAGACCAGTTGCAATAGTACTAGGAGGCAGTCTTGGCCTTGGCGCCGCGACAGCCTTAAAACTCGCCAAGGAAGGCTATGACCTTGTCATTGTTCATCGCGATCGTAAGGCAGATTTACCATCTATTCATGAAGGTTTTGACAAGATTAAAAACCAAGGTGCACAATGTCTGAGTTTTAATGAAGATGGAACGCAGCCTACAAAAATTGCAGCCCTATGGGCCAAAATTCATGAGGAATTATCGCCCAAAAAGATCAAAGTTCTAGTACACAGCATTTCTAAGGGCAATTTAAAACCAATGGTAGGGGAAGGGACTTTGCTTAATTATCAAGACTTGCATCTTACCCAAGAGGCCATGGCTAACAGTCTTTACAATTGGGTGCATGAAATTGATGCTTCTAATGCTTTCGCCAGGGACGCACGCGTTATTGCGTTTACCAGTGAAGGAAGTTACCGTGCTGTACCAAATTACGCAGCTGTATCTTCTGCCAAGGCGGCATTGGAGGCGATTATGCGTAGTGTTGCTTTAGAGTTCGCAGAAAAAGGAGTGAAGGCAAATTGCATTCAAGCGGGTATTACAGACACCAGATCCTTACGCTTAATTCCGCATCATCAAGAATTCCTAGATAACGCTTTAAAGCGAAATCCAAATAAACGAATTACAACCCCACATGATGTGGCAAATGCGGCATACCTGTTAACCTTGCCAGAAGCAGCCTGGATAACAGGGACTGTTCTTAAAGTAGATGGAGGTGAAAGTTTGCAATGATGACATCCGAAGAAATAATAGCACAGCTACCATATCAATGGCCTTTTCTATTTGTAGATGAGCTCAATGATATTTCAGAAGAAGGGGTAGTAGGCAGCTATACATTTCGCACTAATTTACCTTTCTATCAAGGACACTTTATTAATAATCCCATTACTCCAGGAGCAATCTTAACAGAATGCTGTGCTCAAATTGGTCTGGTTTGTTATGGCTTTTCCCTTATAGAAGACATTGCTAACGCCGGAACTGCGGTGGCTCTCACCAGTAGCGAAATGGAATTTTTAGCGCCGGTGCTTCCTGGTGAAACAGTGACTGTAACCTCTAAAAAAGTATACTTTAGATTCAATAAGCTTAAATGCAAGGTGCGCATGCGAAATGAAAAAGGGCAAGAGGTATGCAGAGGAACCATTGCGGGAATTATAGTAAAAAAGGATGAAGCATAGGGTAGTGGTTACTGGTTTAGGTGTTTGTGCACCCAATGGAGTAGGGTTAGAAGCATTTGCTAAATCCTTGGAAGAAGGGGTGTCTGGAGTTCGGTTTATTGAAGAATTATCTGAACTAAAATTTTCTTGCCAAATAGCTGGTTTGCCAGATGTTACAGATATTGATTTAACAAAATACTTCACAAGCGTTCAGTTACGCTCATTAAATGCCACTGGACTAGTTTATGGCGCTATTGCGGGTTTAGACGCATGGCAAGATGCAGGCTTACAGATGGCAGGGCAAGATCCTGACTGGAAGAGTGGGGTTCTTTTTGGCACCGGAATTTTAGGGGTAGATGCCTTTAGAGATGCCATTTATAAAGTAGATGCCGGCAACGTTAGGCGATTGGGAAGTGCGGTAGTACCACAAACCATGGCAAGCGGTATTAGCGCATTTTTGGGTGGTCGTTTAGGCCTTGGGAATATGGTAACGACCAATTCATCTGCGTGCAGTACGGGCACGGAAGCCATACTTATGGGTTACCAACAAATTGTTTTTGGTAATGCAGAGAGAATGTTGGTGGGTAGCTGCAGTGATAGCGGGCCTTATGTTTGGGGTGGATTCGATAGTATGCGAATTCTGCCCTCTAAATTCAACCAGCAACCGGCACAAGCAAGCAGGCCTATGAGTGCCACAGCAGCAGGGTTTGTGCCTGGCAGTGGAGCAGGCGCTTTGGTTCTAGAATCTTTGGAAAGTGCACAAAATAGAGGAGCCACTATTTACGCCGAGATCCTAGGAGGGGCCGTCAATAGTGGCGGGCAACGCCAAGGTGGAAGTATGACAGCTCCTAATAGTACAGCCGTGCAACGTTGTATACAGCATTCTTTGATAAATGCGGCCATTTCTTCAAAGGAGGTAGATGCTATTAATGGTCATTTAACCGCCACCACCAAAGACCCTGAAGAAATTAAAAATTGGGCCACGGCGCTAGAACGAACTGGTGGAGACTTTCCCTTTATTAATAGCTTTAAAGGACATACGGGACACTGTTTGGCCGCTGCTGGCAGCATAGAAAGCGTTGGTGTTGTGTTACAATTAAAAAATAAAAAGTTATACGGTTCACTGAACTGTGAAGACGTACATCCTGTAATTGCAGAAACAATAGCAACCAACTGTATTCCTCATAACACCAGGTCAGAAGACATAAAAATTATTGCTAAAGCGAGTTTTGGTTTTGGCGATGTGAATTGCTGTGTTATTTTTAAGGCAATTACCTAAAAGCTGTGAAAGAGACCTATGGATCATTATGAAACCCTAAAAGATATTGTAATTCAATATTTACCAGAAGATGTGGAAGCATCTAGTATTGGCAGAGAAAGCAATTTTATTCAAGAGTTAAATATAAATTCTGCGAATCTGGTGGATATTGTGTTAGATGTTGAAGATGCTTTCGACATTTTACTTGAAAATGAGGATATGGATGGCATGCAGACCATGAATGACGCCTTAAAGATTATAGAAACCAAGATTGCATCAAAATAATACAATGAGTCCAAAACAAAAATGGCTGGTTACAGGAGGAGCAGGTGCGCTGTGCTTTGGTTTTGGTATTTGTGCGATTGTAGAATGTGGTTTTTTAAAGCATAATGGCGCTGTCTGGACTACTTGGGCCGGATTGGGTACGCTTTCCATCACCATCACCATGCTTGGCCTTGTATTATTAATTAAGGCAGGTGGCATGGAGCCTAAAAAATAAGATCATCTTGAAAGATTTCTTTTCGTTTATTAAAACTAAGCTTCAGGTTCCCAACTCACTATGGGTCACGTATATTATTACGTATTTCCTTTGGGGGCTTGGGATGAATTGGGTTGGCCAATGGTTAGAAATTGCCAAGTTCACCTATTGGTGGCAGGTGATCACTTGTTATATTTTCTATATGGTTCCCATTTCCTTAATCCTGCGAGGAATGCCATTTTTTCAGCAGTATGCGTATGGTTTGGTAGCTATGGGACTATTAGAATTTGGTGGGTATGCTTTAGAAACTTCGTATGCGTACCCAAATAATCTTCTAGACATTGCTTTTAACGAACGAAATTTTAGTCTGGCAATGGCCTTATTTTTTGGATTATACTTCCCATTAGGGAATGCCTTAGTAGCAAAAATTCATCGAATAGCTAAAAAATAGCTGCTGTTTTCAACGTTGATTTTGTACCATATATCGGAGGTCTGAATTGAATACTGCGATGCCATTCTCGATGAACTGTAAAAAGCTTCGATAAACAACTTTACTTTACTGGGAATGTTGTGGTTATATGAGCTTATCTTACTTTTAGCTTGAGAATACTATAGCCATGAGAAAAATGTTTTTCACGGGCCTTGTTGTGCTATGCAGCTATACCACCATTCAAGCCCAAGAAACCAGAAAAGACAAAATGCTAAAAGATCGCAAAGAATTCAGCGATCGAACGCTTTTTCAGCAGTTTGAATTTAAATTAGTACCTACCGCGGAGGAGCGAAAACAAAAGCAATTTCAGAACAATGCACGCCGAGAAATGCTTTTGACCATTATTGATACCACACAGATAAAAGAGCAGCTTAAATTGAAGTTAAAGCATGATGTAGTGCATAACCCATTCTCTAATAGACTTAAGAAGTTTATGGAAGAGCATGAACTTCAAGAAAAAATGAACTTAGCGGACTAGCGGGAAGTTAAAGGTTACGTTCACCAGATTGTCCGCCTGCTTCTTTTTTATTTTTATATTGTAATCGGTAGTGTACAATGATCCCTTGCCTACCAGCTGATTATCTTTTTGGCTGAATTCAATAGTGAAGGGCTTGCGAATACCCTTGATGGTGAGCATGCCTTCCACGATCCATAAATCGCCTTTCTTTACTACGCGATTACTTTGGTAAGACAGCTTCGGATATTCCTTTACATTGAAATACTTAGATCCTCTTAATGACCAATTACGCAGACCATTATTTGTATCTAAGGTTGCAGCCTCAACACTTCCAGCAAATACAGATTCTTCAGGGGCCTCCCAATTAATCCTGGAGGTAGATTTAAAACCTTCAATGGTTCCACTTACTTCCTTGGCGGGAAACTCAAAAGTAATGGTAGCCTTGTCAATGGAGTAGGGCTGGGCATAGGTAATGCTGGTAAAGACAACTAGTAAAAGACTCAGAATTAGTCGCATGCGTTCAATAAATTTGAGGAATCATAACAATTTCCCCAAACTTACAATTTAATGCGCCTTCATTTTCTCTTTCTTTTTAGAAAGTTGTCTGTCTAAGTCACTCATAGTTTCATGAATGGCATTTTCAAAAGATCCGGTATTGGTCTCTGCAAACAGCAATGGGCCGGGAACACTTAATTGAATCTTACAAATTTTTCCACTTAATGGAGAAGGGGTGTTTTGTGTTCGTAAATAGACACGGGCTTGTACTATAAAGTCGAATTTGGCTTCCATTCTGTTTAACTTTTTAACAATCAAGGCCTCTAATCGTTCACTTGCTCTAACACCATCGTATTCAAATGTAATGTTCATAATCTCTCGGGTTTAAAATTTATAACGTCTAGAAAAGCATTACTTAACAATTTCATAATCTATGAGTTATACTTTTCTTAAAACAAATCTAGGACTTGTTAAAGTTTAAAAAGATGACAATTATCAGCAAAAGCGCTATAAGATTTTTCGTAATTTTATTGAAGTAATTTAGGTTAAACAAAATCTCTTAGCATTGACAACCGCAGAAACCAAATTCGATTTTGAACAACTGATTTTGAGACTAGAACGAAATCATCAATGCGTGTTGCGTTTGTCAAGAAATTTAAATTCCTACAAATACGAACCAAGAAACTACGATTGTTTTACCCGTCTGCGAGAATTAAAATCTTCCTTTGCTGCCCTGGCAAAAAAGCAAATGGCACTTTTTGATAAAATTCAAAGTCAATCCTTAAGTTTTGACAAGGCTGTTCAAAATGTGAACAGTTCCATTCAGGATTTTCACAATTTAGAAAAGCAAATGGCCGCCTACCTTTTAGATCTTTAGGAGTATAAACTTATTTGTCACTGCATACGATAGCTCATTCTTACACTTCCTTTAGTTTAAAAATATTACGCAGTTTTCACAGGGCTTTCCGTATTTTTGAGCATAAACAGCTTAGAACATATCGTATGATGAAGAGAGAAATCGCTATCCTAGTTGCCATGGTATTCCTTGGCCTGGGAAGTTCTTGTAAAGATACTACCCCTGAACCAGCTCTTGAACAATTTGAAGAAGCTATTAGCGAATTGCCTATAGATCGTTTAAACCTTCCAGATGGTTTTTCTATTGAAGTATATGCAGACGGCTTAGATGGTGCACGCTCAATGGCTATGGGAGATAATGGTACTCTCTTTGTAGGTACTAGAAATGAAAAAACGGTCTATGCCGTTCAAGATTTAGATAAGGATTACAAAGCAGATCATATAAAGGTTTTAGATAGCACCTTAGAAGTGCCAAATGGCATTGCCTTTAAAGATGGTTCGCTGTATGTTGCCGAAGTGGGCCGTCTTTTACGTTATGATGGGATTGAAGCGAATTTAGATGCACCCCAAGAACCTGTGGTAGTCTATGATGATTACCCTACAGAATTTCATCATGGTTGGAAGTATATTGCTTTTGGACCCGATAACAAGTTGTATGTTCCGGTGGGGGCGCCTTGCAACATTTGCGATAGCACCGTGGCAGACCAACGCTATGCAACCATAACAAGAATGGATGCCGATGGCAGTAACCGAGAAATTGTGGCACATGGAGTGCGTAATACCGTAGGCTTTACTTGGCATCCCCAAACGCAAGAACTTTGGTTTACTGATAATGGGCGAGACATGATGGGAGATGACATTCCTCCCTGTGAATTAAACCGTTTAGAAACGGTAGGGCAGCACTTTGGCTATCCATTTTGCCACGGAGGTACTATTCCAGATCCTGAGTTTGGTGCAGATAGAAGTTGTGATGAATTTACTCCGCCAGTCCAAGCAATGGGGGCACACACGGCTCCTTTAGCTGTAAAGTTTTATACGGGATCCATGTTTCCGGAGCGTTATAAAAACTTTGCGTTTGTGGCAGAACACGGTTCATGGAATCGCTCCAAAAAAGTGGGCTATCGAATTTCATTGGTTGAACTAGAAGGCAATACCGCAAAAAGCTACACCACTTTTATTGATGGTTGGTTAGATGATGCATCTCAAGATCAATTTGGAAGGCCAGTAGATATGTTGTTCCTGGATGATGGGTCCATGCTTATTTCTGATGATTACGGCGATGCTATATACCGTGTGACTTATGACGGGGATGCCGTAGCTATGAAATAGGGCTATAAATCGCCAACATCCTCGAATTAGTAAAAAAATTGGGTGTTAAAAAGTCTATAGTTCCCCTCTGTACGTATAAGAAGATATAATTCAAGAAAGTTAGTTCTTGAAGAAACGAGGATACTTAATGACCATAACCAAAAAAACACCTAAAAGGTTCCTTTTTAGCGCCTTTTTTATCCTATTTATTATTGTTTCCAATTTTGGTCAGCAGCAGCAATACCAAGGAGATTTTAAAGTAGGGGAGTATGAGGGAAAAGCCGAATATACCTATCGCGTTGTAGGCATTGACACCTTGCTAGATGGTCCGTTTAAGGTAGAACGGTCTAATCTACAAGCTTTGCTAGAAAAACAAGACCGTTCCTTTTCAATTATCGGAAGTTTCAAAGAAGGATTCCCCTTTGGAGATTGGCAGTTTCAATTTGGAGAATTCGATACCGATAGTACCGCCCAAGTTTCCGGTTTTCAATATCAAATAAATGTCAATGGTGGTTTAGAGGAGGCTATGGGTGCTGTAAATCAGGGAAAACCGAATGGCAAATGGCGTTTGTCACAAACCAGAATAAAAAACTCCCAAGTCCAGGACACCTTGTTTTACAGTGAAATAAACTTTGAAGATGGGGTGCCTCAGCAGAGTTTCCGAATGGAGAATGGCAGGGAAACGCTTATCGGTCGATTTTTACGAAATGGAAAAGCACATGATACTTGGGCGCTTTATTCTTCAGAAGCCGAAAATCTGGAGAACTGGCACTTTGACAACGGTACCCTTGTGCGCATTGAGCGATTACAAGACGGGTCACTTCAAAACATTCCGGTTTTTGCTGGGAATAATCAGGTAACGGAAGCCATCCCATTTAGTAAGGGCTTTGGTACTTTAATTGCGCTTTATGCCAAAGAATTGGACCCCGCCAGCTTTAAGCAAGCTTCCGGTATTAATGGGCTACTACTAGAAAATAAGGCAGACTACGACCGTATAAAAGGAATATTTGCAGCTCTGGGAACCAAGAATTTTAGCGCAGACTTTAATATTCAAGCACCCTATTTCCCATTAGACTCATTAAAGGTGCAGCAATTAGACTCCACTTTGCAAATGGCTACGATTGCTTCCAAGCAGTGCAAGGAACTCTTGAATAATACGCGTCTTAATCTCATGAAGCGATCAGACGAAGATGCCCAGTATCTTTTTGAGGTTATTGCTGCGATGGATAGTGTGTATGTAACACCGCTGGATAAGTTGGTTTCCTTAGGCAATGATGGATTGCTAGACAATTTGAGTATGACCGATTTAATGGCCTATATATTTCCTGATGGAATTCCTTCAAGAGAACTGCTAGTCGCCAGTGAAGTAAAGGGAAACACCGTATATGTTGGTCCCATGAAAGGAGCCTATGATGCTACTAAGAAAGGGGTTTCGGGTTTATTAGATTTTACAGCATACGTAGCATCCGCCGTAAAAACGGTGGCTTCCCAATTAGAATCAAAACTAGAGGCAGATAAGGAACAACAAGAATTTGTGCAATTAGAAGAACAAATGATTGCCACAGCCAATGCCCTAACGAATATTCCTGACACTACACAGAACTCCCTTAATGAAGGAACCATCCTGGCATTGAGCAGTATCAATGCAAAGGCCGAAACCTTACTCAGCAACTATGCAGAGTTCCCTGCTGGGCCAGACAAATTGGCACGTGCCAAGGAACTAGTAAACTGCCTTGAAAACTTCCAGATACTAGTTACAGCGCTGGGGACGCTTCCTCAAAAACAAGCAGAACTACAGGAAAAATATACCGATGCTGTTTGGAATCCCTTTACAGCTACCATTATGGATGAACGGGTAAAAAAGCGAATTACAGCTGCTTACAACAATGTAGCGCTTCCCTATCTCTTGACAACTATAAATGAAAAAATTAGCTGTGAGAATGTTGCACAAATTAAGGATTTGTATGACCAATTGCACGTTCGAATGCTTGAATTACGAGAGGAAGACACGTCCAAACTAGAACGAAAACTACGAAAAGAAGATAACCCCAAGGTGGTGCTGCAGTTGTTTAACCTTAAACCAGTGCAAGACTAAGTTGGTATGAACGCAATGAAGAAGCTTATTTTATTAGTCGCTGGTTGTCTTGTTATGTTGTGGACTCCTACCGTACAAGCACAAGAAGAAGTACTTCCAGAAACTTCCGAGTTTAAAGATCCTAAAACACGGGTTTGGTTTAATACCTATGGCAATTTGCGAATTTCGAAACGCTTGTATTGGGATGCACAAACTCATTTTAGGTTCGAGGAAACCGCCAATACCCCGTTTATTGGGCAAGTTGGGCAAGTCTATAATAGACACGCCCTAGGATATATCTATTCTAAAAACATCAACTTTAGTTTAGGAGGTGTTTTGCGTGTTAATTTCAACACAGACGAAGATTCGGAAGATCGAAATGTGGTACCAGAATGGCGTATTTGGCATCAATATCAATTTGCGCAACCAGTGTACAGGGCTATGATTTATCATCGAATCCGAATAGAACACCGTTGGACGCAAAGTTTTGAAGAGAACAGCGAATATATCTTTAGGAACCGCTGGCGTTATATGTTTCGAGCCAAAATTCCCATTAACAATTATAAATTAGAAACAGGAACCATTTATGTGTCCCCTGAGGCAGAAGTAATCATGCAAAGTGGTAAAGCAGTGGTGGGCAGTGTTATGGAAGATTTACGACTTACTACTACGGTGGGCTATATTCTCACACCCCGTTTAAAGATCGCCGGTGGTTTAATGTATTCTCAAGGACAAACCTTAGAAAATGCAGGGATTTTTAAACAGAATTGGACCATGCGCTTTCATGTATACTTCTCACCAGACATAAGAAAAGTAAAAAATAAGCTTCCCGCGATCCATTTTACGGATTGATACGTATATGCCAATGTATATACGTTACCAACATGAAAATTAACCGAAAAATTCTAGTCCCTATTGTTCTTGGTGCCGCCCTAATCGGAACATTGATTTTAGGAAGTACCGTCGCTTCACAGAAAGAGACACTTTCCTTACAAGAACAACGAATTTCCGAGTTAGAACAACGCCTAGAAGCACAGAATGCGCTTCAAGATGCTGACAAAATGTTGGCTGAAGGGAAGTACCAAAATGCCCTTCGTTCTTACCAGGAACAACAAAAGAATCCAATTCATGATGGTGAACTAGGACTTTCCTTACGTATGGCAATTGCACAAAAGTTTTTAACCTATGAAAACGATATTGCGCAACAACAACGTGAAAATTCTCAATTATTAGATTCTGTTGCAGTAGAAACTGAGCCAAGTCAGCCAACAGTGGAAGTATCCGTGCTGGATTCTCTAAATTTTGCCCTATCCAAAACAAAAATGCAGTTGGCTAAATTGCGTAAGCAAATGCACACAAAGTCTTTTGGAGAATACTTGACATTTACTAATAGCAAGGGAAGTCAAGTGCATTATGTAGGACAAGTAAAGAATGGAAAGGCACATGGGTACGGCGTGGCTATTTTAAATACTGGGAGTAGATATGTTGGTGAGTGGCAAAACAACCAACGTCACGGTCAAGGCACTTTTTATTGGAAAGATGGTGAATACTATGAAGGGAGTTATGTAGCAGACAAACGCAATGGTCAAGGCAGCTATTTCTGGCCTAATGGAGAGAAATACGTGGGGCAATGGAAAGACGATCGCCGATCTGGAAAAGGAGCCTTTTTTGGAAAAGATGGTAAAATTATGACCAGTGGGGTTTGGGAAGATGATAAAATGGTGACCAGTGAAAATCGACCAAGAAAAAATCGATCCAAGGAAAAAACCGTCGCCACCTTATAAGTACATTCCTAAGAATTTTATCAATTATTCTGAATTTTTAAGCTTCCTTAAGAAAGAGTAGGGAGCTTTCATCTTCCAAACTAAAACCGGGTACTAAAATTTTTCTTAAATTTTTTCACGCTTCTCCTACCGTACATCCCTAAAAATAGTAACTTGTGGGTGTAACATAAACTATGGCAAGAGCACAACAATCATTCAACAAAAACGAAAAAGAAAAGCAAAAGGCTAAAAAGAGAGAGGAAAAACAAAAGCGCAGAGAAGCGCGTAAAGCCGAAGCAAAAGAAAAAGGAGGAGGCATTCCTTTTGCCTATGTAGATCAGTTTGGAAATCTGACAGATACCCCTCCGGATCCCGCAGAAAAAGTAGCAATTGATGCCGAAGACATTGTTCTTGGTATTCCCCAAAAAGAAGAAACAGACGAACCCTTCGATCCAGTTAGAAAAGGCAAAGTGGCCTTTTTTGATCACAGTAAAGGCTTTGGTTTTATCATAGATTCTGAGACAGAAGAAAAGTATTTCTGTCACATAAGCGGTCTAAATGATAAAATTGATGAAAACGATCGGGTTACTTTCGAGTTAGAAAAAGGGCCACGGGGTATGAATGCTGTGCGGGTAAGCCTGGTTCAATAGCCAACTTTTATTTTTTGATCGGTTCCTCTGAGTGAACGCTCGGTTTAGAAACCTTGGGTAAGGATAATTGAAAAGTGGTACCCATACCTTTTCCTGCTGAACTCGCAGTAATACTGCCTTTATGGGATTCCATAATCTTTTTAACCATATACAATCCTAAGCCAGTTCCTTCAACAGAACCATCAAAGCGCTCAAAAGGAGTAAAGAGACGTTCTAATTCTTCTGCCGTCATTCCCGAGCCATTGTCTGTCACTTGAAAGGAAATGGCATCCTTTTCGGTAGATACTGTGATTTTTATATGAGGTTCCTTTTGCGTTCCCATATATTTTATGGCGTTGTCCAGTAGGTTTTCAAAAACTTGGATCAATCTATTTCGATCTCCATAAATTTTTGGCAAATTCTCAGCAATTTCCAAGGTTACCTTTTTCTGGAGAAGCCTTCCCTGCACCAAGCCTTGTGCTAATTCAATAATTTCTTCAGATTCTATCCATTCATCTCTATTGCTAACCTTTCCTAGCTTGGCGATTTCAGTGATATCGGTAATCAGGTGAGTCATCATGTCACAGGTCTCGTCAATATATTGCACGTATTCCTGCATTTCCTTGGATTGCGACACATCAACTTCCATAGGAATTAAACTGGCAATCCCTTTAATACTGGCAAGCGGACTTTTTAAGTCATGGCTTACAGCAAAGGCAAAGCGTTGTATTTCTTCATTCTTATTGGCCAATTCATCGGCCACTTCCATTAGCTTATCATGTTTCGCCTTCAATTCCTTGGTGCGCAGTGTAATCTTTTCCTCAAGCCTATTCTGATAGCGTTTTAATCCTACAATACGAATACGGTCTAACACCAAAATCAACACTAAGAGGGCACCAATTAATAGGGATCGAAACCACCATGTTTGCCAATAGGGAGGAGCCACTTTTACCACCAATGCCGTATCATTCTCCACCCAAATACCATCAGAATTAGTCGATTTTACGCGTAAGGTGTAGGTTCCAGGACTAAGGTTGGTATAGGTGGCATGTTGGTCATCGCCCACATAGTTCCAATCAGGTTCAAAATTTTCAAGATAATAGGCAAATTGTACACGTTCTGGATGTCGGTAGGTAAGTGCCGTAAATTCAAAATCAACCACGTTTTGGTCATGTAGTAAACGTAAGGTATCTGTCTGGGAAATATCCCTGGTTAAAATTCCGGTATCGTCCAGCGGACTCACTTCTTTGTTATACAAGCGCAGTGCTGAGACAAACACCTTCGGGATGTCTTGTAATTTTTCGATGGATTCTGGCTTAAAAATGTTAAACCCATTGCTTCCACCAAAAAGTAGTTCTCCTTTACTGGTACGTAGCGAAGAGGCTGCCGTAAACTCATTGCCTTGTAAACCATCATTTTCATTGTAATGAGTAAAAAGTTCTTTAGAGGGATTGTATTGTGTTATTCCACCTCCCGTACTTAACCACAAATTGCCCTCAGTGTCTTGTTCTATTGCTTTGATGGCATCATTATAAAGCCCATTTGCTTTCGTGATGGATAGAAAAGTGTCTTTTTCCGCATCGTATTTATTCAATCCTGCCTGAGTACCTACCCACAGGGTACCTTCCGCATCTTGAAAGAGTGTATTAATAAAGTCATTACTTATATGCCTCTCAGCGTTTTCAGAATGGTAATGTACAGGTACCCATTGCCCGTTTTTTTCAGCAAAGCGAAAGAGCCCAGAGGTTTGGGATCCTACCCATATTTCGCCATTAGTATCTTGAAAAAGACGCGCTACGGTGACAGTTTCGGTTCCATCACGCTCAGAACGGACACTTACATCTTGGTGTGTGGCTGTTTCTGGGTGGTATACATGCACTCCACCGAACAAGGTCACGATCCAGATGCGACCTTGTCGATCCATGAGCATGTCTGTAACATTGTTAGAACCTAAAAAGGAATTCTCCTTGGTCCAAACCTCATATTCCTGACTCATTGGGTCATAAATAGCCAACCCTTTGGCCCATGAGCCTATCCAAAGTTTACCGGACTTGTCTTTTAAGAAGGATAAAACTACATCACTATGCAAGTTTCGTTGAGAAAGGGAACGGGTTTCAAAAGTCCCTGTATTTCTATTCCAATAGTTAAGGCCTCCGCCATCCGTGCCAATCCATAAATTGCCATTCTCTTCTTCTAAAAAACAATTGACCAGGTCATTGCTTAACGAAGTAGCATTAAATGGATCGTTTTTTACATGCTGAAATTTATAGTAAGCATCATCATAAAAACTTAACCCTTTTTTAAAAGGCCCTAGCCACATAACGCCGTTCGAAGCTTTATGAATAGCCCAAATAGAATTACTAGAAATGCCCTGTGCCTTCCCTGCCGTTCTTTTTAAATGCTGCAGTTGCTTGTTTCTTGGTGTATAAATGGCCAGCCCGGCATTTTCAGTTCCCAACCATACATTCCCAAAATCATCCAATGCTAAGGCCAATATAGCATGATCAGGAACAATAGGCGTACTAGAAAGCGAAAGCTGTAAAGTATCATCAATTTGTACATCAATAAGATGACCGTCATGTGCTCCTAAGTAAAAGTGATCTTCATTCACTTGTATGGCCCTACTAATGTCTTGTGGCTTGGTGCTTTGAGAAATGACTTGAAAATCTTGGTTAATCACATAAACCGCCGCCTGAGTGATGATAAGAATATGATTGTTCGGCAATTCAAAAAGCTCCACAATGTAGTGGTTACTAGGCCCGCCGCGTGTAATCTCATCAAATAGGATTTGTTTGGTTTCACCTGTGGGTAAGTGATAGCGATACACGCCACTGTTATCTGTGCCAAGCCATAAGAAATCATTGGTTTTTAAAATAGCACCAATGTATTTTGACTGTAATATCGCAGCCTCGGGTTTAAAAGAGTAGGGGGCTACAATATTTAAATCCTTGTTATATGTGTTTAAACCTTTATTGGTTCCAATATAGAGGATGCCTTCTGTATCTTCATAAATACTTTCTACGTACCCATCGGTGAGGCCTTGATTTTCTGCAGTTCCTTTGTTGTATATTGTAAAATGGGTGCCATCAAATTTATTGAGGCCATTGGGCGTACCCACCCATAGAAAGCCTTCACTATCTTCAAAAATTTGGGTGGCAGACGTTTGCGACATGCCTTTGGGAAGATGCTGAAACGCAATGCTATCCAATACCTGGGAACGGCCGTTTTGTAGAAGACAAAAGAAAAAAAGGATACTGATTCCTAAGGATCTCATGGAGTGGGGGTTGGTTTACATACATTTCACCACAGTCTCAAAGTAACTACAAGAAATTTTAATTCGAAATATTATGTGGGGAAACAGTTTAAAGCTGTGGTGAAGCTGAGAGAATAATAAGGATACTAAAATCTATAG
>CAZRPJ010000045.1:0-22086 GCA_964601965.1 uncultured Croceivirga sp.
AAAAAGCTTCCGCTAATTGAATAACCTGACCTTGATTTTGTTGCAATATCCCTTGAATGGTTCCTTGTACAAGGAGGTCATCTTGGGCAGTCATCATCCCTACAGATATTAGGGCAAAAACTAGTATTAATCTTCTCATTTTTATTGATTTAAGTGTTATCTCAAAGGTAGCTATTATTTAGATGCATTCTTTCTGGCCTTTCTTTTCTTTTTGTAAAACTCTTTATTGGCCACATAGATGGTCTTGGCTACTTCACAATAAATAGTATCCCGCTCCTTATTGGTTAGCGTGGTGGTTTTTACAAATTCTATCTCTTGTGAGGTGGCTACCTTTTCTTTGATGGCTTTTATTTCGTCTGCAGTAAAGACAAAATCTGCATAAAGATCCTGATTAGCGGGTCTTTTGAATTTCACAGTTGCACTTTTATCCCATACTACATACTCGTTATTCAATAGGTTTAGTAATTGAACCATAGGGATCGGGTCTACCGCAGCGAACATACTTCCGCCAAAAATGGTTCCCACATAATTTTTGTTTTTCCAGCTTAGAGGGAGTTTTATTGTGATCTTGCTAAGATCTGGACTTACTTCCGTGACACGAGCTGTAGACCTTCGGTACATTGGCGAAAGATTAAAGCCATATTTAAAGAGGATATGGTAACTAATAAATCGTTTTCCGAAGGCGGTTAGTTTTTGGTATGTCAATTGAAAGTTACTTTTTAGCGCTAATACACATTACGGTATCCCCTTTGTTAATGGGTGGGGTAGCAAGTTTATATAAAATGATGCCTGAAATAGAGGCTTTATACTCTTCCAAAATAGTACCAAATTCATCTGTTGTGTAGCCTACCACAGTTCCCTTTTCTACGGTATCCCCGGCTTTGTACTTGCTGTAGAAAATGCCTTCTTGCTCAGAACGCACATATACCTGATGATTTCGTCTTATAATATTGGGATGAGGTGTGATGTTGGCCGGGTCACCATACATCTCCATTTTTCGCAGCATATTGTAGACTCCTACCTTAACTTCGGCAACGGCATCTTCCTGAACATTTCCTAGTTTTCCAGATTCAATGCTTAGCCCAGTTTTTCCATCCTGGACCGCTTGCTTAAATGCGTATTTCGCAGGCTCATCGTCCGAAATGGTATATGGATAAGAAACCACATATTGATAACCACTGGCTACGGATAAAGTTTCTGCAAGCTTTGTTTGTGCTGGTTTTGCTTGATTATCATAGTAACAAATAAAAGAGAGCAGATCTTCTGGTGCGTCTCCGCCATGAATGTCTAGAAAAACATCTGTAACGGGAATGATTTCTCTTGTGATAAGATCTGCCACTTGTTGTGTTACGGTGCCATTCTTAATTCCTGGAAAGGCATTGTTTAAATTGACTTGATCCTCCGGATTTTTAAATGGTTCCCTATTGTAAAAAGATCCTCTACTGGCAATAGGGATGATAATGAGCGTGCCCGAAAGTTGTGCCACTTCTATTTCCTGTAACAACTCCTGCGTAGCCATAATGGGTGCATATTCAAAACCATGTACCCCCGCCACTATGGTAAAAACAGGACCGGATTTTTGTCCCTTATAAATGGCAACCGGTAAAAAATCGGCATTCCCTAAAGAGTCTTTTACTGGGATTTTCAGGTATTCTTTTGAACCCGGTTCAGTGGACTTATAGCGCGCTAAAAAGCTGTTTTGAGCGTACAGTTGACCCACTGAGAAGCCAATAACCAAGAAGCAGATAAAAAACCGTTGCAACTTATTCATAGGGAGGAAAGGCTTAACCCAAGAACGGATATCTATAATCTTCTGGGCTCACAAAAGTTTCTTTTATAAGCCTTGGTGAAACCCATCGCAATAAATTTTGTGCAGATCCTGCTTTATCATTCGTTCCTGAAGCACGCGCGCCCCCGAAAGGTTGTTGTCCTACCACAGCTCCCGTTGGTTTGTCATTGATGTAAAAGTTACCTGCACTGTTTTGAAGCGCTTTGGTAGCTTCATCAATTGCATAACGATCGGTTGAAATGACTGCTCCTGTTAAAGCATATTCAGAAGTACTATCTACCAATTCTAAGGTTTTGCTCCAATCTGCATCGTTATACACATAAACCGTTAAAACTGGACCGAATAATTCGGTTTCCATGGTGGTATAGTGCGGATCTGTAGTAACAATAATGGTAGGTTCAATAAAGTACCCAACCGTTTTATCATAGCCTCCTCCGATGACCACTTCTGATTGTGGATCCTTTTTTGCTTGGTCTATATACGCAGCTAATTTGTCAAAAGAACCTTCATGAATCACCGCCGTGATAAAATTGCTCATATCTTCAGGTGATCCTGGTTTATTAAAGCTTTCAACGTCTTTTTTAACGAATTCTAGGATTTCTGAAGCTGTTGATTTTGGCAGGTAAACCCTAGAGGCCGCACTACATTTCTGCCCTTGAAACTCAAAAGCACCTCTTGTCATTGCCGTCGCTACTTGTTTTGGTTTAGCACTAGGGTGTGCAATGATAAAATCTTTTCCGCCAGTTTCACCTACAATTCTAGGATAGGTTTTATAGGTGTGGATATTGTTTCCAATTTGTTTCCAAAGGGATTTAAAAACGTGTGTGGAGCCGGTAAAATGAATACCAGAAAAATCAGGACTTGCTAAGACTGTTTCGGTAATCATAACAGGATCTCCCATCACCATATTAATGACTCCTTTAGGCAAACCAGCTTCTTCAAACACATCCATAATAACTTTTGCAGAATATACCTGACTGTCACTAGGTTTCCAAAGAACAACATTCCCCATCATTGCTGCACTTGCTGGCAGGTTTCCAGCTATTGCGGTAAAATTAAATGGTGTAATTGCATATACAAAACCTTCCAGTGGACGGTATTCTACCCGATTCCATATACCTTCTGCAGAGTCTGGTTGTTCTTCATAAATCTGACTCATAAATTCTACGTTGAACCGCAAGAAATCTATGAACTCACAAGCGGCATCAATCTCTGCTTGATGAATGGTTTTAGATTGTGCAATCATGGTGGCTGCATTAATCTTAGCACGGTAAGGACCTGCAATTAATTCTGCTGCCTTCAAGAATATAGCAGCGCGTTGTTCCCATGTTAAATTTGCCCAGGTTTCACGAGCTTCTAAGCAGCTAGCGATAGCGTCGTCAATATGGCTTTTTTCTGCAGTATGATAATGACCTACAATGTGTTGATGATCATGTGGGGGTGACATAGGCTTTGTAGCTCCGGTTTCAATCTTTTTTGAACCAATGTACAAAGGCACGTCAATGGTTGAGCTGTAAAATGCTTTGTATTGTTTTAGAACTTCATCTCTTTCTGGAGACCCTGGTGCGTATCCTTTTACCGGTTCGTTAATAGCGGTTGGAACTTGGAAAAAACCTTTACCCATTGTGGATTATTTAATGTTATTATTTGTGCCACAAAGGTAACGAAAGCGTTTTCGAAAGAAAAAACAAATAGCGCTTAGTTCAGCGCAAAGGGAGCGGCTAGTTTAAAGTTAGGAACGTCTACTTCAAGATGGGTTTCCGTAGCCAGATTTACCATATTGTAGTGTCCTTTCATGGCTCCAATAGGAGAGGCTAATAGGCAGCCAGAACTGTATGTGTGCGATTTTCCCGGTTTAATTACCGGTTTTTTTCCAATTACACCTTCACCATCAATCGCCTCCATTTCTTTTAGAGAATCAAAGACATCCCAATGTCTGGAAACAAGTTGTACTGGATCTTTACTTTGGTTTTCTATGGTTATGGTATAACCAAAGGCATAATGCATTTTGTAGTTTTTGAAGAATGTTCCTTCAAAAGTAGTTTGTACAGATACTTTTATTCCTTTGGTAACTTGTGTAATCATAGCCTAGTAGGTAAAAATACTTCCTGTAAACAACATTAAAACGACAATTAGGGCCAAAAATAAGAATGCCGAATTCAGGAAAACATATTTAATAATTGTTTTAAAAACACCTTGGCTGTAGAACTTTCTCATGGCCTGAAATAAGTAGATAGAGAATATTGTTAACGCTATCCACGAGGTGGCTGTGTTGAATAAAGTATCTATTATCCAGCTAAGGATGAGCAAGATAAATAATAAAGACTGGTTATGGAAACTGAAGATCAAATGATCGGTGTAGGTGTAATTTTTTCGGATGTAAACCAATAAAATGAAAATAGTGAAGACCGGTAAAAAGAAAAATATCACCAAAGGAAGTTTCGCAATGGTATTATTAAGATACGTTCCAGGTTGAGCAATGGCTTTTAAGGAACTCTTAGAGCCATTGAAGGCCATTTTATTGCGCCAAGTTTCTTTTACTCCAAATTTTTGTTGGGCTTCTTCAAATGTTTTTATGGAATCTTTTTGTAAGAAGGTAAAAAAGAATTCCA
Source organism: uncultured Croceivirga sp. (assembly GCA_964601965.1). GTDB lineage: Bacteria > Bacteroidota > Bacteroidia > Flavobacteriales > Flavobacteriaceae > Croceivirga. Next base: position 4,402 of record CAZRPJ010000045.1, read on the forward strand.
TGCGCTCAGTAAATGTACCAACATTGGCAGAGTCCAATCCTGCGAAATATTGTTTAGGGTGGTAGAGCATTAGTGAATCTTTTTTTGCCTCTTCTTCCATAGTATAGTCCAGCACCTGTTTTAAGGAGTCCAGATCTTGAAGTCCAGGTATACCCTTACCTTCTTGTCGATTCAGGGAATCTAATTGCTTCATGGCCTCGTCTGCCTTATCCCTTATTGAAATACTATCTTTTTGGTTAGAGGCATCGTTGTAGCTAAAGGACATGGGCCCTGTTTGCTCAATTTTTTTATCCAATCCTAAGTCGTCCAGGTTAGATAAGTTGCTATCGTATGTGACCATTAGAAAATAAAGAAAGGCCAAACTCAATAAAAATCGGAAGGGATTCGTATACGCGACGCGTTTACCTCGAATGTAATCTTTGGTTATGGTGCCAGGCTTAACCAACATGGTGTAGAGTGTCTTTAACAATTTAGAATCGTAATTGATGACACTTGAGAGAAACTCATCCATGAAATCGCGCAGGACCAGTTTCTTAGTACTATTGGCTTGTGAACAATTTGGGCAGTACTTATCGCTTACATCTAAAATATGACCACAATTTCTACATTCTGTGCCCCGAAATTTTAAATCGTACCGTCCTTTGGTAATCAGTCCTGTCCCTTTTCCCATACCGATTGGTTATGGAATAAAGATAAATTAATTGCTGATATTTCTGGAGTTGGCAGTACCAATGCCAATGATACTATCGTACATTTCGCCAAAGTCCCTGTAATAGACTAAGATGAGGTAATTGTTTTCCGTAAAATGGAAGTTGCCGCTAACGGCATTAAGGTTTATGGTGCCGTCTTCTTGAACCACTACATACGAATAGTTGTAAAAACCTTGCTTGAAGAGATGTTGTAATTCTAAATTTCCAGTTTCTTCGTTGTAGACCATTTTATTTTCCTCCGATAAATCGTAGTTGTTGTATTTTCCAAAAACATAGACATCATCCAAACCTAGGACGGGGTCATAGGGTAAGCTAAAGTGCACCTGAGTATATTCTGCCTCTCTAGCAACGTCTTCGCCCTGTAATGTTCGTACTACAAAATCACCATTAATATCAGGGAAATAGGTGTATTCATCATTGGTTCTAAAATCATTGGTAAACAAATAATGATGGTACAATTCTCGGAATTCTATTTTGGAAATAGCAAAGGTGGGTGAACGTAGATCTTTGGTGTCGAAATTCAAAAACTCATTGCCGCCAAAAAAACTTGTTTCTTGATCGTACTTATAAACCAATTCGTTTCCAATGGTAAATTGGGGCTTTATATTGTAAAGGGCCGTGGGCCAATAGTAGTTTTGAATGAGGGCCACTTTAATTTCCTGTTTAGGGTTTACTACCGGGAAACCTGCAGTATTAATGCTGAACTGTACTACTTGCTTTTCATTGAGGTATTCAAAATCTCGAGAACGTTTGACAGTTCCGCCAACACTAACCACATTTTTGTAAACTACAAACCGCCTTGAAAATTGCAATTCGTTGTAGGCATTGTAAATTTCTAAAACATAGTTGCCTGTTACACTTAAGGAAACCTCGTTGTTTGGTATTGTTAAGCGATAATTAGAATAGGGTTGTAAAGTGGTTAAACTATTTCCATAATCAATAATACGTTGGTTATCAATCCCCTCTAAATACTGTGATTTTAAAAGTTGAGAGGGCGTCCAATCATAGTCGCAATGAATAATTTTATAATAATAATCTTGTTCGCTAGCACTTAGATCATCAAAGGTGAGTTGTATGCGTTCATTAAGGGTTATGACGGGGAATTGATCGTCTGTAGGGCCTTTAAAAATCACGGTTTTAATATGCGGAGGCGGATTCACCTCTTCCATGATCTGTGCTACAGCACATACTGGAAATAGTAGGAAGAATATTTGTTTAAAAATACAACGCATTTCAGGGCAAAATATCGAGCAAAGGTAAACAAAAAGCATGCCGTGCGAATTAAGCTCGATGTAAAGCCAAATTTATAGTCAATAATTACAATTTTTGCCCTTTAAGTAGTATTTTTGCACCGATTTTTATAACCAAAGGTCTCAAACATATGTCCAAAGACATTCGAATTAAAAAAGGGTTGAATATCAACCTTGTCGGGGCAGCAGAACAATCCACTTCACAAGCCGTTTCTAGTAACGTTTATGCCATTAATCTTGATGATTTTCATGGGATAACGCCTAAAATGTTGGTAAAAGAAGGTGCCGAAGTAAAAGCTGGCGAACCCATTTTTTTCAACAAGAACAAAGAAGAAATGCTTTTTGTTTCACCAGTAAGTGGTGAATTGGTAGAAATTGTTCGTGGTGCAAGAAGAAGAATTTTAACGCTAAAGATTTTAGCGGATAAAGAACAAGAGTATCAGCAAACAAAACCGCTTGCTTTAGAAAAAGCAGATGGTAGTGATGTTAAGGCGTATTTACTCAAGGGAGGTTGTTGGCCATTTATTAAGCAACGACCTTACGATATTATTGCGAATCCAGACAAAACACCAAAAGCAATCTTTGTATCAGGATATTCCACTTCTCCTCTAGCGGCAGACGTTGATTATGTGCTAGAAGGCAAGGAGAATGAATTGCAAGCGGCGATATCCGCATTGGGTAAATTAACACCTGGTCAAATTCATGTTTCAGTAGGGAACTCCAGCAGCACTCCTTTTGCAAAGGTAGAAGGGGTTACCCTTCACAAGGTTTCAGGACCACACCCTGCAGGATTGGTTGGCACGCAGATCAACAAAATAGATCCTATTAACAAAGGAGAAGTTGTTTGGACCCTTTCTCCACAGGATTTAGTGATTTTGGGTGAATTTATTTTATCTGGAAAATTTAATGCAGAGCGAGTGATAGCCTTGGCAGGATCTTCTGTAAAGGCTCCTAAATATTACAAAACCAAAATTGGCGCGGAAGTTTCTACCTTCTTATACGCTAGTGGCGTAAAAGAAGAAAAATTTAGATTGATTAACGGCGATGTGTTAACCGGTTACAAAATCAAGCCAGATGGTCATTTAGGATTTTACAATACTACCGTAACGGCGATTCCAGAAGGAGACGACTACGAATTCTTTGGTTGGAATAAACCCGTATTTAATAAAATTTCCTCTACAAGAGCACTCACTTTTTCTTGGTTAAATCCAAAGAAAAAATACGATTTAGACACCAATACCAATGGTGAACATCGTGCTTTTGTTGTCACAGGAAGGTACGAAGAGGTATTTCCATTAGACATTTACCCATTGCAGCTTTTAAAGGCATGTATGGTGAAAGATTTAGACGAAATGGAGCAACTTGGATTGTATGAAGTGGCCCCGGAAGATTTTGCGTTAACAGAATTTATTTGCATCTCGAAACAGCCACATCAGCAAATTATTAGAGAAGGATTGGATTTATTACATCAAGAAATTGGATAAGCTATGGGATTGAAAGAAAAAATGCACGAAATAAAATTAAAGTATCAGGGCAAGAAAATGGCCCCAGCCTTTAATGCTTTTCATACGTTTTTATTTACCCCGAATGAAACCACTCATTCTGGCGGTCACATAAGAGCGGTAGACGATTTAAAAAGAACCATGAACACGGTAATATTGGCCTTGGTTCCTTGTTTATTATTTGGAATTTTTAATGCAGGATACCAGCATTATTCCGCAATCAATGGTTTTCCTGAGAATTTTTCGCTTTTAGAGCATTTTATTACTTGGGATAACTTTATCCTAGGTGCCACTACAGTTTTACCTCTAGTGATTGTTTCTTATGGGGTAGGACTAATTGTAGAATTCATTTTTGCGGTTATTAAAGGACATGAGGTAGAAGAAGGCTACCTGGTTACAGGAATGCTTGTTCCTCTTATTGTACCCGTAGATACACCATTATGGATGCTAGCCATCGCCGTGGTTTTTGGAGTGGTTATTGGTAAAGAAGTTTTTGGTGGTACAGGGATGAACATTTTAAACCCTGCATTGACCATTAGAGCCTTTTTATTCTTTGCCTATCCTACTTGGATGAGTGGAGATAAGGTTTGGGTACACGGTGCCGTTGAGCGTGCAGGAACAGCCGATGCAATTTCAGGAGAAACTATTTTGGGCTACTTAGCGCAGGGAAACAACGCAGAAATGTATGCCAAGTACGATCTTTCTGAGATGTTTTTTGGGTTCATACCAGGATCAGTGGGTGAAACATCAACCTTCCTTATTCTTTTAGGAGGTTTATTTCTAATTTTTTCGAAAATCGCTAGCTGGAGAATTATGTTGAGTGCCGTTTTAGGCTCCTTAGCCATGGGACTTATCTTTAATACAGTTGTAGATTTTGGTTGGATTCCTGAATATAGCAAGTTTTACGGCCTAATGAGCTTTGAATTCTGGCAACATCTTATTGTTGGTGGTCTTGCTTTTGGTATTGTGTATATGGCTACAGATCCTGTAACAGGTTCGCAAACCAATAAAGGAAAATGGATCTACGGATTTTTAATCGGATTTATTTCTGTAATGATTCGTGTTTTTAACCCAGGATATCCTGAAGGGGTTTTCTTAGCAATCTTATTAATGAATGTCTTTGCACCTACTATTGATCATTACGTAGTACAAGGCAATGTAAAACGCAGACTAAAACGTCTTAAAAATGCCACTATTCTTCCGGATAGTGTAGATGGTGCCGCTGCAGAATTAAAAGCTGAAACTGTTTAGATTATGGCAATGAACACAGAGAAAAATACGTATACCGTCGTTTTCGCTATCATAATGGTGATCGTGGTCGGGTCCATTTTAGCCTATTTGGCATCTGGCCTCCGTCCGAGAATCGACGAAAATGAGCGTTTTGAGAAACAACAAAACATTCTCTATGCCATGGGGGTTAACGAAAACACTCCGGATAGTGGCGTAAACTTCGTTCCAACAACTGTTGTAGAAGAGGAGTTTAGCAAATATGTAAAAGAGCAGTACGTAATTGTTAATGGAGAATTACAACCAGATAACGAGGCTTTCTTAGTAGATATGAAGAAGCAATTAAGCAACCTTAAGAATGGGGGAGAAGCCAAATTGCCGGTTTTTATTGGAGAAAAAGATGGAGCTAAATCATATATCCTTCCTATGTATGGTAAAGGATTATGGGATGCTATTTGGGGATTTATTTCTGTTGATGAAAACATGGTGGTTCAGGGGGTTTATTTTGACCATAAAGCAGAAACACCTGGTCTAGGGGCCAATATTAAAATGCGTTTCTTCATGGACGATTTTACTGGTGAGTCACTACTTTCAGGAGACAGTTACGCAGGTATTGCTGTTGCTAAAGGCAATAACGACCCGCTTAATAATGACAAAGAAGATAACGAGGTAGATGCGTTAGCTGGTGCTACCATTACTGGAAACGGGGTTTCAGCGATGATCAAGGAAACCTTAAAAGTTTACAAACCTTATTTAGAAACCATAAGAAACAACTAGGATGGCGCTACTTTCAAAAAAAGATGCAAATCTTATACTAGATCCTTTAGCGGATAACAACCCAATTACTATTCAGGTTTTGGGGATATGTTCGGCATTAGCAATTACAGCAGAGCTAAAAGCTTCTGTTGTTATGGCAATCTCTGTGCTTTTTGTGATGGGGGTAGGTAACGTGGTTATTTCCCTAATGCGAAATGTGATTCCTTCAAAAATTAGAATCATTGTTCAATTGATTGTAGTAGCAACATTGGTAATTATTGTAGACCAAGTTTTAAAAGCCTTTGCCTACGAATTAAGTAAAACGCTGTCGGTTTTTGTGGGGTTAATTATTACCAACTGTATTATCATGGGGCGTTTTGAAGCCTTTGCACTCGGTAATGGCATTTGGAGATCCTTTTTAGATGGTATTGGTAACGCACTAGGTTATGGCGTAATTCTTATCATCGTAGGATTTTTTAGAGAACTTTTAGGATCTGGAACTTTGTTTGGAATTCCAGTTTTGGGAGATCCAATTGCAAAAACAGGCCTCTACTCAATTGGCTATGAGAATAATGGATTTATGATTATTCCTCCTGCGGCATTAATCGTTGTGGGTATAATCATTTGGGTACAACGCTCTAGAAACAGGGCTTTAATTGAAGAAGCTTAAATAACGGTACTATGTTAGAACATGTAGAATTATTCTTTAAATCGATCTTTATAGATAACATGGTATTTGCCGTGTTCTTAGGAATGTGTTCCTATCTGGCTGTATCCAAGAAAGTGAGTACGGCAGTAGGTTTAGGAGCAGCTGTTATTTTCGTATTGGGAGTAACAGTACCATTAAACTGGCTGCTAGACCAGTATCTTTTAAGAGACGGAGCTTTGGCATGGTTGGGTCCAGAGTACGCGGACTATAATTTAGGCTTCCTTTCCTTTATTCTATTCATTGCTACCATCGCAACTATGGTACAATTAGTAGAAATAGTGGTGGAAAAGTTCTCTCCGTCTTTGTATAATTCCTTGGGTATCTTTTTACCACTTATCGCTGTGAACTGTGCAATTTTAGGGGGTTCGTTATTTATGCAGGCTAGGGAAATACCTACGCTAGGACTGGCATTGAATTATGGAATAAGCTCTGGAATTGGTTGGTTTCTTGCCATTTTAGCCATCGCGGCAATTCGTGAGAAAATTAGATATTCCAATGTACCTGCGCCACTACGTGGTTTAGGAATCACCTTTATCATTACTGGTTTAATGGGTATTGGTTTTCAGAGTTTCGGAGGAATGTTAACTGGTGATAATGAACCACCAGAAACACCTGCAGCAAACACTGCAGAAAAATTAGATGAAAAAGAAATAAACGAAGAGATTGAAAAGGACGAAAAAGCGGTCTCTTTTAACGATGTGATAAACGAATAGACATGATATTAGCTACATCAACTGGAGGAACGATTGCTATTACCATTATAGCATTTCTTATCCTCGTACTGTTATTGGTTACCTTATTACTTTTTACAAAAGAAAAGCTATCCCCTTCAGGTCCAGTTACCCTTACCATTAATGGGGAGAAAAAGATAGAAGTGGCTTCCGGTGGAACACTACTTTCAACGCTAGGAAATCAAAAGGTGTTTTTGCCTTCTGCCTGTGGTGGTGGTGGTACATGCATTCAGTGCGAATGCCACGTGCTTTCAGGAGGTGGAGAAGCGTTGCCAACGGAAACGCCTCACTTTTCTAGAAAAGAACTTCAACATGGAGCACGTTTGGCTTGCCAGGTTAAGGTGAAGCAAGACATGGAAATTACAATTCCGGAAGAAGTATTCGGAATTAAAAAATGGGATGCCAAAGTGGTTCGTAACTACAATGTTGCTTCTTTTATTAAAGAGTTTGTTGTAGAAATTCCAGAAGAGATGAACTACAAGGCTGGAGGTTACATCCAAATTGAAATTCCTCCATGCGAAGTGAAATATGCAGATATCGATATTACGGCGCACCCAGAAGAACATGAGACTCCAGATAAGTTTCAGGCAGAGTGGGATAAATTCAACTTATGGCCGTTGGTGATGAAAAATCCAGAAACGGTTGAAAGAGCCTACTCTATGGCCTCTTATCCTGCGGAAGGACGTGAAATTATGCTGAACGTGCGTATTGCAACGCCGCCATGGGATCGTTCTAAGAATGGCTGGATGGATGTAAACCCAGGGGTAGCATCTTCATATATTTTTGGATTAAAAGAAGGAGACCCTGTAACCATCTCTGGACCTTTTGGTGAGTTCTTCATCAATGAGTCTGAAGCAGAAATGCTATACGTAGGGGGTGGTGCTGGAATGGCACCTATGCGTTCGCACTTGTATCACCTTTTCAAAACTTTAAAAACCAATAGAAAAGTAACCTATTGGTATGGTGGTCGATCTAAAAGAGAGTTGTTCTATATAGATCACTTTAAACAGTTAGAAAAAGAATTCCCGAACTTTAAATTCTACATGGCACTTTCAGAGCCATTGGAAGAAGACAACTGGAAGGTTAAAAAAGATCTAAACGACGAGGGAGATGGTTTCGTTGGATTTATCCACAATTGTGTGATTGATAATTATTTGAATCACCATGAAGCTCCTGAGGATATTGAATTGTATTTCTGTGGTCCGCCACTTATGAACAAAGCAGTTCAAAAGATGGGAGAGGATTTCGGAATTCCAGATGAAAATATTCGTTTTGATGATTTTGGTGGGTAATTCAACCGAAATCTCTAAAAAGAATACAATCTCAAAAAAACCAAACCGATGCCAACGCATCGGTTTTTTTAGCTATGAGTAGAGCATTAACAGAGCAAGAATTGCACAATTTAGCCATGAATTTGGTGGGTAAAGAATTGGAAGCGGATGGATTTGAGTTTATGGCGGTGAATAGTAAATTCAAAAAAGATCCGCAGTTCGTATGCTTAAAAGATAAGAATCTTCATTTTATAGTAGTGCGGCATATCGCCTTCCCAGAAGACCCTAATAGGTATGACGAAACTTTAATGGACAAGGTTAAAACCCATGCAGATAAGTTTGAAGCCAAGACCTATTACGCAGGGGTAGGAATTTCTAATGCTACAGACAGAAATCTTCCTGTGGAATTAAACGAGCCTTACATAGTGGATTATAATGGACTAATTTCTTTCTCATCATGAAGCATTTTGTTTTTGTACTTATTGTAGTATTACTGGGAGGCTGTTCTTTGGAGCAAGGAACGGTTAAAAACCAAACCATTGGAAATGCACTGGGCACTACCTATTCTATAATTTACTTAGCAGACAAAGAAATAGATTACCAGCAGGAAATTGATTCGGTCTTTGCCGTAGTAAATCAATCTATGTCTACCTACTGGCCAGATTCAGACATTACTAAAATAAACCAGGGCGATTCCACATTAGTAGTAGACGCAATGTTTAAAGAGGTTTTTGAATTATCACGTGGGGTATATGAAAAATCGAACGGGTATTTTGATCCCACCGTAGGAACATTGGTCAATGCTTGGGGTTTTGGCCCAGGTCAACAAATCGCTATGGACAGCACCACTGTAGATAGTTTATTGCAGTACGTAGGTTTTGATAAAGTACAATTGACTAACAAAGGGACAATTTCAAAGGCCAATCCGGCCGTATTCTTCGATTTTAATGCGGTGGCCAAAGGTTACGCCATTGATCGCTTAGGAGCGCTTTTAGATGAGAAAGGAATCAAGAACTATCTGGTGGAAGTAGGTGGGGAGGTCATTACCAAAGGTGAGAATACCATCACCCAGAAACAATGGACCGTAGGGATAGATGATCCGCAGGTAGAATTTGGAAGACAGCTCAAGAAAATAATTTCTTTAAAAGATCTGGCTTTGGCCTCTTCTGGGAATTACAGGAAATTTAGAATTGATTCTATTACAGGCGAGAAATACGTGCATACCATAAATCCTAAGACAGGTTTTACAAAGAACTCAAGTGTTTTAGCGGCGAGTGTGGTAGCAAAGAACTGCGCTACTGCAGATGCCTACGCAACGGCCTTTATGGCAATGGATTTAGAAGCGTCCAAAAAAATACTGGGCGAACAAAAAGACTTAGAGGCGTATATAATTTATTTAAATGAAGCGGGTGAAACCGAAGAATATATGACCGAAGGCTTCAAGGAGTTGGTGCAATCGTAGGTTTTTTTACAAAAGGAATTAATTCCCCTTTTGCTAATCGATACTTTTCTACTAATTCTTGGGGCATGGAAGATGTAAGATCAATAGCTTCCACAGCAAAACCTACTGTTCTTAGTTTATCAAAATAGTCCATTCCGTAAATGCGCACGTGATCGTACTGCCCAAAAATTTTAGCGCGTTCTTTTTTATCTGTAATGGAATTATCTTCAAAAGTGACGTCCCTATTTAGATCCTGTGGTATTTGAAAAATACCCCATCCTCCCTTTTTCATCACTCGGAACAATTCCTGCATGGCCTTGGTGTCATCTGGGATGTGTTCTAATACATGATTGCATAGGATTACGTCAAAAGCGTCCTCTTCAAATGGAAGATTGCAGATATCGGCCTTAACGTCTGCCAATGGAGAATTCAAATCGGTAGTGGTGTACTGTAAATTGGTCTGATTCCGAAACCGTTTGTAAAATGCTTGTTCTGGTGCAAAATGAAGCACTTTCAATGGAGCTTCAAAGAAGGAAGTTTGTTCTTTTAAAAAAAGCCATAACAATCTATGTCGTTCTAGCGACAAGGTAGAAGGTGAGAGGACGTTTTCCCTAGGATTTTCATACCCATAGGGTAGAAACTTTCGAAATCCCTTACCATCAATGGGGTCTACAAAGGTAGATCCTCTGAGCATCAGGGCCATTGCAGGTCGAATGACATAACTTAATTGAATAAGCCACGGCCGTGGGATAAGGTTCAAAAAAAATTTAAATAGCTTGGACACCTAGGCGGTATTTACCGTTCTAAACTCTTCTTCTTCGGTCGAACGTATGCCTAAAGCTTCATAGATATATTGAAAAGTAGAAAGTAATTCAGGTTTTCCATCTACCAAAGCAACATCATGTTCAAAATGGGCACTGGGTTTGCCATCAGCGGTTAAAATGGTCCAACCATCTTTTAATTGCTTGATGCGCCTAGTTCCCATATTAATCATAGGCTCAATGGCAACAACCATTCCATTTTGAAATTTCTTGCCGCGGCCTCTTTTACCATAATTAGGCATTTGAGGATCTTCATGCAAATCCTTTCCTAATCCATGACCTACTAACTCGCGCACTACGCCATAGCCATGACTTTCACAATAGTTTTGAATGGCGTAAGCGACATCACCCACACGATTCCCAAGTTTAAATTCTCGGATTCCAATATAGAGCGAAGCTTTCGTCACTTCAAGAAGTTTTTTGGTTTCTGGAGCAACTTCACCCACTTCAAAAGTGTACGCATGATCGCCGTAAAAACCATTTTTCAGAGCTCCGCAATCAACTGAAATAATATCGCCTTCTTTCAATGGCTCGTTATTGGGTATGCCATGTACCACTTGCGCATTTGGACTCCAGTTTAGGGTGTTAGGAAAATCGTACATTCCTAAAAACCCTGGTTCTGCTCCTTGGTCACGGATAAAATCTTCTGCTAGTTTGTCTAGTTTTAGAGGATCTGCCCCTGGCTTAATTTCGGAAGCCAACATGCCCAAGGTCTTGGAAACTACTAAGGCACTTTCGCGCATTAGTTCGATCTCTTCTGCCGTTTTGATGTGAATCATAGCTGCAAAGATAGGTGTATTCGCTAGAAGTGATTTCTAATTAAACCAAAGGTTCTTGGGTCATTGCTTCGGGTTGTTTAATTCCCATCATTTTCAGAATAGTAGGTGCTAAATCCCCTAAGACTCCATCTTTTATGCTATCTCTATCTGGGTCCACCAAAATAAGTGGAACAGGGTTGGTAGTGTGGGCGGTGTTAGGACTCCCGTCTGGGTTCACCATCGTATCACAGTTTCCATGATCTGCAATCACCAACGTACTATACCCATTTTCTAGTCCAGCTGTGATGACCTCTTTGGCGCAGCTATCAACGGTTTCGCATGCTTTAACCGCTGCCTCCATGACACCTGTGTGTCCGACCATGTCAGGGTTAGCAAAGTTAAGACAGACAAAATCTGTCTCTGCCTTTTTAAGTTCTTCCACTATGGCATCTTTAATCTCATAGGCACTCATTTCTGGCTTTAAATCATAGGTGGCGACTTTTGGAGAAGGGCATAAGATTCGTTCTTCACCCTCAAAAGGTTCTTCACGGCCTCCGTTAAAAAAGAAGGTTACATGCGGATACTTTTCTGTCTCTGCGATGCGAATTTGTTTTTTACCTGCGTTAGCCAGCACCTCTCCCAAGGTTTCTTTAATATTTTCCTTATCATATACCACGTGAACGCCACTAAACGTATCGTCATAATTGGTCATGGTCACGTAGTACAGATCTAATTTTTTCATTTCCTGTTCCGGAAAATCTTGCTGACTCAAAGCCATAGTCAATTCCCTACCGCGGTCGGTCCTAAAATTAAAGAAGATGACAATGTCGCCTTCTTCAATTCGCCCATTTGCGTTCAGTACAATAGGCTCGACAAATTCATCGGTGACGCCCGCATCATAGCTTTTTTGAAGTGCCTCTGCAACTTGTGTATGCGTGCTGCCTTTTCCATGGACTACAAGGTCATATGCTTTCTTGACGCGTTCCCACCGTTTATCACGATCCATCGCAAAATAGCGACCAATTACGCTGCCTAATTTTGTGGCTTTGTTAGCACAATAGGCTTCTAATTCTGTGAGGAACTTTTTTCCACTTTTTGGGTCAACATCCCTTCCATCCGTAAAGGCATGAACATATGCCTCTTTAACACCAGCACTTTCTGCGGCATCTATCAAGGCCTTTAAATGTGAAATATGACTATGAACACCGCCATCGCTTACCAATCCTAAGAAATGTACTTTTTTCTGATGCTCCTTGGCTTGAGCAAAGGCCTTTTGAATTTCAGGTTCGTCCTTTATGGTATTCTCAGCAACTGCCTTATTGATCTTAGCTAAATCTTGATACACTATTCTACCAGCTCCAAGATTCATGTGTCCTACCTCACTGTTGCCCATTTGCCCTTCTGGTAGTCCTACATTCATCCCATCCGTTAATAAGGAAGCATTGGCATATTTTGTATAAAGTGAATCGATAAAAGGGGTATCAGCTTGATCAATTGCCGAAACCTTTGGATCAGGAGATTTTCCCCATCCGTCTAAGATCATCAAAATGACTTTGTTGTTCATGTTTTGGTATTTACGTCAAAAATAAAATGAATTGTTCACTACAGCGGTTCTTTGACTGGAAAATCGCGCATATTGTTAAAAACAGTATTAATAGATCGGCAGTTGTTAACGGAACGTTATAAGGCTGTTAAACGCTGTAACACAACAGTATTTAATTAGTCTATACTGTTATCAGATTAATCTATAATTCAAAATTTCATTCATCATGAGAAAAACAATCCTAATCGTAAGTATGAGCCTCCTTTGTGGGCTTAGTTCTGTTAATGCCCATTTTGGGGTAGAAATTCCTGAAGTTCATCGTGAATCAAGAATTGTGAGTGCCTTTGAGATTAATTCGTTTTGTAAGGCGATTATTCAAGGAGACCTTGCTTTGGTTCAGAAGATGATTGCCCTTGGCGAAGATGTAAACGAAAAATCTTTGGGGAAGACCCCGGCACATTATGCGGCACGCTACAACCAGCCAGAAATTTTAGAGGTACTTATTAAAAGTGGCGCGAATCTAAAAAAGCGTTGTGATCAAGGGTACACAGTAAAGAAGTATGCAGAACTGGCGGAAGCTACGGAGGCCTTGAAAGTGATTGAAACTGCTATGAAAAGGTAATTGGAGTTTATTCTGCTTTCTAAAAAGAAAGGTCAATCAAAAAACCCTGACATACTGCCAGGGTTTTTCTTTTACATATAGTGTTCTCGTACTATACAGTATTTTTTTAAAATTCAAATCCCGTTAGCGCTCTATACATTAGTGCATAAACCGCCATCATTATCATTAGTGCACTAAATACAGAATAAATCTTTAATAGTACTACTACGTACTTTGGATTGCAATTTTCAAATGCTTCCAAGTACATGTCTTTAAAATTCATTAATGTTCCCATGCAGTGTTCGTTTAAGGGGCATCTACATAGGTTAAGAGGATCTCTAAGATTTGGTAGGTTAAAGTTAAACAAAAATGGAAGAATGCACTAAAGTATCGGTGAAACCGCTAATATTATCGACCTTGATACCTTTCTATCGCTTCTTTAATTTTTTCAATTCTGTTTTCTGGGTCAGGATGGGTGCTTTGGAATTCAGGAACTCTATTGGGTCCAGCAGCAGCTTTTAGAATTCTCATTACCTCAATCATTTCATACGGGTCATAGCCTGATTGAATCATTAGAAGCACTCCTAAGTCATCGCTCTCTAATTCGTCACCTCTGCCGTTTTTAAGCAAAGTGTTTTGTCCTATGCCTTGCACTAAACCACCCATATCACCTCCAACAGAAGCACCCATGGTCAGGGTTTGCCAAAAACTACTTTCTGCAATGCGCTCTGCGGAATGTCTTCCAATGACATGGCCAATTTCATGCCCCATAACTCCGGCAAGTTGCGCTTCATTTAACTGTTTAAAAAGGGCATAGGTGATAAAACATTGACCGCCTGGCAATGCAAAAGCGTTAATAGTTCGGTCGTCTGCAAGTAGATGAAAATCGTACTGATAAGGGGTCTCTCTTGCAATACTATTGCGAACTAGTTTTTGCCCCACAGCGTCAACAAAAGCTTGTAGACGTTCGTCTGGATAGAGGCCACCGTGTTGTTGAGCCATTTCTGGTGCACTTTGAAGGCCAATCGCAATTTCTTGCTCGGCAGACATGTTTATAGTTTGTACTCTACCGGTATATGGATTTTCCTCTTTGTTGTTACATCGTTGGATAAAAGCAAAAGCCACGATAGCGAGCCCAATGATGATACGTATTTTCCAACTTCCTCTACTTCTCATGATTGTTAGCGTTCAAGTAGGAGGAAGGTACAAAAAGCCTACAATAAATCTGGATTTATGTCTAAGATATTATCGTGAATGTAGTTTTTGAGGAAGGTTCTAGTAAAATTTTCACTTCCCTCAAAAGTCTCGTTAGATAAGAGTTTCAATATGTTTTTTTGCCGAAATTGTTCTAACATAGGTTTTGAAAGCGGCGCGTAACTATAATGCCATGGTTCGTACTTAAATCCTCTGCGGAAATAACTGTCTGTGTAAACGAGGTGAAAATTATATTTTTCTGAATTTTCGTCTAACCATTTTTTGAAGGGGGCGAAGGGGCCTTCACCTTCAAACTTTTCTGCCAGCAGGACATCTCCACTTACTTTTGGATAGCCATCTATGATATCAATATCTGTTCCCCAATGGTGTCTACTCGTTCCTGGTATGGTGGAATATTCAATTATTTTTTCCATAGCAGGTATGGGTGCCATTCCATCCACTTCTGTGAATTGAATGTATTTGCGTTCCCAAATGGCACGTTGGCGTTCAAAACTTCGATAGCTAGAAACCATTTTAATATCAAATCCATCTTGATAGGCCGCCTTTTTCATTGCTTCGTAGGCTTCATAGGCTTCCTTTCTTAGATTAATCCCTTCACCGTATAGTTCAATGTCTTCTTTACCCATTAATTCTACGATAGAATACTCGGTTTCGTTAGACATAGTAAGGGGTGGAAAACTACTAAGAGCAAGGGACGCCGCTGCCGTTTTTTTTACAAAAGATCTTCTTTGCATAGTTGATTTATAGGAAGTAAAAGCTGTCCGATTTTTTCTACATCCTAAAAGTAGCAATAAAACTTTGCTTTTAGCGGTCTAGGAAAAAGAACCCTTGGTATTGAAGGTCTATTTCTGGTAATTCTACCGCGTAGTAGTAAATGCCTTCTGGCAAGCCTATATCCCGATTAAGAATTAAACTTCCTGTATTGGCTACCCCATTAAATTGGTTGGTGTAATTGGCAAATTCAAAAACTTTTTGGCCAAATTTGTTGTAGATCTGTACCAGATTTGAGCCGGTTCCATCTAAGTTATCAAACACCAATACATCGTTAATACCATCCCCGTTTGGACTAATAAAGTAATCACCTAAGGTGGGATTATTTACCACAAAGGTGTCTGTGGGTAAAGGCACAGTGCCAAAGGTGAGCGCTGCAAAATCATCTGGAACAAACTGTTCTGAAATTAAAAACCCTTGCGAAAGGTCGCCACTAATTCCAGTGTTGCCAATAGCCACCCATTGGTTAGTGCTTTTAGACCAGCCAACCAGAATAATATCGTCTAAAGAATTAGCAAAACCTGCTAATCCACTTGTTTGGTTCCAACTAAGGGTAATGGTAGCAGGGACATTGGATTTTAAAATCCAAAACTCATTTGGTGAGACTTCTCCAATATCTCTTACTTTTTCTTCAATATCGAACCGGTCTAAAATTGAATTTGGGAACGAAGGATTCTCAAACAGATAGGCGCAAATCGCTAAGGAATTCACTCCAGTAGAATTGAGAAGTAATGGTCGTAATTGGGTGTCATTTCCAACAGGGAACGAAAAAGTTTGCTTATTAGTGATAGCTGCGAATCCATTTACTTTTCTGGAGTCCGCCTCGCCGGTAAAAAAGCCTTCCTCCTGAAAATTAAGGTACACCAAATCATTATTAAGAGCGGTGAGTATGTTGCCTTCTACGAAATTTACATTATTACGTATAGCAATGGTATTGGCTAGGAATAAATTATTAGGCAGAAAGACTTCCAAATCGTAGCTATTTATGGACTGACTGCCCAGTACCTGCAAAACATTATTTCCATAAAAGCCAAGTAAACTAGCATCGCTTGCAAAAAATGATCCTTCGTTAAGAATATTGGTATGCAACCCTACTTGCGCATTTGGGTGCACCACTAACTCTCCTGCATTAAAAAAAGTACCTTGACTCCAGAGCGAGGTGGCCAGAAGAAATATACCGCTATGTAGGATAATTTTTTGCAGCATTTTAAGGCTCTTTTTTGGTCGCTAAAAGTTCTTTAATAAGCGCCATGTCTTTCTTTAATGCATCCAATTCATTGGTTAAATGCGCATTTTCCTCTTTTAAGGATTCAATCTTTTTTTCTTGCTCAATAGTATGAAGGAAGAGTTCTTCAATTTTTTCTAAGTTTTGGAGATTGGAAGCGCTCAGGTTCCAATGGCCCTCTTTTTTCGCTTGTACAGCAGAGGTTACACCAGGAAGGTGCTTGTTCTTTCTGATAAATTCTTCTATTTCGGCAAGTGATTTAAAAGAATACTTGTCATTTAAATTGGAATATCCATCAAAATAGTTTTGGAAGACGTAGTCTGGGACTCCAAGATTTACAGCGTTCGACACAGATGAATAAAATTCTCCAGTTTCTGCATAAACATTACCTACGACATGTAATTTGGCGTCTGCATCAATTGCAGTACCGGTACCAATTCCAACATTTTGTTCATCGTTAATTCTTATTACTTCAATACCCTCTGTTGAAATGGACAAATTGTCAGCGGCCGGACTCCAGATACCTGTATTTGTATCATCTGAGAAACGATAAGAGGGTTCAGTTGTTACTCCGTCGGAATTTAAGATTCCTTCAAATCGACCAGCACCTCCTACATGCAACTTATGAGTAGGAGTGATATTACCAATAGCTACTCTTCCGAGTGTCCCGGCTCCTGAATCATCTCTGAATATTAAATCAAAAGAATTCAAATCATGAGTTCTATTTCCATCAAGTACAAGATTGTCTTCTGCAAGGTTTGTATTGGCAGCACTAGCCACTTGATTATCTACATAAGTCTTTACAGCAAGTTCAGTAGGGAATAGCGTGTTGGTAGCATCAGCCAAGGTAACATCAGTAGATTTGTTAGCGGTATCTTCTTTAAGAGCAATAGCTGTTGTATTGGCAGCAATATCAGCAGATTCTTCTAGAGCAGAAAGGTTAGCTGAGAAAGAGGTTGCACCTTCATCAACGGTAAGGTTAGTTCCATCAAAACTAACATCT
The DNA here is from genome assembly GCA_964601965.1 of uncultured Croceivirga sp. GTDB lineage: Bacteria > Bacteroidota > Bacteroidia > Flavobacteriales > Flavobacteriaceae > Croceivirga. The sequence continues at coordinate 21,936 of CAZRPJ010000045.1, forward strand.
GTAATGTCATCATCAGCCAGTGTAGCCACTTGATTATCTACATAAGTCTTTACGGCAAGTTCCGTTGGGAATAGCGTGTTGGTAGCATCAGCCAAAGTAACATCAGTAGATTTGTTAGCGGTATCTTCTTTAAGAGCAATAGCTGTTGTAT
>CAZRPJ010000045.1:22186-23439 GCA_964601965.1 uncultured Croceivirga sp.
TAGCATCAGCCAAAGTAACATCAGTAGATTTGTTAGCGGTATCTTCTTTAAGAGCTGAAGCAATGATTAACTCTGCTTCTGTTACAAAAGTTGGGTCTAAATCAAGTGGCCAGTTTACTCCATCTTCTGTTATAGTTATTGTAGTAGTTGTTATTCCAAAAGCCGTAATAAGTTCATCAGTCGGTACTCCTCCACCTGCGGCTACAATATTATCATCAACATATTTTTTTGTTGCTGCATCTTGATCATCATTCGGATCTAATAAATTTTCAATTTGAACACCACCTGCGTTATTCCCTTGGATTAGCACGTTTGTTAAGTCTTGATTATCATTGTCTGCCGGTAGCCCAGCTATTTCACTATCAACATATTGTTTCGTAGCTGAATCTTGTGGGTCTGTAGGGTCCAGAATGTTTTTGATTTGTTCACCACCTGCATCATTGCCTTGGGTCAAGACTTGCCCTAGATTTTGTGTTCCTCCACTATTGGCATCTACATAAGCTCTTGTTGCGGCATCCTGGGGATCTGTAGGGTCAAGAAGGTTTTTGATTTGTTCACCACCGGCATTATTACCCTCGCTTAGAACACTAGTAAGGTTTTGATTGTCCGTATTTGCTAATGTGCTCAGATTGATATCTCCTATAAAACCTGGTGCATTTCCTTGAAATCGGAGAATATTCCCAGCAATGAACTCCACATTCGAAACTACCCCATCGGCTCCGCCGCCGGCAACTAAATTATCGACATCTGTCTGTAATTCTTCCAAAGCCAGTTGTACATTTCCTCCACCAATTCCAGTAATTGGATCAATAGTAACTTCATCAGCATCTTGAAGTTCATTTTGGTCATCTGAATCACCATCATTAACATTGAGCGTTATGGTATTTCCATTGTCAATTGAAATGTTGCCAGGTGTGTTATTGGTACTTAAATTTTGTTCATCCGTATTCCCACCTCCAGCATTTAAATTGTCCACATCCCCCTGCAATTCCTCCAATGCTAACTGTACATTGCCACCAGTGATTCCAGTAATGGGATTAATATCCACTTCATTGGCATCCTGTATTTCATTAGTAGGATTAGGATCCGCATCATCAACAGAAATGTTTATGGTGTTGCCATTAGATATCGTAATATTTCCTGGGTTGCCGTTAGAGCTTAATACTTGTTCATCAGTCCCTGAGTTATTAAGTGCCGCAATGTCAATATTTACAGGTGGATTTCCCCCTGCTTGGTTGAGGGTAAGCGTATTT
>CAZRPJ010000046.1:0-23416 GCA_964601965.1 uncultured Croceivirga sp.
CGTTTCATCAATTTTAAAGAATCAAGGCAGCCAAAAAATTAGACCTCTCATTTTTTTATCTTTATGCCTTGCTTTTAAGAACACAAACAGCCTTTTAACTTGGAAGAACTGCAAAATCTCAGGAATAAAGTACTGTCTTATACCTCGGTAGATCCTGTCATTCTTACCAATGAATTGGCAAAATATACGCGCCTGACATTAAAGAAAGGGGAGCACCTTGTAAAGCCTTCTGAGATTGCTTCGCAATTTTACTATTTAGAGCAAGGTTGTATTTGTTATTACAAAGAAGAAGATGGTGAAGCTAATGTTTTAGAATTCTATACAGAAGACGTTTTTTTTACAGATCTCCCATCTTATGTGAATCAAACCCCATCGCGATGCTATTTAAAAGCCATTGAACCCTGTGTGGTATTCGCTGTTGAAAAGTCGGTAGTAGAAACTTCCTTTAAAAATTCACACGAATTGGAGCGTTTTGGTCGCTTGTCCATGCAAGAGGCCTTTATAAAATTATTCTCTCGCGTAGAACGAATGAACATTAAAAGCAACGAAGAACGTTACCTGCGTATTCTAGAGAAACGTCCAGACCTTTTTCAGCGGGTACCCAATTATCTTATCGCCAGTTATCTGGGGATGTCTGCCGTAGGACTTTCCAAACTAAAAAGCAGACTTGCCAAAAACTAATCAGTTCTTTTACGAATTCTTTAAAATATTAAACCAGTTTAAGGAATTTGGCAAGAATTAGTGCTAATTTCAATGACTTTCAAAAATAAGATCATGGAAAAGCACTATGTAGATGTAGAAACCCTAAAATTTTTACTTTTTCAAGTACACGACATAAAGGAGGTGTTAGCAAACGAGCGCTTTCAAGAGTATGATGAAGACGCCATTGAAATGTTTATCGATTCGGTTAAGGAGTATGCCGATAAAGAAATGTTTCCTTACTTCAAAGAGATGGATGAGACCCCGGCCCACTTTAAAGACGGTGAGATTGTGGTACATCCTCAAATTACAAAATACATGCAACAAGCAGGGGAAATGGGCTTCATTGGTGCCCCATTTTCTTATGATGTAGGCGGATTGCAAATGCCTTCTATGGCTATTAATGCATCGGCTTTTATTCAAGAAGCTGCTAACAACCATATGCCGGGCTACGTAGGTCTTACCCTGGGTGCGGCAGAATTAATCATCCATTTTGGTGCCCAGGAGCTAACGGACACATTTGTACCCCAAATGATTTCTGGAGAATGGGGCGGTACCATGTGCCTTACAGAACCGCAGGCGGGAAGTTCCCTTTCGGATATTGTCACTTCTGCAACCCCGAATGGCGATACCTATAAGATTCACGGACAGAAGATCTTTATTTCCGGAGGGGATTATCAGGGTGCCGAAAATATAGTACACTTAGTACTTGCGCGTATTAAAGGAGCACCAGCGGGTACCAAGGGTATCTCCTTGTTTGTTGTGCCAAAAAATAGACCAACTGCCATGGGCTCACTAGAATCTAATGATGTGACGACCGTCGCTGATTTTCAAAAAATGGGGCAACGTGGGTATTGCACCACACACTTATTTTTTGGAGATAAGGAAGATTGTACTGGTTGGTTGGTAGGAGAACCCAACCAGGGTCTTAAATACATGTTTTTAATGATGAATGGTGCACGAATCGCCGTAGGACGAGGGGCAGCAGCCATCGCTACAGCCGCATACCACGCCTCCTTAAACTATGCGCATGAACGACCTCAAGGTCGGGAGCTGCAACGCTCTGGAAAAAAAGATGTTTCGCAAGGGCAGACATTGATTGTAAACCATCCGGATGTCCGCAGAATGCTTTTACTTCAAAAAGTGATTACCGAAGGTTCTTTAAGTCTGGTGTTCTTAACTTCTAAGTACCATGACCTTTCCGTAGCCGCTGCAGATGAAAAGGAACGTAGTAAGTACAAACTTCTCTTAGAGATCTTAACCCCCGTTGTAAAGACATACCCTTCAGAAATGGGAGTAACTTCGGTGAATAACGGGGTACAGGTATTAGGAGGTTACGGTTTTTGCGCAGATTATATTTTACAGCAATACCTTAGAGATATTCGTATTTCTGCCATTTACGAAGGTACCACAGGCATACAATCACAGGATCTTTTGGGAAGAAAAGTTACCATGGAGAATGGCAAAGCACTGATGCTTCTATCTCAGGAGATTCAAGAGTCTATCAAAGCTGCAATGACCTACGATGCACTCCAGCCGTATGCAAAAAAATTAGGTGAGAAATTGGCACTTACGCAGAGCGTACTACAATCGCTTATGAAGTTTGCCATGCAGGGAGATTATCAGCGGTTCTTAGCAGATGCAACACCCTTTATGGAGTTTTTCAGCACCATCGTCATAGGATGGCAGTGGTTGTGTATAGGCACAAAGGCACAAGAAGCCCTTTTGACCGGTTCCAACGCGAATGATACAGCCTTTTTTGAGAGTAAGCTCCATGCTCTAAAATTCTATTTCAAGTACGAAATGCCCAAAACACAGGGACTTGCCGAAGTACTAATGGATGATGAGGCCTTGACACTAAATACAGACAAAAAAATATTTGCCTAAATGGGTACAATTTCAAAACGCTTTGATTTAACAGGAAAGGTGGCCATTGTTACCGGTTCCAGTAAGGGAATTGGTAGGGCTATCGCTCAAGGCTTGGCAGAAAATGGGGCCAAAGTGATTATTAGTAGTCGAAAACAGGATGCGGTGAATGCTGTGGCTGAAGAATTTAAAGCATCTGGCTTAGAAGCGCTAGGTATAGCTTGTCATATTGGAGATGCGGCACAACGCGATGCATTGATTGCCAAAACCATTGAAGCCTACGGAAGGGTAGATATTTTGGTAAATAATGCTGCAATCAACCCGTTTTACGGACCCTTAGAAGCAGCAGAAGAGGAGGTGTTTGATAAAATAATGGATGTAAATGTAAAGGCCCCTTGGCTCCTGTCCAATACAGCTATGAAGCATATGAAAGAGTCGGGTGGGAGCATTATAAATATTTCCTCTGTAGAGGGGGTACACCCGGGTTTTAGACTAGGCTTGTACAGTATGACCAAAGCAGCATTGATTATGATGACTAAAAACCAGGCAAAAGAGTGGGGTCGTTATGGAATACGATCCAACGTAGTGTGTCCTGGATTAATAAAAACCAAGTTTAGTGAAAGCTTATGGTCAGACGAGAAACTAGTAGGCATGTACACCAACACCATTCCTTTAAAAAGAGTGGCGGAACCAGATGAAATGGCCGGATTGGTCATGCTCCTAGCTTCGGATGCTGGTTCTTACATGACGGGCGGGGTCTACACAGCAGATGGTGGTTATCTTATTTCTGGTTAATAGATATACAGTATGAATTTTGAATACACGAACAGGTCTTTGGAACTTCAGGAGAAGTTGACCCACTTTTTTGAAAAACATATCTATCCCAACGAGGCTGAAGTAAGCGCTTTTCATAGCAATCCCTCTAATATCTGGAAACGCTGGCCAGGGTTGGAAGAATTAAAAAACGAGGCACGTTCCGCCGGTTTATGGAATCTCTTTTTACCAAAGAATTACGGAGAAGTGAGTCCTGGACTCACCAATCTGGAGTATGCCCCTCTGGCAGAAATTATGGGACGGGTTTTATGGTCTTCCGAAGTATTTAATTGCAGTGCTCCAGACACTGGAAACATGGAAGTGCTTGCAAAATATGGGACACCCTCGCAACAAGAAAAGTGGTTAAAACCTCTGTTGAATGGTCACATTCGATCGGCCTTTTTAATGACCGAACCAGAGGTGGCTTCCTCGGATGCTACGAATATTGATACCTCGATCATTGCTTCCGAAGGTGATTATGTCATTAATGGAAGAAAATGGTGGTCTTCAGGGGCCATGGATCCTAATTGCCAAGTAACCATTGTCATGGGAAAAACGGCACCAGATGCTCCAAGGCACCAACAGCAGAGTATGATCATTGTTCCCATTGATACACCAGGAGTAGAGGTCATTCGCCCACTTTCAGTTTTTGGGTATTCAGATTCTCCAGAAGGTCATGCAGAGATTCAATTGAATAATGTACGGGTTCCAAAAGAAAATTTGTTACTAGGAGAAGGCCGTGGTTTTGAGATTGCCCAAGGGCGCCTGGGGCCAGGACGTATTCATCATTGCATGCGCCTTATTGGTATGGCACAGCGTTCGCTGGAAATAATGGCGGCACGAACCACCCAACGAAAACCCTTTGGGCGCACTTTAGATACTTATAGTAGTGTACGCCAAGACATTGCCAAGTCGGCCTGTGAAATTCAGCAAACACGTTTGCTAGTGCTTTCTGCGGCTGACAAAATGGACCGTGTAGGGAATAAGGAAGCCAAAGATTTAATTGCCATGATAAAAATTGTGGCGCCTACTATGGCATTGGAGGTCATTGATAGAGCCATTCAGGTCTTAGGGGGGAAAGGTGTAGGTAATGATACTCCGCTGGCACATTTTTATGCTGCTGCACGTATGCTTCGATTAGCAGATGGGCCAGATGAAGTACATATGAGTCAATTGGGAAAAAGCATGATTAAAAAATACGCCACTACCTAATGTCAAATCCAACACGCCCCATATCGCAAGGAGAAGAGCTGCCACTAGAAAACTTAAAGAAGTTTCTTATCTCAGAAGGACTCCTTAAGTCCGATAAATCAGCGCTCGATATTAGTCAGTTTTCCAATGGCTATTCTAACCTAACCTATTTGATACAAGCAGAACAGAACGCGTTTGTTTTGAGAAGACCTCCTTTTGCAGCACCAAAACGGGGTCACGATATGGGAAGAGAGTACAAGGTGTTATCAAAACTATCTGCAGTTTTCGAAAAGGCTCCTAAGACCTACGCATTTTGTGAAGACATTTCCATAATTGGCGCGCCATTCTATGTAATGGAAAAAGTAGAAGGTGAAATTCTAACGGCCAAGGAGGCCTTTAAAAGAAAGGTAAGCCCAGCAGAATTTAGGACAATTGCAAATACGTGGCTTGATAGTTTTGTAGAATTTCATTCTATTGATTACCAAAAAGCGGGACTAGAGGATTTGGGAAAACCTATTGGGTATGTAGAACGGCAGGTTACTAACTGGGGCAAACAATATGTAGCGGCGGCAACCGAGGAGGTGCCCAGTGCCATGAAAGTAATGAAATGGATGGAAGCCCAGCAACCCGTTTCCTATGATCATACCTTAATACACAACGATTTTAAGTATGATAATGTGGTATTTAAAGATGCAACTTGGAAAAAAATAGCAGCCATTTTAGATTGGGAGATGTGTACGTTGGGAGATCCCCTCATGGATTTAGGAACTTCCTTAGGGTATTGGACTACGGAGCATGATGCCGCCTTTATGAAACAAGGACTCCCGTCACCCACGGTCATGCCTGGCAATCCTTCTCGGGAAGAAGTGGTACACCAGTACGCTCTAAAAAGTGGTCGTACCGTAGATCATATCGTTTTTTATTATGCCTACGGTCTTTTTAAGATCGCCGTAATTGCCCAACAGATTTATTACCGATATAAGCACGGTCATACACAAGATCCCAAGTTTGCCAATCTCAATAAAGCGGCAGCCTTGTGTTGTGACACCGCTTGGCAAGCCATTCAAAAAAATAAAATAGATAACCTTTTCTAAATGGACTCTTATATAGACGTTAATCCGGCAATGTTTCAAACATTTAAAAAGGAAGTAGGCAACCATCCTGTGGTCATGCTCAATCTCTTAAAATACAAAGCGCGTGTGGAAGAAACCGGAGAAACAGGCAAGGAGGCGTATGCTGCCTACCTGAATGCTGCGGCTCCTTTTTTAGATAAGGTGAATGCATCCGTGTTGTTCTTTGGTACCCCTAAGCATATGCTTATAGGTCCAGAAGATGAGGCACTCTGGGACGCCATGATTTTAGTAAAATATCAATCCTTTTCGGATTTTATGAATATGGCAACGGCCGAGGGATATCCTAGCGAGATGAGAGCCCGTGCCTTAGCAGATTCAAGATTAATACATTGTAAATCAATTCATTCGTAGTATGAATTTAAAAGATAAAACCGTCGTAGTGACGGGTGCAGGAAGCGGCATTGGCAAGGCAACAGCCCTTTATTTTGGAAAATATGGTGCAAAAGTGGTGGTTTCCGATATAAACCCGGATTCTGCGAAGGAAGTGGCCGATGCCATTCTAATGGCCGACGGAAAAGCCATGGCTGCCAAAACGGATGTAACGGATTTAGAGCAGGTGACAGAACTATTACAGAAGGCGGTGGCTTCTTTTGGACAGTTAGATGTCATGGTAAATAACGCAGGCATTGGCGGCAAGCAACAAGCAAAAACCGCAGAACATACCTTGGAAGACTGGCATAACGTAGTTGCGGTAAACCAGACAGGAGTATTTTACTGTATGAAATCGGCGCTTTCTATCATGCAAAAACAGGGATTTGGGAACATTGTGAATGTGGCATCTCTGGCAGGACTAAAAGCTTCAGGAAATAACCTCTCTTATTCCGCTAGTAAATTTGCGGTGGTAGGAATGACCAAATCCGCAGCACTGGAATATGGTCGGCGTAACATACGGATTAATGCGGTATGCCCTGGTTTTACAGAATCGGCATTATTGGATCAACTTTTATCAGTGAGTCCAGACATGGGCGATAAATTAAAACGCTTTATTCCTATGGGCAGATTTGGGCAAGCGGATGAAATTGCGGAAGCTATCTGCTGGTTGGCCTCCGATAGTTCTAAGTTTATTACTGGGCAAACCATCACCTTAGATGGTGGAAATTCTTTACTCTAAATTGAACAATGAATACAATACAACTCCATCCTAAAGAAGGGTATACCATACTGCAATTGCAACGTGGCAAGGTGAATGCCATCAATCAAGAAATGGTGCACGAATTACAGGACTGTTTTAAGAATTTTGAACATGATGATGCTGTAAAAGGCGTGCTACTCACAGGAATCCCACATTTCTTTTCAGCAGGTTTGGACCTCATTGAACTTATACGGTACAATAGGGAAGAAATGGATCACTTTTTTCAATCATTTGCAGCCTTATACGCTCAGATGTTGCGATTTAAAAAACCCCTAATAGCTGCAATCACCGGACATTCACCTGCAGGAGGCTGTGTCTTGGCAGTGACTTGTGACAACCGCTACATGGCTGAAGGAGAGAAATACACCATAGGACTAAATGAAGTAGCAGTAAATGTGCAAATAAGCCAAGACCTCAGTGATGTCTATGCGTTTTGGTTGGGTTCGGGTCCTGCTCATAAATACATTTTAGAAGGGAAATTGCTGAATACAAAAGAAGCCTTAAAAGCTGGTTTGGTAGACGAGGTATTGCCTATGGAAGAAGTGCTGCCACGTGCCGAAAAACAAATGCAATTGTATTTAAGGGCGGATCAAGAAATTTGGGTGAATACAAAAGCTAAACTACGTAAGCACCTCTTACAGGGATTAGAAACCGATCCTTCACAAGCTATGAAAGAAGCTGCACAGCTCTGGTGGAAACCCACCATTAGGGCTAAAATGGAGGCGTACGTTGAAAGCTTTTCTAACAAGAAAAAATAGAATTTCAAGAAGATGAACAAACAACAATTATTTGTAAAAAGACCTGTTGGCGAAGCCGGAGCTGACACCTGGGAATTGGTGTCCAATCCAATTCCTGAACCTAAAGAAGGACAAGTTTTAATTAAGCAACATTACATTTCCTTAGATCCCGCCATGCGCGGTTGGATGAACAATGCGAAATCTTATATCGCACCTATGGAAATTGGTTCTGTGATGCGTGCTGGTTCGGTAGGAGAAGTGGTCGCATCTAACAACCACCCCAAGTTTAAAGTAGGCGATTTTCTCTCTGGGAATGGGGGTGTGCAGCAATACACGGTTACAGATGGTAAAGGCTATTATCCGGTAGATCCAAAATTAGCACCTTTACCAACATACATCGGTACGCTAGGTATGCCGGGAATGACCGCTTACTTTGGTATTTTGGAAGTTGGTAAAATAAAAGAAGGCGATATAGTTTTAGTATCTGGAGCTGCAGGGGCGGTAGGAAGTGTTGTAGGGCAGATTGCAAAAATAAAGGGATGCACAGTGATTGGTATTGCAGGCGGACCGGAGAAATGTGCGTACATCACGGAAGAACTCGGTTTTGATGGTGCGATAGACTATAAAAACGAAAATTTAAGAACCCGGGTCAAAGAATTATGCCCAAAAGGGATTGATGTTTATTTCGATAATGTTGGGGGAGAGACTTTAGACGTTGCCCTTAGTCGATTACGCATGCATGCGCGCGTAGTGATCTGTGGCGCAATTTCCCAGTATAATAACAAGATGGCAATTAAAGGACCTAGCAATTACCTTTCATTATTAGTGAACAGGGCCACCATGCAAGGAATGGTAGTTTTTGATTGGGCCAAACGATATGGTGAAGCAGCCCAACAGATGGGTATGTGGATGGCAAAAGGTCAATTAAAAAGTAGGGAAGATGTCTATGAAGGCATTGAAAATTTTCCTGAAACCTTCAGTCGTCTTTTTAGTGGCGATAAAATGGGTAAGCTAGTCTTAAAAGTTCTTGATTCTTAGCATATGAAAGCCATTCGTTGCCATAGTTATGGACCACCCTCTAACTTAGTTTTAGAAGAAGTGCCAGGGTTAAAAGCAGGACCTAAACAGGTACTTGTAGCAGTAAAAGCTTGTGGCCTAAATTTCCCGGATACTTTAATTATTCAAGGCTTGTATCAATTTAAGCCAGATCTTCCTTTTACACCAGGAAGTGACGTCGCTGGCGTAGTAAAAGAGGTAGGAGAAGGGATTAGTCATTTAAAGGTAGGACAAGAAGTTTTTGGTTTTGTACCCTATGGAGGTCTGGCGGAAGAAGTGCTTATTTCAGGGAATGCTTGTTTTCCCAAACCACCGCAAATGGATTTTAGTGTAGCAGCCTCCTTTCTTATGGCCTACGGAACATCGTTCCATGCGCTTAAAGACAGAGCAGCTTTAAAACCAGGCGAAACCTTACTTGTTCTAGGAGCTTCTGGTGGTGTAGGACTCGCAGCTGTAGAGCTAGGAAAATTAATGGGGGCCCGTGTGATCGCTGCGGCATCTACAGAAGAAAAATTAGCCCTTTGTAAGGAATATGGCGCAGATGTCTGTATTAATTATTCAAAGGAAGATTTAAAGTTGGCTCTTAAGGAGGAAACCGATGGGAAAGGAGTAGACGTAGTCTATGATCCGGTCGGGGGTTCTTATTCTGAAGCTGCCCTTAGAGGCACTGGACGCTATGGTCGCTATTTAGTAGTAGGTTTCGCCGCGGGTGATATTCCAAAAATTCCTTTGAATCTTCCCTTGTTAAAAGAAGTGGAAATTGTAGGTGTTTTTTGGGGAAGTTTTGCGATGAAGGAATCCAAGGCAAATATGGAAAACAGCATGCAATTAATGCATTGGCAAGCGGCTGGGAAATTAAAACCCCATATCCATGCCACCTATGCTTTAGAAAATACCCCCTTGGCATTAGAAGAAATGATGCAGCGTAAGGTTATGGGAAAATTAGTAGTAACGATATAAAAAATACAATGAGATTAAAAGATAAGATTGCAATAGTTACAGGCGGTTCCAGAGGAATTGGTCAAGCAGTTTCGGAGCTATTTGCAAAAGAAGGCGCTACTGTGATTATCATAGATTTATTACCGCAGGGTGAAGAAGTCGCTAACCAGATTAATGAAAATGGTGGAAAGGCACATTTTCATGCAGTTTCAGTCACAGACAAAGCAGCCATAGAAACCCTCTTCGCCCAAGTCTATGAAGACCATGGCAAAATAGATATCCTCATTAATAATGCTGGAATTACCCGGGACAAAACCTTACTTAAAATGAGTGAAGAAGAATGGGATTCTGTGATTGATGTAAACTTAAAAGGTGTATTCCTTTGTACCCAAACAGTGGCACCTTACATGAAAGCCAACCAATATGGTAGGATTGTAAGTGCGGCTTCAAATGTGGGATTGCGAGGTAATTTTGGGCAAACTAATTATGCGGCGACCAAAGCAGGGGTCATCGCCATGAGTAAAACATGGACCGTAGAATTAGGTAAATATGGTATTACCGCTAATGCTATTGCACCTGGGTTTACAATGACGGATATGGTTAAGAAAATTCCTGAAGAACATTTTGCGGCCATTAAGGCTAGTATTCCTTTAAAAACTGTTGCAGAGCCGATAGATATAGCGTATGGCTATTTGTATTTAGCATCGGATGAAGCGCGCTTTGTATCTGGTATCTGTCTTACAATTGATGGAGGTACATCCCGCTAAAAATGAAGCTATGCCAAAATTACAAGTAAAAGACCTCCAAGAATTTAAAACCTGGGAGGGTAAAGCCTTGCCAGAAGGGGATTGGTTCACCATTACCCAAGAAATGATTAATGATTTTGCCCAGGCAACTCAAGATTTCCAGTGGATTCATGTAGATGTTGAGAAAGCCCAGAAATACTCGCCTTTTAAAAAACCAGTTGCTCATGGATTCTTATCTGTTGCGTTGCTTTCTAAATTGTTAGGAGATACTATTAAGGTGCAATCGGTTAAAATGGGCGTCAACTACGGGTTAAATAAGGTTCGCTTTCCGCATCCCGTTTTAGTGGATAGTAAGGTGCGTTTAGAAAGCAGTATAAAATCGATAGAACCTTACGGAGAGAACGGTGTTAAAGTACTTTGGGACTGCACCGTGGTTATTGACAAAGCAGATAAACCTGCCTGCGTTGCAGAATTTATAAGTCTTATGTTCGAGTAACCCGTAGGGTGTTAAGTAACCTTTGTGAAACCTTCGTTTCAATTTTGTATTTTAAGGGATTACTAACAAAACCAACAAACCGCATGACTCGACTATTCGACTTATTATACCATCAGTTAGAAAATTGCCCCACCCCCAAAGCTGTTTCTGGCAGAAACTTATCCGGAGAATGGGTTTCTTATAGTACCGAAGAATTGGTAGCCACTGCAGAGAAAGCGGCTTCTGGATTAATAGCCCTAGGTTTAGAAAAAGGAGACCGCGTAGCCTTAGTAGCCTATAAGAATAGACCTGAATGGTTAATTATGGATTTCGCCATACAATTAGCTGGAATGGTAAGCGTACCGCTCTATCCCACAATAAGTGTGGGGGAATATGAGTATATCTTGAAAGAGGCCGAGGTTAAAGCTGCTTTTTGCGGAGCATTGGATTTAATAGACAAGTTGTCTGCCACTCAAAAGAAGGTAAAGTCGCTAAAGCATCTCTTTGTTTTTGACAAGGAAATTAAGGGTACTCATTGGTCTGCCATTTTTAGCGACGAACACAAAGAACAACTCGCTGAAAACCGAAAAAAAATTCAACCGGAGGACTTAGTAACCATCATTTATACTTCGGGTACTACGGGAAACCCCAAGGGAGTTATGCTTTCGCACAATAACATCATGTTTGTAATTAAAAACACCGCCCCTCATTTAACTTCTAAAGCCGGGGAGAATGTACTTAGTTTTTTACCGCTGTGTCACATTTTTGAGCGCGCGGTTTCTATGGCATTCATTTATGGCGGTACCAATATACATTTTGTTGGTACAGATAATTTAAGTGGTCCCGAGGGTGATTTACAGGCAGTGAAACCTGTAACTTTTTCATCGGTCCCTCGATTGCTAGAAAAAGTATATGAGGCTATTTATAATAAGGGTCTGGCGCTAGAAGGGACTAAGAGAAAACTCTTTTTCTGGGCCTTAGAGCTTACCAAAGACTATGAAGTAAATCAACAATTACCTCTAGGAAAGCGCATCAAATGGGGAATTGCAGATAAATTAATTTTTAGTAAATGGCGTGATGCTTTGGGGGGGCAAGTACGTTCAATAGTCACTGGAGCAGCACCGTGTCCGGTAAAAGTTATCCAAGTCTTCTGCGCGGCAGGAATCCCAATTCGTGAAGGTTATGGACTTACGGAAACGTCCCCAACGGTTTCTCTAAATACCATGGAACCAGATGGTGTAATAATGGGTACCACGGGCCCCATAATCAATGGCGTAGAAGTTCGCATAGACTCAGAAGGAGATTATAGAGAAGGGGAAGGAGAAATTCTAGTTCATGGTCCAAACGTAATGATGGGCTATTATAAAAAACCGGAAGAAACTAAAAAAGTCTTTAAGGAAATTGATGGTAAAACATGGTTTTGTACGGGAGATATTGGAATGATGGTTACCGGGCCTACCGGCAGATCATTCCTAAAAATAACAGATAGAAAGAAAGAATTGCTTAAAACATCAGGAGGTAAGTATGTTGCCCCAGCACCTATTGAAAATAAGATGAAAGAAGATTTCTTAATAGAACAAATGATGGTCGTGGGTGATAAGCAAAAATTTGTTACTGCGTTGATTGTTCCAGCGGAGGAGGCTTTAAAAAGTTGGTGTGAGCATAAAGAAATTCCTTGGGAAGGATTAGATACCATGATAGCCCACAAGAAGGTTCGAAAGAAATATCAAAAGGTTATCAATAAGTATAATCCCAAGTTTAGCCACATAGAACAAATAAAGAAATTCAATTTAGTTGCCCAGCCTTGGTTGCCCTTGCACCCTGATGGAAGCGAAGCAGAATTAACACCCACGCTTAAATTAAAAAGACGGGTGATACGTAAGAAGTATGAAAAAGAAATTGCCGAGCTTTACGCCGAGTAACGAATTGGATCCCTTTTATGAAAGCACCCTCGGTTTTTAAAATCAACTTATTTACTTTTTTTAAGCTTCCTTCTGCTTGGTGGTGTGGCGTTCGCTTAAAAGCGATCACAGAAAAGAACACTGTGGTCACCGTAAAGCATCGCTGGTTCAATCAAAACCCGTTTAATTCTATGTTTTGGGCAGTGCAAGGAATGGCTGCAGAATTTGCTACTGGTATTCTGGTTTCTACAGCAATTCGTAACTCCAATCGGAAAATATCTATGTTGGTCCAAAACAACAATGCTAATTTCTCTAAGAAAGCTACCGGTCGCATCACATTTACCTGCGAAGATGGTCATCTTATTCAAGAAGCACTAGAAAAAACAATTGCCAACGGAGAAGGACAAACAATTTGGATGAAAGCGGTAGGCGTTAATGAAGAGGGTGTGGTGGTATCTACTTTTAATTTTGAGTGGACCGTGCGTCTAAAAAAATAACTTTTTTAGTGACCTTCTAAAAAAATAGGGTCTAAAACAATAGTACGCATGAAGTTACAAGCAACGCATTTTAAAAATATCTGCGTTTTTCGCCTAAAATTTTAGTAATTTCAAAACGTAGTTCAATTAACCGTTAATTAATTTAAACAATAGATGGGAAAATTTGAGATTAAATCATCAGGTTCAGACAAATGCATGTTCAATCTAAAAGCAGGTAATGGGCAGGTAATTTTAACCAGCCAAACGTATGCCAGCAAAGATGGATGCAAAAATGGAATTGAGTCCGTAAAAAAGAATTCGCAAGATGATGGGCAATTTGAGCGTAAAACAGCGAAAGATGGAAGCCCATTCTTTACATTAAATGCTACCAATGGTCAAATCATTGGCAAAAGTGAAATGTACAGTTCTAAAGAGGCCATGGAAAATGGAATTGCTTCTGTAAAGAAGAATGCTCCTGACGCCGATGTGGTTGAAATTTAAGAACCAACATAATTGAGTTTAAAAGCGGCTATTGGCCGCTTTTTTTATGCCGTAAAGGGTGCCTTTTAAAATTTGTAACAAATGCCTAGATTCAAATACTAATATTGTGAACGTAAAAAACAATCAAAAAAATGAACGCACACGAAATTGACTATGAAATATTTGGGGAAGAAATGCAATACGTAGAGATTGAATTAGACCCTCAAGAAGCAGTAGTGGCCGAGGCTGGTAGCTTTATGATGATGGATACTGATATTAAAATGGATACCATCTTTGGAGACGGCTCTAATCAAGAATCTGGAGTTTTAGGGAAACTCTTTTCTGCTGGCAAACGTTTGTTGACCGGAGAAAGCCTTTTCATGACAGCCTTTTTAAATATTGGTCAACAAAAAAAGCAAGTCAGTTTCGCATCTCCTTACCCAGGTAAAATTGTTCCTATCGATTTATCTGAGGTAGGAGGGAAATTTGTTTGCCAAAAAGATGCATTCTTATGTGCAGCAAAAGGTGTGACTGTAGGTATTGAATTTAGTAAAAGACTAGGTCGTGGGCTTTTTGGAGGAGAAGGCTTTATCATGCAAAAATTAGAAGGAGATGGATTGGCCTTTGTGCATGCAGGTGGTACGCTTGCTAAAAAAACCTTGGCACCTGGCGAAGTCTTAAAAGTAGATACTGGCTGTATTGTTGGTTTTACCAAAGACGTGGATTATGACATAGAATTTGTGGGCGGTATCAAGAATACTGTCTTTGGAGGAGAAGGATTGTTTTTTGCCACGCTTCGCGGGCCTGGAACCGTTTATATTCAATCTTTGCCGTTTAGTAGACTCGCAGGAAGAGTATTGGCAGCAATTCCAAGAGGTGGTAAAGATAAAGGCGAAGGAAGCATCTTAGGAACACTGGGAGACATCGCCATGGGAGATCGCGGTTTTTAATTTAAAAACTACTTAGAAATAACGCCCCTAAGGAATTCCTTAGGGGCTTTTTTGTATGTTCGTGAGATGGACTTTCAGAATCAAATTACCTTCTTAAAAACACTTCAAAAAAACAATTCCAAAGAATGGATGGATGCCAATCGTACATGGTACAAAGAAGTACGTAGTGATTTTATTAGTTGGTTAGATACCTTGAATTCTAGGGTAGCTTCTTTAGATGATGACTATTACGATACCCCTGGTAAAAAGGGTATAAATAGAATTAATAACAACCTCATGTTCCATCCAAACAGACCTGTATACAAAGATCACTTTGGGGCAGGTTTGGATAAGCGTCCTAATACCGGCGATTTCTACATTGAAATTGGAATAGAACGTTGCATGTTGGCAGGAGGATTGTGGCGCCCAGATCCTATTAGATTGCGTAGCATTAGAGATGCTATTGACTACGATGGAGAACGTCTAAAGGAAATTCTGAATCAGAAATCCTTTCGTGCGCTTTTTAGAGCTTTATATGAAGATGAAAAATTAAAATCGGCACCAAAAGGCTTTTCGAACGATCACCCTCATATTGACTTACTTCGCCATAAAACCTTTGCGGTGGCACATGAATTCGCTACCGATAAAATTTTAAAGCCTGGTTTTGAAGACTTTATTATAGATGTTTACCAAGAAATGCTTCCATTTAGGCGCTATTTAAATCAGGCCATTACGGTTTAAGTGATTCATGTGATAAGGCAATAAATTGAGCTTCTAAATTAGGATTAGCAAGCGTAGAATCTAAGGGAAACATAGGTCTCTTTATAAACCGATACCCCAAACGTTCTAAATCTTGATCTACACCTCCGGGGGTAAGAGCCATGGACCAGTCCCCACGAATATCATAAAGTTCTGGAACCAAATACCCAATTTTAACCACCAGAATAGCCGTTTTTGTAGGATCTAACTTTAAAGATGTAAAATCTTCAATGTGATGATAAGGCTTTCTTTTTTTGGTAACAATCACAGAAACACTTCCTACCTGTACAACGACTTCAACTTCCGCATCTCGATCCCCTTTTTTAATCGCAGTAACCTTGCCTTGTAGGGGTAAAGGAGGGGCAAACCTGGCATCTACTTCCGCACCCACCACGGCGTTCACTTTTCCTCCAACGCCAACACTCAGCGCTTGTTCTATTAATTGAGGCCCAGGTATCGACGCATAGATTAGCGAAGGACCCTTACTGTCTTTAAATGCGTCTATTTTTAAAATTTCTTGTAGGGTCCAAGTAACATCTCCTGCACCCCCAGCAGTAGGATTATCACCCATGTCACTTATAATATAAGGGCGGCTACTACTATTAATAGCCTGTGTGATGCTTTGTTCAAAAGTGGTAGTTGGTGCAACAAAATCGAATTCATGACGCCGTTCCCAAAATGAATTTGCTAATTGTTCGGCTCCGTTTTTCACGGCGTTCTTCTCATCACCATACGCCATAACAACAGCAGTACTTCTTGCTTCATCTCCCCAGGCATAACCTACCCAAATAGCAGCGTCCATTACTCCTGTTTTAGCAGTAATTTCTGGTATCTGTGCATAAAGTCCTTTCCCCGGTTCTATTCGCGTACTAGTTTTTTCACCTGGCAATAATATGGGAACAGGTATCCACGCTTTAAAGGCTGGTTTTCCTGCACCGGTTTCTAACCTTTCTAACAAATTTTGGATTGAGCGTTCTTTGGACTCAATAGCATCTTCATGGGGTGCTTTTCGGTAACACGTAATTAAGTCACTATGGTGCGCTAATTCTTTTGAAACATTGCCATGCAAGTCCATGGAGGTAGAAATCAACACTTGGGTGCCAATTACCTCCCTTATACGTTTAATTAAATCGCCTTCGGCATCTTCCATTCCTTCAACGCTCATGGCTCCGTGAATATCAAACCAAAGACCATCAAAAGGCCCCTGTTCTTTTAACATGCCAAGTAGTTTGCCCACCATAGACTCATAGGCATCTTTGGTCACCACCCCTCCGGGTAATGCTTTTCCTAAAAATGTAGGAATCCATTCTGCGCGTTGGCGTATGTCACTGGAATCGTTAAAGAAAGAATAGCGTTCAAAAATTTCTGTTCCTACGCGGGCATGAAATGCTTCTTCATGAGTTCTTGCTGGTGAAAATGTGCTGGATTCTATGCCTATACCAGCAATAGCAATTCGTGGTAATTTTTCCGTTTTGCTGCTAGGAGCGCAAGCAAGCGTGCAACTTAATAGAAGCAATAGAAATCTGGTAGCATTTGTCATGATGGGATACTTTTCTTAAAGATAGGGATTTAGTAGAGAGATATATTCCATGCGCTCAAGACAGGCTGGAGCTAAAATAGCTACCTTTAATTTTTAAAATTAAAAGCCTTGGCCAACGACAGCGTACGCAATATTGAGAAAACATTATTATCAGATAACTGGTACACCTTACACAAGTACAGTTTTGAATATCAAAAAGACGACGGCAGTTGGGAAACCCAGCATAGAGAGGCCTACGATCGGGGCAACGGCGCCGTTATTTTATTATTTAATAAACAGCAGCAAACCATTATCCTTACACGGCAATTTAGAATGCCCACCTATGTGAATGGAAATGCCGATGGAATGATGATTGAAGCCTGCGCAGGCATATTAGAAAAGGGAAATGCTGAAGAAACGATTCGTATGGAGGTGGAAGAAGAAACAGGGTATAAAATTGATGCCGTTCAAAAAATTTTCGAGTCCTACATGTCCCCAGGTTCCGTAACGGAAATCTTATATTTTTTTATTGGCGCCTATGAAGCAAAAATGAAAGTAAGTGATGGGGGAGGTGCTGCTGATGAAACTGAAAATATTGAAGTACTGGAGATGCCTTTTAAAGAAGCCATGGATCTTTTTAAAAAAGGGGTAATTAAAGATGCTAAGACCATTATGCTTTTGCAATGGGCGGAAATAAATAAGTTATTTGAAGACACTTCTTCCGACCAATAGGATATGAGACGAATTGGGTTTGGTGGTGGTTGTCATTGGTGTACAGAAGCGGTGTTTCAGACCTTAAAAGGAGTGATTAAGGTAGAACAAGGCTTTATTGCTCCAAAAGACGATGCTGAGAACTATTCCGAAGCTGTACTTGTTTCTTTTGACGAAGATCGTATTACGCTGCAAACGCTAATAGAAATTCATTTACGCACCCACAAGAGCACTTCGGCCCATAGCATGCGCAAAAAATACCGATCTGCGATATATTCATTAGATCCCGAAAGCGCAGTAGAAAGTTCTAAAACCCTAAAGTTGTTGCAAGCACAGTTTGCAGCACCATTGATCACTAAGGTGCTACAATTTGAACATTTTAAATCTTCGGAAGATCGGTTTTTAGAGTATTATAAAAGAAATCCCAAGAAACCGTTTTGCAAGACTTATATAGATCCTAAATTGGCATTGCTGAGAAAGGAATTTTCCCAAGTGGTCAATGAACCTTAATTATTGGAATGGAGTAGGGTAAGTGCCTGGTAGATTTGAGCCCTAATTTGACTACTAGGAACGCGAAAATGGTTATTCATATAGCTAAAAGCAAGCAGGCGTCCAGATTTCGTTTTTACAAAGCCACAGAGATTGTACACATTGCCCATTGAACCAGATTTCGCATAAATAGGAAGAGCTTCCGAGGTAACAGGATTAGCATCTTTTATGGTACCATTGCTATCCCATTTTGGAAGTAAGGAGTAAAGAAGTGTAGAAGGGGTTTCCTTATGTAGTTTGGTTAGTACCGTCACTAAAGAACGTGGTGTAAAAAGATTGTAACGCGATAATCCAGAACCATCTACCCAGCGGGGTTCATTCTTTAAGTCGTTTAAATGCATCTCAAGCATGTAATCGCGCACATTTCTAAAAGAAAGCGTATCGGATAGGGTAGAAGAGGCATTGAGCATGAGTTGCTCTGCCAAGAAATTATCACTTTCAAGTAGCATTTGTTTTAGAATAGAATCTCTGGAGATACCAGGGAGTAATTTCCAAGACACCTTAGGTATTTCCTGCGTGGTTTTGATGGGTCTTTTGATTTCTTCAGATAATAGATGCGCCGTAAGCGAATCTGAGGTAATAAAAGGTATTTCTAGAGTATCTTTTGATGTTGCATTGTAAAAAAAGCTATTTTCTTTCCACTCCCTTGGCGACCTATTTTCAGCTTGGTTTACAAAAGGAGTCATAATCTTAGGTGAAACTTCGGGGGAATCCTTTGGGATAATACGTACTACATTACCATAGAGTGGAAGCGCTGATTTTTCCGGAGAGAAATAGTAGGGATAATCTTCCCAAGCCCATCCGGGTCCAAATTTGCCTTCTTGATAGTTTTGGGTGATAAGGGTGATGGAATCATAATTTTTCAAGAAATGAAGAGGTGCCTTATTTTTAAAAAAAGGATGCAACCAGGTTGGATCGCCAGTTCCTAGGATGGTAATTCCGTTTTCGTTTTCAGCATATTTTAAACTGGGAATCTGTTCGTCTATTAGTTGAAGTGCACTATATAAGGTAACCAGTTTGGTAGTACTCGCGGGTATAAAGTAGCTGTCCCCATTATAGTTGTAGAGCGCTTCATTATTTTCAACATCCAAAACAAAAAAGCCGGTGTGTTGCGGCCTATAAGAGGGCGTTTTAAATTCTTGATTTAAAAGTTTTGCGGTGGGTTTAAAGGATTGGCTAGCACACCCCATCAATAAAAACGAAAGTACAAGTGTGCTTAAAAAATATTTTATAAATAACTGATAAACAGTACTATATGGAATTCGTTTAATGGATTTTAACAACACTTAGTCTAATTTTAACGGCCTTTAAGGAGTAAGTTATGCTTTTTTCTGTGTAAATTAGTAGAGCAACCAGTTAACCTTTAATACTCATTCAAAATATGGCTAGAGCGATGTTGGACTACACCAAAACTGTCTTGCAAAAGGTAAGTTTTGATGCTAAACTGTTCGCAAAAGAAGTAAAAAAGGCGGTTTCTAGGCTGTTGCCTGATGAAATCGAAGAGCTCAAAATTTGGTTAAAACAGTTCATTACAGACAAACCTGAACTGCAACCAAGTCTATTGTATTTAAAATCGTAATAATCAAAACCGCCGAAAGGCGGTTTTTTATTTTTGTAAAGGACTAATAATTTCCACGTCCTGAAAGGCGATTGCCCCCCTGACAATCCCAGAAATGGTATCTTTCAAGGCTTCGGTTATCTGCATTTTTAACTCACTCTTATGGTAAATAAGACTGATTTCCCGGGCAGGGGAAGGCTTTGTAAAATGTTTTAAGCGCGCCTTTTTCTTAGGATCTAAATCCACTGTATTTAAGTAAGGTAAAAGGGTCATTCCAAGCCCCTCGTTGGATAAATTCACCAAGGTTTCGAAACTCCCGCTTTGAATTTGAAAATGCTCCGTTTGCAAATTCTTAGGCGATTTGCACAGGTTAATAACCCCGTCTCTAAAACAATGCCCGTCTTGTAGCAACAAGATATCTGAGATATCTAGATCCGTAGAAGCGATTTCCTTTTTAGTTGCCAATCGATGTCCAGGTGGTACGTACCCCACGAACGGTTCGTAGTATAAGGGGCGTTCTACCAAAAAATCTACTTGAAGAGGCGTAGCTGCTATGGCAGCATCCAAGTGATTATCTTCCAGATTCTTTATTAAAGTATCTGTAGATTGTTCCTTAATAATGAGGTTTACTTTTGGAAACTTTTTTACAAAAGTGGGTAGAAACATGGGGAGTAAGGTTGGCATCACCGTAGGGATAATTCCTAAGGTAAAATCTCCTCCAACAAATCCCTTGTCTTGATCTACAATATCTCGCATGCGTTCAGCTTCTGCCACAATGCTCTTGGCCTGATTCACTATTTTTTTGCCAATTTCTGTAATCGCAATGGGTTTTTTTCCACGATCGAAAATGAGGACGTCCAGCTCGTCTTCCAGCTTTTGAACTTGCATGGAGAGGGTAGGTTGGGTTACGAAACTTTTTTCAGCAGCTAGTGTGAAATTCTGATATTCCGCCACTGCCAAGACGTACTGTAATTGAGTGATAGTCATAGAGCACAATTAAAGCATAAAGCTACAAATCTATCAGTAAAACTTATGATTTAAAATAATAAAATTAGATTCATCTATTAAAAAAGCCCCTAAAAAGGGGCTTTATAAATGGTTGGTGGTACCGATTAAAACCGAATACTTAAGCTAAGGTCTTCATTACTTACCTCGAATTTGGCATCTTCAAAATTGGGTGGGCCCATGGTCATTTCATTACCGCTCATACCATAACTTTCCTTAGGCATGCCGTTTGTTTCATAGTCCATTCGTTTATTATCATTACTGTCATGCATGGCCATCACTGCATACGTACCTGGAGTAACATTTTCAAAAGTAAAAGTCACTGCCCCTTTTGTAGCTTGCTCAGATAGATCTACCAAACCTGGACCTTTCATGAAGGTGGAGCCATCGTGTAATGACACTAAGAGGGTTCCTTGGTCGTTTAAAACGTTTTCAATAGTAACAGTTACCGTAACTGTTTCACTTTCTTGGGCTTGCAATGGAATGCACACTAAAAAAAGTCCGAATAAAATTCCTAAAGTTTTCATTTTGTTTTTTGATTTTATTGTTAATGATGCCCCAAAGAAAAGCATGGTTCTAATTTTTATAAACTAGAATCCACCGAACTGTAAAAATTGGCAACCGAATTGTGGCAGGCTTAGACCCAGTTATTTTTCTTAGAAATTAAATAGTCTAATCCAAAGCGACCAGAACCCATGATCATTCCAGAAATACCCAAGGCTAGAAATCCTAAGACGGGTATATAGCTCCAACTACCATCGAACTCTCTGAATAAAATGGTAATGACCATCATGATAAAAATGAAGAAGGAACTTAAACGGGTATACAATCCTAAAATGAGAAGCAGTCCCCCGTACAATTCTACAGATGCTGCAAATCCCGCAAAGAATTTGGGATACAAAGAGAAGATGCCACCAAAATCGCGAACCCTAGTAACAAAGGCAGGCGAAATTTCAAAAGGTGCTAGGTTGCCATAGGATGATTTCCATAAGACTCCCATGTTTTGAGGGCCATAAACGAAGAGCAATAAAGCTCCTCCAATAATTTGTGGGATGGCGATTAGTAGGTCTAGGTACCACTCCGTTAACCGATAAGGGACACATAATTTTTTTAGTACTGTGCGCATACAAAAAATTTACTGTCGGGAGATGCACCAAAATTACAGCAACAAAGCATCCACAACTGAGTGCTAGATAGAACTTATTAACAATGAATTGTAAATAACTGGCATTGAATGGCAATTATAGACTATTGAAATGCTACAGCTGTATTGCCATTTGTATGTCGCACCGTTGGTAAGGGGTAGGAATATGATCTATTTCTATAAATCCTAACTTCTTGTAGAGATTTATGGCCGGTTGTAATTTAGTATTGCTCTCCAAAAAGACAGCTTTTGCTCCCAGTTCTTTGGCTTTTTCAAGTACATTTTTTCCAAGCTTGTAGCCAATGCCCAATCCTTGTACCTCTGGAGATACGGCCATTTTCGCTAATTCAAAATCGTAGGTTTCATGATGCATTTTTAATAAGGCGCAGGTGCCCACCGGCTTCTTGTTATGCAAGGCAATGGCAATATACCCTCCTTGGTTTAAAATATAAGTCTCAGGATGGTCCAATGCCTTATAATCGGCAGCTTCCATAGCAAAATACTGTGCTATCCAAGCTTCATTCAGTACTTTAAAGGCCTCTCGATATTCGGGACCAAATTCAACAATGCGAACGGTAGCTGCCATAGTGTTCTCTACTGAGCGAGATAGGGATCTTTTGGTTTTTTACTTACAATTTCTACCAACCAATAGACCAATTGCCCTAATCCTCCAATAAATATAAATAGGAGTATCCAAACGATGAGTAAATTACTTTCTTTAAGATTGGGATTTTGAACCGCATGAACAATAAAAAACAGCAAGCTCCCCAACGAAACGAGAATCAGGAACATGATAAAGCCAATAAACCATGCAACGTTCCCAAGAATCATTGAAGCAGTTACCTCTCCCTTCGCCTCTGCCATTTCTATATCGCTGAGAAGATTAAGTATAAAAAGGATGTAAATAACTACTGAAAATAAACCGAGGGCTATGGGTGCAATAGCAAAAAAGCCTTGCCAAAACTTGTTGTGTATCATGATGATGTATTTTTAGATTGTTGCTTTATACGTCTTGCAATTTCTTGTTCTGTTACACCTTGTTGGTTTAAGTTGGCAATAATCGCGGCATGGTCCTCTGGTCTTGTTTGGCTTAATTTATAAGCTGCTTGTACTGTATCTACCGTAATATAAAAACCCACCACTCCTTTCACCTGTCTTAGAGTTTTTGCTGATAAATCATGCAATGAAAGCGGATTTTCTGAAGTCGTTTCATGCCTATCAACCAGACGATGAAGCGCCTCCATGGTCTGTTCTTCATTCATTACATGTAGCGTACCATAGACGTGAACGGCAATATAGTCCCAAGTAGGTACTTCTTCTTCTTTGTATAAGGACGAAGACACGTACGCATGCGGACCATTAAAAATACATAGCACTTGGGGATGGTCCTTAAATGCGTGCCATTGCGGATTTGCTTTGGCAATATGCCCAACCAAAGCGGGTTTGTTATCAACGGTTTCAAGTTCTAGCGGGATATGAGTAGCCCAAGGTTTACCATCCGTTATGTTAACCAATATGCCAAAACTATGGTCCTTAATAAAGGAGTGTACCTCTTCAATATTTTCATTTTTATAATAGGGTGGTATGTACATACTTTG
>CAZRPJ010000047.1:0-22593 GCA_964601965.1 uncultured Croceivirga sp.
TAAAATTTTTGCAAAAATAGTTTTTCAACTCAATCTGCCAAGTAAAAACTCAGATTATTGCAATTTATTTTTAGGAGTTCAATTTTGGATGAAAAAAATAGCGAATAATTCAACCTTTTTTTTCCGGAATCCATTTCACCTCCTTCGCTTTTAGATCCTTAGACAACTTCCGTGCCAATACAAAAAGATAGTCTGATAAGCGGTTTATATAGGCTAAAACCACCTCTGGGAGCGGAACTTCCTCATTTAAAAGCGTGATTTGCCGCTCTGCACGTCTACAAACGGTCCTCGCTACATGACAGTATGACACCGTTGTATGTCCTCCAGGTAATATAAAATGGGTCATTGGAGGCAATTCTTGATTCATGGTATCAATTTCTTGCTCTAAATGCATCACGTCTTGTTGGGTAAGTCTTTCAATGGTAAGACGCTCATCTTTAGCAGGTTCTGTTGCTAGTACCGCCCCAAGGGTAAATAGGTTTTCTTGTACCTGTATTAGGATCTCTTGGTAATGAGGTGCTATGGCTTGATCTCTCAATAGCCCCAACCAGGAATTTAACTCATCTAACGTTCCGTAGCTCTCTATTCGAATGTGGTGCTTTGGGACGCGCTTTCCCGTGAACAAGGAAGTAGCACCAGTATCCCCAGTTTTAGTGTAAATCTTCATGGTTCATGCCTTCTTTTACCTTCCATGAACTTCCTTGATTTTCGTTTTCTGTTTGCGCGTTTGTTGGAGAACAAAATCACGAAATATACCAAAGCCAAGGCACCTAAAATAAAATAGATGGTATTATTCATACCTACGAAATTACTTTTTTACAATCGAATGATAAAATGCTCCTTTTCTTGTTCTTTTCTAAAAAAGAGAACTCCACAAGCATAAAAGTCAATAGAAACTGTAAAAATGGCCTCGGTCCTTAATTTTTCCCATTGCAAGAATTGGTCTTTGCTCCCATGTATATTAGGGATTACCAGCATACTTTCATTTTTCACAGTATTGTGGGAAGTCAAATTATTTAAAGATAGTTGAGCAATCTCTTCGAAACAGATAAGGTCTAGTTTCTTGCCTTCCTCGTATTTTAATGTTTCTCCATTTT
This sequence comes from uncultured Croceivirga sp., assembly GCA_964601965.1. Classification (GTDB taxonomy): domain Bacteria; phylum Bacteroidota; class Bacteroidia; order Flavobacteriales; family Flavobacteriaceae; genus Croceivirga. The sequence goes on from CAZRPJ010000047.1 coordinate 1,098, forward strand.
CTAGTTGCTTTTTTAGATGACTGTAAGGACCTAGTTCTAAACAGTTGAAATTGAAATACGGAACACTCTTTAGAATAAGATTTTCAATGGTGTCCTTGGCCAGTCTTGGTCTAACATAAAGGCATTGGGTAAGGTAGCTGTACACAAAGGGCGAATGCACCCCATGATGGTTGGTAGATTTAAGTAAAAATCGCACATAAGAAGACATACTTACCCTTCTTGGATGGATGAAAGTTCAAACCAACGTTCTGTTTTCTCTTCTAAGGCGGTTGCTAATTGACCGAGTTCAATAGATAAGGTTTCTATTTCTTGACCAGAGAGGCCTTCTTCAGCAAATTTTGCCTGTAACAAATTTTTTTGCGCTTCTAGTTTTTCAATTTGCTGCTCTAATTGCTTTAGTTCCTTTTGTTCTAGATACGACAGTTTTGGCCCGGTATCTTTTTCTTTCCACTGCTTTTTTTCTGTTTTGGTGGCAGCTTTTAGACTACGTTCTTCCTCTATTTTACTGCTTTCATAAACGCGGTAATCAGAGTAGTTCCCGGGGAAATCTTCTATAAGTCCATTGCCCTTAAATACAAAAAGATGGTCCACAATTTTATCCATGAAATAACGATCGTGGGACACTACAATTAAACAACCGGGAAAATCTAACAAGAAATTCTCTAATACATTGAGCGTTACAATGTCTAAATCATTGGTGGGTTCATCCAGTATAAGGAAATTAGGATTTTGAATTAAAACGGTACAGAGATAGAGTCGTTTGCGTTCTCCACCACTTAGTTTTTCTACATAATCGTATTGCTTTTTTCGGTCGAATAAGAATCGTTCTAACAATTGTTGAGCCGATATTTGCTTGCCCTTTTTTAAGGGAATAAAATCACCAAATTCTCGAATAACTTCTATGACTTTCTGACCAGGTTTTGGATGAATTCCTTTTTGGGTATAGTACCCAAATTTAATAGTCTCACCTATCACGATCTTCCCAACATCTATAGTTTCTCTGCCCGTTAAAACATTGAGAAAGGTAGATTTTCCGGTACCATTTTTACCAATAATGCCTACGCGTTCTCCTTTGGTAAAACTGTAGTTAAAACCATTTAGAAGGGTTAAATCAGCATACGACTTTTTTAGGTTGTGGAGTTCAACGATCTTACTCCCCAACCGTTCCATATTTAGTTCTAACTGAACTACATGATCCTTTCTGCGTTGGTGTGCCAAGGATTTAATTTTATGAAAATCGTCTATCCTTGATTTTGATTTTGTGGTTCTGGCCTTTGGCTGCCTGCGCATCCAATCCAATTCCTTTTTGTACAAAATCTTATTCTTGTGCTGCGCAATTTGTTCGTTTTCTAAACGGGCTTCTCGTTTTTCTAGATAGTAACTATAATTGCCTTTGTAGCCGTAAATGGTATTGTTGTCTAGTTCCAGAATTTCATTGCAAACCCGTTCTAAAAAGTACCGATCATGGGTTACCATAAAAAGGGTTATTTGTTCCTTTTTAAAATATTCCTCTAACCATTCTATCATTTCAAGATCTAAATGGTTGGTGGGCTCGTCTAGGATGAGAAGGTCTGGTTTGTTGATGAGCGCATCTGCAAGGGCCAGTCTTTTCTTTTGACCACCAGAAAGGTTCTTTACGAGTTGGCTTAAATCTGTAAGGTTGAGCTTAAATAAGATTTGTTTGTACTGTGTTTCAAAATCCCAAGCATTAAACCGGTCCATGGCTTCAAATGCCTTTTGATAGGCGTCTTCATCTTCTGGGTGTACTAATGCTTCCTCATAATTAGCAATTACTTGAAGTATTTCGTTTCCAGATGCTAGAATGGTTTCTTCAATACTCAAGGAGGGATTAAGAGCAGGCTCTTGTGGTAAAAAGGAGATACGTATGTTTTTGCGTTTAATTACCTGGCCAGTTTCTGGGGTGTCTAACCCCGCCATGATATTTAAAATTGAAGTTTTGCCACTCCCATTTTTAGCAATTAAAGCTATCTTCTGATCTTTATTAATCCCAAAGGAAATACTAGAGAACAGCGTAAGCTCCCCGTACGATTTTGATATGTTTTCTACGGTTAGATAATTCATAAAAAACGATCATGCCCGTTTAAGGATCAACACATATCTTGCAATTAAAACAAGAAATAAAGGCACATTTAAAGGAGAAAGCACTTGAACTCCTAAAATCCAAAGTATTAAAATAAGCCCAATTCCTGCTAATGCCACGTACAGGTACTTTTTTAACCAACCAATTTTGGTATCATCCTGGAGCAGATAAAAGGCAAGTACAGCATTAGAAGGAAGAAGCCAAAGAAAGTTAAAGTTAAGCTTCGTGACTTCATGATTTGTTGCAACCCACAGTAATAGGATTCCCAAACCGACTACGCCAGAAATGAAGAATAGCGCAAAATCTAACCACTTATGCCTGCTCCCATGCTTAAAATCTAAATAGGTAATGACCAAAACAAAAGCCAATAAAAGCAGTATATAAAAAAGCGGTGAAAGGGTAAAGGCGGTGGTATATTCGGATTCTGGATAGTTAAGAATGGTACGTTCTCGTTTTACAAGTGGTGTTCCGGCTTTGGTAGTATTTCGTAACTGCCGCATGGCATAATACGGTTGAAACATATGTTCTTCTACGGAAGCTTCTTTATCCGTTATCCCTCCAAAAGCAAGTTCAATACCGAAGGACCCCCAAGAATTGATTGAAATGTACTCCCTAACCAGTTCACGAAAGGTCTTTGGATTTTCTAAATGATCTCCATTAAAAACAATAGGGTCCTGAAGTTGCTCTTTTAAAATAACCCCAGTAATATTAGAGCAATTATTAAAAAGCGGGTCGTACAAGTAGTCTCTATTCTCAGGGCGGTAGTTGTTTTCAAAAAAGCGAAAGAGATGATTAACCTCCGTAGGATTTAAATCTAAAATCTGTTCACGAACCCACCGTTTTTCGTATTCATATTCAAATAAAAAACGGTCAAAACTGCGTCTACTTAGGGAATAAATAAGCTTTCCTTTCGCAAAGTTGGTATAGAAATTAGGCTTGTCAAAATCGAAAGTTCCATAATTATAAACTACATCAAGCCCTAATGCTGGGTCTTGTACTCTAAATGCCGTATGGCCAAAAGCAGAATACAAAACATTGCCTGCGCCACATGTTAGCACACTAATTTGTGCTTGGTCTGAGAGTTTGGGAGGGCTCTGAGCCCAAAAAACCATGGGAAGTAGAAAGAGGAGTAAAAAGTGGAGTGTCCTTTTCATAGATTCTGGACAAATATCATCATTATTCTTTTTGCTTCGCTACTTTAAAAAGTAGAAAAGATATATTTTGGATAATTTTACGAAAACCACCAATATGAAACGGCAAATACCCAACCTCATAACCCTTCTTAATTTATTCTGCGGATGCATCGCCGTTGTTTTTGCGGTACTGAATAAATTAGACTTGGCAGCAGTATTAGTTTTATTAGGGATATTCTTTGACTTTTTAGATGGTTTGGCGGCTAGGTTACTAAATGTACGAAGTGACATAGGGGTGCAATTAGATTCATTGGCAGATATGGTCACTAGTGGTGTAGTGCCAGGGATTGTTATGTTTCAATTAATGAATATGGCGCACTTTGGAGGTTGGAATTCTCCATTTTTAACTGCTAAAACGGAAAGTATGTCCTGGAGTGGTGGTCAGTTTTTTCCGTTGTCCTTCACTGCTTTTATCATTACACTATCCTCGGCATATCGTTTGGCAAAATTTAATGTAGATGAGAATCAGGTATATAGTTTTAAAGGATTACCAACACCCGCAAATGCCCTTTTAATTTTATCATTACCACTTATTCTTTTGCATCAGAATAATGAATTTCTGAGTTCTCTGCTTTTGAACCAATGGTTTTTAATTGGAATTACATTGCTAAGTGCTTTTTTATTAAACGCTCCCATTCATTTATTTTCCTTGAAATTTAAAGGGGTTGGTTTTAAAGAGAACAGCATCAAGTACTTGTTTTTAATTGGAAGTATAGTGTTACTAGTAACATTACGATTCTTAGCAATCCCAGCGATTATTGCGTTTTATATTTTTGCTTCTTTCTGGGATAAATCTTCTTCTTAAAGATTGAAAAGTTTAATTTTATCGACATTAAAAAATAAACATATATGAAGCGTTTTCAGTGGATTTTGGTTGGATTGTTTCTATTTCTTACAACAACAAGTCACGAGCTATTTTTAAAGACAGATGCTTATTTTTTGGCGCCTGGACAAGCTAGCGAATTGTATCTTTTTAATGGAACCTTCGACACCAGTGAAAATTCAATTACCATTGATAGAATTATTGACCTCACTGTTTTAGGACCTGATTATGGCGTAGAAATGGAAAACGAGAAGTTCTATGAAAGAGATAATGTGAGTTATTTTCAATTCAACGCTGGAAAAAGCGGTACCTACGTGGCTGGTATTTCTACTGCTGCAAGAACCTTAGAAATGACCGCGCAAGAATTTAATGACTACTTAGAGCACGAAGGACTAACAGCTACCATTGAAGAACGAGAAAAAGAAGGCAGTTATAATAATGGGGCTAATGAAAAGTATTCCAAGCATGTGAAAGCCATTTTACAGGTGGGATCTGATAAGACAGAAGATTACCAAACAGAATTAGGGTATCCTATTGAGTTTATTCCTCTATCGAATCCTTATGATGCAAAAGTTGGTACATCAATTTCCTTTAAACTGTTACGAAATGGCCAGCCTTTGCCAAATCATGTGGTGCATTATAGTACTTCTATGCCTGGAGTAGATGCGCATGAAAATGAGACTTCAACCAAAACAGATGAAAACGGTATTGTGAGTATGACTCCTAAACAGGCTGGTAATTGGTATGTAGCTACCATTCATTTAGAAAAAACGGAAGAAAAGGGATTAGATTACGAATCTAATTGGGCAACGCTTACTTTTGGAGTGAAATAATTGCATTTAGAATTCGAGCTTCTTTTTACGAAGTTCAAAATTCTGGCCTAAATACACTTTGCGAACCATTTCATCCTGCGCTAGATCTTCTGGGATCCCGGCTTTTAAAATACCTCCTTCAAACATTAAATAGGAACGTTCCGTAATGGCTAAGGTTTCTTGTACGTTATGGTCTGTAATTAGGATTCCGATATTCTTATTCTTCAATTGGGCTACAATACGTTGAATATCCTCCACCGCAATAGGATCTACCCCCGCGAACGGTTCGTCTAGAAGAATAAATTTTGGATCTGTAGCAAGAGCTCTGGCAATCTCTGTTCGTCTTCGTTCACCACCAGAAAGCAGATCTCCTCTATTTTTTCGTATGTGTCCCAGCCCAAACTCGTCAATAAGACTTTCCATTTTCATGTGCTGCTCTTTTTTAGAGAGCTTGGTAGTTTGCAGTACGCTAAGGATATTGTCTTCGATACTTAATTTTCTAAAAACGGAGGCTTCTTGCGCTAAATATCCAATCCCATTTTGTGCCCGCTTGTACATAGGAAATTCAGTTATTTCCATATCATTTAAGAAAATCTTTCCTCCATTGGGCTTAATGAGACCTACAATCATGTAAAAAGAAGTAGTCTTACCAGCCCCGTTGGGTCCTAAAAGACCAACAATTTCTCCCTGTCTAACCTCTAGAGAGATGCCTTTTACTACTTTCCTACCTCGGTAGGCTTTCATTATATTTTCTGCGCGTAGTATCATAGTTGACTGCCAAAGCTAATGAATTAAACCATTTGCTTTTGGAACCTTGTGATTCCCTTAACCTTCTTTAATTGCTTCTAATTCTTCCCAATATTCAAACGCACGCCGTAAATGAGGAATCACAATAGTACCGCCAACAAGGGTAGCAATTCCCATGGTTTCCATCATTTCTTCTTTGGTGACGCCCTGTTCAATAGAACTTTCTAGATGATATTTCACGCAATCATCGCAACGTAATACTGCGGAGGCAACCAATCCAAGCAATTCTTTGGTTTTTGTATCAAGTGCACCAGGAGCATATGCATTGGTGTCTAGGTTAAATATTCGCTTGATAATCTTATTGTTATCGGCTAAAAGCTTGTCATTCATTTTAGCACGATACGCATTAAATTCTGCTACCTTATTTCCCATTTTTTGCTTCCTTTTTTGCTTCTTGTTTTACCACCAGTTTAGAAATGAAAATACTCACTTGATAAAGTATAAGAACCGGAATGGCAACTACAATCTGACTTGTAACATCTGGTGGTGTAATAATTGCAGACAAGATCAAGACCACTACTAAGGCAATCTTTCGGTATTTCTTTAGAATTTCAGGTGTTACCAGCCCTACTTTGGTTAAGAAGTAAATTACAATGGGCAATTCAAACATAATACCGCAGGCAATCACGGCAGAACGAACCGTTCCAATATAGGAGGCCAAGTCAATCTCATTGGTCACTTCCTGACTTACTTGATAGGTTCCCAAGAAGTTTATGGATAAGGGCGCAACTACATAGTAGCCAAAAAGCACCCCAATAAAGAATAGGAGCGAAGCGGTTAAAATAAAACCTCGTGAATGTTTGCGTTCTTTCTCATAGAGTCCCGGACTTATAAAACGCCATAGTTCCCAAAGAATATAGGGGAAACCTAAAATTACGCCCGCCCAAATGGACGTCCAAATATGCGCAGAAAACTGCCCCGCCATTAACCTACTCTGAATAGTGAACGGAAGTTCATCTCCACAAAACTCAGATTCAATTCCAAAGAAGGTGGCGATGTTACAGAAAAAGCGATAGGTGGGAAAATCTAAATTTTTAGGCCCAAAAATGATGGTATCAAAAATAAAGCCTCGCATTACAAAGGCTACCACGCCAATTAAAACAATAGCAAGGGTAGATCGTATTAAATGCCACCGCAGTTCTTCTAGGTGGTCCAAAAAGGACATTTCATTAGGGTCTTGGGCTACTTTTGCCATTAGGATATCCCTTCGTTTATAAGATTATGTATATGAATAATTCCAACATATTGAGGCCCATCCATCACCAATAATTGAGAAATTCCATGTTGCCGAAGCATTTCTAAGGCTTTAACGGCCAGCACATTAGGAGCAATAGTTTTGGGGTTTTTGGTCATAATGTCCCTTGCCGTGATGCTGTTTATTTCATCGTATTTGCTAAGCATTCTACGGATATCTCCGTCTGTAACTACTCCAACAACCTCATCATTTTCTTTAACTGCGGTCACTCCCAGCATTTTTTCAGAGATTTCTACAATCACTTCCTTAACACTGGCTGCTGCGGTAACTTCCGGTTTTTGATTGGTACCAACTATATCTGCCACTCGTAAATAAAGCCGCTTGCCTAGGGACCCTCCTGGATGAAATTTTGCAAAATCTTCACTGCTAAAACCGCGTAATTCTAGTAAGGATATGGCCAATGCATCTCCCATTACAAGTTGGGCTGTTGTACTGGTTGTAGGGGCTAAATTATTAGGGCATGCCTCTTTCTCTACATAGGTGTTTAAAACAAAATTTGATTGTTTGGCCAGCAGAGAGTCCATGTTTCCAGTTATGCCAATTAGGATGTTTTCACCTCGTTTAATAAGGGGAATTAGCATCTTTATTTCTTCGGTATTGCCGCTCTTTGAGAGGCATATAACTACATCGTTTTTTTGCACTGTTCCTAAATCCCCATGAATCGCATCGGCCGCATGCATAAAAATGGCTGGAGTTCCAGTACTATTTAGGGTGGCAACAATTTTAGAAGCGATTAAAGCGCTTTTGCCAACCCCTGTGATGACCACACGACCTTCAGAATCTAAAATGGTTTGTACGGCCTTCTCGAAATTATGATCTAATTTTGGGATAAGATCTTTAATGGCCTCACTTTCGTTCGTTAACGTCCGTTTTGCAATATCTAGAATGGGGTTGTCAGATTTCAAAGTATTTAACGAATGTTTGGATTGTATTACTGAAAGAATGTCTTATATTTAAGAATACAAAACTAAAGAAATCTATATTGTATACATAGCACATGCGCCAAGATTAAACACCTACCTTAAAACTTCCAATCTACTAATGGGTTCATGGCTTAAGTAAACTGATATACCAAAAATGGGTTTGACGATGGATTTGCAAGCCGCCTTAAAGAAATATTTTGGTTTCGACCAATTTAAGGGGCTACAGGAAAACGTTATAGCAAACGTTTTAGATAATAGAGATACGTTTGTAATAATGCCAACAGGTGGTGGTAAGTCATTATGCTACCAATTGCCTGCTTTAATGAAAGAAGGAACTGCAATTGTTGTATCTCCCCTCATCGCTTTAATGAAAAATCAGGTAGACGCCATTCGTGGGGTCTCAGAAGTTCATGGAATTGCCCATGTACTTAATTCATCACTTACCAAAACGGAAGTACGTCAGGTAATGGAAGACATTAAAAGTGGCGTTACCAAGTTATTATATGTTGCTCCAGAATCGCTCACTAAAGAGGAGTATGTTAACTTCTTACAAGGGGTCACACTCTCTTTTGTGGCTGTAGATGAAGCGCACTGTATTTCAGAGTGGGGGCATGATTTTAGACCAGAATATCGGAATCTTAGAAATATAATCTCCAGATTAGGAAACGATATACCTATCATTGGCCTTACGGCAACAGCCACGCCTAAAGTGCAGGAAGACATCATCAAAAATTTAGGAATGAATGATGCTCTAGTATTCAAGGCGTCATTTAACCGGCCCAACCTCTTTTATGAAGTACGTCCTAAGACTAAGAATGTCGATGCAGACATTATTCGTTTCGTTAAACAGCATGAAGGCAAATCGGGAATCGTTTACTGCCTAAGTAGAAAAAGGGTGGAAGAATTGGCGCAAGTTCTGCAAGTAAATGGAATTAGCGCAGTGCCCTACCATGCTGGTTTTGATGCCAAAACAAGAGCCAAGTACCAAGACATGTTTCTTATGGAAGATGTTGATGTGGTGGTGGCAACTATAGCTTTTGGTATGGGGATCGATAAACCAGACGTTCGCTTTGTGATTCATCATGACATTCCAAAAAGTATTGAAAGTTACTACCAGGAGACAGGACGTGCAGGGCGCGATGGTGGCGAAGGACATTGTTTGGCGTATTATTCATACAAGGACATAGAAAAATTAGAGAAATTTATGTCGGGCAAGCCAGTGGCAGAGCAGGAAATAGGCCAGGCGTTACTGCAAGAGATCGTTGCCTATGCCGAAACTTCCATGTCGAGAAGAAAATTCATTCTGCATTATTTCGGGGAGGCGTTTGATGAGGTAAACGGAGATGGGGCAGACATGGATGATAATTCAAGAAATCCAAAACCCAAAGAGGAAGCCAAAGAGAATCTGCAAAAGTTACTGAAAGTTGTCACAGATACTTCCGAGAAATTTAAGAGCAAAGAGATTGTAAAGACTTTGACTGGCAAAACCAATGCCTTAATAGCTTCTCATAAGACAGAACAGAAGCCCGTTTTTGGAATTGGGAAGGATCAGGAAGAATCCTATTGGATGGCGCTCATACGCCAAGGATTGGTAGCTGGTTATTTAAAAAAGGAAATTGAACAATACGGGGTGCTGCATGTCACGGAAAAAGGGAAGCACTTTTTAAGCAACCCTAGTTCTTTTATGATGACCAAGGATCATGAATACAAAACAGAAGAAGACGCTGGCATCATAACAAATAGTAAGAGTAGTGGTGGTGCTGCAGATGAAAAGCTCCTTAAGCTATTAAAAGATCTTAGAAAGCGCGAAGCCAAGAAAAATGATGTGCCACCTTTTGTGGTTTTTCAAGACCCTTCGTTGGATGATATGGCACTAAAATATCCTATCACCATGGATGAATTACTCAATGTTCATGGAGTAGGAGAAGGGAAGGCTAAAAAGTATGGAAAGCCTTTTGTAAGCTTAATTGCCAGTTATGTAGAGGAAAATGAAATAGTACGTCCAGACGATTTGGTAGTTAAAAGTACTGGGGCAAATTCTGGATTAAAGCTTTACATTATCCAAAGTATTGATCGTAAACTTCCTTTAGATGATATAGCAGCAGCCAAAGGTTTAGAGCTTCCAGATCTTATTAAAGACATGGAGCAGATAGTCTTTAGTGGTACCAAATTAAATTTAGGCTATTGGGTGGATGAGATTCTAGACGAAGACCAACAAGAAGAAATTCACGACTATTTTTTAGAAGCCGAAACAGACTCGATCGCCATTGCCATGGAGGAATTTGATGGGGATTATGAAGAGGAAGAACTTCGTATTTATCGCCTTAAATTTATGAGCGAAGTGGCCAACTAAGGAGCCAAATATTCAAAAGGCCAACCCTTTAAATTTCTTAAGATCATAAACCCTATAATTAGGATGAGTACAATCCAGGGCGTCCATTTATGGTAAAAAGGACTTTCTTTTTGAGGCCAGACTATCCTATAAAACCCTTCTAATAGTATAAAAAGTAAAGCCGGTAACAACAATAGGTTATGACTGATAGCTTCGCCAATTCTTAAATGTAATAGATCGTGAATGGCACGCTGCGATCCACAACCTGCACAATAGATTCCAAGGTGCTCGTGAAAAGGACACTTAGGAAAAAAAAGTTGCCCAGAAGGATTAAATAAATAATAAAGGAGTGCCGCAGCAAGTAGCAGCACTCCTATCCATATAAAATGTTTTGTTTTAGAAGTCACCATTGGCCATGGCGCCTAAAAAGGCAAAACCAAAGATTGCTAGGTAAACTATCCAAATGAGCAATGAAGATCCGGCGCCTATCAAGGCCCACATCTTAGCATTCTTGGAAGCTCTCATAGCTTCGTCATACTCACCACGTGCATACGACTCATTTACTTTGGAAGCGTATATTATACTGGCTATTCCCGTAGGAATACAGCAAAAAATAGTACTTAAAATGGCCCAGACTAAATAATTGTCTGGTTTGGCTGGTTGATTCATTGCTTTATTACTTCAAATTAGACTTATTCAACTTCTGCTCCGTATTGTTCCATCATTTCATTAACTCGCTCCATGTAGCCTTCCCAACCACCTAACTGGTTAATCTGATAAAGCGACCATAAAAGTGTTAATACGCCTAAAACTAGACCAATGATAGCGACCAATTTAGCAGACTTCAATTGATTAAAATTGCTAAATCCTTCAGGGTTAGATTGGTAAAGCTTTTCATCTTTTCGTAATAAAAGAAAGGCAATTCCAGAAAACAATATGCCCCCTATTCCCATACTAAAACAGCAGCAGATAAACGAGATGATGCCTAAGACTAAAGAAATGGTTACGTTGGGTAATTTTTGTTGTTGATCTTCCATAATGAACTTTGATTAGTGTAATAGTTTAAAAATGTAGTTGATTACTATTAAAGAAACACTGGCCATACTAAATGCTATAATAAGATTGCCAGCGTATTTAAAGTTGTAAAATTTATTTATGATTAAAAGAAAAGCCAGCGGAATAAGAGTGTAAATCGCGGGGTACATCTGAAAAGCTGCTATAAATTCACCGTTTAAAAGATGAAGAATAGAACGTTGCAGGCCACAACCCGGACAATCAAACCCTAAAACTTGTTTAGTTACGCAGGGCATCATATATTCCTGTAGCCCCATGTAAGAAACATTCGATACTGGTTCCATACCACATAATAAATTCTCAGCTCAAAATACTATTATTTTTGCTATTGAAGCATATGCAACAAAAGTTTTCAATAGATGGTGGTTTTTAATTTAGGGGATCAGGTGGCCGTACTTGATGAGGCCATTGAAGGAGTTGTGACCAAAATACAGGACCAACTAATTACAATAGAGACCAATGATGGATTTCCAATGGACTTTGAGGCCTCGCAATTGGTAGCCTCTGGCCAAGAAATTAAAGTCAGCAATTATGAAGCGCATCAAATTAAAAAGACCAAGGAACCGGCTAAGAAACGTTCCCAAAAAGTACCCAAGGTAAAAGAAAGAAATGCGCCTAAAATGGAGGTTGATCTGCACATTCACCACCTTGTGAAAGAAACTAGAGGGCTCTCTAAGTTTGATATGCTTAACATACAGCTGGAGACTGCTAAAAGACAGTTAGAATTTGCCATTAGCAAGCGTATTCCAAAAGTGGTTTTTATACACGGAGTAGGAGCAGGTGTATTAAAAGAAGAGCTTAAATATTTATTTAAAAAGTACCCAGTGGATTCTTATGATGCCGAGTACCAGAAATATGGGTTGGGAGCTACCGAAGTATATATTTATCAGAATCCCTAGTTGGAAGCACTGACACTTAGCTCCCCAAAATCACTGATACTTAAATCTGTAATTCGTTCTCCCGAAGTATTTACTAAAGAAATTCCTTCTAGTTGAATAACATGGGTGATGGCAGTAGAGTCTGCATTGGCAATAGATTTAATGATAACCTCACCATCCTCTGCTTCTATCTCCTCAATAACAGAAGGTTCCGAAGGTGGAAAATCATCACAGAAATAGGTACTCGTAACATTGTCTGAAAATACTCGGTAAATAACTCTTGAAGATCCCGGAACACTGCTTCTAGTTTCAATAGTGTCTGTGATAGACGTTCCATTATTTAAAACACCGCTTTCTAGATCTAAAATCAATGCTTCGGATCCGTTAATTTTAAATAAGATATTGCTAGTAGTGGCGCTCACGTTCCCGCAATCTTGATTCGTTACACTATCAAAATCCAAGGTTTCTATTTGTAGATCCCCATCACTACAATTTGTTAGTAGCAATACTAGCAGAAGTGTCCCTATTCTTTTCATGCGCTCAAATTTAGAGGAATTTAATTTCATAGGAGAAAGCGAGGATTTTAATTTGGAAGAAATTAACGCAAGAATAGCTATTTTTGACACCTTTCTTTAATGAAATAGCTCATGGATAAAGTGTACTTGGATAACGCCGCTACCACTCAAGTAAGAGAAGAGGTAATTGCTAAAATGCAGGATGCCTTGGCCAACTGTTTTGGGAACCCATCGTCTACCCATAGTTTTGGTAGAACGGCCAAGACGGCTATTGAAAGAACAAGGAAAACGATTGCGAAATACTTAAATGCACATCCTTCAGAAATTATTTTTACTTCTGGCGGAACCGAGGCAGATAACATGATTCTTCGTTGTGCCGTACGTGATTTAGGCGTAACTACCTTGATTACATCTAAGATAGAACACCATGCTGTCTTGCATACGGCCGAAGAACTTGAAAAAGAATATGGAATTGCTCTAAAGTTCGTGGCTTTAGATGCTCATGGCAATCCAGATCTTGATAGTCTCGAATCCTTATTAACTGCAGATACAACCAAAAAATTGGTAAGCTTGATGCATGTAAATAATGAGATTGGGAATCTAATTGATATTGCCAAAATTGGCGAACTATGCAAGCACCATGAGGCATTTTTTCATTCAGATACCGTACAGTCCATTGGTCATTTTCAATGGGATGTACAAGCTGTTCCCGTAGATTTCATGACCGCTGCAGCTCATAAATTTCATGGGCCAAAAGGGATTGGTTTTGCTTACATACGAAAGAATTCTGGTCTAAAACCTCTGATTGTAGGAGGATCTCAGGAACGGGGATTTAGAGCTGGCACCGAGGCTTTTCACAATATTGTGGGCTTAGAAGAAGCCTTTATCGCTGCGTATGAGAATCTTGAAGAAGAGAAGGCTTACGTATCTGATCTTAAAAAATATTTTGTTGAGAATCTCAAGAAGGCCATGCCAGACGCCACATTCAATGGACATTCTGGGGATTTAGATAAGAGTACCTACACTTTGGCCAATGTTCGCCTACCATTTGATAAGCAAAAGTCATTAATGCTCTTGTTTCATTTAGACCTTAAAGGAATTGCTTGCTCCAAAGGAAGTGCCTGCCAATCTGGTAGCGCCTTAGGGTCACATGTGTTACAAGAGATATTAAGTCCAGAAGAATTGGAAAAGCCCTCAGTGCGTTTTTCCTTTTCTAAATACAATACCAAAGAAGAGCTGGATTATACTATTGGTATCTTAAAGGAGTTTGCCGAAAACTAGACTTTCTTTTTGCGTTTTTTCTCCTTGTCGTAAGGGAATTTTCTGGAAGCTGCTTTCATCATTTTATCGATGAGTTCATCGGTATTTTTACCCGTTTTTTTGGTGATTATTTTTTCGTATTTCCAAAGTAATTTTCCAGTATCACCATCACTTATTTTAATCCCAATACGCCCGTAGTTGGTTTTACCTCTGAAGTAGTCTAACAGGTTAAAGTCTGTAGAAACGCCTTTCGAAAGAAGCACATTTAAATCTAAGCTTCCACTAATGATGCCGTCTACCCCTAGGATATTAGATAATTCCTTTACCGTTCGTATGTCAATGTTTTCATAGGTAATTCCATTTTTGGCAAGCAGCGCGTTGGTTTCTTCCACGTTTTGAAATTCTACATTGAATTTTTTTCGTTTTTTTCTTCTTGAGAAATAGGTCTCCAACGCGTCTTGTACCGCATACCCTTCTTTTTGGGCCAATTCCTTCAACTCTTTTTTAGAACTACGTTCTAAATCAAGGTTGGTAATAAAAGGAACAATGGCCAGAACCTCATGGTTTTCTGAAAGGGCATCAAAACGATTACTTTCAAAAATATCTTTTTGGGCAACTCCTTGGGTTGCTGCTATTAGCAAGAAAGAAAAAACCAGTTTTCTGAACATACTATTCTAAAACCTTGTGTGAATTTTTATATTAAATATTCGCGACGTTAAAAAATTGGGAACTGCAAATTGTTGTTGGGTATCCACATCTCTAACCCAAGTATTGGTAATACTGTTTTGGTTGTTAAAGAGATTGAAAATTTCGAAACCTACATCCAGCTCTTTAAACGTATTTAACCAATGCCCCTTTTGAAACGTACTTTTTCTGTCGGCAAAAATATAGGAAATACCTAAATCTGCCCGTCGGTAATCTCTTAATCTATTCTGAAATTCGTAAGGATCTGCATTATTGGGCGATCCGCCCGGCACTCCCGTATTGTAGACGAGGTTTACATAGAGTTTTAAATTAGGGATAGTAGGCATGTAATCTTGAAAGAGTACTCCTAATTTAAATCGTTGATCTGTGGGTCTAGAAATATAACCACGGCCCGCTCTATTTTCTTTGGTCTCTAGATACCCCAGACTCACCCAGGATTCCGCACCAGGAATAAAAGCTCCATTTAATCTAAAATCGAACCCGTAGGCATAGGCTTCTGCTAAATTATCTGCGCTATACCGTATTCGAACATCTTCTATGGTATAGGTGTTTACATTGGTCAATTTCTTGTAATAGGCTTCACTCGTTAAGGTAAAGGCACGATCAAAAAGGGCAAAGCTGTATTCGTTACCCGCTACGACATGAAAGGATTTTTGAGCTTCTACCTGCGGATTCACCTCCCCGTTTAAGTTTCGTAATTCTCTATAAAAGGGAGGTTGCTGGTAGTTTCCTACAGCAAGTCTAAATAAGACATCATTTTTCCAAGCTGGTTTTAAGGCAAATTGAGCGCGAGGACTCCATAACCACTGAGAATTGCTTGGAATACCTTGTCCAGAAAGATTCCAAAACTGCGTGCGAAGTCCCAAATTGTAATAAAAAGTATGTTCCCCCCAGTTGGTTTGTTTATCGTATTGAATAAAACCAGCAACTCTATTTGTAATTACTTCATTTTCTGCTCTAACACTTTCAAAAGGTAGTATGGGCCCAGTAAAAGGCACCTCAGGTTCATTGTTAGGAGTTGTAGCGTCGGGTGGTCTAATAAGAAATCCGGCAGAATCAAGAAATTCAGCCTCATTAAGAAAATCCCTGAAATCTTCATGACTGTAACGAACGCCCCATTCAATGGTGGCCTTCTTTCGCTTTAAAATTCCGCGATGACTAAGATTTACAATAAGCGCGTCTAGTTGATTACGGGCCCTGTTGTATTGAGAGCCTATACCTCTACTTTCAGTGACCTCCCCAAGGTTCTCACTTCCTAAATTGGTTTCAATTTCACCCAATTCATAGGTGGCAATGACATCTGAGAATTCCTCCTCTAAGGCATGATATACAGAGGAGGTAAAATCTATTTTAAGGGAGTCTTTTAGCAGGATGTCTGCCTTTAGAGCCCCTAATTGTGTTTCGTAGCGTGTTTGTTCCTGTCCTTCATAGAAAACAAGTAATGCTCGTGGATCAGCAATAGTCCCAAAATTTGTTTGGCGGTTAATGGGTTCATTTTCGTAGTTATTGATGGCAACGTTTCCTAAAAAGCTGAGATTAATTTTTTCGCTAAGTTTTCTGGTAAAGAACGTTTGGGCATCGAAAAAGGTAGGAACCACGTTGGTATTGGTTTGCTGGCTATTGATCAAAAGGGCGTTATTGCGGTAGCGTACGCCAGTTAGTGTGGTAAAGTTTTTGTTTTTAGAGATTGTTTCTAGTGATGCACTGGCGCCTAACAAACTAGCATCGACTTCCACAGCAAAGGAGGTAGGTATTTTATAGGTAATGTCTAAAACCGAAGAAAGTTTATCGCCATACTTCGCTTGAAATCCTCCAGCTGAAAAAGCAACCGATTCAACTAGGCTGTTATTGATAAAACTAAACCCTTCCTGCTGGGCAGATCTTATAAGGAAAGGCCGGTATACTTCAATGCCATTCACATAGACTAGATTTTCATCAAAATTGCCACCTCGTACATTGTATTGCGTACTTAATTCATTATTAAAAGAAACTCCTGGCAGTAACTTTAAAATATTTTCAACTCCGGCATTAACCCCCGGTATTTTACGCACCACCTCCTTTGGAACAGTAAGTATCCCTTTTACATTGCGTTCTCCAGTAGGCCTAACTTCTACTTCGGCCATTTGAATCGCATCCGTTGCCATTATGGGGTTTAGCTCAAAGGTTTCATTGGTCTTTAAAATGATGTTATTTACTACTACATCTTTATGCCCTAGGTGCGTGAATTTTATGGAAAGCGCCTTATCTGCAACCAGTTCAAGTAAAAAGTAACCGCTACTGTCTGTGGTGGTTCCAGAACCGTTGGCAGTAATGTTAACGGCGGCTAAAGGTTGCTTCTGTTCATTAAAAACATACCCAGACACTACGGCAGTTTGAGAGTAGCTGCTGCCTGCCGCAATAAAAAAAAGGAAAAACAAACACCACCATTGGATGCCTGAGTTAATTTCTGTAGAATGTTTCTTCAAAAGTTGTGGTATTGCCTACATTATCCGTAACGACCACCTTTAAATTGCATTGTGTAGTGGAAAAGGTGTTGTCTTTGAAGTTATAGGAAATCATACGCTTTTTTGGTTCGTATTCCATTAAAATCCACTTTCCATTAATAAAAGCGTCATAAGATTGAATGCCGCTTAGATCATCTGAAATAGTAAGGCTCAAAGATTGATAATTGTTTAACCATTTACCAGGAGCAAAGTTTCTGGGTCTAACTTTAGGCGGAATGGTATCAGTGGCTAAGGTAAACTTTCCAAGACTTTTTGTACGAGCGGTAAAAGTAGTTCCCTTCTTGTAGGTTCTAATGTGGCTTGGACGCAGGTCATCATCTAAATGTGCGATAAACATTTGCTTTCTTTTCTCTGCATCAATAGAAGAAACATCGAAATTTAAAGTGAAATTTCTGTGTACCGCTACGCGATCATTATGCACGGTAATGGTATCCCCAGCTTGGTCAAGCTGCATATAAAAATCATCATAAAAGGTACTGGCGGGGAAGTAGACCTTTGCCTTGCCCAGAGAAAAGCTTGCAGGCTTAGAGGCTTCAATAAAATGATCGGTAGTGGCTACCTGTTTTACTATTTTCTTTTCTTCATTTTTACCTTGAACAGGAATTCTAACAATAGTTTCATTCTCCTCAACATCTTTTAAGCTAATGACCACCTCATAGCTTAAACCTTCTTGAATGACTAATTTACCGTCTAAATATTGTTCTTTGTAAATACTTAGCTTATTGGAGGGTTCCTTAAATAATTTCTGAATGCGTTGCTTGAATTTTTTATAATGGGAATAGTCGATTAAAGTATTGATGTAACGCGTTTCACCAAAAGAAAAACGCTCAAAATTATAGGAAGAAATTACTTTCCCGTTCACCATCTGACTTACTGAAAAAAGGCCATTTTTATTGGCAGCTAGATCCTGACGATCGAATCCATTAATTCCAAAACCAATGGTGCCCAGTGCGGTGACAGGATCTGCTAAAAAGGTTCCATTTCCTTGTTTGGTGAAGTTCAATTGCAGTTTTTCTTCACTACCATTAATATGTGCTCCCTTGCTTAGCGGGTATCCAAAAAGACCTACCAGTTCCGGGTTGGTCGCATCTCTAACTTCAAAACCATATAACAGCGGATTAGTTGGTTTCTGGGTAACGCTATTACGTATTTCAAAATGCAAATGCGGTCCAAATGATCCACCAGTGTTTCCAGTGTAGGCAATGATATCTCCTTTTTTAACTTCAAGCTCTCCAAACTCAGGGAAAGTCTCCACTTGATATTCTCGTTTCTTATATTGTAGCTCCTTGATATACTCTTGAATCTTTGGGCCAAATTTTTGTAAATGCGCATAGACAGAAGTAAATCCGTTTGGATGCGCAACATAGAGTACTTTTCCATACCCGTAAATCGATACTTTAATCCGGCTTACCGTACCGTCAGCAACTGCATAAACTGGTAAACCCTGGCGTTGTTGGGTTTTAATATCAATACCGCCATGAAAATGATTAGAGCGCAGTTCCCCAAAAGTACCAGATAGCACTAATGGGATATCCAATGGAGGCCTAAAAATGTCTTTAGGATATTGTTCTTGACCCGTTAAGCAAAAAGAAAGTAGAAAAAGAACGCAAAACAGTAGAATGCGCGTCATGGATATTAATTTGTAGTCAAAAGTAACTAATAGATTACAATCTGGAAATTGAAGTTTCGAGATCAATTCTTTCGTGATAAGATTCAAGGAAAAAAATTGTTGTATTGCGCAAGGATCGTTAACTTTGTTTGAATACGCATTGCAATTTGCTGATGGGTGAACTAATTGAAATTGTAGATTCGTTAGAGAACAAAGTAAGTAAGCTGTTGCATCGATTAGAGGTGCTTAACCAGGCGAACGCCAAGCTGAAAAAGGAACTGGAAGATCAGAACGAATCACACAAACAAACAGAAGAAGCCCTAGAGGAGTGGAAAGAAAAGTACAATTCCTTAAAAACGGCGAGTTCAATGCTGGGTAGTAATTCGAATAAAACAGAAGCTAAGCTCAAGATAAATACACTCATTCGAGAATTGGACAGTTGTATTGCTCAATTAGCAGAATAGTGTGAAACATATGGATGAGAAGCTCAAAATAAAGCTTTCAATTGCAGACAGGGTGTATCCCTTAACAATTGACCCTAAACAAGAAGAGGGATTGCGCAAGGCCGCGAAGAGTATTGATTTGTTGGCCAAAAAATTTGAGCAAAACTATGCCGTTAGAGATAAACAAGATGTGCTCGCGATGTGTGCGCTGCAGTTTGCCTCTAAAATTGAGCAAAGCGGTATAAATGAGTCCGAAAGTACCAAAGAAGCTAAGGAGCGATTAATCTCTTTAGATCAATGGATACATTCCCAGCTTGGGACGGAATAAGTTCTTTAAAATATAATTGTTACTGCCCACATTGGTACCAATTTTTGACAAACTCAACATTATTACAATTAAAAAGGGTGAGTTTAGGTTGTAAAAGCAGGCCTTACTAGTATAAGGATCCTTGAGCAGCTTGGTAGCCCTAAACCTGTTATTAGGAGTTTGTACAAAACTTCCGCCAATGTGGGTTTTTTTTTAACACCAAATTCAGGAAAATGGATAACACCGTTATACTCATTATAGCAGCAGTTGTTGGATTGGTTGTGGGTTTTCTCATAGCCAAAATGCTAGAAAAAGGGAAAGCTGCAAAAACAATCAATAATGCAAAGAAAGAGGCTGCAAGCATCGTAAAAGAGGCCAAAAAAGAAGGGGAGAACATAAAAAAAGACAAAATATTTCAGGCGAAAGAAAAGTTCCTAGAGCTTAAAGCAGAGCATGAAAAAGTAATCATAGGAAAGGATAAGAAAATCGCCGAAGCCGAAAAGCGAACACGGGATAAAGAATCTCAAATTAGCAGTGAACTAGCCAAAAACAGGCGCTTAAATGATCAGCTAGAAAATCTTATCAGGGAGAATGAACACAAAAGTGACATTCTTGAGAAGAAGCGCTCAGAGGCAGAAAAACTTCATAAAAGTCAGGTGCAACAGTTAGAAGTAATCTCTGGCTTGTCTGCAGATGACGCAAAAAGCCAACTCTTAGAATCTTTAAAGGAAACCGCCAAGACGGATGCCATGGCATATCTTCAAACCACTTTAGAAGAGGCCAAGTTGACTGCGCAACAAGAGGCGCGTAAGATTGTTATCAATACCATTCAACGCATCGGTACAGAAGAAGCTGTTGAGAATTGTGTGTCCGTTTTTAATCTTGAGTCAGACGATGTTAAAGGAAGAATTATTGGTAGGGAAGGAAGAAATATTCGGGCTATTGAAGCGGCAACTGGAGTAGAAATTATTGTTGATGATACGCCTGAAGCCATAATCCTATCTTGTTTCGATTCTGTGCGAAGAGAAGTCGCCCGTTTGTCATTACATCGTTTAGTAACTGATGGCCGCATTCACCCAGCACGTATTGAAGAAATAGTCAAGAAAACCGAGAAGCAAATCAATGAAGAGATTGTAGAAATTGGGAAGCGTACGGTGATAGATTTAGGCATCCATGGATTGCACCCAGAGCTTATTAAAGCTGTAGGGCGCATGAAATACAGATCTTCTTACGGACAAAACTTATTGCAGCACTCTAGAGAAGTAGCGAAACTTTGTGGCGTCATGGCTGCTGAGCTAGGTCTTAATCCTAAGCTCGCCAAACGAGCCGGACTATTGCATGATATTGGTAAGGTACCTAATTCTGAAACAGAAGTGGAAACCCCACACGCAATCCTAGGAATGCAATGGGCACAAAAATTTGGAGAGAAAAAAGAAGTGTGCAATGCAATCGGGGCACACCATGATGAGATTGAAATGACCAATCTTATCTCACCAATTGTGCAGGTATGTGATGCGATTAGCGGCGCTCGACCTGGGGCCAGAAGACAGGTGTTGGATTCGTACATTCAGCGATTAAAAGATCTTGAAGATGTGGCCTTTGGCTTTAATGGGGTGCAAAAAGCATATGCTATTCAGGCAGGAAGGGAACTTCGCGTAATTGTGGAGAGTGAAAAAGTAAATGACGATCAGGCTGCTGAACTCTCTTTTAATATTTCACAAAAAATCCAAACAGATTTAACCTATCCAGGTCAAGTGAAAGTTACTGTGATTAGAGAAACCCGTGCAGTAAATGTTGCAAAATAATTTAGCAAACTACAAACGGAATTGTGATCCTATTTACAGTTTTTTCATAGACCGAATATTTCAGAAAAATTTGAGTTTATCGCAGAAATCCTATATAAAAAATACTTTCGGTTTTCGTATTTTTACGGAAATTCGAAATTCTTTAAAAAT
>CAZRPJ010000048.1:0-22116 GCA_964601965.1 uncultured Croceivirga sp.
GATCCGCCGTGTAACTTGATCCCGTTACCGACCAGTAATATTCCTCCCCAACGCACACCTTCACCGTTGTTTCTGTATCGTCTGGGCAATCTTCACAACCATCTGGAATTCCGTTTCCGTTTTCATCAATATTATCATCAGATCCCTCACAAACATCAAAGCAATCTGCTACTCCATCATGATCAGAATCAAAACCTTCATCAATTTCTCCATCGCCATCATTATCTATACCGTCACAGATCTCGGGTATAGGATCGCATAGAATTTCGATCTGGCACTGGGTGCTGTTGCCTGCACAGTCCTTTACTGTAACTATTCTTACTCCAGCAGGTAGATTAATGGCCACTTCCGTGGTTTCCCCATTATCCCATTCGTAGGTGTAGGGAGCATCACCCCCGGTAACAACAACTCTGGCAGAACCATTACTCAAGCCAACGGCCGTAACATTTTGAATCAATTGAACCTCACAACTCATATTCGTAGTTGCGTTAGGCGCTACTAGAATACTAGATTCCCCTGAGTGCTTGTTATCTAACTTTTTATTATTTGAATAACTAAGTTGGGAACCAAAAAGAAAAAAGAATAAAATTCCTAATAAGGAATACGAAAAAGTAGTTTTTTGCATATGGATATGATATTAAAATCCATAACACAAATTGATATAACCAAACGGTATTACACGATAAAAGACTTAAGGGACATTGCAAATTGCATTATTTCTTAAATTTTTTGTTAAAAATCCTCTAATTAATCGATTAACTGTACCAAAAATCCCATAAAGGGGTAAAATGGCTTCCTTATTTCTGATACGCCATTTTCTTGTAGTGATAAAGAATTCACTACTTTCTTAGGACCATTAATTGTTTGGAAATTACTTATTTTCTTCTCCCTGAACGCTTTTGAGATTCTGCTTCTTCCATCATCTCGCGCATCTTTTTCTGGAACCTATTTTCTTTCTTAGGCTTCTTTTTATTCTCTTGTATCTGAGCATGAATCTTGTCTTGATCAAGAATGTAATTCTTAATAACCAACATAATACCTATAGTAATCAGGTTAGAAATAAAGTAATACAAACTAAGTCCACTCGCGTAATTGTTGAAGAAAAACAACATCATTAATGGAGACAGATACATGATAAACTTCATATTAGGCATACCAGGCTGCTGTTGCATTTGCATGGTTTGACCTGTAGTTAGTGTCATGTAAAAGAAGATTGCTATCGAAGCTAATATGGGAAACAAACTTACGTGGTCACCATAGAAGGGGATAGAAAATGGCAAATTGAAGATAGTATCATAGGAGCTTAAATCTTCTGCCCATAAGAATGACTTCTGTCTTAATGAAAATGAAGTTGGGAAGAACATGAATAGGGCATAAAAAATGGGCAATTGTAACAATGCCGGAATACAACCACTCATAGGACTTACCCCTGCCTTATTATACAGCTTCATGGTTTCTTGCTGCTTCTTCATGGCATTATCCTTGTACTTCTCATTAAGTTCAGTAATCTCTGGCTTGAGTACTTTCATTTTGGCCTGAGACAAGTACGATTTGTAGGTTACAGGAGACAAGGCCAACCGCACCACTATGGTCATCACAATAATAGCAATACCAAAAGGCAGGAACGAACTTAAGAACCCGTAGAAGGGGGTAAAAATAAAGCGGTTAATCCAACCAAAAATACCCCAGCCAAATGGAATAGAATCAACTAGACCTAAGTCCGCATATTGTTCAAAAACCTTAACATCCGTTGGACCATAATACCAATACATATTTTGGGAAAGTTCTCCGCCAGCTAACGATATATTGGCTTTGGTCTCGTACGCTTTGGTAAATTTTTGTTCCTTACTTTCTTCTTCAACCAAATTGGCAGATGAGAGGGCTGCAGACTTAAAATGATCGTCTGTAGCCAAAATAGAACTAAAGAAATGCTGGCGGTAAGAAAGCCATTTAATGTCTACTTCTGTTTCTTCATCTAATTCACTACTCTCCGATAGCTTACTAATTTTTCCACCATCATGGTTGTAAGTAAGGCGCGTATACCTATTTTCATATTGTACGCTCTTATTATGGCGGATACCATTTAGTTTCCAACTTAAATCAACAGGTTTAGCACTATTAAAAACACCGCTCAATCCTTGAGAGCGAATTGTAAAATTAACCAAGTACTCACTTGGCTTCATTTCATAGCGATACTCTAAAAATTGTGTGTTAGACACCTTCGCTTTCATGGAAAGCACCTGGTTTTCACCATTTTTTGAAAGCGCTGGTTCAAAATAGAGATCTTGCGTTGTTAAAACTCGGTTATCATTCGTAGTAAATGAAAGTCCAAAATCTGCGTTTCCGTCTTTTACGAGATATACTGGAATTGAGTCATAGGTGACAAATTCCTTCATTCTAGCCTCAACGATCTGCCCACCTTTATTGGCTATTTCTAAATACAACACCTCGTTTTCTAAAACCGTTGTGCCAGCATTCGTAGCCGTAAATCCAAAAGCTCCAACAGTAGATTTGTATTGGGCAACAGCCGTAGAGTCGTTTGTATTAATAACGGGAGATTCCTTAAGAAGTGGTTGTATTTCTTTTGTTTCCTCTTCTACCGCTTCTTGCTGTGCAGCTGCCTGCTCAGCCTTTTGGGCTTCAAGCTCTTCTGGTGTGGGTTGTCTTAGGTACATCCATCCCAACAAAATCCCAAAAATTAAAACAAATCCAATAATGGAGTTGATATCCAACTTCTTTTCTTCCATCTAAATCCTTTGTAATAGGTTTTTTACCAAGCCCGCAAATATATGTCCAAAAATACAGTTTATGCCAAACTGGCATTGGTTTGTTTCTGCTTTTGCGCCAAAACAGCCTTCACAAAGCCTACAAAAAGCGGATGTGGATTGGCAACGGTACTCTTGTATTCTGGATGGTACTGAACTCCAATAAACCATGGATGTCCGGGCAATTCTATAATCTCCACCAGATTGGTTTCGGTATTTAGACCAGAAGTGACCATCCCTGCTTCTTGCATTTCGGTTAGAAAGTCATTATTAAATTCGAAACGATGGCGGTGCCGTTCTTTGATATTGGCAGTTCCATATACTTGATGGGCCAGACTTCCTTCTTTTAACTCACAGTCCCAAGCGCCTAAACGCATGGTACCTCCCTTGTTCACCACAGTTTTTTGTTCTTCCATAAGGTTAATGACGGGAAAAGGAGTCTTCTCATCCATTTCGGTAGAATTGGCTTGCTCCAAGCCCAAAACATTCCTTGCGTATTCTATCACTGCCATTTGCATTCCCAGACAAATTCCCAAGAATGGCACCTCGTGCTCACGTGCGTATTGAACTGCTAAAATTTTACCCTCAATACCGCGTTCTCCAAAGCCAGGCGCAACAAGTATCCCATCTAACCCCATTAATTTCTTATCCACGTCTTTAGCCGAAAGATGTTCTGAATGAATGGAGCGTACTTTGACTTTTACCTCATTAGCCGCACCTGCATGAATAAACGATTCTAAGATAGATTTATAGGAATCTTGAAGTTCTACATATTTACCTATTAAGCCGATGGTTACTTGGCTTTTTGGGTTTTTATGACGTTGAAGGAATTCTTTCCACTGTTCTAAATTAGGATCCATGGCATCGGATAGTCCCAGTTTTTTTAAGGCTACCGTATCTAATCCCTCCTGTTGCATGAGTAGGGGAACATCATAAATAGTTGAAGCATCTATGGATTGGATAACAGCTTCCTTTTTTACATTGCAGAAGAGCGCTAATTTTTCACGCTTTTCTTCTGATATTTCGTGTTCTGTTCTGCAAACAAGAATATCTGCCTTAATCCCACTCTCCATTAACGTCTTTACAGAGTGCTGGGTAGGTTTGGTCTTTAATTCTCCTGCTGCTGCCAAATAAGGCACCAAAGTAAGATGAATAACAATCCCGTTGGTATCACCTAATTCCCAAAGCAACTGTCTTACAGCTTCAATATAAGGTAGGGATTCTATATCACCCACGGTACCCCCTATCTCGGTAATCACAATATCATAATCACCGCTTTTTCCAAGGTGCTGAATACGTTCTTTGATCTCGTTTGTAATATGGGGAACCACTTGAACAGTCTTTCCTAAAAATTCACCACGTCGTTCCTTTTCGATAACACTTTGGTAAATTCTACCCGTTGTAACGTTATTGGCTTGAGAGGTACTTACGTTGAGAAATCGTTCGTAATGCCCCAAGTCTAAGTCGGTTTCTGCGCCATCGTCAGTCACATAACACTCACCATGTTCGTATGGATTTAAAGTACCGGGATCTACATTAATATAAGGATCTAATTTCTGTATGGTGGTCCTGTAGCCTCTAGCTTGCAGTAATTTAGCTAAGGAAGCTGCAATAATACCTTTTCCAAGGGATGAAGTAACACCTCCCGTAACAAAAATATATTTGGTCTCTGCCATGATAAAATTTCAACGTTACGGGGCGTAAAGGTACAAAGTTTGGGAGTAAAAAAGCGGCTATTCTAAAGGAAATTCTCGCTGTAACTTTTTAATCAAGGGTTCTAAACCGTCTGATTTAATATCTAACATGGTTTGCATGTTTTGACCTAATGAATTTGAAGGAAATCCTTTTTGTCTAAACCATACCAAATAAGCTAAAGGTAAATCTACCAGGTATCTTCCTTTATATTTCCCAAAAGGCATTTTGGAGTGCGCTAATTGCAGCAACTTCTCTTTGTCTGGCATCATTTCCATTTCAAAGTCTAAAATAGTATCTTTCTATAGATAAATAAACAACTATGAACCGCAGAAATTTCCTAACCACGGGTTCTTTGGCCACCGCTGGTCTTGCAGCTGCACAAACGGGTTCTTCTACAATGAAAACCACGAATTTTAAGCTAAAAAATAATGTAAATCATAGCGTATGCCAATGGTGCTTTGCCTCCTATCCGCTTGAAGACTTCCTGGTAATTTTAAATGATTTGGGAGTAAAAGCGATTGATTTAATAGGCCCAAAAGACTTCGCATTACTAAAGAAATACAACATTCATTGTTCTATGTGTAACGGGGCTGAAATAAGTCTGACTGAAGGCTGGAACGACCCTCAATACCACGAACAATTAATTAAAAATTATACAGAGGTAATTCCACAAGTAGCGGAAGCTGGCTATACGAACCTCATTTGCTTTAGTGGAAATAGAAGGGGGATGAATGATTATGTAGGTCTTCAAAATTGCGTAGACGGGCTTTCGCAGATACTTCCGATTGCGGAAAAATACAATGTGGTAATACAGATGGAATTATTTAATCAACAAAACCATCCTGATTATATGTGCGATAGTAGTTTGTGGGGAGTAGAACTTTGCAAACGCCTTGGGAGTGATCATTTTAAACTGCTTTATGATATCTACCATATGCAAATACAAGAAGGTGATATTATAAATACTATTAAAACCTACCACCCATATTTTGGGCATTACCATACCGCTGGTGTTCCGGGGAGAAATGAAATTGATGAAAGTCAGGAATTATTTTATCCTGCAATCATTAAAGCCATCCTAGAAACAGGGTTTGAAGGACATATTGCACAAGAATTTATCGTTACCTGGGAAGACAAGATTGCGGCCTTAAAAGATGCCTTAACAAGATGCGATGTATGACCTAGGAACGAAATAACACTTAAAAGAATTAACAATCAAAAAACTATTTAGTATGAGATCAAAACGATGGATTTTCCTGGCTGTAGCCTCTTTTTTTCTAGTAAGTTGGTTAGGTTTAAAAGAACCGTCCACCACCGATGTAAAAAAGGGAATGATTAAAATAGCGGTTCTTTATCCCAATGAAACCGGTAAAACCTTCAACCATGAATACTACGCAACGAAACATATGCCCATGGTAGCATCGCTCTATGGAGAGGCCCTAAAGCACTACACCATAGAAAAAGGATTAATGGGCAGAACCCCAGACGATGCTGCACCTTATATAGGAGGATGTGCTTTTTATTTTAATTCTTTGGAGGCTTACCAAAAGGCCTTTGCGCCCAATGCCGAAAAAATCTTAGGAGACATCCCAAACTACACCAACATACAACCCGTGATTCAAATTAGCGAGGTAGTTCGGTAACCATTATAAAAATCATGCTGTATGGTGTTATCCGAAGCCATTAGGACCTCCATAAATGAAAGTGTACTTTGTTGGCTGGCAACTGCCTCTGATAAAGGCATACCTAATGTTTCCCCTAAAGAGATCTTTTGTTACTACGGCGAGGAAAAAATACTAATCGCAAATATCGCCTCTCCGCAAAGTGTCAAGAACATTGAACAGAACGGACAAGTATGTGTTAGTTTTATTGATATTCTTGTTCAGAAAGGATATCAATTAAAAGGAAAAGCAAAAGTCCTAAGTGAGAAAGATGAGGGCTATTCTGATATGAAACAAAGATTGGAAAAACTTACCGCAGGAAAGTTTCCTTTTAATGCAATCATTGAAATAACAGTGAGTAGCAGTAAGCCAATTATTGCGCCGCGCTATTGGTTATATCCAGATACCACGGAAAAGGACCAAATAGCCTCAGCAAAAGCCTTATACAAGCTGTAATTAAATTGTGCTGTAAATAAAGGGTAAGGACTACTCCTCTTCGCTTTTTTCAACCTCAGTTTCTTCTTCTTCTGAGAAATCCGTAATGCCGTTGGAATGCAAAAGATTATACCACTGTACTATTTTTTTAATATCACTAGGGTATACGCGGTCTTCATCGTAATTGGGAAGAACTTCGAAGAAATACTCTTCTAATTTTAATTTATCGTCTTTATGGTGTACAGAAGTTTTTTCACCATTTTCTTTATCCTTGATTTTCTGAAATACTTCCCGCAATGGAATTTCTTCCTCCAAGGTATAAATAGCTATTTCAGACAACACGCTTACATTATTACGTAAACCTACAGAGATTCGCTTGCCATCTACCAAAGACTCGCCAACAAATCCGCTACGTGTTTGGGTTAGTAATTTGTACAACCCAGGCTTTCCTGAAATTGATAAGATTTTATCTAATGTCATCTCCCGTTTTTATTTCTGAGCGCAAAAATAAGGTATTCCTTCTTCTACGATAATACTAGCGCCCTTTTTTAATTAAGGGAAAACGCATTTTGTAATCGACGCTAACTTTTCCCTTCGAAATTTTTTCCAAACGTCCTTTTAGAAGCCGCTTTTTAAGGGAAGACAGTTTATCGGTAAATAAAATACCCTCTATATGATCGTACTCGTGCTGAATAATTCTGGCAATGAGGCCATCATAACGTTCTGTATATGATTTAAACTCTTCGTCTTGATACGTAATGGTGATACCAGGTTTACGATGTACATCTTCCCGAATATCCGGGATACTTAAACATCCTTCGTTAAAAGCCCATTCCTCACCTTCTTCTTCTTCAATAACCGCGTTTACAAAGACCTTTTTAAATCCTGATAATTGTTCCTGTTCTTCTGGACTAAGATCTTCATCTTCTGCAAAGGGAGTGGCATCAATAACAAAAATTCGTAGCGGTAACCCTACTTGTGGCCCAGCTAGCCCCACCCCGGATGCATTATACATGGTTTCAAACATATTGTCAACCAACTCCTTAAACTTAGGGTAATTGGAAGGGATATCTTTTGCTTTCTTCCTTAAAACAGGATCTCCGTAGGCTACAATTGGTAAAATCATGATGTCGTTCTATCTAAATAGGCTTGCAAAATTAAGGTAGCACTAATTTTATCTACCATTGCTTTGTTTTGCCTTTTTTTCTTTTTCATACCCCCTGTAATCATGGTATTCATGGCCAGCTTCGAGGTAAATCGTTCGTCCTGCCTTTCAATTTTTAGCGTTGGCAGGGTAGCGCTCAATTTTTTAATGAAAGATTGTATTAGAACTTCTGACTCAGAGGGTGTTCCATCCATCTGTTTGGGTTCTCCAATAACAATACATTCTATGGGTTCATTTTTTAGGTAGTCCTTGAGAAAGGATAATAGATCTGAGGTATTCACAGTAGTTAAGCCCGAGGCGATGAGTTTTAATTCATCCGTCACTGCAATTCCTGTTCTTACTTTTCCAAAATCAAGGGCTAAAATTCTTCCCAAAATTAAATTTTGGCAAAAATAATCTTAATTCTGTTATGCATTTAAAATTCTGCCAAGGATTGCTTTGTGACACCTATATTTACGGAAAATTGAAATATGAGTACACTTCAGACTATTATAGAGAATGCTTGGGAAGATAGAACCCTTTTAAAAGAGAATACCACTCAAGAGGCTATTAGAGAAGTAATTGAAAAAATAGACCTTGGGGAGTTACGTTGCGCCCAACCAACAGATGCAGGGTGGCAGGTAAACGAATGGGTGAAAAAAGCAGTAGTTCTTTATTTTCCAATTCAAAAAATGGAAGTTCTGGAAGCTGGCATCTTTGAGTATCACGATAAGATACCATTAAAAAAAGGATATCAAGAAAAAGGAATCCGTGTTGTCCCGCATGCTGTTGCCAGACATGGTGCTTACATATCGCCTGGAACCATACTCATGCCAAGTTATGTTAACATTGGGGCCTATGTAGATGAAGGTACTATGGTAGACACATGGGCCACCGTGGGGAGCTGTGCACAAATTGGGAAAAATGTACACTTAAGTGGTGGTGTAGGAATTGGAGGAGTTCTTGAGCCACTACAGGCATCTCCAGTTATTATTGAAGACAATGCCTTCATTGGGTCTCGTTCTATTGTGGTAGAGGGCGTGCGTGTAGAGAAGGAAGCAGTTCTTGGTGCCAATGTAGTATTAACAGCGTCTACAAAAATTATTGATGTAACAGGGAGTGAACCTATTGAACTAAAAGGTAGGGTTCCTGCGCGTTCAGTTGTTATACCAGGGAGTTACACCAAGAAATTTAACGCTGGTAATTTTCAAGTTTCCTGTGCATTAATTATTGGGCAGCGTAAAGAAAGTACGAATAAAAAGACCTCATTAAACGACGCACTTAGGGAATACGACGTAGCGGTGTAATTTGTAAGAAAAATAAAACGGAAAACAATTTATCAGCAGAATTGATGTTATTATGTCAAGGCCCCCAATGAACATAACCAAAAATCGCTGTTGTGAACAGATTACCGAAAAAACTCTCTGCACTTGTTATCACCTACAATGAAGTAGGATATATTGAGCGTTGTATTGAGTCTATTTCCTTTGCCGATGAAATCATTGTCGTAGATTCCTATAGTACAGATGGGACCTATGAATTCTTGGTTAATCATCCAAAAGTAAAGGTAATTCAAAGGCCTTTTTTAAATTTTACCGATCAGAAATCATTTACGCTAAATCTAGCCCAGAATGATTGGGTACTTTTTGTTGATGCTGATGAGGTGGTTACTCCAGCTTTGCAAAAAGAAATTATTAGTACGATTAATTCTAAAAACAGCTGCGAAGCTTATTGGTTCTATCGCAGGTTTATGTATCAAAATCGTCCACTTCATTTTAGTGGTTGGCAAACCGATAAAAACCATCGGTTATTTCGCAAAAGCAAAGTGCACTTTACTCATGAGCGATTAGTTCATGAAACCTTACAGGTAAATGGCCGCTCAGGAGCCTTCAAAGAAAAGCTTACGCATTATTGTTTCAAGGATTTTCTAGACTACAAAGGAAAAATGTTGCACTACGGAAGGCTAAAGGCCCAAGAAAGCATCCGTAAAAATAAACGCTTCAACTATGCTAAAATGCTCGTTAAAACTGCTTGGAAATTCTTTTACAATTACATCATTCGCCTTGGGTTCTTAGATGGTAAAAAGGGAATAAACGTGTGCTATTTAAATGCACTCAGCGTCTACAAAAGATATACGGAGTTAAAACGTCTAGAGCAGCTACATCGCTCACCCGTGCTTACGCGTCTTATTCAAAAACACGAACTGGCATAGTGTTCCATAGAGAATTCGGTGCTACTCCTTCTAGAAATTCTACAGAGTTCCTAATTTCTAATTAGCAGGTTCCTTACTTTTATGGTTCAATGGAGTGCTAATGAAAATTGCTTTAATAGAACTTAGTGAAAGTCATGAAGAATGTCTTTACACACAGTTGTGCTTTCTAAAGCAATACAACCTAGAACCTACTTTTTTTGTGCATCCTAAAATCGAAGCCCAAATTGGCTCTTATGAACTTCCTAGCCAAAACATTCGTACCATAAAACCCACCAAACAATTTTTTAAGCGTTGGAAGCTATTATTTCAATTAGTACGCGTTTTAGCAACGTTTGATAAAGTAATATTTAACACAGCCAGTTCTAGTAAGTTTTTAAGGGATCTAGTTTTACTTTTACGGTTTTACCCGGTAGAATGTGTAGGAATCTTGCATCATACTAAAAAGTTATCGGCTAGCTTTACTCAACGTCTTATTTCATCCAAAATCAAAAAGTACTTTGTACTTGCAGATCATTTGGTTCCTAAAGAAACCAATGGTGCTATAAAAATTTCAAGTTTCTATCCTATTTTCTTTCCTCCCTACCCCAAAACATTGGTGAAGCCAGTAGATGAAATCTGGATCTGTATCCCTGGTGGTATTGATTTTAAGCGAAGGGATTATTACAGGCTACTAAACGCATTAGCTGACAAACCAATACTTAAAAATCTGCGATTTATTCTTCTTGGAAAATTATCCCTTTCAAATGCAGATGCCGTCCTGCTAAAAGAATCAATAACATCCAAAAAATTGGAACCCTATTTTGTCTTATTTGAAGACTTTGTGGCGAATGAACAATTTCACAATTACCTTCAATACTCCAATTTCATTCTACCATTATTGACCTTAAACGAGGAGTACTTGCAATACAAAATATCTGGAAGTTTTAACTTGGCACATGCCTATCATAAGCCCATGCTGGCACATACATTTTTTAAAGAACTGGATGATATCCGAAGAAACGGGGTTTTTTATGATGAAACCACCCTTTATGCCCAACTAACTTCGATTGCTGCTTCTTCCATACCAAAAGAATACCATAACAATGCACAATGGGTATTAGAGCAACAAAGCAAAAAGTATGTAGATTTTTTAATGATCTAGCCTTGAAGAAATTCTAATATTTTTCTGAAGAACTTGAGATTGCTTAGCTTTACCAATTAAATGCTTCCGTAGATCATGAGGATAGGCTATGATGCTAAAAGGATATTTCACAACCGCACTGGTTTGGGTAACTATGGAAGAGACGTGGTACGGATTCTCACCCAGTTCTCACCCATAAAGGACTTTTTCTTATTTAACACGAAGCGTTCTAATCTGGAGAAAATTGTTGCCTTAGACAGGGCTAAAATTATTTATCCAGACGGTTTTCTTTGGCAACTTTTCCCTTCTTTGTGGAGACTATTTGGACAAAACAAACAAATAGAAAAGTTAGAATTAGATGCTTTTCATGGGCTATCCGGAGAAATACCTATTGGATTTAAGAAAAGTACTATCCCTAAAATTGTTACCATACATGACTTAATCTTTTTAAGTCATCCTCATTTTTATAACGTATGGGACAGAATCATTTATAGATACAAATTCCAATATGCTGTAAAAAATGCCAGTCATGTTATTGCGATTAGCGAGCAGACTAAATGGGATATAATGAAGTACTTTAAAATAAGAGCTAACAAAATTTCGGTTGTTTACCAAGGCTGCAATGAAGCTTTTAAATTACACTACAGCCAAGAAGAATTGGAAACCACTAAAAAAAAGTTTGGATTGCCAAAAGAGTATGTTTTAAATGTGGGCACCATACAAGAGCGTAAAAATGCCCTCACCATTTTAAAAGCAATTAAAGGCACCCCCTATCACTTAGTTTTAGTTGGAGGAGAGAAGACATACGCCCAAAGTATTCATGCTTACGTCGCAAAGAATAAAATGCACGATCAAGTGCATATTTTAAAGAATATTAACGCCAGAGAGCTGGCAATGACCTATCAAAACGCAACGGTTTTTTGCTATCCTTCGGTTTGTGAAGGATTTGGAATTCCCATCATTGAAGCCATGTATAGTAAACTACCAGTAATTGTTACAAAGAGAGGGTGTTTTCCAGAAGCTGCAGGACCTGATGCCATTTATATTGAACCTTTTGATGTTGCCGAAATACAAAAACAAATTCGCTGGGTTTTTGAACATCCCAAAGAACGCTCTGAAATAGCAGAAAAAGGATATGCATACGTTCAAAAATTTTCAGATGAAAATGTAGGTCAAGGATTGTACAATCTCTATCAATCTATCGTGTAATGGGCCTTATCTGCTTTTTTAATTCGGCCATTGCATGGGGAGGCGGTGAAAAATGGCATTTTGAAGTGAGTGCTTACCTTCATTCTAAAGGCCATCCTGTGATCGTATTTGCTCATAGCAAAAGTGTATTATGGCAAAAGCTGCAGGAAGCAGGGATACCTAGTGTTCCTGTAACAATTAACAATCTTAGTTTTATTAATCCAATTAAACGGCAAAAGATTTACACAGAATTAAAAAAGGTTGCCCCAGAAACCATTGTACTTAACTTGTCTAGAGATCTAAAAATTGCCGGAAGTTGCGCCAAAGCTGCGGGTGTAAAACGTATCATTTATAGGCGAGGCAGTGCCATTCCAATAAAAAATTCGTTTTTGAATAGGCATTATTTCAAGAATGTACTCACGGATGTATTAGCAAATTCACAGGCGACCAAAAAAACTGTATTAGAAAAGAATCCCAATTTATTCTCAGAAGATAAAATCCGGGTGATCTATAATGGAATTAGGATTCCTGAGAGTGAAGAAACTGCGGTACCCCCTAGCACTTTTACATTGGTAAACCTTGGTCGATTGGAGGCTCAAAAAAATCAATTATTTCTTGTCCGACTTGCTAAAGAGCTAAAAGTGAGACAAATACCAGCTAAGATTATTATAGGTGGTGAAGGTAGATTACGTAGTGAATTAGAACAGGAAATTAAAAAACGAGGGGTTTCTGATAGTGTGAAATTAGAAGGGTTTATAGAAGAGCCCTTAGAATTTATGGCCAAAGGAACCCTGTTTGTTTTACCATCTTTGTGGGAAGGATTTGGATATGTTTTAGCCGAAGCAGCCCTACAGAAAAAAGCGATTATTGCTTTTGATTTAAGTAGCAATCCAGAACTGGTTCTTCAGAACAAAACGGGTATTTTGGTGGAACCCAATAATATTCATGCTTTTGCCGATGCGGTAGAAAAACTGTATAATGATCCAGCCCTTTCAAAAAAGATGGGGCAAGCGGGCTACCAACATGTTCTAACTCATTTCGATAAAAAAGAAAATATAAAAAAGATAGAATCCTATTTAGTCAATGGATAAGAACTCCTCAAAAATTTCTGCGCTTCTTATAACCTACAACGAAGAAAAAAATATCAAAGCGGTATTAGAAAACTTAAGCTTTGCGGACGAAATCATTGTAGTAGATTCTTTTAGTACAGACCGAACAACCGAAATCATAAGCAACTTCAAACATGTAAAACTGTTTGAAAGAGCTTTTAAAAATTACACAGACCAAAAACAGTTTGCCCTAGACCAAGCATCGTTTGATTGGATCTTATTTTTAGATGCCGATGAACGCGTTACCGATGCATTAAAAGAAGAAATTTTAGAAACTGTTACGGAAGAGGAAGATGAAACGGCCGCTTATTTCTTTCTAAGAACATTTTACTTTAAAGATGAGATTTTACGGTATAGTGGTTGGCAGACCGACAAGAATTACAGACTCTTTAAGAAAGGCAGGGTTCATTTCGCAAAGAACCGAATCGTTCATGAAACCTTAATCGTTGATGGGCTTTCTAAAACCCTCAAGAATAGACTTATTCATTACTCCTACTCCAATTATGATCGGTATAAAGCCAAAATGATAAAATATGGGCAGATGAAGGCCAAAGAAGAATTTACCAAAGGAAAGCGTTCTAAATGGTATCATTTTTTATTGAGACCTGCCTATAAATTTTTAAATCATTACCTCTTGCGTTTAGGAATTTTAGATGGTAAAAAAGGAATTATTATTTGTTATTTAAATGCGTTAGGCGTGTACTCCAGGTGTGTAGAAATGAAACGTTTAACAAATGAGTATAATGCGCTATGACATCCCAATCGCCCAATAAACCAACACTTGTAATTTTCTGTACTACCAAAGGATGGGGAGGTATTGAGAAAAACGTTCGACTTAGAGCAAAATATTTTGGGGAGCAAGGGCATTTAGTGTACGTGGTCCTTTTGCGAAATAAATTCAGAGAGCGTTTTGAAGGTCTAAAGAATGTAACTATTCATAGTGTAAATGAACGCGGTGGGGATTTAAATATTTTGGTATTGCTAAGGTATGTACGTTTCTTAAAACGTGTTCAACCACATACCGTGTTTTGCCCAATAAAACGAGATTGGTGGATGGCAACGCTGGCTGCATCTATCGTAGGTACACCCAACAAAGTGATGTATTTAGGAAATAAAAGAAAAATTAGAAAGGGGCTAAAATACCATCTAGTTTTTAAGACCTTAAAGGCTAAAATGATTGTGAACTGTTTGGCTTTAAAACATCATTTAACATCAACCACGAACTACTTTAACGAAACAAATTTATTTCAAATCTACACAGGTGTTACGCTTCCTAATTTGGAAGGGAACACTATGGATTTTAGAACGAAACTGGATCTGGAGAAAAATTCTGTGATAGTGGGTTGTGTTGGTTGGCTTAACTATCGAAAAGGATTTGATTTATTACCGGATATCGCCAGGAAACTTCCAGACAACTTTCACATTGTTCATGTAGGAAGCGGTGGATTTGATCTAGATATGGAGGCCTTAAAAGCAAATAACGCAGATGTTATGCCGCGAATTCATTTCTTAGGTTTTACAAATGATATGGAGGCTTTTTGGAGAGGTATAGACATTTTTCTTTTAAGCTCACGTTCGGAAAGCTTGGCGAATGTTTTAAATGAAGCAATGAGTTTTGGCAAACCCATAGTAGCTACTAAAGCGCCTGGTAGCGATGAACTACTTGGTAATAGCGAATTTGGAATATTAACAGAAATAGAAGATGTTCCCGCCATGGCGCAGGGCATTTTAGACTTGGCTAATGGCACCAAGGCTTTTGATCCAGAAAAGCAAAGAGCTCGCATGGCAGGCCCCTTTAGTTTAGGTACCATGATGAAAAATTATGAGGCTGTCTTTTTTCCAAAATCAATAGAATCTCGTTAGCAATCCTAGCCCTATCTTTGCTTACTTATGGAAGTATTTCATGAAGAGGCCTTAAAACATCCCATATTTAAAATTTTGGGAGAAGCTGCTGATGAATTAGGAGTAGATGCCTATGTCATTGGAGGTTTTGTGCGTGATTACTTCTTAAATAAATCGGCCCCAAAAGATATAGATATTGTAGCGGTGGGCAGTGGTATTGACCTCGCAAATAAGGTCGCAAGCCTTTTACCAGGAAAACCCAAAGTGGCTGTTTTTAAGAATTTTGGTACGGCAATGCTAAAGCATAAAGAGGTAGAACTAGAATTTGTGGGTGCCCGTAAAGAAAGCTACCAAAGAAATAGCAGAAAGCCCTTTGTAGAAGACGGAACACTTGAAGATGATCAAAACAGACGGGATTTTACTATCAACGCGCTTGCTTTAGCACTCAATAAAAACCAGTTTGGAAAACTCTTAGACCCTTTCAATGGGCTTAGAGATTTAAAAAATGGCCTAATTAAAACACCCTTAGAGCCCGGGATTACCTATTCAGATGACCCATTGCGGATGATGCGCGCCATTCGGTTTGCCACCCAATTAGGTTTTAGAATTGAAGATCCTTCTTTGCAGGCCATTATAGTTCATAAAGAACGAATAAAGATTATCTCCAAAGAGCGAATTGTAGAGGAGATTCATAAGATACTAGGCGCTAAAAAGCCTTCCACTGGTTTTGCGCTATTGCATAAAACAGGACTTCTCCCCATACTTTTCCCTGAATTACACGCCTTAAAAGGAATCGAGGAAATAGAAGGGCAACGTCACAAAGATAATTTCTGGCATACCTTGGAGGTCGTCGATAATATTTCAAAGACCACCAATAATCTCTGGTTGCGATGGGCAGCTTTACTGCATGATATAGGGAAGGCACCTACCAAGCGTTTCGATGATAAAATTGGATGGACCTTTCATGCCCATGAATTTGTAGGGAGCAAAATGGTCTACAAACTTTTTAAACGCATGCGAATGCCGCTCAATGAAAAAATGAAGTTTGTGCAAAAAATGGTGCTTTTAAGTTCTAGACCCATTGTACTTTCAGAAGATTTTGTAACGGACGCGGCGGTAAGAAGGCTGGTCTTCGATGCAGGGGATCATGTAGAAGAATTAATGACCCTTTGTGAGGCAGACATCACCACCAAAAATCCAAAAAAACAAAAAAGGTACCTGAATAACTTTGCATTGGTTAGAAAGAAAATTGTGGAGGTTGAAGAACGCGACCGAATACGCAATTTTCAACCACCCGTGACCGGTGAAATGATCATGAGTACGTTTAATATTACACCTTCCAAAGAAATAGGAATTATAAAGGAAGCCATTAAAGAAGCCATTTTAGAGGGCGAAATACCCAATGAATATGAAGCAGCATATCAATTTATGCTTCAAAAAGGGAAAGATCTT
The DNA here is from genome assembly GCA_964601965.1 of uncultured Croceivirga sp. GTDB lineage: Bacteria > Bacteroidota > Bacteroidia > Flavobacteriales > Flavobacteriaceae > Croceivirga. The sequence goes on from CAZRPJ010000048.1 coordinate 16,624, forward strand.
GGACTCACCCCTACCTCTTAAAAATTCATCATTTTAAGCTGCTACTTTTAGGTTTTGTTCAACGCCTATTATTCAATCCTGTCGTATTTTTGCAAAAAAATTGCGCCTAACACTTGTTCCAGGCTTTTCAGCCAATCCAAAACAAGTGTTTTGGGAAGATGAACTTTGCTGCATGAAAAATAATAAGCCCGTAATTATCTGGCTCCTGTTGGGGTGTTCCCTAATCTTTTTGATGGTGATTGTTGGTGGTATAACACGCCTAACCCATTCAGGACTATCCATGTCTAACTACAAATTAATTAGTGGTACCATTCCTCCTTTGAATGAAGCGGAATGGATTGAAGCTTTTGAACTTTACAAGCAATATCCGGAATACCAAAAGCTTAATTCCCATTTTGATTTAGAAGATTTTAAAGACATCTACTTTTGGGAATGGCTACATCGCGTTATTGGCAGGTTTATAGGGATCGTTTTCCTTGTACCTTTCCTTTATTTTCTGGTGCGTAAAAAGCTAGACGGCCCTACCATAAAAAAATGCCTAATCCTTCTAGGGATGGGAGCCTTTCAGGGATTTTTAGGATGGTATATGGTAAAAAGTGGGCTTGTGGATAGACCTGATGTGTCTCACTACAGACTAGCCGCCCATTTAAGTACCGCATTCCTAACTTTTGCCTACTGTTTGTGGGTGGCCTTGGATCTTATTTTTCCTAAGAAAAAAGCGGTAAATACTGCTTTTCGAAATTTAGTTCGCGTAGGCCTTGTGGTTCTTATGATTCAAATTATCTGGGGTGCTTTTGTAGCAGGCCTAGATGCTGGTTTTATTCACAATCATTGGCCATTAATGAGCGAAGGAAAACTCATCCATGAAACGGTGTATATAGAACAACAACCATTGCTTAAAAATTTCATTGAAGGTAGAAGCGGGGTACAATTTGTTCATAGATACCTCGCCTACATCGTGGTCGCGATTATAATTTTTATCTGGTGGCGCTCTAAAAAGCTCACTGTGACACCGCTACAAAACAATGGAATAAAAGCGCTATTGGTGCTTGTAGGGGTTCAATTTCTTTTAGGAGTCTTAACATTGATCTGGGCCGTTCCTGTTTGGTTGGGGGTGGTACATCAAGTAGGAGCATTTCTTTTGCTAGCCGGGATGACCTTTACCCTACACAGGTTTACTAAATAACAGTTTTCTTGTACCTTTGCCGGTACGTCAAATTCAAAAGAATGATTTACAAAATCAGGATTATTCTTGATGCGGAAGAAGATATCTTTAGGGATATAGAAATAGAAGATTCCAATACGTTGGAAGACTTCCACAATGCTATTACCCAAGCTTTTGGCTTTATGGGAAATGAGATGGCCTCCTTTTACACATGTGATGATCAATGGCAACAAGACGAAGAAATTGCGCTTTTTGATTTGAGCGAAAAAGGGTCGGATGTACGGTTAATGAATGAAACCGTGCTAGAAGACATTCTCACTGCGCAACAACCCAAGATGATTTATGTGTATGATTTCCTTAGCATGTGGACCTTTTTTGTAGAGCTAGCAGATATTACTGAAAAAGAAGACGGAAGAACCTACCCCAATTTATTGTTTGGGTTTGGCGAACTACCGGATGCCCCACCAGAAAAGAATTTTGAATCAGATCCATTGGTAGATTTTGATGATAGCATCGGGAATTATGACGATTTAGACTTCGATGAAAACTGGAATTAATTTCCAACCACCAACTTTTCCTAAAACACAACAATCCTTATGCTCAATTTATACGCAGCTCAAATAGAACATCTCTCCTTACATCGCGTGGGAAATAAAAGTAGAAATGAACAGGTCTTCCTTTCGCAAGACCCCTACACCCTGAATGATGAAATTTCTGCATTATTAAAAGAGTACTTTTTCAGACCTTTCAGAGAAAAAGAAGAGAACTATTTTAAATTTTCTCATGAAGCAGATTTAGAATTTAATGAAGTATATCAATTAGCCAACGCACTTTTTGACCAACCCAACACTACCCATGAAATTTCAAAAAAGATCACTTCGTATCTTTTTGAACAATCCAACCATCCTCATATAAAAAGTGGAGAAGTTTACGTGGTGTATCTTACAGACTTGATGCTTGACAATGAAAAAACGAACGCCATAGGCATTTTTAAAAGTGAGTTAAAACACGACTTTTTAGAGTTCTCAGACCAATCCAACAATCTAGAAATTCTAATTAGGCAGGGCATTAACATCAATAAATTAGACAAGGGCTGTTTAATTTTTAATACAGAAAAAGAGGAAGGTTACAAGGTCTTATCTGTAGATAGCAATAAGTACGACGCTAAATACTGGCTGGAAAATTTTCTTGGTGTTACTCCGTTAACCGATGAAAATTTCTATACCAAAAACTACCTTAAATTTTGCCAAGGTTTTGCCAAGGATGTGGTATTGCCGGCAGAAGACAAACAACAGGAGGTTCTTTTCATGAATAGAGCGGTGAATCACTTTGCAAAAAATGATGCATTTGAGGAGACTAGCTTTCTTAATGAGGTTATGGAAAACCCTGAATTAATTCCAGAATTTAAGCATTACAAAGTAGAAAAAGGGCCTAAGTATAGCATCGAAGATGTCTCTAATTTTGATATTGCCAACAAGGCCGTATCCGACGCTCGGAAAAAAATTAAAAACGTCATCAACCTGGATACAAATATTCAGATAAAAATGGATTTTATAAATCCAGAATCCGCTCAAAAATTTGTTGAAAAAGGTTGGGATGAAGAACGGCAGATGTATTACTACTTGGTGTATTTCAATAAGGAACAGAAGAGTTAATAACTAAAACTTCTTCTCAATAATCTGTTTCATACTAACATTTTCATAGTTGCGCTTTACAAAATCGAGCGCCAAAGAAAGAATTTCACCCATGGTCTTGCTTCTTTTAAAATTCATATCTAAGGTAAGATCATAGATTTCATTTTTTAGTCGGTCAATGTTTTCTTCTAAGGAGATGGTATCAGTTTTTGCAATTTCTGCAAGTGCTTTAATTCTATCGCCAGAGCTAATAATCCTTTTAGCAACAATAGAACGTTCTTCAATTTTGTACTGATCTACGGAATTTTTTTGAAGTTTATTTCGAACCAATTCTACCATATGAAAATTCTCCTTAAAGAATTGGGGGCGATATACTTTGAGCTTTCCTTCAAAACACTGCTGATCAAAATCAATAGCTCGGATACGATAAACCACATGATCAAAATCATGGACTGGAACAATCACGTAATTGTATGAACGCATATCCCCTAACAAGCGAATCATACAACGTTCATTAAACTTTACAAACTCTTTCGCCAATTGCGACTTCTCTGATTTAGAGAGTTGCGGTAAATTTTCTTTAATAAAAACATCTCCTGGGATACCAGCAATATGTTCCTCAATGAGCGTGTCTTTGTACACCAAGAAATTGAGGTTATAAGGGGATAGTAAATGTTCTAATTCTAGTCCATAAACCCTAGAAACATCGGTCTTTTTTACGTAGAAATAGGTGAAATTATCATTGAGAATATTTCGCACTTTAATGCGGAAGGGTTTAGAATTTCCAAAAGTGCAATAATCTACTGCATCAATATTTAAAAATTCTAAGATTCGATCACTACCATCTGAGTGTAAAATTGAATACACTTTTTTTAGACTTGAATCTATCTCTTCTCTATCAAAATCTGTGTAATACACACGCACCCATAAGGTATCATTTCCTTCGGTATCTTCTACTGCAATGGAACCAGAAAAACGTAGCAAATCTTCATAGAAAATTGGGATCTCAATTTTGCGATTGTACTTGTCTAAATAAGCATCCATAGCTGGATTTACAGGGTAAGCTGGTTTCTTTTTAGACATTAATTTTTCATCAGACATACCGGTAGATTTAGACTCTTAAAGATAGTAATTGCCGATAAACGATTGACTTGTAGGAATTTTCATGGCGAAATTAGGCTACATCAGTATTTAAATAGTTAGCCACGTAATACAAGGGGTTGGCAACAAATATCTGTTTTTGAGCCTTAAAGGTGCTTTTTTCGTAGAGTGGATAAACAGTGTATAGCCCCATGAACGACGTTTTTATTCGATTTTCGAAAAGTTTCTATAAGTATCTTGGTGTATTCTTCATATTCCTGGCATGTCAATTTTCACATGCGCAGTTAAGTGATTTACATTACCTACCGCCCTTAAAACAAGGCCAGAACAACGCAGGGATCCGAGACCAAGCAATCTATCTATCCACACCAGAACCAACCACCTTCACGGTAAACGCCTATCAAGGAACAAATGCTACACCTGTTGCCACTTTTAATATCTCAAATGTAAGTCCAGCTGTATGGACCTTAGCAGACGGAGATAACAACATTACACTCGTTAACAACGCCAACACAGGAGTTGTGCTTTCCAATAGTGGGTTACGTTTTGAATCGCCCAGTGGAAATCGCTTCTACGTCAATTATCGTGGTAATTCTAGTGCACAGGCGGCCTCTTTAACCGCAAAAGGGCGGCAAGCACTTGGAACTCACTTTAAATGGGGTGGAGTACCAAACCGTGGAGCGCACCCATCAAAGTCCAATACCCTTGGGATTATGGCAACGGAAGACAATACCACGATCAACGTTTTCGGTTACGATCCTGGATGTGAATTTAGAGTTGGAAACGATCGTGCAGGGATCACTGCTGATACCTACACAGTAACTTTAGATGCCAACGAATCCTTTGTTTTTGAAACCTACATTGGCAATAGCCCAACGCAAGCCCATGAAGATGGATGGATTGGTGCTTCTATTGTAGCAGATAAAGACATCGCCATTAGTAACGGTTCTATCAACTTTGGTAGACAAGTAGGTGCTAGCAACAGAGATGCAGGAATCGACCAGCCAGTACCGGAAAACAGATTAGGTAAAGAATATGTTTTCATTAGAGGAAATGGAAACACCAACGGTTGGACAGAATTTCCACTATTAATTGCCACTGCAGACAATACACAAATCTTTGTAAATGGGAATCCAACGCCATTAGCAACCCTTAATAACGGTGACTTTTTCGAAGTGCCAAGTTCATACTATTCAAGCAACACAGTTGGTGCTAACATGTTAGTTCAGACTTCCAAAGATGTGTATGCCTACCAATGTATGGCAGGCGCGAGTCAAGTATATACCCAAGGACTCAACTTTGTGGCGCCTGTGAACTGCTTATTACCTGATGTCATGGACAATATTCCAGACATTAGAAATATGGCAGGATTGAATGTAACAGGTGGAATGACGATTATTGCGGCAGTAAATACACCTGATTCTAATATCATTGTTACCGATGGTAATGGCCCTGTAACCTTGCCAGCATCTAGTCCCGTTGCCGGTTCTGCAGATTGGAAAACCTTCTTTATCCCAAATCTTAATGGAGACGTTAGCGTACAATCAACAGGACCAATGGCTGTTGGTTTTTTTGGATATAATGGCGCAAGAG
>CAZRPJ010000049.1:0-22083 GCA_964601965.1 uncultured Croceivirga sp.
CGGTGCAGATAGAGTTACAGGCACGTTTTGATGAGCAGGCCAACATTAAGTACGCGAACACTTTTCAAAAAGAAGGCATAAAACTCATTTTTGGAATACCCGGGTTAAAGGTGCATACCAAAGTGTGTTTTATTGAACGAGAAGAAGAGGACGGGATGAAACGCTATGGTTTTATTAGCACAGGGAATTTTAACGAGTCCACCGCTAAGATCTATACAGACTATACCTTGTTTACCACCCATGAAGGAATTTTAAAAGAAGTAAATAAGGTTTTCGGTTTCTTCGAAGTTCCTTACAAAATTAACAAATACAAGCATCTCATTGTTTCGCCACATTATACAATGAATGTGTTTAATAAGTTAATAGACAACGAAATAGCCAATGCTATTGTTGGTAAACCTGCTACCATCAAGATTAAAATGAACAGTTTTACTTCGTACAAGATGGTAGATAAATTGTACGAGGCGAGCAGGGCAGGAGTGCAAGTACAACTTATTATTCGTGGTATATGTTGCCTAATCCCCGGGGTAGAAGGTATGAGTGAGAATATTGAGGCTATTAGTGTGGTTGATAAATTTTTGGAGCACCCAAGAGTCTTCATTTTTGGAAACGATGGGGATCCTAAGGTTTATATTTCTTCTGCTGATTGGATGACACGTAATTTAGAATATCGTGTAGAAGTAGGATGCCCTATTTACGATGAAGGAATTAAGCAGGAGCTTATTGATACCTTCAATATTTCTTGGGATGATAATGTGAAGGCAAGGGTATTTGGTCTACCTCAGGATAATAGATACAAAGACGACGACAAAAATAAAGTACGGTCGCAATTTGCGATTTATGAGTACTACAAGAAAAAATTAGAAGACTAGCGCCCTTAGCCGTGCATGGTTTCTTTTTTTCCTAGCTCCTTCATAATAGAAGCTTCGTAGTCTAGCAGGTCTTGCCATTTTTTATCTACTACTTCTCTAGAACCATATTTTCTGGCGAATCCTAGGAACATGGTATAATGATTTGCCTCACTAACCATGAGTTTGCGATAAAATTCAGATAAATCCTCATCTGCAATATGTTCTGATAAGAGTCTAAATCGCTCACAGCTCCGTGCTTCTATTAAAGCTGCATATAATAGTTTATGAATGAGATGCGTTTCTCTGCTACCGCCTTTCGGAAAAAACTTCATGAGTGCTAATACATATTCGTCTTTTCGTTCCCTTCCCAGTTTCCAACCGCGCTCCAGGATTTTTTCATGTACCATATTAAAATGGCCCATCTCCTCTCTGGAAAGTGCAATCATTTCTTTAACCAATTCCGATTTTTCTGGAAATCCAATGATGAGTGAAATCGCTGTACTTGCAGCTTTTTGCTCGCAGTAGGCGTGATCTGTTAGAATTTCTTCAATATTCTTCTCTACAATATTTACCCATCTGGGATCTGTAGGTAATTTTAGCCCTAGCATAGTATTAATTTAAAAGTCTAAATCGAATTCTTTACGCAGCAATTCTATTGCAGGATTCTTCTCCTTTAATTTCTCGTATTTTTCTTCAGGAGTGAAGGCATATTTTTTGGCACTTTCTTCATTCACGTGGACTTTTAACGAAATAAGATGGTTCTTTAATTCGTCTTTTAAATACTGCAATAAAGGCCCTTGTTCACGCTCCACTTCCTTCTTCATAGTTCCGTTAGGGAATTCTAGTAGAATAGTGGTGCCTTCTAATTTAGGAGTGTCTGTTTGTAAATTACTCGCTAATATTTTCTTTCCTTGCTTTTCTAATTTCTTAATGTAGGCATTCCAGTGAGTTAGAAGGTCCGTTTCCGTAAATTCCTCTGTTGGTAATTCTTTCTCTTCTACTGGATTTTTAACAGCCTCGTGCTCCTTTTTTGCTTTTAAGCTCGATAGGGATAATCCCGAAACGCGTTTGCTACTATTTTTAAGAGTTATCGTATTACCTAGCTCCTTTTTTGGAGGTTCTACCACTTCGGTTGCAGTTGTAGTTGGGGGGGGCTCTGGAGGAGATTTTGTCGAGATAGTCTCTGTTATCGAATAGGAAGGTTCTGGTGCCTTTTGAAAATCGTTCGACCTAAAATGCGTTGCAGGAATTATAAATTCATCCTTTTTTTTTTCGGAGGTATAAGTGAGTGACGCCAACTTCATTAAGGTAAGTTCTACCAGCAATCGTTGATTTCTACTTCCTTTGTATTTAAGATCGGCTTCATTGGCAAGATCTATTGCTTTTACCAAGAATTCCTTGGTTACGTTTTTAGCTTGTTCTGTATACTTTGCTTTGGCATCCTCTCCCACTTCTAATAATGCCACAGTTTCTGGTTGGGAACATACCATAAGATCTCTAAAGTGAGAGGTAAGTCCAGATATAAAATGGTGCCCATCAAACCCGTTAGAAAGGGTGTTATTGAAAAGTAGTAACAGTTGCGGAATATTGTTGGCTAGTATTAAATCTGTGGTTTCAAAAAATGTGTCATAATCCAACACATTGAGATTTTCAGTAACCGCCTTTCGCGTGAGCTGACTTCCTGAAAAACTCACCACCCGATCAAAAATTGAAAGCGCATCGCGCATTGCGCCATCAGCCTTTTGAGCAATGATATGCAAGGCATCATCTTCAGCTTCAATCCCTTGTTCTTTCGCTATATATTTTAAGTATTCTGCTGCGTCCTTAACGGTAATACGTTTAAAGTCGAATATCTGGCAGCGCGAAAGTATGGTCGGTATAATTTTATGCTTTTCCGTAGTAGCTAAAATAAAAATAGCATGTTTCGGAGGCTCTTCCAGCGTTTTTAGAAAGGCATTAAACGCAGATTGTGATAGCATATGAACCTCATCAATGATATACACTTTGTATTTACCAACTTGAGGGGGTATTCTAACTTGGTCAATTAAGCTTCTAATATCATCAACAGAGTTGTTAGACGCCGCATCTAATTCAAAAATATTGAAGGCAAAATCTTCATTTTCATGTGCAGTACCATCTTGATTTATTTTTTTAGCGAGAATTCTAGCACAGGTAGTTTTTCCTACTCCTCTAGGCCCACAAAAAAGCAAGGCTTGCGCTAAATGATTATGCGCAATGGCATTTTCTAAAGTGTCTGTAATAGCCTTCTGCCCCACCACGTCTTTAAACGTTTGGGGTCTGTATTTTCGAGCAGAAACTATAAATGGTTCCATAGGGAATACTTGACCTAAAACAAATATAAAAAGAGCGAACGGGAAGATTGGTACTCCATCTCAGCTTGTACTGATAGTTATTAACAATTAGCGTAATTTTGCACGATGCAGGCCACCTTATCGTTCCGAAATTTCGGGAAGGAAAGTCCGGACACCGCAGTGCAACATAGCGGGTAACGCCCGTCCACCGAAAGGTGCGGACCAGTGCAACAGAAAGAATGTACAGTTAGGCTGTAGTGAAATCAGGTAAACTCTATGTGGTGAAACGCCATGTATACCAGTGTTTAAGGGTAGCACGCCCAAGCTGGAGGGTAGGCGGATAGAGGTTTAAGGCAACTTAAATCCCAGATAAATGATAAGGCAAGACAGAATCCGGCTTATGGCCTGCTTCTTTTAAGAAGCTTCATTATAAAAAAAGCTAAAAACACTGCTTCCATATTTTCGCTTTTCACCAAAAAATTGAGCGTCACTTAGATCTATTTGAGGGCGGTGTTCAAGAATACAAACCCCGTCTTCTCTTAGTAAATTGTTTTCAAAAATGAGGGCAACTATTTTTAGTAACTGCTCCTTTTCAAAATCGTAAGGAGGATCTGCAAAAAAGAGGTCTTTGGGATCAGAATGGCGTTCTAAAAATTTGAAAACATCTGCTTTAATAGGGGTAATGGGGGCATCCAGTTCTTTGGCTGTTTTTGAGATAAATTGTACGCATCCTGCATGACCATCTACAGCAGTTAATTCTGGAACCCCTCTAGAGGCAAATTCATAACTTATATTTCCAGTTCCGGCGAATAAGTCTACTACTGAAAGTTCTTCAAAATAGTATTGGTGGTTTAGAATATTGAACAAGCCTTCTTTGGCCATGTCTGTAGTGGGCCGCACGGGTAATTTCTTGGGGGCAATAATTCGTTTGCCTTTAAATTTTCCAGAAATAATTCGCATGTTAATTCCCTAAAAGTGTGAGGTCTATAGTTGCTTCTCCATCCACTTCAAGACGGTAGTTGCGGTATTTAGGAATGAAGACTGAGACCTTTTTAATGTATTCATGGCACAAATCAAAAATAGGATGGCCTTCTTCTATTTTACCAAACATCTTAAGTTTTACTTCTTCTACATCCAACCCAAGTTGTTCGTAGGTAAAAAGTACATAGTATAAAAAGTCTTCTTTGGTTTTGTACTCAAATTGATTGTACAAAAGGAGTTTTTTATTCTCCAAAACCGTGAGCTCCATACAACGGTCATCTACATGTACATAACAAATAGTCTTATTGCTTTTTTGATGAAAGAGCGTCTGTAGAATGGCCTGACTATGGTGTTTGAATTCGAATTCTCCGAAACAATCGAACAAGTAGTTATTTATGTTGGTAAACGGAACGTAGACGCAGACTACCTCCTGATTAGGTATCATATCATAGGCAATCTCATCATTCGCCAGGAGCTTGGTGTTGAATTTAAGGTAATTTGGTAATTCTTCTACATCAAAAAGAGCATGTGGTACTAGTGCATAGAGATTGTTTTTATGTACCACAGTAACTTCTTCATACTGCTCTTTAAGAATGCTGTGCTTTTCAAAAGCCTTTTTAAGTTCTTTTAAAAGGAGGTAGGGTGTAGCACTTGCTTTAAAACGAATGGTTTTTAAGTGCTCTGTTTTCTGAGCAATAGAGTCTACTATAGAAAAAGAAAGTCCATTCAGGCTTACCTGAATGGACAATTTTTTATAAGGATGCGTATGTAAATTCGCCTCGATTGTTAGTCTTTTTTCCTATCGTAAATAGGAGGCCAGTTACCATTGGTACTTACGTCTACCAAAGAACCTACCTTGATGTGGTCACCATTCACTTCTTCCACACTATTTCTGGCATTTTCTTGGTTCACTAAATCCGCTGGTTGGTCATAAAGCACTACATCTTTTTTCACTTTAGCCTCAAAAACTGGGGCTTTGTAGCCGCTTTTTTCAATGATATCTGCCTTAATTTCAAACTTTTCACCGTTTTGAGCATATGGAACTTCCATCATGCTTTTGTAGCTGTCACTATTCTTAAAGAGCGAATCTTTAACTTTTACAAAACCTAAAGTGTCTACTACAATAGTATCTACCTGCAATTCAATTTGGTACACTCTGTCAAAACGCATAAAAGAAGAATCACGTTGCTGTGTAATCGTGTAGCTCCCGGTGTCAATGAATTGAACCAGACTTTCAAAGTTACCCGCGTATTTTCCATTCACAGATTTGTAAGCCTCTTGAGAATCTCTAATATCTTTTAATTTATTGATAACCGCCTGGAAACGTTCTTGGCGTACTTTCTTAAATTCAATGGGACCGTTTACCGATTGGTAAATCAAATAGGCCAGAAGGCCGCAAACTATCCATAAAACTATTTGTAAGATGGTCTTCATTTTATATGAGTTAATTAGATTTAGTGGTTGTAAGCAAATCTACAATTTTTTTTGAATCATGAAAGTTTTCCCCCTAAAAATGATGGCTATCTTTGATGCCCTATGAGCGCACTAAACGCAAAGGATTTTCAACGAATTTTACTTGAGAAATTTCCACATAAACCTACCCTGCTTCAGGAAGTTACCTTAAGTAAATTGGCAGATTTTATCTTCTCTAAGAACAGAGAAGCCCTCTTCCTTTTAAAAGGTTTTGCCGGTACAGGGAAAACTACAATCATTGGCGCTCTCGTAAAATACCTTTGGCATACCAAGATGAAAGCTGTTTTGTTGGCACCTACAGGGAGAGCTGCCAAGGTGATCTCTAATTACTCTGGAACGCAGGCTTTTACAATACATAAAAAAATATACTTTCCTAAAAAACAATCGGGAGGAGGTATTCAATTTGTACTTGCGCCTAATAAGCATAGAAATACGCTATTTATTGTTGACGAGGCTTCAATGATACCAGATACCCCTGCGGATTCCAAACTTTTTGAAAATGGATCATTATTAGATGATCTTATTTATTACGTGTATTCCGGGTTTAATTGCAAGCTTGTCCTTATTGGAGATACGGCGCAATTACCTCCGGTGAAATTAGATTTAAGCCCTGCGTTGGATCCAAGTCGACTTGAACTAAATTATAATAAAGACATTATTGATTTAGAACTAGACGAAGTAATGAGGCAGAGCGAAAGCTCTGGTATTTTATTCAATGCCACCCAGATCAGAGAACAGCTCCAAGATGCTTATTTTGAAGAATTTCGGTTTGCTTTACAAAACTTTCCAGACATCAAAAGGTTGGTAGATGGTCATGAAATTCAAGAAGCCATAGATACGGCATATTCTAGCCAGGGCAAAGAAGAGACTGCTATCATCGTTCGGTCTAATAAACGAGCCAACCTATACAATCAGAATATTAGAGAACGTATACTTTATCTAGAGAATGAAATAGCCGTTGGCGATTTTATGATGGTGGTTAAGAACAATTACTTCTGGTTAAAACCTACATCGGAGGCTGGGTTCATTGCTAATGGTGATATTATTGAAATTCTAGAGCTATTTGCCATTAAAGAGCTCTATGGTTTTCGTTTTGCAGAAGTAAAAGTCCAAATGGTCGATTACCCTAATCAACGGCCCTTTGAAACGGTGTTACTTCTAGACACCATACATGCAGAAACCCCGTCTCTTTCTTATGAAGATGGCAATAGACTTTATCAAGAAGTAGTAAAAGATTACGCCCATGAAAAGTCTAAATACCGGCAGTTTATGGGGGTTAAGAACAATTCCTTTTTCAATGCACTTCAGGTGAAGTTTTCGTATGCTATTACCTGTCATAAATCGCAAGGTGGGCAATGGAGTACTGTCTTTGTAGAGCAGCCTTATTTGCCCAATGGTGTAACTAAAGAATACCTAAGATGGCTTTATACCGCAGTTACTAGGGCAAAAGACCATTTATACTTAATTGGTTTTAAAGATGATTTTTTTCTTGAAACGGAATAAAGTATATTCACAAAAACCCTAAAGATGACACCGGAAACTGTAATCAGTATTTTTTTAGGCGTAGGTTTAGCAGCCTCGGCAGGTTTTCGCGTGTTTCTGCCGCTTTTTGCCTTAAGTCTAGCGGCCTATTTTAATGTCTGGGAACTTAATGAAAGCTGGGAATGGATTGGTAGTCTGGCTGCTGTGCTCACCTTAGGTATTGCAACACTGGTAGAGATCTTTGCCTATTTCATACCTTGGGTAGACAACGCTTTAGATACGATCGCGCTTCCTTTAGCAGCTATTGCGGGTACAGCAGTCATGGTTTCTACTGTGGCAGATTTAGATCCTGTAATAACCTGGTCCCTGGCAATCATTGCCGGAGGTGGTACGGCTTCTGCTATAAAAGGAGCCAATGCCGCAGGCCGCTTAACCTCTACCGCCACAACAGGCGGAGTGGCCAACCCAATTGTGTCAACCGTGGAGACTGGAACGGCATCGGTGGTTGCTGCGGCCTCCATATTTTTTCCCGTATTTGCGGCCATTCTAGTAATTGTAATTCTGTTTGTGGTATTCAAGATTTACCGAAAGCTAAGACCTAAACTATAAGTCTTGTTGTATGAAGATTATTTCAATGATACCGGCGCGTTACCAGGCCTCTAGATTTCCTGCGAAACTAATGCAAGATTTAGGAGGTAAACCGGTCATTCTAAGAACCTATGAAGCAGCCGTTTCCACCGGTTTATTTGATGATGTTTTTGTGGTAACAGATAGTCCTGAAATTCATGATCTTATAGTAGCAAACGGTGGTAAAGCGCTCATGAGTAAAAAGAAGCACGAGAGTGGGAGTGATAGGATTGCCGAAGCTGTGATACCTCTGGATGTAGATGTCATTGTAAATGTTCAAGGAGATGAACCTTTTATTGAGAAAGAAAGCCTTCACAAAGTTCTAGAAGTTTTCCATGAGGATCATACCCAAGAAATAGATTTAGCCTCTTTAATGACTCCTATAACCGATTGGGAGGAAATTAAAAATCCCAATACTGTAAAAGTGATAGTGGATCATCGTAACTTCGCCCTCTATTTTTCACGTTCACCGATTCCTTACCCAAGGGATGAGACTGTTAATGCCAAGTATTACAAACACAAAGGAATATATGCTTTTAGAAAGCGCGCTTTAATGGATTTTACGGAACTGCCCATGCTTCCTCTAGAAGCAAAAGAAAAAATAGAAGCCATTCGCTTTTTAGAGTATGGTAAAAAGATAAAAATGGTAGAAACCCATGTAACCGGCGTAGAAATAGACACCCCGGAAGACCTAGCACGTGCAAGAAAAATATGGAAATAGACTTTTCTGACATAAAAGTGATTGGGTTCGATGCCGATGATACCTTATGGGTAAACGAAACCTATTTTCGGGAAACCGAAGAGAAGTTTGCAGAACTTTTAGAAGGTTATGAAACCAAGAATAAGATAGATCAGGAGCTTTTTAAAATGGAAATGCAGAACCTTGAGCTCTACGGCTACGGGATAAAGGGCTTTGTATTATCTATGATAGAATCTGCTTTGGATCTTTCCAACGGTCAAGTATCTCAAACAACCATTCAAGAGATACTTCATCTAGGTAAAGAAATGATTGCACATCCGGTAGAACTTTTAGATGGAGTAGAGGATGCATTGCAAGTACTTGAAAAAAAATACCGCCTAATCGTATTGACTAAAGGAGATTTATTAGATCAAGAGCGCAAGTTAGAACGCTCTGGTTTAAGCAGGTATTTTCATCATGTTGAAGTCCTTAGCGATAAAAAAGAAGCGAATTATAAGAATTTATTGGAGCACTTAGAGATTGACACTTCCGAATTTTTAATGATAGGAAATTCTTTAAAATCAGATGTAATTCCCATTTTAAATATAGGTGCTAAAGCGGTACATGTGCCATTTCACACCACTTGGGCGCATGAATTAGTTTCGGAGGAGGAAGAGCGAACCAATAATCATTTGAAGTTGAATTCCATTGGGGATGTTTTGAAGTATTTAATGTAATATGAAGCAGCAAAAAGAAGCAGATACGCCACTAACAAAGAAATTCCGCAAGACGAATTACCGGAATTTTCCAATGGTTCCTAAGGTGATCTATGGTCGGGGGAGTTTTGGTCAGTTGGCAGATATCTTGCTACCAAAACGTAAAAATTCCGATGCTCCCTTTATATTTCTGGTAGATGACGTTTTTGAAGGCGCTTCGCTGGAAGAACGTATTCCATGGTTATTCAACGATCAGATTATTTTTATTTCTGCTGAGGAAGAACCTAGAACAGACCAGGTAGATGCATTAGTACAAAAAATTAAGGCAGACTACGATGAAATGCCTTCCGGTATTGTGGGTATTGGCGGGGGTACTTTGCTAGATTTGGCAAAGGCTGTGGCCATCCTACTTACCAATCCCGGTACCTCTGCAAACTACCAAGGATGGGATCTGGTACAAAAACCCTCTTTATATCACGTTGGTATACCCACTATTAGCGGAACGGGTGCTGAAGTTTCTAGAACGGCTGTCTTGTCTGGTCCAGAAAAGAAATTGGGAATAAACTCTGATTTTACAACCTATGATCAAGTAGTCCTTGATCCAGACTTGGTCCAAGGTGTACCAAAAGAACAGTGGTTTTACACCGGTATGGATTGTTTCATTCATTGTGTAGAATCTTTAAATGGTACCTTTTTAAATGCCTTTAGCAAAAGTTATGGGGAAAAAGCATACGATCTCTGTTTAGAGGTATTTCTAGGCGATGGATGTCCCAAAGAAGCCGAAGAGAATTTAATGATGGCATCTTGGCACGGGGGTATGAGTATCGCTTATTCCCAAGTTGGTGTGGCACATGCCTTAAGTTATGGCTTGTCGTATGTTTTAGGAACCAAACATGGGATTGGGAATTGTTTGGTCTTCCAGCATTTAGAGGAATATTATCCTGAAGGAGTTGCTCAATTTTTGAAAATGAAAGAGCGTCATGAAATTGAACTTCCAAAGGATGTTTGCGCGCATTTATCCGATGCACAATTAGAGAAAATGGCAAACATTGCATATGCCATGGAACCCCTATGGGAAAACGCTCTGGGGAGCGATTGGCAAAACAAAATTGATATCGCAAAACTCATTTCCATTTATAGAAAGATTTAAATGTTGCACCAGCTCGCCAAGTTTATATACTTTAAAATAATGGGGTGGAAGTTCAATGGGACGTTCCCACAATTAGACCAATGTGTCGTTATTGTGATTCCGCATACGCATTGGTTAGATTTTCCCTTAGGTGTTGTGGTGCGAAAAGTGATTAACAAAGAAATTAATTACATCGGGAAAAAGGCCTTATTTAAGCCACCTTATGGTTGGTTTTTTAGGTGGATGGGAGGCACACCAGTAGATCGTACTAAGAATACTAATATGGTAGACGCCGTGGTGCAGGTTTTTAAAGAAAAGAAAGTCTTTCGTTTTGCGTTGGCACCGGAAGGCACTCGAAAAAAGGTCACTGCTTTAAAAACGGGCTTTTATTACATCGCGCAAAAAGCTGGCGTTCCTATTGTTATGGTTGCCTTTGACTTTGGCAGAAAAGAAGTAAAATTTTCTGAACCCCTTTTTACCACCGATAATATAAATCAAGACTTCAAAAAGGTGCGGCAGTTTTACAAAGGGGTGGAAGGTAGAATCCCTGAATACAGCTTTGGGGTATAGCTCTTAGAAGCTAGGTTTTTTTCAAAGATTTAACCGCTGGTTTTTTTTCTTCACGTTTTGTGTTTCCTGGAAATACCAGATTGGTACTAGAATAACTTCCTCCAAACGTAATGGCAGCAGCATACACCTGTTGCATCGCATCGATAACTTGGGCGTCGCTTAATTCTTTCAATGGATGTGCATATACAGACCAAATGAGTTCATCACTTAGCGCATACTTTACATCTAAAACCGAGTGAAAATTAGCAACCAAAGCATTTAATAGTTGTTCTTCATCTAGCTCTTTTCTTTCTACAATGGGGCTAATAATACGCATGCGATTGGCTCCTTCATCATAAATACAGATCAGCAATCTTTCATTAAAAAGCATGCGAGCAGTGTTTCCTTGTACATCGATGGTATCTGATTCTTGCGCCAAAAGCATGACTAGGCGTTCTCCAGTCATTTCTTGTGCCTGAGACCAGAATGTTATTTGTAGCAGAGTTAAAAAAAGAAAGACGCGTCTCATAACAAGTGTTTTTATAATGGTCGTAGAAATAACCATACTTTACATAAAACTAAGTAATTATAATGTAGAATATATCGAGAAAAGGTGCATCAGTTACTTTAATACACGGCTATAAAACCTGAATGTAAATCATAAAAAAACCGCCTTAAATGGCGGTTTTCAGTAGGTTTTAATACTATTATTCTTGCATCGTATGATACACATTTTGTACATCATCATCCTCTTCAATTTTTTCAAGCAACTTTTCTACGTCCGCAATTTGTTCTTCATTAAGCGTTTTAGTTACTTGAGGAATACGTTCAAAACCAGAGGAAAGAATTTCTATTTCTCGTGATTCCAATTCTTTTTGAATGTCCCCAAAACTCTCGAAAGGTGCATAGATTAAAATCCCATCTTCATCAACAAAAACTTCTTCTGCTCCAAAATCTATCATTTCTAATTCCAGTTCTTCGGGATCAATTCCTTCTGCATTAATTCTAAAGTTGCAGGTGTGATCAAACATAAATTCTACAGAACCGGAAGTGCCCAGGCTACCATTGCATTTATTAAAATAGCTTCTAATGTTCGCTACGGTGCGGGTATTATTATCCGTGGCAGTTTCTATCAAAATAGCAATACCGTGGGGTGCATAACCCTCAAAAAGCACCTCTTTATAGTCACCTTGAGATTTATCGGAGGCCCTTTTAATAGCACGTTCAATATTGTCTTTGGGCATATTTACAGACTTTGCGTTCTGTATCACTGCCCGCAATCTTGAGTTGGCATCAGGATCTGGCCCTCCTTCTTTTACGGCCATAACAATGTCTTTCCCAATTCTGGTAAACGCTTTGGACATGGCTGCCCAACGCTTCATTTTTCGTGCCTTTCTAAATTCAAAAGCCCTACCCATGTACTATCATTTTTAATTCAAAAACTTCCAAATTTAACAAAACCCAGAACAATCTCCTTACCCAATGGCATCTATACGCTTTGCTAAGGAAATGTCTTTTTGAGTGATGCCGTTTGCATCGTGCGTATTTAGATTGATAGTCACTGTATTATAAACATTTTCCCAATTAGGATGGTGCTCTAAGGCTTCTGCTTCAAAGGCCACACGTGTCATAAAACTGAAGGCTTCTTTGAAATTTTTAAATTGAAAACTCTTGGAGATAAATCCGTCTACCACCGACCAATTAGCGAGGTCTTCTAATGCGGTATTTAACTCCTCTCTTGTTAATTTTTCCATTATATAAAGTTAGGCATTTCACTCTACGGAAAGGTGATGGTCAATTACCTCTTGGTAAGAAAAACGCAGATTTTTGGGCAAGGTGTTTGATTTAGGAAGTGCCGCCAGATAGCGATCGTTATTTGTAGTGTAAACTTTTTTAAGAAGAGGGTGGAAATTGCCCATTTTTTTAATCACTTCCTTAATGAATTCTTCGTGATGCACGAGATCTGTACTCCCTAAATGGAAGATACCTGTTTTATTTCTGTTAATGAGATAATGAATCTGCTGGGTGAGCCTATCGTCTGTAGTAACGTTTACAATTAGATTAGGGAAGACCTCTATAGGTTCATGACTTTCCAAGAGCGTCTTAATTTCTTTAAGTCTTGGTGAGTTGTTTCCGAATACCATTGGAACCCTCAAAATGCCAATCTTATTTTGAGGCATGCGCAGCATCATATTTTCAATTCGGATTTTTAATTTCCCATAAATACTTTCAGACAGTGTTTTGTCAAATTCGTAGGAAGGATATTTGCTATAGGCATCAAAAACATTGGCGGAAGAAAGAAAGTAGAGTCTCACATTATTTTTGGTGAGATATTCCATGAGATGCAAATGCGCCTGTATTTGTGCTGAGAAATCTCCTCGAAGGCTAGAAATTATAATATCGGGCTGTACTTTTTCAAGCACTTTAAAAATGTCATCTTCCGAAAGATCGTATTTTAAAAATTGCCCGTTCCCTTCATAGCTTTTGTTGCTACAAAAGGTGCCATAGGTGTCAAAATAATTAGCTAGCTCCTTGTAAAGCGCATGGCCAATAAATCCACTTGCTCCAAGGATTAGAATTTTCTTTTTCTTCAAAATAGGTTTACCCTTTATAAAATGGCGGTTTTACAATGGTGGCTGGAACACGTTTCTTACGGATCTGTATGTGTATTTTACTGCCCACTTCCGCAAATACTTTGGGCACATACCCTAAACCTATTCCTTTATTTAGGGAGGGCGACATGGTTCCTGAGGTAACTTCCCCTATTTTTTTTCCTTGATTGTCAACGATGTCATATCCATGTCTTGGAATGCCCTTTTCATCTAATTCAAAGCCCACAAGCTTTCTCTCTGCGGTGGCTCTTTTTTCATTTTCCAAGGCTTCAGAATTCACGAAATCTTTGGTGAATTTTGTAATCCACCCGAGTCCAGCCTCGAAAGGAGATGTGGTATCGTCAATATCATTACCATAGAGACAATAACCCATTTCTAAACGCAAGGTATCCCTAGCAGCTAGGCCAATGGGTTTAATACCATAGGATGCTCCGGCTTCCATAACCTTGTTCCAAACCTCTTCAACTTCCGAATTTTTACAATAAATTTCGAAGCCGCCTGAACCAGTATATCCTGTTGCTGAGATGATAACGTGAGGAATCCCCGCAAAATCTCCCACAACGAAATTGTAAAACTTAATGGCAGCAAGGTCATGCGAAGAAAGTGACTGCATCGCATCTACTGCTTTAGGTCCTTGAATAGCCAACAAGGAATACGCGTCTGAGATATCCTTCATTTCTGCTCCAAATTCTGAGTTGTATTTTGAAATATGGTCCCAGTCTTTTTGGATGTTAGAGGCATTTACTACCAGTAAATAGGTTTCCTCTTTTACGCGATACACAATTAAATCGTCTACAATACCTCCTGTCTCATTAGGAAGACAACTATATTGCGCTTTGCCAACGGTTAGCTTAGAGGCATCGTTAGAGGTAACTTTTTGTATGAGCGCTAGGGCATTGGGTCCTTCAATTAAAAATTCCCCCATGTGGGAGACATCAAATACCCCCACGCCATTGCGAACCGTTTCATGTTCCGCATTAACTCCCTCGTAAGAAACCGGCATATTATAACCCGCAAATGGAACCATTTTTGCCCCAAGTGCTTCATGAACATGCGAAAGTGCAGTAGTTTTCATCTTTTCGATTTAATTGACTGCAAAATTATTGATAAAAAAAATGAGAACCTTGGTTCCTTAGGTTCATTTTCAACAATTCCCAATTGCTGCGCTCTTTTAAAAGGAGTTCTGTTACAAAAGGGTGGATTTTAAATCTTCGTACGTTTTAATTTTGTGCGCCACTTTTTCTTTGTGGAGCACTGATTTAATCTGCGGAGGGATTGCTAAATCTATACCTAGAGTCTCTTTTACCACAGGTAAAAACTTGATAGGATGAGCCGTTTCTAAGACAATACCCCAGTCATCCTTATGGGTTTCTTGGTATTTTTTTAACCCCAGATACCCCACAGCACCGTGCGGATCTAAAACGTACCCGCTTTTTTCATACACCATTTTCATAGTGTCCTTGGTAGCGGTATCATCAAAACTATAGGAAGAGAAGGAACTAACTAATTTCTTAAAATCTTGATCGTACAGTTTTTGAATTCTAATAAAATTACTGGGGTCACCAACGTCCATAGCATTAGAAATGGTAGCTACAGAGGGTTTCGGTTCATAATTACCAGTATTCATAAAGGAGGGTACAACATCATTGCTATTGGTACTGGCTACAAAATGCTTTACAGGCATTCCCAATTTTTGGGCGACAATTCCGGCACAAATATTTCCAAAATTTCCTGATGGAACTGAAAACACCGGGGTCTTATTTAGTTTTTTGGCTTGTTGATAAGCAAGTAGGTAATAAATGAGTTGTGGTAGCCAACGCGCAACATTTATACTATTGGCGGAGGTGAGTTTTCGCTTGCCGGTTATTTCATCATCTAAAAAGGCCCGCTTTACCATCCGTTGACAATCATCAAAAGTACCTTCAACTTCCAATGCTGTTATATTTTGTCCTAAGGTGGTAAGTTGCTTTTCCTGAATTTCGCTCACTTTCCCACTTGGATATAGAATAACAACGTGCACCCCTTCTACTCCTAAGAACCCGTTGGCTACTGCACCGCCAGTGTCTCCTGAGGTGGCCACTAATACAGTCACTTCTTCTTGATGGTTAGAAAACTGGCCTAGGCTATGTGCCATAAACCGGGCGCCAACATCTTTAAAGGCCATAGTAGGTCCGTGAAACAATTCTAACACAGCTACATTCGGTTCTAAGGCCACTAGTGGAAATTCGAAATCTAAAATTTTGGCTAGGATTTGTTTAAGCGTAGTCTCTGAAATGTCGCCTTCTACAAATGGTTGCAATGCCTGGAAGGCAATTTCATGCGTAGAATAGGTTTCGATTTTTTCCCAAAAAGAGGGGGCAAGTGGTCTAATTACTTCCGGAAAATACAAACCCTTATCAGGAGCAATACCTGCAATGACAGCTTCCTTAAAGGTTGCCTTTAAACTTGGATTATTTAAGCTGTAATATTTCATATAGTAGACAAAGAATGAACTCCAGAAATGGCAATAGGTGAAACGTGAATATCAAATGCAATACCAGTAGGCTGGTATACTTTTTCCATCTGTGTGGCCACTTGCTTAGCGACTTCTTCTCCTTTAGAAAGAGCAAACACAGACGGGCCAGAGCCAGAAATACCTGAGCCAAGACCCCCGGCTTCCTTAACGGCAGTTTTTAAAGCATTGAACTCTGGAATTAAAATAGAACGTATTGGTTCAATGATGTGGTCTTCTAAAGATCTTCCTATTAATTCATAATCCGATTTAAATAGGCCAGCCACCAAACCTCCCACATTACCCCATTGCTGTATGCCCTGTGAAAGGGTGATGGTTGTTTTTAATATTTTTCGAGAATCAGCTGTTTTAACTTCAATTTGAGGGTGAATCACTGTGGCGTATAAATCCTTTGGTGTAGGAATTGAAATAACGTCTAAGGGATCATAACTTCTAACCAAAGTAAATCCGCCTAATAACGCTGGTGCTACATTATCGGCATGGGCTACATTGCTAGCTAATTGCTCTCCTTGCATGGCAAAGGCAATCAACTCGTGTGCTTGAAAGGGATGCCCTAACAGGGTGTTTACTGCCCAAACAGCGCCCGCTGCACTTGCTGCGCTACTGCCTATACCACTTCCGGGTTTTATACGTTTATCAATTTCTATCTCAAAGCCAAACGATGTGTTACAAGCGTCTAGTAAGGCCTGTGCAGCTACCCCAGCAACATTTTTATGGGTTTCTAAGGGAAGTTCTTGACCAGTAATCTTGGTGATATGAATACCTGGTTTGGAAATCTTGCGGACAGTCATTTCATCTCCAACCGATTTTAAGGCTAGGCCTAAAACATCAAAACCGCAGGAAACATTGGCAACCGTCGCTGGGCAGAATACACGAATTTCGTCCATGATTAAAAATTTCCTATTCGTATAATATCGGCAAAGATACCAGAAGCAGTAACATCTGCTCCGGCCCCTGCTCCTTTAATAATCAGCGGTTGTTCTTTGTACCGATCTGTGTAAAAAAGTACTATGTTATCGCTTCCTTCTAGGTTGTAAAAGTCATGCGTGGCTGGAATTTCCTGAAGACCCACTTGCGCCTTGCCATTATTAAATTCAGCGACATACTTTAATTTACAGCCCTTTTCTTCTGCCTTGCTGTATATTGATTGGAACTGGACTTCATGGGCGGTAAGGCTTTTGTAAAACCCTTCGTTATCGGACGTTTTTAAACTTGCTTCAGGCAAAAATGCATTGTTTGTAATGTCTTCCAATTCTAATTGGTAGCCGCTTTCACGGGCTAAAATCAAGATTTTTCGCATTACATCAACCCCACTTAAATCAATCTTAGGATCAGGCTCTGTAAATCCTTTTTCTTGGGCTTCTTTTACAATATCGTGAAAGGTATTGGTTGCATTAAAATTGTTAAACACAAAGTTTAGACTTCCTGAAAGAACAGCTTGTATTTTATGGATTTTATCTCCAGAGGCAATTAAGTGTTTTAATGTATCTAAAATAGGTAAGCCCGCTCCAACATTAGTTTCGAACAAGAACGGGGCATTAAATTTCTTAGAAAGGGATTTCAGTGTTTTGTAGCGGTCGTATTCAGCGGAACAAGCAATTTTGTTACAAGTAACCACCGCAATACTTTTATTCAGATAATCGGCATAGCTAAAGGCGACCTCCGTGTTAGCCGTATTATCTATAAAAATACTGTTCCGGTAATTGAGTTTTTGTATCAATTTTAGAAAACCAGCAGGATCCGCATCTAATCCATTTTCTAAGGTTTCCTGCCAGGTATCTAAAGCGATCCCGTCTTCTTGAAAAGCCATTTTACGCGAGTTCGCTAGTCCAATAACCCTCATGTTTAAATGAAGTTCTGATTTTAAATAGTCTTGTTGCTGTTTAATTTGTGCTAATAAACGAGCGCCCACATTCCCCACTCCTTTAATAAACAGGTTGAGCTGCTTGTTATTTTCTTCGAAAAAGGCCTCGTGTAATACATTTAACGCCTTTTTTACATCGCTTGAATTAATTACCGCAGAAATATTACGTTCCGAAGCTCCTTGGGCAATGGCCCTAATATTTACATTATTTCTTCCAAGGGTGCTAAACATTTTACCGCTAAGACCCTGGTGGCTTTTCATTTCATCTCCCACTAAAGCAATAATAGCGAGCTCTTTTTCTACTTGGACAGGGTGTAATTTTTTGCTACTTATTTCAAATTCAAAGGCTTCATTTACGGCAGCCTCAGCCATACCGGCATCCTCATTAGATATACCAATGCAGATAGAATGCTCAGAAGAGGCTTGGGTAATTAAAACCACACTAATTTCTTTTAAAGAAAGTGTTTCAAAAAAGCGCTTTGAAATTCCTGGTATTCCTACCATGCCCGGTCCTTCTAAGGATAAAAGTGCAATGCCAGAAACATGACTTATTCCACGAACCGTTTTTTCATTTCCTGCCCCTTTGCTAGTAATTAATGTGCCTTCGGCTTCTGGGGCAAAAGTGTTTTTTATCCAAATTGGAATTTTCTTATTTAGTACGGGCTGTACTGTTGGGGGGTACAAGACCTTCGCACCAAAATGGGACAGCTCCATTGCTTCTTCATACGAAATACTAGCAACACTTTTTGCTTGTTTTACAATCCTTGGATTGGCGGTATACATGCCACTAACATCTGTCCAGATTTCTAGGCTTTTAGCGTTGGTAGCAGCGGCTAAAATTGCGGCGGTATAATCAGAACCACCACGACCAAGTGTGGTACTTGAGCCATTGGTGGATGAGGAAACAAACCCTGGAACCACCGTTATTTTAGAAGTACAATTCTTAAAATAATTAGCAGAGGTGGTATTTGTAAGCTCAAAATTCACACGTGCATTCCCAAAGTTTTCATCGGTAATTATTAAATCACGACCGTTTTTTAAATCTGCTGGAAGCCCTTGCGATTTAAAGAATGCCGCTATTAAATATGAAGAGAGTAACTCTCCATAACTCACCACTTTGTCTGAAAGTCTGGGTGTTTTTTCTTTAATGAGAAATGCTCCTTCAATTAAAGTTTCAAGCTCATTGAGACTGCTTTTAATATGACTGAGATGGGCACTTTGCTCTTGAACAGGGAAAAGTTCTTTTACTGTAAGTAGATGCCTTTCTTCTATTTCTTGTAATAAACCAGCGTAGTTGTTATTGCCGGTTGCGGCACTATCCAAACAGTTTAATAGCAGATCTGTAATGCCACCAAGAGCGGAAACTACAACAATGGCCTTGTCTTCTTTGAGCTCGGCTACAATTTTGGTGACTTGTTTAATATTATTGGAATTGGCAACAGAAGTGCCGCCAAATTTTAAGACTTTCATGATTAAAATATTTTCGAAATGAAAAAGGAGAAATTAGGACAATATGTACAGAAGAACTACCCCAAAGGGGTGGTAGTAGTACCAAAACGGAAAGAAGCGATATTGTTAAATTGAGTACGTCCCATCATTCTAATAAGATGATAAAAGTAGTGTTTTGAATAAATTGATCAAATAGTTCAACTATTTTTATCGAATATTCATTTTTTTCTAACCAATCTTAGCAAATGAAGATTTTATCAGCAAAACAAATCTACCAGGCTGACGAATTCACAATAAAAAAACAGCAGATTACTAGCGATTCGCTTATGGAACGCGCTGCTTTGGGCATTTTTAATTGGATGCACGAGCGCTTACAGGGGAATCCAATAACCATTCATATTTTTTGCGGAATTGGTAATAATGGGGGAGATGGCCTTGCTTTAGCCAGGCATTTAAAAGAACACGACTACACCATAAAGGTGCATGTTGTGAATTACAGTGAAAAACGCTCTAAGGATTTTCTGCTGAATTTAGATCGTTTAAAGGCCCGTAAATTATGGCCAGATTTCTTAGATGAAAAAATGCATACTGTATCCATCGACCCTGATGATATTGTGGTCGATGCTATTTTTGGAATTGGTCTCAACAGATCTCCAGATGCTTGGGTAGGCGAGCTCATAGCTCAAATTAATGCCTCATCGGCCTTTGTCCTCTCTTTAGACATTCCTTCCGGATTATTTATGGATAGAGTGCCTGAGTTTGCAGAACGTGTAGTGGCTGCGAATCATGTATTGAGTTTTCAGTTTCCTAAATTGCCTTTTTTCTTGCCGCAGACAGCTGCCTTCTTAAATCAGTGGGAGGTATTAGATATTGGCTTGGATCCAGAATTTACGCATCATATCCAGGAAGAAGCCAATTTCATTGGAAAGTTCGAAGTTCTTCCCTTTTATAAACCAAGGCTAAAATTTGCCCACAAAGGGTCTTTTGGTCATGCCTTGCTTATAGGCGGTAGTTATGGTAAAATGGGTGCTGTTCAATTGGCAACCGATGCTTGTTTGCAAGCGGGTGCAGGACTCGCTACAGCTTTTGTGCCAAGATGTGGATATCTCCCCATGCAAATAGGTGTTCCTGAGGCCATGGTACTAACAGACGAGCAGGAAGATGTACTATCGGCCATTGACTTTGATTTACAACCGAAAGCTATTGGGATTGGCATGGGCATGGGCACAGCCAAAGTCACCGCTTTGGCAATGAACAAGTTTCTAGAGACCAATCAAGTGCCCTTGGTACTAGATGCAGATGGCTTAAATATTCTCGCGAGGCACAAAAACTATCTAAAGAAATTACCTCCTAATAGCATCTTAACTCCGCATCCTAAGGAATTAGAACGGTTAATAGGCGTTTGGCAAGATGATTTTGAAAAATTGGATATGGCCAAGGCCTTTGCTCAGCAGCATCAGTGTATACTAGTAATAAAAGGCGCACATACTATCGTAATTTCCAAAAATGTGCTACACATAAATTCTACGGGAAATCCAGGAATGGCCACTGCCGGAAGTGGAGATGCTTTAACAGGGGTAATAACCGCTTTGTTAGCTCAAAATTATCCTCCAGAAGAAGCGGCTATTTTTGGTGTGTACTTACATGGACTTGCAGGTGATATTGTTGCCTCTAGAGAAGGATATGAAGCGGTAACCGCGTCTAAAATAATTAGTGCCCTAGGCTTGGCATTTGTGAGTTTATTTCAAAAGGAAAATCAGCAAGGAGCTAATGAACAGGGAGCGGATTAGATTTTTTGACCTTTGATTTTCAGTCGTTTACGCATCCAGACCACAGCATTTTCGAATTCTATGAAAAACTCCATGTTCTTTTTGTAGAACATCTTTTCAATTTTGAAGTTATGCATATCAATTTCTTTTTTAGAAACAATTGCAAACGCTTTCAAATTGTCTAGTCCTCGTAGATAGGTGTAAATGATAGGATCTATTGCGTAAGAATTTTTTCGCCAGCTGATGTAGCCGAATTTTTTATCCCTGAAGTGTATTTCGGAAATTCCAATGATCTGGTAAGCGCGTTCTAAAGTAACCGTTGCCCCTTCATCGAAGATGGATACGATATAATTTTCATAAACCTGTACAGTACCTATGTCTAAAGAATACTCTTTAACCACAATAGGTTTCTTCGCAAACCCGAAATTCATTCCCAAATCTTATAGTGTCGATACGAAAGTAGCGGGAGGTGCTCCTAAATTGAAAAATTTTAGATTAACGACCTATTTATCGTTTAAATCGTAAAACAAGAGCGTTTTTCTTTCATTTTTCCTACAATCCTTGAAGTATCCCAAAACAAAAAGAGCCCCTATAAAGAGGCTCTCTGTAAGTATGAAATGAGATTGACTTATTTCGCTTCCGAAGATTCTTCGGCCTTTTTAATGGTAATAGTCAATTCTTCCTTCTTTTTATCTAGATCCATAAAGATACTGTCTCCTTCATTGAGGTTAGAATTGACAATTTCTTCTGCCAGGGCATCCTCAATGTATTTCTGAATGGCTCGTTTTAACGGTCTGGCACCATATTGCTTATCAAACCCTTTTTCTGCTATATAATCCTTTGCAGCTTCAGATAAACTTAAGTCATATCCAATCTCCTTAATTCTCTTAAAGAGCTTGTCTAATTCAATGCCTATGATCTTGTGAAGATCTTCTCGTTCTAATGGATTAAAGACAATCACATCATCAATTCTATTTAAGAATTCTGGTGCAAAGGCTTTCTTAAGTGCGTTTTCAATAACACTTTTTTGGTGATCGTCTGCTTGCGCTTTTTTTGCAGCAGTACCAAAACCTACGCC
>CAZRPJ010000050.1:0-20572 GCA_964601965.1 uncultured Croceivirga sp.
GCCTCGCGGCACTAGATCCTAAGTCTAGCATGTCTACCAATTCCATCACACCCGCGTGCTATCCAATAGCGAATTGGACGGCAAATATACTTCAATTTTTCAATTGAATACCCTGTGCGATTTAAAAACTTCTTTTTAGTACTTTTAGTATCCTACAGCATATTTTTATGGAAGACATACAACAGTACATTACAAAACACAAAGATCGTTTTATAAACGAGCTTATTGACTTACTAAAACTCCCCTCTATTAGCGCAGACAGCGCCTTTTCACAAGATGTCATTGAAACTGCCAAAGCAGTAGAAAGCGCATTAAAAAAAGCTGGTTGCGATTATACCGAAATCTGTGAGACCAAAGGCTATCCCGTGGTATACGGAGAGAAACTTGTGGGAGAGCACCTCCCCACCGTTTTGGTTTATGGACATTATGATGTACAACCGCCAGACCCTATGGATCTCTGGGAATCTCCTCCTTTTGAACCTGTAATAAAAAAGACAGACCTCCATCCTGACGGTGCCATTTTTGCCAGGGGTGCTTGCGATGATAAAGGGCAAATGTATATGCATGTGAAAGCCCTAGAATTTATGGTAGCCCAAGACCAATTGCCTTGCAATGTTAAGTTCATGATTGAAGGAGAAGAAGAAGTTGGTAGTGATAGTTTGGCCGACTTTTTAGAAGGGCATAAAGAGAAATTAAAAAATGATATTATCCTTATTTCCGATACGGGAATGATGGCCAATGATGTGCCATCTATTACTACCGGTTTAAGAGGCTTAAGCTACGTAGAAGTAGAAGTCACCGGACCCAATAGAGATTTGCATTCTGGGATTTATGGAGGCGCGGTTCCAAACCCGATAAATGTACTTTCTAAAATGATTGCTTCATTGCACGATGATAATAAGCACATTACCATCCCTCATTTTTATGAGGATGTAGCAATTGTTTCTGAAGAAGAACGTGCCGAAATGGCCAAAGCCCCCTTTAGTATTGAAGAATACAAAAACGCACTTGATATTGAAGATGTCTACGGAGAAGAAGGCTATACTACGGCAGAGCGCTATAGCATACGACCTACCTTAGATGTTAATGGCATTTGGGGAGGATACACCGGAGAAGGTGCCAAGACTGTTATAGCTAGCAAGGCCTACGCTAAAATTTCAATGCGTTTGGTACCCCATCAAGATCCTGATAAAATAACCGAACTCTTTAGCGAACACTTTAAAGCAATTGCGCCAAAAGGCGTTACCGTAAAAGTAACACCACATCACGGTGGACTTCCTTATGTGACTAATATGGATAGTATAGGCTATAAAGCTGCTGCCAAAGCATACGAAACTACATTTAAAAAGACCCCTATTCCAGAACGAACAGGAGGTAGTATCCCAATTGTAGCCCTTTTTGAACAAGTTCTTGGAAGCAAGACTATTCTTATGGGATTTGGTTTGGATAGCGATGCCATTCATTCTCCAAATGAACATTTTGGAATTTGGAATTACCTAAAAGGCATTGAAACCATCCCCTATTTTTACAAGTATTTCACAGAAATGAGCAAATAATACTGGTTTTATTTATTCTACACTTGTAGAATATAATTTTTTATTCTATGTTTGTAGAGTTAATTCTAAAAATGTAGAATATGTCGCTTTCGAAAACCGAAGAAGAACTCATGAATATTTTATGGAAGCTTAAGAAGGCTTTTATGAAAGATCTACTGGAGGCTTATCCTACTCCAAAGCCGGCAACCACCACAGTAGCTACGCTTTTAAAACGCATGGGTGACAAAGGATTTGTGGCATACAAAAGTTATGGACGGTCTAGAGAGTATTACCCACTGGTAAAGAAAAAGGACTATTTCTCTAAACACGTAAAAGGGTTGATTAAGAACTTTTTTAACGACAGTCCTAGTCAGTTCGCCTCCTTTTTTGCCGAAGAAACTAATTTAAGCAAGGAAGAACTGCAAGATTTAAAACAGCTTATAGACAACCAGATTAAAAACAAATAGCCATGTTAGCATATCTATTAAAATCTTTTGCCTGCATGGCCCTATTTCTAGTTTTTTATCAGTTTTTACTGGAAAAAGAGCGCATGCACCATTTTAAGCGATTCTATTTATTGGGCAGCATAGTAGCATCGCTTATCATACCTGCTTTGGTATTTACTACCTATACAGAACCACCAGTCCTCCCGGAGACCCTGGCCACAGATACTTTGGTAACTTCTGAAGCACCCTTAGGGAACCAGCCCGCAAGTGATATGGAAGTTGTAAACTGGTCATTGCTACTCTGGTCTGTTTATGGCATTGGTGTGATAATCGTTGGTTTTAGGTTTATAAGTCATCTGTTACAGATTTTTTATAGAATAAAACGCAATCCTAAAAGAAAGGAGGCCACTACCACGCGGGTATTGCTAACAGCACTTTTACCTCCACATACCTTTTTCCACTACGTATTTCTTAATAAAAAGGAACTCGAAAACCAATCGATCCCCCAAGAGGTGTTGTTACATGAAGAGACGCATGCAAACCAGTTGCATAGCCTAGATGTTTTACTGATAGAACTTCTGCATGTATTCCTTTGGTTTAATCCATTGGTAATACTCTACAAAAGAAACATAAAATTAAATCACGAATTTTTAGCGGATAGTGCGGTATTAAAAAATGATATCAGCACCAAGTCCTACCAAAATACCTTGCTGTCTTATTTATCAAATGAAAGCAAGGTGAAATATCAGTCAGTCAAGATGGCGAATGCTATCAATTATTCATCAATCAAAAAACGATTTATCATCATGAAAAGAAGCACATCACCAAAAATTATGATCTTAAAAAGCTTGCTTTTATTGCCTCTGGTGGCATTAATGACGTATGGCTTTAGTACTAAAAATGAGGTTTATTACCCTGCTGAAACAGATGAACTTAAAAATACGGAGCATACGGCTCGAAGCATGGAAATTCATGTCCTACCAAACAACCAATACGTGGTAGATGGTAAGCAAATTGCAAAAAAAGCACTAAAACAATTTGTGTATAAATTACATCAAGACATCACTCCAGAAATAAGAAACAACATCTTAAACATTCATGTTAGTGCAGAAGAAACACTATCCAATGAAGAAACTTGGTTCTTATTTAATACCCTAAAGGAGTATGGGTTTTACAGAATGGTGACCCCTACACAGGAGATCGTTAAAGGAAAAGGGAACACCCCATTTGCTCCCGATAAAGCTGACAATCAGGACAAAGGGGCCACTAGGGATGAAATGAAGGAATACAATTCCTTGGCCAAAAAATACAATGAAATGCCCAAAAATGAAATGCGCATAAAAATGAAAGAAGTGGAGCGCATGACCTTCATTTACAATAAAATGTCTGAAAAACAACGTGCAGATGCTGAACCGTTTCCTTACATCCCGGAACCACCAAAAGCACCTAAACCACCACGCTCGGAAATGGCCACCCAAGGGGTACAACCTCCAAAACCACCCAAACAACCTAAAATAGCCAGCGACCAGGAGTATGCCTCAGTAAAAGTAGACAGTATTCTAAAAAATCAGGACCCTAATGATGGCCCAACTATTAGTGTGAATGCGTCTGCCCTGCCTCCTGCACCTCCTACACCGCCTTCACCATTAGATCATGTGATTGATATGGCTAAGAAAGGAGCGGTGTTTTTTTACGAAGGACAAGAAATTTCATCCGATAAAGCAATTGCCTTATTAAAAGCTGATAAAGATTTAAATATTGAGAGTAAGCGGAACAATTCAAAACGTCCCGTGGTCAATATTTCCAAAGCACCTATTCGCGTAAAAAGGAAGTAATTCTCATCAATTTTACCATAAAACAACGCAAAAGCCTTCATTTTGGAGGCTTTTTTGTAACAAATGAAAAAAAGTTGCGTTCTAACACTATCGCGATTCTTACCCACAACGTTTCCGTTGCCCACCACCAACCTTCCAGGGCCAAGGAAAGGGTTCTAGCAGTGCGATTAAAATCAAGTACATAACCTTAACGAACACTATCATGTTGCAACGCTTTTTTATTTTCTGTTCTGGCGCAGACCAGGACATATTAGAAACTTGTTCTAAAGGAGAACAAAACAAATACGCAGGAATTGGTGCTACCGTATTTTTTACTGCGGTCATGGCCTTTATCGCCAGTGGATATGCCCTTTACACCGTTTTCGATTCTATTTATACTGCTATTTTCTTTGGCTTCATTTGGGGTCTGCTCATCTTTAATCTAGATAGATACATCGTATCTACAATCAAGAAAAGAGATAATCGCAAGAGTGAGCTTCTCCAAGCGGCTCCACGTATTATTTTGGCTATCATTATTGCGGTGGTAATTTCGAAACCATTAGAAATGAAAATTTTTGAAAAAGAAATTAATCAAGTGCTCTTGGAGGAGAAAAACAGCATGACATTGGCCAATAAGGAGCAACTTGCCATGCAGTACACACCTACCATTGAAGCACTAAATCAAGACATTGCCAATCTTAAAAACGAAATAGCTTTAAAAGAAGCAGAGACCAACGCCTTGTACGACACCTATATCTCCGAAGCAGAAGGAACAGCTGGTACTGGTCTTTTGGGCAAGGGACCCGTTTACGAAGAAAAGAGAGAAAAGCACGACGCTTATTTGTCTGAGTTAAATGCCTTAAAGGTGACAAATGGTGAAAAAATCAGTGGAATTGAAGCACAGATTGCAGCCTTGAATACAGATTATGAAACGGCGGTATCGCAGTCACAGCCAGTTATTGATGGCTTTGATGGTCTCATGGCACGTATCAATGCTTTAGGAAAACTACCTTGGTTTCCATCCTTCTTTATTTTCTTGTTGTTTCTTGCTATAGAAACTGCTCCTATCATTGCTAAACTATTAGCACCAAAGGGAGAATACGATTATAAATTTGAAGAGCAAGAAAGTGTGGTGGCTACTTGGGTAACCCAAAAAGTGGCACAACGAAAGCTACTACTTTCCACCGATGCGAGTATGAACCAAGAAATTTATGAAGACATAAAATCTGAAGAAGAACTCTATCGCTACAAAAAGGAGAAGGCCGAGGAGTTATTACGCCTACAAGCAGATTCTTTTCATAAGGTGCAAGTAAAAGGATTAAAACCCTTTTAAACAAGATCCATCTTTTCTAAAAGGAAAGAGGCATTCATGGTCTCACTTACTCCCTTTTTTAGGAGATAGTCAAACGTGAGTTCGTTATTTGAGATGGTTGCATCTAAATGATAATTGTACACATTGTTATGGTCTTTTGCTGTTTCGCAAAGGCTTAAATCATGAGTAGCAATTAGTCCTGTGGCCTGCATTCTTATAAGTTTAGCCAAAAATCTTTTGGAGCCAATGGCTTTATCATGACTATTGGTTCCTTTTAGTATCTCGTCTAATAGTAAAAAATATTCGTCTTGCTTAAGCCACTGTACCACTTGCTTAAGTCGTTTCAATTCTGAGAAGAAGTAGGAATCTCCTCTTTGCAAGGAATCAATGCTTCGCATACTTGTTGCCAATTTTCTTGGATGGTACAAACAGCTTTCCGCACATACGGGTAGGCCTACATTTGCCATTACAATACACAAGCCTACACTTCTAAGAAAGGTACTCTTGCCGGCCATATTAGAACCTGTTATGATAAAAAAGTCCTGTGACCCAATGCTAAAATTATTCCGCACATTTTTATTCGTAGGTATAAGCGGATGGCCCAATGCTGTACACTGCAAGAAATTAGGGGTTCCTGTTAATTCTGGATAGGCATAACGGGGATGATTAAAAGCAAAATTTCCCAAGCTACAGTAGGCCTCCATGAATGCTACTACTTGGAACCATTCTTCAACATGCTCTCCATATTGCTGAATCCATTCCTCTATCCTGTACGCTGTTAGCAAAGCTCCTAGAAAACAACCATTGCCAAAAATGGCGTAAAAGATATTGTTGTTGTAATCCATGGTATTTAAATGCTTCGAGAAAGCATTAATTGCTTCAGAAGCTTTTTTAGAACCTACTAACAAGCGCTGTTTTTGAAATTTTAATTGCGGTGCTTCAAAGGTCGATTCTTCTATGAGCTGTAGAAGTTGAGCATGCTGTTTAAAAATTGATTTCACCTT
The DNA here is from genome assembly GCA_964601965.1 of uncultured Croceivirga sp. GTDB lineage: Bacteria > Bacteroidota > Bacteroidia > Flavobacteriales > Flavobacteriaceae > Croceivirga. The sequence continues at coordinate 6,112 of CAZRPJ010000050.1, forward strand.
ATCAGCGCGTTGTGAGAGCGCCGAAAGATTTCTGTAGTTCCTTGCAGTAATACCTAGTCCAACAACAATCCAAAGGATTAACGGATTTAATGACCAACTCCAATTATATGTAGCAATGACTAGCGCTACAAAACCACTTAAAAATAGCCATGGTAAATAATGCATGGATTTGGGTACAAAGGACTTGTAGTTCTCTAGCCATGAAATAGCCTCATCTATCTGCAAATCCTTGTGAACCAGAGAAGCCTTTGCCCCAAAATTTTGGCGCCATTCTGGTTGTAAAGCTAATTCATCTATTGCTTCTTGTTTTGCCGCAATAGCATCCACCGCATTGGATGTAAGCAGTGTCGCCAAAACATCGCTACTTCTTTTAAGCTGTGTCCTGTTTAAATATTGATAAAAAGATCCTTGTCCAAAGAGGTCAATATCATGACTAAAGGAATGCTGCGGATTTATATATTCTTCACCAGCAGGGAGCGCCAGAAAATCGTGATTTAAGACTTTTAATTCTGTACTATTGATGTTTATAAGGGCATGCAGATGTCTATACGTACCCTTAGTATCTTCATAGAACCGTACCAAAAACAAAAATAGCGCTAGGCCCAGAACGGATCCTAGGGTAGCCCATAAAACTTGGGCTCTAAAAAAATAAATTGCTAGGAGTATAAGAATAAAAGCGACGACTCTTGAATAGGACAAGAAGATCATGCGTTTCTTAACCTTGTCACTTTGGGCAAGATATTTTGAGCGTGTTTGCTCATAAAAGTCGAATAGTTTTTGCATAAAAAAGCCAAAACTCAAAGATAACTATTCGCTCATGTGAGCCCTACAAAAGTTCTTTTGTTTTATACGGTAGTTTGGGCATATGCTGCCAGTGCCACTTTAAGACTATCTCGCCAATGAGGTATTGTTAATTGAAAAGTAGATTTAATCTTAGTTTTATCTAATACACTGTATTTAGGGCGGGCTGCCGGGGTTGGAAAATCTTCTGAAAGTATGGGTGATAATTGTACCTCTACACCATATCCGTCAAAAATAGCTTTTGCAAAGTCATACCAACTTGCCACTCCCTCATTACTAAAATTATATACCCCGTAATCAATGCTATGCGCTTTAATAATTTGCAAAATTGCATGCGCCAAATCTTTGGCATAGGTTGGGGTTCCTACTTGATCATATACCACGGATAATGCGTCGCGTTCCGTTCCTAGTCGTAGCATGGTCTTCATGAAATTATGCCCATGTTCTGAATACAACCAAGAAGTTCTTAGAATAAAATGTTCTTCTAAATTGTTTATTATGGCACGTTCCCCCTTGTATTTGGTATCCCCATAAAACCCAATAGGTCTGGCAATATCTTCTTCTCTGTAGGGAACATTTAAATACCCATCAAAAACAAAATCTGTAGAAATATGAATTAGTACGGTTCCTGTTTCCTTGCAATTTAAAGCGAGGTTTCTAGCACCGGTAATATTCACCAACCTAGCTTTATCTGTTTCGGTTTCTGCTTTATCTACATTGGTATACGCAGCACAATTAATACAATAGGCATAATCAGAAGCTGTAAGAGCTTCGTGAACTGCATCGTAATCCGTAATATCTAAGTCTGAAGATGACTTAAAAACAAAACTAAGATTGGTTTCTTTTTGGGCTATTTGCTGTAATGTCTGTCCTAATTGGCCAGCGCCTCCAGTAACTAATATCTTCATGAATTAACTTGCTACAAATTCATTTAAGGTTGGTAGAATCTTGTCTTTATCCGAAATAATGAGTTCTGATTCGTTTAAAATCCAATCAATATTTAATTGCGGATCATTGTACAAAACTCCTCCTTCTGAGGCTTTATTGTAGAAGTTATCGCATTTGTAGAAAAATGCTGCTGTCTCACTAAGCGTCACAAATCCATGCGCGCAACCTCTTGGTATAAATAATTGCTTTTTATTATCTGAAGAAAGTACTGTTCTAACAATTTGTCCGTAGGTTTTAGAATCCTTTCTAATATCTACAGCAACATCTAATACTTCTCCTTGTAAAACACGAACTAATTTTGCTTGGGCATGGATTCCCTTCTGAAAATGAAGTCCTCTTAGTACTCCTTTCGTTGAAAAAGATTGGTTGTCCTGCACAAAAAATGGTTTGGCGCCGGTTTCACTTTCAAAAATTGATTGATTGAAACTTTCAAAAAAGTATCCTCGTTCGTCTTCAAATACGCGAGGAATGATTTCGAAACAACCGTCTATGTTTGTTTTAACAATCTGCATACTAAGAAATTACTTCTAACAAGGTTTTACTGTAACCGCTCTTTAAAAAAGGTTCGGTTAATTTTTTGAATTGATTTTTAGTGATATATCCCATTTTATAGGCCGACGATTCAATAGCTCCAATTTTTAATCCTTGCCGCTCTTCAATTACTTGAACAAATTGAGCCGCTTGCATTAAGGAAGAAAAAGTTCCGGTATCTAACCAAGCGGTTCCTCTATCCATAATGGAAACATTCAATTTACCACGCTTTAGATATTCTCTATTAATATCGGTAATTTCTAATTCACCTCTTGGGCTTGGTTTGATATTCTTAGCGATTTCTACAACGTCATTGTCGTAAAAGTAAATTCCAGGAACTGCATAATTCGATTTTGGATTAGCCGGCTTTTCTTCAATAGAAATCGCTGCGCCATCTTCATCAAATTCTACCACCCCATAGCGTTCTGGATCTGTTACGTGATAGGCATAAATAATGCCTCCATCTGGATCATTATTAGATTGTAGTAAAGTATCTAATCCGGATCCATAAAAAATGTTGTCTCCTAGAATCAAGGCTACTTTATCATCACCAATAAACTCTTCTCCTATTAAAAATGCCTCCGCTAAACCATTTGGGGCTTCTTGTACTGCATATTCAAAACGGCAGCCATACTTACGTCCGTCTCCTAATAACTTTTTAAATAATGGGAGATCGTGCGGGGTAGAGATAATCAATATTTCCCAAATGCCAGACTCTAATAAGGTAGACAGTGGATAATAAATCATTGGTTTATCGTAAACAGGCATTAATTGTTTACTTACCGCTAAAGTCAATGGATGCAGTCTGGTTCCTGAGCCTCCTGCTAGGATAATTCCTTTCATGCTGTTGTTTTAGTAGGTTATTTTTTGGCTAAACTAGCGTTGGTATTTGCAACGTAGCGTGCTAAATACCAATCAATGGTTTTTTGTATGCCTGTTTCGAAATTTTCATCGGCTTCCCAGCCTAGCTCATTTTCAATTTTAGTAGCGTCAATAGCATATCTAAAATCATGACCAGCGCGGTCCTTAACAAAGGTTATTTGGTCTGTGTAAGAACCATCGGCTTTTGGGTGTTTGCTGTCTAATACTTCGCATACCTTATTAGCAATGTAAAGGTTGTTACGCTCATTTCTTCCGCCAATATTGTAAGTTTCACCTGAAACTCCGGTCTTATAAGCAAGATCAATTCCTTTACAATGATCTAGTACATAGAGCCAATCTCTTACATTTTTTCCGTCGCCATAAATTGGGATAGCTTCGCCGCTCAAGGCTTTTCTAATTATTGTTGGAATAAGTTTTTCGTCATGTTGCTTAGGACCATAATTGTTAGAACAATTCGTGGTCACTACATTCATTCCATAGGTATGGTGATAACTCCTTACTATAAAATCTGAAGAAGCTTTAGAAGCACTATAAGGACTATTTGGTGCGTAAGGTGTTGTTTCCATAAACAATCCCTCTTCGCCCAAGGTTCCGTATACCTCGTCTGTAGATACGTGGTGAAATCTAGAGTTTTTATAAGCCTCCTTATAAATACCAGGCCCCACCATCCAATGCTTTTTAGCAACATCTATGAGATTAAAAGTCCCCAGAATGTTTGTCTGCATAAATGCATCTGGATTTGTTATGGAATTATCTACATGAGATTCAGCAGCAAAATGAATAACCCCTTTAAAGTCATATTTCTCAAAAAGCGTTTCAATTAGACTTCTATCACAAATATCCCCCTTAACAAAGGTATACCGGTCATGATCAGCTACCTCTGATAAATTTTCCAAATTACCTGCATAGGTTAATGCATCTAAATTTACTAGGTGCACTGCGGGATTATATTCCAAAAAATAGGGAACAAAGTTAGAGCCTATAAAACCAGCCCCGCCTGTTACCAATACATATTCCATACTATAAATATTACTTTTTTGTAAATATATTCCTACAATTTATTTTCCCTGCATTTATGTTGTGAAACCGCCTTTTTTGGTGGTAGAAGCTTCAAATTACATTTATAAATTCAATTATACCATATTCCTTATAATATCGTTAAGGATATTGTAAGAATATTCTTTCTTTTTAATGATTGTGTCATTGAAAACTAAATTAGATCCTATTTCACAATGAATCAGCAAGTTACTGAAAAACCTTATATACTCGCAGTGGATGACGAACAGCTTAATCTAGAGCTACTGCGATTTATACTTGAGCGAAATAATTTTGAGTACAAGGGTATAAGTGACGATGATTACTTGTTTGAATTATTAGAAGAACGACTTCCTGATCTAATTTTATTAGACGTTATTATGCCCAGAATAGAGGGGTTTGAACTTTGTGAAAAAGTAAAAAGCTTTGCCAAATACAAAGACATCCCTGTCATTTTCCTTACGGGAAAAGTAAATATTAAGGACAAGGTAAAGGGCTTTGAGGTTGGTGGCGTAGATTATGTAACCAAACCATTTAATGAGCAGGAATTAATAGCACGTATTGAAACCCATATTGAATTAAGACGTGCAAGAAATCAAATAGAACAACAGGCAGAAAATTTAAAACAATCCAATGCCCTAAAGGATCGGATGTTTTCTATTATTGGCCACGATTTACGTTCTCCTTTGAGTGCCGCCAAACTTAAGATGGATTTTATTATGCGTGGTATTATTGATCCTAAGTCGGATGAGTTTGTAGACGGAACTGTCTTTGAACTTTTAAAGACCATGGACGAAGCATTAAATCTTCTTCAAAACCTTCTTGGATGGGCCAAATCTGAAAGTGATCAAATACAAGTTATTCCAGAGAACCTAGACTTAAAAGATATTGTTGAGCAAACCTTTCGCTTACTTAAACTGGGAAGTGAACACAAGAAGATTGAACTTGTTAATTCTATCCCAGATGCGACTTTTGTTCATGCCGATTTAAATACCACCAAAACGGTGTTAAGAAACTTACTTTCTAATGCTATCAAGTTTACCCCCGTTGAAGGGCGTATAAAAGTTCAAGGCATTTTAAAGGATGACCGAATCATTGTTGAAGTAAAAGACAACGGACAAGGAATTCCAAAAGAAGATATTTCTAAAATCTTAAACCCTAACGAACATTTTAGCAAGTTGGGAACTGAAAAAGAACCAGGTACTGGTCTTGGTTTAGTCCTTTGCCAAAACTTTGTCAATAAAAATGGTGGACAACTTAAAATAAGAAGTACGGTAGGAAAAGGAAGTACCTTCTATTTTGATCTTCCCTTAGGCGTTCCTGCGGTGGTTTAAGCTACTGCTTTTGTTGTTTGCCCGCCTCGTTGTGCGCGCTCCCAATTCACAGACTGACTTCCTTTGAGGTACCTTCTGAAACCTAAGAAAACAGACAAATTCATAATAAAGAAGTAATACGGAATAAATAACATCTTAAGCCGTATTTGCTTATTCTCTAAGAACCATCCTAGCAGGGCCGCGGCATAAAATACTACTTGCCCCCAGAATAAGAAGCTATAAATACCTAAAGTTAAAAGGCCTTCATTAAGTGCTAAAAACAAATTCGCGGGAATAATTAGAAGTAGTAAAAGTGGGGTAAGCGTCCAACGTAATACACGATGAGAAATGTACTGAAAGGACAAGGTGCCATATTTAAAAATATTAAGCAGCGATGCCAATCTAACTACAGATTGTATGCCCCCCGCAGATATGCGTACCTTTCTTTTTAATTCTTCTTTTACATTCGCCGAGGCATTTTCAATGGCATAAGCCTCCGGATTGTATTGAATAGTTTTACCCTGCATAGCCACGCGCAATGAAATCATAAAGTCATCTAACAACGTGTCTTTTTCTACCTCTTGCCACAATTCTGTACGGATAGCAAAAAGTTCTCCGGCAGCACCCACAACAGAATACAATTCTGCATCCCATTTTTTAAGTTGGGATTCATATCTCCAATACATGCCTTCACCAGCGCCTGCAGCACTGTCTGCATCTTTTGAGTAAATTCTTTTTTCTCCAGAAACACAGCCCACTTTTGGGTTACGGAATAATTTCACAATTTCTTGGATAGATTCTTTTCCCAAGCTGGTATTTCCATCAGAAAAAATAACAATAGGAGTTTTCACTTCTTTCATACCACGGTTCATAGCTGCTATTTTTCCATTTCTAGCTGGCTCATGCAAAACCGTTACATCTTCATACTTCTTTAAAAGCTCTGGAGTTCCATCATCTGAACCATCGGTTACCCAAAGTTGAGTCACCTTTTCCTTTGGATAGTTTAAGGATCTAGAATTTGCCACTTTTTCGTCTAAGTAGTCTTTCTCGTTGTATGCAGCTACAAACAACGTTACCTCTGGCAAATAGTCTTCATTGCCTTGAAATGGTTTTCCTAAACCAAGGAGCCTTCTAATTTTAATAATGGCAAATAAGACAATTCCATATCCTAAGTACGAATAGAATATTACAAATAAAGCAATCCAAAAAAATAGTTCTAACGCCTTCATAAGCTTTGTTTTTTATACCGTTACTGGTTTCTTTTTAGAAACCGACTCCCATTCTCCCGTATGGTGATTAAATTGTTTGATGACTCGAGCAGGATTCCCTACTGCAATGGAGTACGGAGGAATATCCTTGGTGACAACACTTCCAGCACCTACCTGACAACGTTTACCAATGGTTACTCCTGCTAACACCACAGAATTAGCGCCAATATGCGCATCTTCTTCTATCACTGTAGGACGAATATCTAGAGGTTGTTCGCTAGAATTCTTATTGCCATCTGCATAACCATGATTAAAGCCAGAGACAAAAACATGCTGCCCTAATCCAGAACCACTTCCCATTTTCACAGGGCCAATAATTACACTGCCAATACCCACACGTACACGGTCTCCCAACAACACATCTCCAGATCCATTGTTTATAGTACAGAAGCTTTCAATGGTAGTTAATTCCCCAATTTCAAAACGTTTCCAAGGAAAGACATCTATTCTACTGTTCCTGCGAATGAGGGCTCCTTTTCCTTTTTTATGTTTCAAAGGATTTAAAAACCAACGAACCCAAAGTCTGGGTCTTGGGTTTCGTTTTGGTGCTATCATTCGCAAAGCCAATTGCTTTAGCTTAGGACTGGATTTTATGCGATCTACTATTCCCATACCTTTTTCTTTATGCAGAGGTGCGTTTAACTTGTAAAATGCAGTTATAGATTTCATTTACATTATTCTCCCAACTATGAGACAAGCCAAATTCTCTGCGTTTTGCTGCCAATTCTGGAGAATTCTCTGCCAACGCTTTTTCAATAAGATTTACATAGTCTTCTGCTGTAACCCCTAAATAGGTGAAGTCTTTAAAGTATTCCATGGCCTTGGTAGCAGAAGCAACGGTGGGTTTCCCCATGGCTAAATATTCATCTATTTTTCTAGGGTAATTCCCAATAGTAGCCTCATTAATTAACTGTGGATTAATAGCCACATCGAAGCCCTTAATATAGTTTGGTAGTTCTTGGGAATCTCGACTTCCTAAGAAATAAACATTGTCTATTTCATGAAGCTCGGAGCTATTAAATTGATCGTCTTCTGGACCAACCAGAACAAGGCTCCATTGAGGACGTGCTTTTGCTAGTTGTATTAAAAGCTCAATACTTAATCGTCTACTACTTAAAAACCCCACATAGCCAATAATAGGTCCCGGAATGCTTTTTAAATCTTCTGGAACCGTTATTTCTCTTAATTCGTCATTAAAAAGTGAGGTGTCACAACCTTGGCCCACCATATAGGAATGTTCCGTGAATTGTTTTCCATATTCCGTGTAGAGCGTAGAATTGTTCACTACGCAGTCTGCGTCTTTAATAAGTTTTGGTTCTAATCGAACTCCATTTTTTCGCCAGTAGGGATTCTTCGTTAAATAATCCCGCATGTAATAGATATAAAAAGCGGGTTTCAATAGCGCTTTTATATGCTGACCTAAAAACATGGAGCTATCATTAAAGATGATAAAATCCTTGAATTGCAAACGATTAATGGCAGTTTGAATATCCGCGCAAAACCGCTTGGCATTTATGCGATTCAACAGGTCAAAGAGTGTTTTATTTTTAATGAAATTAATAGACTCTGTCATTGATTTTGGGTAGAGATTCCACATATTCTCTCCAATTTCAACCAAATCCTCTGCCTGTCCTTTTTGTACCTGAATGCGTTTTTTAATCTTCTCGGTATTCTTTTCTCGATAGCGGGATACACGATCCATTGGTGGATTTACATAAAGAACCCTATTATGCTTAGCCATTTCAGTGGCTATGTTCTTGCAGTTACTTCCAATCTCAATATCCCAAGCTTGGATACCCATTACTATTATATCCCGACCCTTAATCATACCGTAGTATTTAAGTTTTGATATACATCTTCGTAGAGCTCTAACACATTTTGCGCCATGGCTTTCCATGAAAAGTCTTTGGCACGTTCAATTCCTTTTTCAGCTAAAACTTTGGCCAACATCTTGTCTTCTACCAAATTTCTCATAGCGTTGGCAATCTCTTGAGGATTGAAAGGATCTATAATTAAAGCCGCTTCTTCTCCAGCTACTTCTGGCATAGAAGACGTATTGGAAGTAATTACCGGGACCCCGCATGCCATCCCCTCAAGAATAGGAATACCAAAACTTTCTCTTAGTGATGGATAGAGAAAAATAGTAGATTGACTAATAAGAGCCGGTAATTTTTCATTTGGTACGTAGCCCGTTAAATGAATAAGTGCTCTAACTTCAATAGCATTGATAGAGTGTAAAATGCGCCGTAATTCTTGCTCATCATAATCTAACATCACCAGATGATATTTACCTGGATAGGTTTTATTAAAATCTGCAAAGGCCCTTAATACCCCAATGGTGTTTTTTTTAGGGTCTGTATTCCCCAAAAAGAAGAAAAAATTATCTGGTAAATTAAATTCTTCTTTAATGGCGGCAAGTGTTTTTGGTTGGGTTACCCTTTTAAAGTGTTCCCCCACACCATTATAGATGGCTGTTAACCTATTGTCTTTAAATCCGAAGTATTTATTAATACGGTTTCTCTCATAATTAGATACCGTAATCACTTTTTTACTTTTCTTAATTACCGGGGGTACAAAATAACGGCGGTACATATTGCCTAACTTCTGGTACCAAGTACCTTGCCTTTTAAAAAGGCTAATACTCTCAAGGTAAATAATATCGTGTAAGGTGGTTACCAAAGGCACTTTACAAAATAAAGGGCCTGTATTACTGGTACAATGAAGTACATCACAACCTTCCCTATAAGCCGCTTTTGGCAGTTCTATCTGTTCCCAACCTGGATAACCAAATTTGGAAGTAAGTTCTACTATCTTAAAATTGGGCGCTTCTGGGATACAAGTATCATCTTCATCGGGCTTTACAAAAACCACATATTCATTGACTTGATCTATTCTTTGTAGATTTTTGATGAGCTCCAAGGCCACCATATCCATTCCATGCTTTTTCTTTCTAAAAAGCCGTTGTCCTTCTATGCCTATTTTCATTTTTTGCGATTAGGTATTCACAGTACCGTGCTGGGTGTGAATAAATTTTTTATTTGCCCCTTTTAGCTTAAAAAGCGAAAGAAACATCACCCCAAAAGCCTTGGGCAATGTTAGTATGGCGTGCAATGTCCTTCTTGTATAAAAAGACCTAGGAATTGCCATAAAAAATGCCGTGATTGTAATGAAGAGTGTCACATACCAGTACAAAGCGGGGACCATATTGCCTTCAATAGCCAGCATATTCTCTAGAACAAAATAGGCCAATGTAAGGATGCCAACGATTCCCAAAAGAAGAATGCGTGGCGGAGATATCATTTGGTATACCTTGTCTGCAAAATCTATGTTTCCTCTTAGAAGTAGTTCTTTAAGTCCTGAAGCCGCAAAACGTCTAAAGTATACAAACTGTGCAGAAAGCCAACGCTTGCGCTGATTTGCAAAAACCTCGGACTTTTGGACTTTTTCGTCCATAACAAGTGCGTTATGAAGGTATTCTATCTGATTTCTATTTTTAAGAAGTTTTAGTTCTAACTCCTTATCAAAACCACCAATGGCATTCACTTGGGCCATGGTAGATTTAAAAAAGTGATAATCAAAAGCCATCCCAGAACCAATAAGCGCGGATGAAAGCCCAAGTACTCGATGCCCTTTTCTAAAAATATGATTATTGACCTCTTCACTAATGGCATCTAAGATTGCCATAGGGGTATTTAGGTTTTTTGCCATTCTATGGCCTTGAACCACCTTATACCCTTTGTTAAAAGCAGCATTAATCTTGGAGACAAAGTCGAACTCCATAATATTATCTGCATCTAAAATTAATGCCACGTGGTAATCATCTCCAATGACCTCCATGGCTTTATTTAGCGCTTTGGATTTGGTACTTTTTTCAAAAGAAACCTCCACCAATTTAATAGGTAGTTTTCTTAATTTTTGCAAGGTGATTTCCTGGAAGGAATCTGCGATAATCACCACATCAAACAATTCTTCAGGATAACTCTGTTCTAAGGCGCGTCTTGCTACCTCAACAATGACATTATCTTCTTTGTAGCCGGGTATTAAAACGGCAAACTTGCGCTGTTTTTGTGTGATGTTTTTGCGTTGTTTTTGAGAGAACAATCCTGCTAATCCAAAAACAAAAATGTAAATGGATGCAAACCCAAAATAAGTCAGCAGTAGGATTTCCAGAATATTGACTATCATTTGAATTGCATCCATTATTCTACTTATTAAAACTTAATCTATGAATTCACCAATTCCTTTATACTTTTATCTTGAAGCATCCCATCGAAATAGGCGATCGTTTTTGTTAGACCATCGCGCAGTTCTACAGAAGGTTCCCAACCTTTTAATTTTTCCTTAGCCAATCTAATATCCGGCTGTCGTTGCATTGGATCATCAGATGGTAATGGCAAGTGAATAATCTTAGATTTAGACCCAGTAATATCAATGATATTTTGGGCCAATTCTAGCATGGTAAACTCTCCAGGATTCCCAATATTAATTGGTCCAATAAAGGAATCTTCGGTGTCCATCATTTTTATCATGCCATCTACCAAGTCTGTCACATATTGAAAACTTCTGGTTTGAGTACCATCTCCAAAAATGGTAATGTCCTGCCCTTGAAGGGCTTGCATGATAAAATTAGAGACCACTCTACCATCGTCCGGTTCCATACGAGGCCCGTAGGTATTAAAGATTCTTATGATCTTTACGAGCACCTCATTAGAATTGTGATAATTGACAAAAAGAGACTCCGCACAACGTTTTCCTTCATCATAACAAGACCTAATTCCTATAGGATTTACATGTCCCCAATAATCTTCTGGTTGTGGGTGTACTTCTGGATCCCCGTAGACCTCACTAGTGGAGGCTTGTAAAATTTTAGCCTTGATTCGCTTTGCAAGACCTAACATATTTATAGCCCCTAAAACGGAAGTTTTAATAGTCTTTATAGGGTTGTATTGATAATGTACCGGTGAAGCAGGACACGCTAGATTGTAAATCTCATCTACCTCAATAAAATAAGGTAGGGTTACATCATGTCTTATCAGTTCAAAATACGGGTTGTCCATTAAATGAACAATCTTACTCTTACGTCCCGTAAAATAATTATCCATACAAACAACTTCATTCCCCTCTTTCAGAAGTCGCTCACATAAATGTGATCCAACAAATCCTGCACCTCCGGTTACTAATATTCTTTTCATCTTTTCTATTTTTAAGCGTTTACAGATTCTTCTTCAGAGATCTTCACCACTTTTCTACCAATACTGTAGTAATTAAAGCCTTGATCTACCATTTCTTCTGGGTCGTAAATATTTCTACCATCGAAAATGGTTTTCTCATTCATTAATTTTTCTAGAATCCTAAAGTTTGGCATTCTAAACTCTGACCATTCTGTAACAACTATAAGCGCATCCGCATCAATGCATACATCGTATTCATCTTTGGCATATTCAATCTTATTTCCTAGAATGCGTTCTGCTTCATGCATCGCTACCGGATCATAGGCTCTAATATTGGCACCCAATGCTTTTAACTGATCAATGATCACAAGAGATGGTGCCTCACGCATATCATCGGTTTTTGGCTTAAATGCCAGTCCCCAAAGGCCAAATTGCTTGCCCTTTAAGTCGCCCCCAAAATGGGCCTTAATCTTTTCTACTAGCGTATTTTTTTGGCGATAATTAACTGCCTCAACAGCCTTTAATACCTCTAAAGAATGTCCGTACTCATCAGCGGTACGCACAAGTGCCTGTACATCTTTAGGGAAGCAGCTACCACCATATCCAGTACCCGGATAAATAAACTTATTTCCAATTCGTGTATCAGAACCAATACCTTTTCGTACTAAATCTACATTGGCACCTACCAACTCACAGAGATTGGCAATATCATTCATAAAACTAATCTTAGTAGCAAGCATAGAGTTTGCGGCATACTTAGTCATCTCAGAAGAGAAGATGTCCATAAATAATAGTGGATGTCCGTTCATTAAGAATGGCTTGTATAAACGATTCATCACCTTCTCAGCACGCTTACTTTCAATACCAACCACTATACGATCAGGCTTTAAGAAATCATCTACAGCACTACCTTCTTTTAAGAATTCAGGATTTGAGGCCACATCAAAGGGGATACGAACTCCCCTTTTTTGTAGCTCTTCTTCAACCGCTGCCTTCACTTTATAAGATGTTCCTACTGGAACGGTACTTTTAGTAATAACTACTTTATAATCTTCCATGTGTTGCCCAATTTCTCTAGCAACACCCAATACATATTTTAAATCTGCACTTCCATCTTCATCTGGTGGAGTACCAACAGCAATAAATACCGCATCTGCCTCTTTAATCCCTTTTTCTAAACTAGTGGTAAAAGAGATTCTTCCTTTGTCTATATTGCGCTCTAATAACGCATCTAAACCTGGTTCATAAATGGGTACTTCCCCTTTACGTAACATCTCTACTTTCTTCTTATCGATATCTACGCAGACTACGTTCACTCCCGTTTCTGCAAAACAGGTTCCGGTTACTAAACCAACATACCCTGTACCTACTACTGCAATATTCATTTATTAAGTTTTTTCGTTATTGTTTTGTAAATATTATCCTACATTTTAAAGAATAGAAAATATTGTTGTGAAACGTAATCAATACGTTGTCAATACTTCATTATCCTCTTTTTTAGCCTATTGTGTGTACCAATCTAAGTCTTGCGTACCCCCAGAATTTGCCCAGTTTATGAACCGTGGATATTGTAAGGTGATCGGTATATTTTCTGGAGGGGTCTGAAAGCCTTCATAGATATTTAAGGCCCAAGGTAGATTGGTTCGAGTCTTGTAGTAGCGACCCACAGAGGCATCACTAAAATCGTCCTGTGTCCCTAAATAACCCGCCTTACTTGTAGGAGCTAAGTCTGGAAGATGCACTTCTTTGGCTCTATCTTGATTGGCTATTAAAAACGCATTAAATGGAACTTCTCCTAAGGCTGAAGCGTCTAATGCAGTGGTGAAATCAATAGATAGATTAATCGTTTGGTCTAAAAGATCAAAGCAATCTCCAGCTACGATAATTACTGTTTCATTTGCCGCCGTACCAGATTCGGTTCCATTGCTTGATAAGGTTTCATAGGTTCCATTTATCACCTGCCCTTCAATGGATGCTACTAAACTAGGGTCTATAGGTAATACAAAAGCAAAACCGTTGTGTAGTGAACCTCCTATATTTTCAATAGTAAATGAGGCATCTACTGCGGTGACTAAATTATCCCCATTCGCAATTAGATTAAAAGAGTAGTCTACGGCCAAGTCATTAAAATCATAATCTCCTTGGCTAGGCCATAAATCTTCGTATACCAATTTACCGGTAGAGTTTACCGACGGCAAAAAGTTGTTGAAAGCCTTATCAGGGTCAAACGGAAAATCGTCTAACTCATCATTAATTCCATCACCATCGGCATCATTGGCAGCTTCTATTTCGGCAAAATTACCCACTTGTATAGCGTCTGGCGGATTTGCTCTGGCATAGAAAACCGCATCGTTAAAATCATCATCGGTCGCCACATCCCGGCGTAAATCTTCAAATCCTAATAAGGTAAGCTCCCTGGCTTCATCATACAGTAAGACCATATGATTTCTAGTGGCTTCTGTAGATTCTGGATTAAAATCTGGATTGGAGTAATACACCCCATTTCCATCAC